>DATKPG010000022.1:0-65815 GCA_035524255.1 Smithella sp. | reverse complement strand
CTTGATGAAAAAACAGCTACTGAAATAGCCGATTCCATCGTAGACTGGATTAATCCGGATAATCAAGTTATGGGAGCGGGAGCGGGAAGCGCTTATTATCTTTCTCTAAATCCTCCCTACGAAGCAAAAAACGCTCCACTGGATTGCATTGAAGAATTGCTTATGATAAAGGGAATAACCAAAGAAATTTATTACGGAACAAAAGAAAAACCATCACTCGCGCAGTACGTTACCGCGGACAGCGATGATGGATCGATAAATGTCAATACCGCGCCGAAGATGGTTTTGCGTTCCCTGGCTGATGGTATCAGCCCGGAACTAGCCGATAAAATGGATGAATACCGCACAAATGCAGGCAATGATTTATCCAGCACCACATGGTTTCAGAATATGGCGGGAGTGACAATCGATCCGGAATTGCTGCTTACGGTAAACAGCGTTTATTTTAAAATTATATCCTCGGGACAGTTGAGCAGTATGGCGAAGACGATAAGCGGAATTGTAAAAAAATCAGGCAATAAATCCGTTCAGATCATTAAATGGAGGCAGGATTAATGCCGCAAACCATACTAGGCCTGGATATCGGCACAGATACCATTAAAGCGATCGTGTTAAGCTCTAAAGGTTTAACCGGCGGCCGCATTATTTCGGCCAGCAATCTGGATATCAACGCCTGCGGAGGAATTGAACCGGCATTAAAAAAACTGGCGGAAGATAAAACTTTTTCCAATATTCCCTGCTGTCTTTCTTTACCGCTTACAGACATCATGTTCAGGCAGGTTCGTCTGCCTTTTCACGATGACAATAAAATCAGAAAAACACTAGCCTTTGAATTGGAACCCCTCATCCCTGTTCCGATAGAAGAAGTGGTCGCCGATTACCTGATGATTCCCGGCGACGGACTCCTTGTGGCCGCACTCGCCAAAAATACCATCCGGGATTGGATAGAAAAAGTAGAAGGAATCCTGGGAGAAGTGTCCATCATTGATACATCGCCAACCGCTCTGGCTGCCCGGATAATAGACAGTAGAAAAACGGCTGCCTGCGGAATGATTCTGGACATCGGACACGATTCAACAACGGCGGCATTTTATGAAGACGACGCGATTGTCCATGTGCGTCTTCTGGCTTTCGGCGGCCGGCACATAACAGCGTCATTGGCGGCGGAGCTTTCCGTGAATATGGACAGAGCCGAGCAATTGAAAATCAGCGGGAATTATCCCGAAGCGGCCCTCCATGCGGGCGATACGTGCCGTAATTTTTGTTCAGAACTAAAAAATACCATTGAGTATATGAAGCTAACCGGCGTCCTGCGAAATGAGCCCGCGCAAATTATCACAACAGGCGGAGGCTCATTATTTATTCCCCTGCGAAAAGAACTCGAGGATTATTTTTCGTGTTCCGTGGAAGCTCTTGACCTTATCCGGTCCAAACAATTGGATATTGAAGAAAATATCCGAAGCCAATTTGACCCGCCAATCATGAATACGGCCATTGCCGCCGCGATGAGAATGTCCGCGGGCAGAAAATCTTTCAATTTCCGGCAGGGGGAATTCGCGGCCAATAACGCCAGCTTTAACTTCAAGGACCAATTAAAATGGGTGAGTTGGACTGCCGGAATAATTATTTTCCTGGCTATTGTCAATCAGTTTCTCGACTATGGCCTGAAAACTCAACACCTTAATAACATAAAAAAACAAATTGCTCATATCTTTAAGGAAAATATTCCCGAAGCAAAGAGCATGATTGATCCGGTGCAGCAACTTAAAACAAAACTTGCTGAAAATAAAAAGACCCTGGGTTTTTACGAGGGATTGCCGGAAGTGACAACGGTTGATTTATTGAAAGAAATTTCGGGCATCATCTCGCCTTCTCTGAATATAGTTATCACCGATTTAAATTACGAAAACAGCATGATCTTAATTAAAGGCGAGGCCAAAACGATTGATGAAGTCTCGGCCGTCAAAAATGATCTTTTGAAATCCAGATATTTTAAGAACGTAACCATGGGTTCAACCAGCCTTACCAAAGATGGCGGCAAAGTTAATTTCAACTTGAGGATTGACGTTAAATGATAAAATCATTCTGGAATAAATTAGACAAAAAACAGCAGAACCTTGCCGCTTTGGCCGCGATATTTATTGTGATCGCCCTGATTCTGCAAATAGTTGTTTTTCCTTTCTGGGACGCAAGGGAAAAACTGGCGAATTCCATAAAGATTAATCAGAAAAAACTGGCCGAGATCAGTGAACTCTCAACCGAGTTTACAGCGCTTACGGCAAAGACAGCCTCAATCATAAGCACTGTTTCCTCGCGCGGCGCTGATTTTGCTTTATTCTCCTATCTGGAAAAAAAGGCGACGCTGGCAAATGTCAGGGGGAGTATAAAATACATGAATTCTTCAACTGGAGCGCAATCCGCTTCCTTCGAAGAATCATTAATTGACATGAAACTCGAAAAAATTACCATTAAACAACTTACCGACTTTTTGTATTATGCCGAATCACCGGCGGATTTAGTAAGAATAAAAAAAATTACCATAACCAAAATGAAAGAGAGCCCCGAATACTTAAGCGCGCAGTTACAAATATCCTCTCTTCAACCGCTGACGCAACAACCCAGGGGCCGGTAATATTATGAACATCCTGAAAGAAAAATCATTATGGTTCATACTCTACGGAATATTTGTTACATTTGTATTTTTGTATCTGCTTTTCCCCTCGGATATTGCCATAAGCAGGCTGGAAGAAGCGGCTAATTCATCTGATCTTATTTTAAAAATGGATTCATTGCGGCCGGCCCTGCCTTTTGGTTTTAAAATGAAAAATATAAACATAAGTTCGTCGCCTGCCAATATTTACTTTCAGGGCGAGAGGCTCGATCTGCAATTTAATCCGTTCAGTATATTTCAAAAAAATAAGACTATTGGCCTGGCCGGCAGCGCTTATGGAGGCAATTTTTCCGGACGCTTTGGACTGGCTTCCTATTCTAAAATTTATCCGCCGGAAGAAGGCAAATTAAAATTTCAAAATATTGATCTGGCCAAATACGCTTTTATCAGAACATGGATGGGCCGGGAAGTTACAGGCAGGGCAAGCGGCATCTGGACACATGCCTTTAATAGCAGCGGGCCGGGAAGAAATCTTTCCGGAACCATCGCGCTTTCTCTAATCAAAGGCACTTATGCCCTGACCGAACCATTTCTGGGATTAAACAAAATTGATTTTGATCGCGGCGAAATCAATGCCCAGCTTAAAAATGGCGTGATCAGACTGGAAAAACTGCAGATATCCGGTCCGCAAATAGATTGTTTCTTAAGCGGTGAAATAGCGCTTGCTGACGATTTTAAAAACAGCCAGCTTAATCTAAACGGCGAGATGACCCTTTCAGAAAAGAAATCGGTTAAAATGAAAATCACGATCGGCGGAACATTGATCAATCCGGTATTCCGCTATATTTAACGGCAAAGACTATGTGGCTTAAAATAACGCAAACGATAAATGAGCACTGGAAACAAATAAGCAACATCAGCGCCATGGAGGCAATGAATGTTAATGCATTAAAGTCATTTTTAATCATTCTGGCCATCACGATATTGTCTTACGAAGCAACGGACCTCTTTTATAAAATAGTTAGTTTCCCTCTTATGAATCATGCCGTCGCCGTCAAAAGTGCCGGGGCGTCATCTGCTGTTAAAGACAATCGTCAGCGCGGCGCGCTTCAGGATTATGATATCATCTCCGGGCGTAATTTATTTCTCTCGACGCTGAAACCTGCGGGCGGCAATCAGTCGGACGGAGGAATTTTCGATTCCGATCAGAAAACTACTGATTTTGATTTGAAGGGAACCGTAGCCTTCAATTCCTCTTTTGGTTTTATTGTTGTGGAAGAACGCGCCAGTCACAAACAAAAATTATACAGGCTGGGGGATAAAATCGGCCCCGATAAGCTGGTTAAAATAACGCGTAACACGGCAACGCTGAGAAATGGCGGACGGGATATTATTTTAAAAATAAAAGAAACTTTAGAAGGGTCCTTGCTTTCGAACCCACCGGGTACCGGAAGGGACGGCGCGTCGTCCAGTAATTTAACTTTGAGCCGGAAAACTGTAAATGATAATTTTACTAATTTGAATTCCTTAATGAATCAGGCCGTTTTGCGCCCTTTCTTGAACAAAGGCGTGCAGGAAGGATACATTATTTCCAATATCGCTCCCAATAGTCTTTATGAAAAGGCCGGCCTGCGAAACGGCGATGTCATCATCGATATTAACAACAATAAAATGCAAAACGTCAATGAAATATCACAGATTATGAATTCAATGCAGTCCGGCAGCAGTATGGATTTGAACGTCAGGAAAAACGGCAAGACCGAAACCATTCATTATTCTTTTGAATGATCTGATCAGGAGAGTGAATTGACATGTATGCCGATTATTTTGGTTTAAAAGAAAATCCTTTCAGTTTGTCGCCGGAACCGCGTTATTTGTTTTTGAGCGATCAGCACCGGGATGCCTTGAATTGCCTCATTTACGGCATCAAAGAAAAAAAAGGCTTTGTTTTAATTTCCGGCGGCATCGGACTGGGGAAGACCACCATTTGCCGCAGCCTGCTTGCCTCCATGGATGATTCAGTGGAAACGGCGCTGATTTTCAATACGGCCATTTCCGAGCTTGATTTGCTGGAGGGGATTCTCGGTGAATACGGCGTTGTTATAAAAAAGGATGGAGTAAATAAAAAGTATTATATTGACGCTTTAAATGAATTTTTACTGAGCAACTATGCCGCGGGAAAGACAGCCGTGCTCTTAATTGACGAAGCGCAAAATCTTTCTCACGGTGTTCTCGAACAAATACGAATGCTTTCCAATCTGGAAACCGAGACGGAAAAACTCATACAGATAATATTAATCGGTCAGCCGGAACTGGCCAACACTTTAATGCTGCCGGCGCTGAGGCAGCTAAATGAAAGAATCACGGTAAGATATGATCTTAAGCCCTTCTCACCAAAGGAAGTGAGCGATTACATACAGCACCGTCTGGCCGTTGCGCAGGGTCCCGGCTCCATTAAATTTACGGCAAGAGCCCTAGACCTTATTTATGTTTTTTCTGAAGGCATTCCCCGCCGGATTAACGCCCTTTGCGACAGAGCGTTATTAATCGCCTATACAAAAAATATAAGCAAAATTGACCGCAAGATTATCAAACTGGCGGTTCACGATATCGGCCTTAACTATTTTCAGAAAACAATGAGCGGCGGCAGAAAAATATGGTTGCGCCTGACAACCTAGTTTCTACCGGAAATCCTTGACCAAAGGAATATTATGAGCTACATAAACGATGCATTACTTAAAGCCCAAAAAGAAAAGAATTCGCCTTACGCGGCTTATGAGACGACGCTTAAGGCCTCCGGCAAAAATATCAACAGGCCGCGAATAAGGCTATTGCCTGCGGGAATATTGATATTTCTTTTCTTGACGGCGGGAATGATTGTTCTGCTATATTGGCATGGAGAAAAAAAGATGCCGGCAGCGGCGCCTTTAAGTGTCTCTCATGTTCAAAGTATTGTACCGGCCAGGCCGCAGGTTGTTCAAAGTACGATACCGGACAATAAAAGCAAGACCGGATCAAATACAGCGGTCTCCGCAAAGGTTAAAATTGGGCGGGATAACGCCGATGCCAGAATTCTTTACGCACAAGCCATTAAAAAGCAGGAAGAAGGAAATTTAGATGAGGCCAAGAGTATCTATAAAAAAGTTATTAAAATCGATCCGCGAAACATACAGGCATTAAACAATCTGGGCGTGATTTACATGAATAAAAAAAAGTATAAATGGGCGATTATCCGCCTGAATGACGCGCTCAAGGTCAAATACAATTACCCTGACGCCCATTATAATCTGGCCTGTCTTTACGCTCAAAAAAATGATGAGGCCAAAAGCCTTTCCTATCTGAGGAATGCCATTGGTTTCAATCCGGAAGTGCGAAAATGGGCGAAAGATGATAATGATCTGAAAGTTTGGGCCGATTTACCCGAATTTAAAAAACTGCTGGAGAAAAAATGAATTTAAGATGAAAACTTTGCATGCATTTGTTTTAAAATCAGGTCTGTTTTCGGGCGTCATGATCGCGATGATCATCACGCTCTGCTTTTGCGGCCAGGCATTTGCGGCCCGTCTTGCCGGCACGGATGAAAACACCGGCACAACCACCGCGACAACCAATACCGCGGGGGAAATTATTAAAGCAACTCCGGCAGAAACGGCAGCCGGGGTTAAACAGGATAGCGTCACCGTGAAGCCTCAGACGGACGTGAAACAGGAAGGCGCAACACAGGAATCCGCAACCATTAAAGAAGAGAAGCAATCCGTCCATTCCTTAAAAAAAGAAGAACCTAAAAAATATGTGACCATTGATTTTGACAATGTTGATATAGGCGTGCTGGTAAAGTTTATCAGCGAACTTACCGGAAAAAATTTCATCATCGATGATAAAGTCAAAGGCAAGGTCACCGTCATATCTCCAAAAAAAATTCCGGTTGGCGATGTCTATAAAGTCTTTCTTTCCATTCTGGAAGTTAACGGATTTACAGTCGTCCCCGCGGGCAATATGATTAAAATCGTTCCCGCGTCTCTGGCCAGGGAAAAGAGCGTGGAGACAAGAATAAAAAATGAACCCGGCGCGCCGGACGACCGCATGGTGACCCAGATAGTTTCCCTGGAACGAGCCAATCCCGATGAAATCAAACGTGTTCTGGACCCTATTATTTCCAAATCCAGTTCGGTGATTTCTTATCCTCCGGCCGGCATTCTGGTTATCACCGATTACCTGTCCAATATAAAAAGACTGCAGGAAATTATACTCGCGCTTGATGTTGAAGGCGCGGGGGATCAGATATCCTATATTCCGCTGCAAAACGCTTCCGCTTCGGAAGTCGTGAAATCCGTAACCACCATCTTTCAACAGCGTCAGGGCAAAACAACCGCCATTAAATTTGTCGCGGATTCGCGCACAAACTCGATCATCATTCTGGGCAGTGTCGCCGATATGGAAAGCGTGCGCAAGCTGATCACGATGATGGATAAAGACGTGCCGCGCGGCGATTCCAATATTCAGGTCTATTACCTGCAAAACAGCGTTGCGGAAGACCTGGCAAAAGTTCTTAACAGCATTAAAGATTCAAGCGCGGCCGCGGCGACAAGCACCGCGGCAGGAAGCGCGGCAGGAGCGCAGAAAGCCGTAGCGCCCGTTATTTCCAAAAATGTTCAGGTTGTCCCGGATAAGGCAACCAATACACTGGTGATCATGGCCGAACGTGAAGACTATAAAATCCTGGAAAATATTATCAAACAGCTTGATGTGCCGAGAGCCATGGTTTACATTGAAGCTTTAATTATGGAAGTCAATGTCAATACAGATTTTCAACTGGGCGTTGAATGGCGAGGATTAAAAGAATTAAACGACTCATCAGCCGCCTTTATCGGTTCCGGCGGCGCGGGCACGACAACAAACCCGGGCGCATACAGTATTATTGACAGCATCGTTACGCCGGCCACGTCGTCCACGTCGACAACGACGACCACTTTCCCGAGTGGTTTTTCTCTGGGAGTTCTCGGCACCGGTATTACCATCGCCGGTGTTACGTTTCCGACAATCGGCGCCGTCATTCAGGCCTACAAGACGGATCAGGACGTATCCATTTTATCGACCCCGCAGATCATGACACTCGATAATGAGGATGCGGAAATCAATGTCGGCGAGAATGTGCCTTATATCACTCAGCAGCAGTCATCTACAACAAGCACGGCTGTTAATTATAACACGTATGAATATAAAGATGTTGGCGTGATCCTGGATATTACGCCGCATATCAACCAGGGGAACTTTATTCGTCTGAAAATATCGCTGCAGTCCACGAAACTCACATCTGCCGCCACTTCCACAACGCCAACCACTTTAAAAAGAACGGCAAAAACAACGACGGTGGTCAAAGATAACGAAACAATCGTTATCGGCGGTCTGGTGGGAGACAGTACGGAAGACGATGTATATAAAATTCCCCTGTTGGGAGACATTCCTTATCTGGGCTGGTTATTCAGAACACATTCCAATATACGGGAAAAAACAAACATGTATGTCTTTTTAACGCCGCATATTGTCCGCACCAAGCAGGATGCCGATAAAATTTACGATGAAAAAAGAGGATCCATGGGAGAAGTCGTGGAAGGCGTAATCAAGCTCAATGAAAAAACACCGGAGCAAAAGCCACAAAGCGAATCTAAACCCGCTGAAAATAAAGTTCCCGGCAAACCATAAATCACGGCAGAGGTCATCAATGTCCAGAATTCATACGGCCTTAAAAGCCTCTTCCAAAAAAGACAATGATTCCCCCGCTCCCCAAAAGGAACAAATGTCGGCGTTGGATGAAAAACTAATTTCCGCCGGAGTATCCAAAGAAATTTTAGCCGAAGCGCATAGTGATCCGGTAAAAAAAAGCAGCGGTTTTTTCGATTATCTTATCCGGAAAAAAGCTATTGGTGAAATTCACCTGCTTAAAATTCTTGCCGAACATTTCGGACTTTCCTTCAGGCAGGAACTGCCGATGGAAAGCGTCAATATCGATTTCACGCAAAACGTATCCATCCAATATTTAAAAAAGCACAAAATTATTCCGCTCATCACGTCCCAGGATCCGGTTATCGCGGTGAACGACCCTTCCAACTTCCATCCTGTTGATCATTTGCGGCAAATTCTGAAAAATCCGAATCTGCCCGTTGTCCTTTCCCCGCAGGACGTGATCATGGCGGCAATTAATATGGCTTACGATATGAGCCGCTCTTCAGCCAAAGACTATTTTGAAGAAATGAATGAATCGTCTACCGATGACCTTATTTCAAAGATTGATGAGACAGCCGATCTTCTCGATGAAAACAGTGACGCGCCCATTATCAAACTGGTCAATCTGCTGGTCTCCGGAGCGATTAAAGACCGGGCCAGCGACATCCATGTCGAGCCTTATTCCGGCTCACTGAAAATCCGCTATCGCATTGACGGCATTCTATACGATATTCTCAGTCTGCCGCGGAGAATTGAATCTCCCCTTGTTTCGCGTATTAAAATCATGGCCAAACTCAACATAGCTGAAAAACGTCTGCCTCAGGACGGACGCATTGAAATAAAAATAGCCGACCGCCTCGTTGATATACGCGTATCGGTAATTCCCACGGCTTTCGGGGAAAGAGTTGTTTTGCGTTTGCTGGACAAAACGGCCAATATACTGATGCTTGCCGATCTGGGCATGCATGATGACCGGATCAAACTTCTCAACAAACTGATCAAATCTCCTTACGGAATCATTCTAGTAACAGGTCCCACCGGCAGCGGCAAAACAACCACGTTATACGCGGCGCTTTCCACCATCAATCATCCGGAAATAAATATTATCACCATAGAGGACCCGATTGAGTATCAGATGGACGGCGTCGGGCAAATTCAGGTCAATCCCAAAATAGATCTGACTTTTGCCGCGGGGCTCCGTTCCATCGTCCGCCAGGACCCCGATGTTATCCTGATTGGTGAGATCCGCGACCGGGAAACGGCGGAGATCGCCATTCAATCATCACTGACCGGCCATCTTGTTTTCTCCACCCTTCACACCAATGACGCGGCCAGCGCCATCACCAGATTAATTGATATGGGCATAGAGCCTTTTTTGGCGACGTCATCAATTATCGCGATCATAGCACAGCGGCTTGTGCGCGTTTTGTGCCCACATTGTAAAGAGGTTTATGTGCCGGACGAGGAAACGCTCGATAATCTGGGCTTAAGCCGGCAGGTCCTGCAAAACAATACCTTTTACCGGAAAAAAGGCTGCAACCTGTGCATGCAAACGGGTTTCCGGGGCAGAACAGCTATTTTTGAAATTTTGATTGTTGATGAAGAAATCAAAAGGCTTGTTTTAAAAACATCTGACGCCAACCAGATTAATGAACTGGCCTTGAAACAGGGAATGATAACGCTGCAAAAAGACGGCATTGATAAAGTCCTCCACGGTATAACGACGACAGAAGAAGTCTTGCGTGTAACGCGTTCTCTCAATCGCAAGGATGATATCGTGCTGGAGATCTAACCTAAGCGGCATGTAGCCGCGACGCAAAGAAGAATCAAAGATGATAGAATTTTATAAAATGAGCGGCAGCGGCAATGATTTTATCATTATCGACAACCGCGATTTATCCCTGAACGTTGGCGATCTGCCGGCTTTCGCGCGGCGGGTTTGCGCGCGTAAAATTTCTGTCGGCGCGGACGGTCTTTTTTTTATTGAACCGTCCAAATCCGCTGATTTCAAATGGCAGTTTTTTAATTCCGACGGCTCTGTGGCGGAAATGTGCGGCAATGGCAGCCGATGCGTGGCCCGGTATGCTTATATGAAAGGCATCGCCGGGGCAAAAATGTCCTTTGAAACCATCGCAGGCATCATCAACGCCGAAGTCAAAGACGATGTTATAAAGGTAAAACTGACCGATCCATCTGCCGTAAACACGGAAATTGAAATAGAGGCGGACGGACAAAAATTTATTCTGGACAGTGTTGACACGGGCGTACCTCACGCGGTCGTTTT
Organism: Smithella sp.; assembly: GCA_035524255.1. Taxonomy (GTDB): domain Bacteria; phylum Desulfobacterota; class Syntrophia; order Syntrophales; family Smithellaceae; genus Smithella. The sequence goes on along the minus strand of DATKPG010000022.1, from coordinate 55,196 downwards.
TGTCGATGATCTTGATCATTGCGACGTCCATAACGACGGCCGCCGGATCCGTTGTCACAAACACTTTGCTCCACGGGGTACAAACGCCGATTTTACCGTCGTTTTGGACCGGCATAAAATAAGAGTGCGCACATACGAACGCGGCGTGGAGGGTGAAACGCTTGCCTGCGGCACCGGCATGGTGGCGGCGGTTTTGGCGGCGGCGCAAAGAGGTCTTGTGAAATCCCCCGTAGACGTACTCGTGCAAAGCGGCGAAACACTGCGCGTTTATTTCGAAAATCAAAACGGCCTCTGGCGAGAGATTTATCTTGAAGGCAAAGTAAAAATAGTCTATCAGGGATTTCTTTTTGAAGAAGCTTATAAATAATTAATATTTGATGAATTCTGGAGGATATTTATTTTGAAAACAGCCGAAAAGCTAACGAAGATACCGCCGTATCTTTTCATGGAACTGAGAAAAAAAATCAATAAAGCCAAGGCCGACGGGATAGATGTCATCTCCCTGGCCATCGGCGACCCGGTGGAGGCGACACCTGATTCTATCATTGATGAGCTTTGCGCCACATCGCGCGATCCTTTAAATCATCGTTATCCGACTGATGAAGAAAAGGGAATGCTTTCGTTCCGCCGTGAAGTAGCCAAATGGTATGAGACTCGCTACGGCGTGCAACTTAATCCGGAAAATGAAATTCTGGGGCTGATCGGTTCTAAAGAAGGCTGTCATCATTTTATTATAGCGCGGGTGAACCCGGGCGATACCGTTTTAATGACAGATCCCGGCTATCCGGCCTATCGGGCAAGCATTTTGCTGGGCGGCGGCATTCCCTATAACGTTCCCATTTTGCCGCAAAACAATTACCTGCCGGTATTTGAAGAAATCCCTACGGATATCGCTCAAAAAGCAACCGCCATGTTCCTTAATTATCCTAATAATCCAACAGGCGCGTGTGCGACTCCGGAATTTCTAAACAAACTTGTTGAGTTTGCTCGACATTACGACATTGCCGTTTGTTACGATAATCCCTACAGCGAAATAGTATTTGCCGGTCAGAAGCGCGTAAGTTTTCTAATGGCGCCGGGTGCTAAAGATGTCGGCATCGAATTGAACTCTCTGTCCAAACCGTTCAATATGTGCGGTTGGAGGCTGGGCATGGCCTGCGGCAACCCCGAATTAATCGCCGCCATCAGCAAGGTAAAAGAAAACACGGATTCGGGAATTTTTAATCCCATTCAATTCGCGGGCATCAGAGCGCTCCGGCATGAAGCCCCTTTTATAGAAAAAATGATTGCGTTGTATGGAAAACGCCGTGAACTGGTGCTCAAAACCTTGAAAAAAATCGGCATTGACTTCAATCCGCCGCGTGGTACATTTTACCTGTGGGTTCCCGTGCCCGTCGGTATAACATCACTTGAATTTACCAATCGCCTGTTTGACAAAACGGCGGTCGTTGTAGCTTCCGGCACGGCTTACGGACAATACGGCGAAGGTTTTGTGAGGATATCGCTTACCGTCCCTGATAAAAGGCTGGAAGAGGCGATGGAGAGAATAGAAAAAGAATTCATTAAGTAGCTTCCGTATTCTTCGTATAACTTTGTTGTCAGCTGCGCAGTCAGCCTCGACGTATTATCATATACGTCTGCGTTGCCTGCTCGCTGCCGCCGCGTTCTACTTTGAAAACGAAAGCTACTTTTCCAGTTAATTGGAGATATGATAACCACCTAGTTCTACTTTGTATAGGAAAGCTGCATGGCTTTCGTCATTTAGTTGGCTTTGAGTCGCATTTTCTTCTTAACTCGGCAAGAAACCATTTAAGGCATAAGGATTAATTATATGCGTATCTTAAAAAAAATCATCATCGGGTTGTTGGTTTTTGTAATTATTTTGGGAATTGCCGGTTTTTTTATCGCTCCGCCTCTTGTCAGGCCGCTGATCATGAAAAAAATGTCCGCCGCGCTGCATCGAAAGGCGTCCATAGATAAAATCAGCATAAATCCTTATGCTGTTTCAGTGACAATAAAAGGATTTACGCTGGAAGATCCCGGCATGACGAAACCTTTTGTCGCTTTTGACGAGCTCTATGTTAATGCCGATCTGACGTCTTCTTTGTTTCGCCGGGCATTAATTCTGAAAAAAATAACCCTGAAGAATCCTTATGCGGGTATTTCCCGCAAACCGGACGGCTCCTACAATTTCTCCGATCTGCTTCCCCATGATGAGATTAAAGCCGAAACAAAAACCCAAAAGGAAGAAAAACCATTCCTTTTCTCACTGAATAATATTCAAATTATCAATGGAAGCATCGATTTTCAGGATGCGCCGAATAAGACAAGTCATACCGTGCGGGAAATGAATATCTCCATCCCTTTTATATCCAATATTCAATACTATTTGACCAACTATGTGGAACCTAGATTTTCCGCCAGAATAAATGATAATAAGTTTGAGCTTGTGGGCAAGACCCAGCCTTTCCTGAAATCGCGCGCCACCAGCTTTGACGTGGATATCCAGGATTTAGATATTCCTTTTTATCTCAACTACATTCCCGCGAAGATGAACTGTCAATTAAAATCCGCGCGGCTGGACACGAAAATGAAAGTCCATTTCATTATGAACAGGGATAAATCTCCCTCGCTTGCCCTTTCCGGAGGGATAACTTTACGAAAAATAATTCTTGATGATTTACAGAACAACAAAATTCTGCAGATTCCGTCTTTGAATATTGATATAACTTCGGTTGAGCCTCTTGTGCCCGATATCCATCTCGCTCAAATAGAACTGCAATCCCCAGAGCTTGTTATCCGCCGTGACAAACAGGGTGACATAAATCTTCTCAATCTTACAAAAAAGCAAACAGGGAAATCAGCTCCCAAAAAAGAAGAAGCGGCAAAAAGCAACGGTAAGAAATCCGATTTAAAATTCATGGTTGATCATGTTGTGCTGGAAAAAGCTGATATTATCTTTATGGATTCTCAGCCTTCGAATCAGGTTAATGTTCGTATTTCGCCGCTCAGTTTTACGGCGTCCAATATTTCAACGGAAAAAGGAGAACCTGGAAAAGTTGAGTTGTCCGGCGTTCTGAACAAGAAAAGCGAAATCAAAGCTGCGGGAAATCTTGCCATAGAGCCGCTTGGCGTTGATTTAAAGCTTGACTTAAAAAATATCAATATCAGAGATTTTCAATCTTACTTCACCGATAAGGTAAAAATAGATGTCACCCGCGGCGCAATTTCGACCGCCGGTAATTTTTCTCTAACCAAAGATAAAAAAAATGAATCGGTTATTAAATACGCCGGGAATCTTTCCGTATCCAATCTGGCTACTATGGACAAGGCGCAGTCCAATGATTTTCTAAAATGGAAGAGGCTTTCGTTTGATCAGATTAAATTCGGATACAATCCTTTTTTTGTGCACATTGACACGATATATCTGGCTGATTTTTTCTCGCGAATTATTATCAACCCCGATGCAACCATCAACATTCAGGATATATTCAGCGATAAAGAAGCAAAAGACGCGCAGTTAAAACAGCCGTTAAAGCAGGAGGAAAAGAAATCCGCGAAAGCTCCGGTAAAAGAAAAGCAGGAACCCGCGGATATTAAAATAGGCAAGATAATATTTAACAACGGGCATGTTGACTTTAGCGACAAAAACATCAAGCCGAACTATTCGGCAAACATGCTCAACCTAACCGGCAGTGTTACGGGTCTCTCATCCAAAGAATTTTCCCGAGCAGATGTCGCGCTCAAGGGCAATTTGGGATACGGCTCCCCGATCGATATTTCAGGCAAAATCAACCCGCTGTGCAAAGATCTTTATGCCGATATTAAAGTCAGTTTTCAGGATATTGAACTAAGTCCGCTGACGCCGTATTCCGATAAATTTCTGGGATATCCCATAACCAAAGGCAAACTGACCTTTAATGTTTCCTATCTGATTGATAAAAGAAAACTGAATTCCGAAAACAAAATTATCATTAATCAACTGACCTTCGGCGATAAAGTGGAAAGTCCTAACGCCATAAAAGCGCCGGTGACGCTGGCCGTTTCGCTTTTGACCGATCGCAATGGACAAATAAATCTGGACATTCCTGTTTCGGGAAGTCTGGATGATCCGAAATTCAAAATCTGGCCTATCGTCTGGCAGGTTATCGTCAACCTCATCACGAAAGCGGTTACTTCACCTTTCGCTCTGCTTTCATCTTTAACCGGTGGCGGGGAGGAATTGAGTTTTATCGAATTTGATTATGGAAGCGCCGCTGTTACAGATGATGGTCAAAAGAAATTAAATATGATAGGCAAAGCTTTGAGTGAACGTCCTAATATAAAACTGGATATTGAAGGATACGTTGACGGGCAAAAAGATAAGGCCGATTTAAAAAGGGCGGAATTTAATCGTCAAATCAAAGCGCAGAAGTTAAAAGAAATGCTGGCAAAAGGTGAACAGCAGGTCTCTCTCGCGCAAATCACGCTCTCCGGACCGGAATACGATAAGTATCTTAAGCAGGCTTACCGCGCCGCTTCGTTCTCCAAGCCGCGTAATATTCTGGGTATGCAAAAAGACCTGCCGCCCGCCGAAATGGAAAAATTAATGATGGCCAATATTGAAATAACGGACAGCGATCTGCGTCAGCTCGCCGCAAAGCGCGCTCAAAGTGTAAAAGAAATGCTTCTTAAGTCCGGCAACATCGCCGCCGATAGAATATTTATCGTGGAGCCAAAAACTCTTGAGCCCGAGAAAAAAGAAAAAGTTAAAGACAGCCGGGTAAATTTTAAACTGAAGTAAATAATTTTGTGGTTTTAGTTTTGATATTAAAAAGTAAATCAGAAGAAGGAATGTTTTTATGGAAATGGGCATATTGGGGCTCCCCTTAAGCGGGAAAAGCACACTATTTGAAATCATGACGGGCATGGAAAGCGGCCAGTCTCACAATGAAACGGTTGTGCGCTGTCAGGCTTCAGTGCCCGATGAGCGTTTCGATAAACTCGTCGAAATATATAAACCGGCAAAAGTTTCACCGGCCAAAGTCCCCATAGCGGATGTGCATGCCGTTGGCGAGCATCCGTGGGAAGCAATCCGTCAGAACTTAAGCGGCACAGACGGGATTCTGCACGTCGTTGATGGCTTTTCCCTACCTGATGTTCAATTAAGCATAGAAGCCTACCGCAAACTGGAAGATGAGTTGATTCTTTCCGACTTAATAATCATTGAAAAAAAACTGGAGCGTCTCTCCAAAATGTCAAAAAAAGCGGTATCATTGCAGGAGACTGCGCAGAATGACCTTCTGCCGCGATTAAAAGAATGTCTGGAAGCCGGCAAGCCCCTGCGCAAAGCAGGACTTGCGCCCGCGGAAATTTTTACGCTGCGAAGTTTCTCCTTCTGGACTATCAAGCCTGAACTGGTTGTGATCAACATGGCTGAAGATAATCTTTCTTTTGCCGACGCATTTGCCAGGGAGGCAAAACTGGACGAACCGGTCATGGGTATTTGCTGCAAGATTGAGGCGGAACTCGCCGGACTCGATGCCGCGGATCAAAAAGAATTTTTATTATCCATGGGAATCACGGAACCCGCGTTTGGACGGATTATCCGCGCATCTTTTTCTCTCCTGGGGCGCATGTCTTTTTTTACCGTCGGCGAGGATGAAGTCAAAGCATGGGTTATCCCTCTTCAAACCAAAGCGCCCAAAGCTGCAGGCGCCATTCATAATGACTTTGAACGGGGTTTTATCAAGGCAGAAATTATGCACTATAATGATTTCATCGCCCACGGCTGCTCCACCACGCAAGTAAAATCAGCCGGACGCCTGCGTCTGGAAGGCAAAGACTATATCGTGCAGGACGGAGATATCATAACTTTCCGTTTCAATGTCTGACACCAAACCAAAAATATCGTAATATAATTGAAGCTCATTGCGACAAGCAGCGGAGAATCTTCAATTCTTGTGGAACAATATTATTCAATAACAGCATGCTTCTCTCGCAAAAGCATGGCTGCCGAATTTAAGATAAGTGACCGTTTGGGAAGAACAATCATATGACATTAACCCTTGCAAAAAAGGAATTGACAAATAAAATATAACACGGTTTACTCTCTTAAAAAGTAATGCTTTGAAATGGCAGGTATAATTATTTTCTACTAAAAACATTTTATTTCGGAGGAAACATGAGGATTCCCGCAAAAATTCTTGCTATTTTAATTCTTTTAACCGCCATTTATACGGTTATTGCCTGTGATAAGCCCAATTTAACTGCTGGTGACATTACAACAACACCAACAACAACGAATTACACAGTAACTTTTGATGACGCGTTTAGTAATAACGGAAGCACAACAACAATGGCGAGACCGGCTACCATAACGGTGACGTCCCCGGCAACAACTATTAGCGCATTACCGACACCGCCGACCATGTCTGGGTATACCTTTGGCGGCTGGTGGTCATATGGGGGCGGTACGGGTATACAGTTTACTGCCAGCACAACCGTTACTTCGGATGTAATCGTTTACGCGTATTGGTATAAATACCCGGTAACTTTTAAAACCGACAGTTCAACAGTTTATGCCACGAGAGGAACAGTACCACCCTCAACTTTTGTTGACTATTTCCCCACGTCACCGACCAAGATCGGATATATATTCGCCGGCTGGTATACGGCAATAAATGGTGGTGGTACTCAGTTTTTTGGCAACACAGAAGTTGCTCCTTCAGGAATTACAGTTTATGCTAATTGGATTCCCAATGCTGAAACCGTATATGCGGTAAATTATGATGGTAACGGGGGAACTTCGATCGGGGCACAATATGTTATTTCGCCCGCAACTACAGTGGGTGCTTTACCTACACCTCCCACGCAACTGTTTTACGTTTTTGCAGGTTGGAACACACACTCAGATGGTAGTGGTACTTCGTTTACTGCCAGCACTCCCGTTACAGCAGATATTACAGTTTATGCCCAATGGAGCTCTAATCCTGGATTTACAGTAACATACAATAGCGGATGGGGAACCTCTGTAGACGCACAATATGTTATCCCGCCAGCAACCACAGTGGGTACTTTGCCAACAGCTCCTACAAAACCATGTTACACTTTTGGCGGCTGGTATACAGCGGAAAATGGCGGAGGTACTTTGTTTACTGCCGTCTCTCCCGTTACAGCAGATATTACAGTTTATGCCCAATGGACATGGGTGGGCAGCACAACAACACCAACAACTTATGCAATAGGTGATCCAGGACCGAGTTGTGTCGGCAAGGTATTCTACATAGAGGGCGGAGGATCCAGTGGCACGCATGGGTTAGAGGCAGCACCTCCGGGTTGGTATGATTGGTATTCCTCTGATGCGGATCCTTCATTAGCATGGATATCCGGAGATCCTGTAACAGATTCAAGCGGCAATGTAACTCAACAAACGCAAATAACTTTAAATGGCAATACGTCAACTGCAATAGGAACAGGAAAGGCAAATAGTGACGCCATTATAACGCAATCTGGAACTACGGCAAGTTCGTATAGCGCGGCAGCAGTTTGTGAAGCTTATGTTGGAGGCGGCTTCAAAGACTGGTTTCTGCCTTCGCTAGATGAATTAGCCCAGTTATATGCGAATCAGGATGTGACGCGATGGGGTGGGTTTCAGAACCGTTATTGGAGCTCGTCTGAGTATAATACATGGTACTCCTGGTCCCAGTACTTTTACGACAGCACTTATCCCGGCATTCAGGCAAGTACTCTCAAGAGCGCTGCGCTGCCTTTTCGGCCTGTTCGTGCTTTTTAACAATTATTTTTATGTCTCTATAAACGTTAGGGGGGGGATAACCCCTTTAACGTTTATTTGTCACAAAGCCTTCTCCAGGATCGACCCTTCAATTTTTCCTTGACATAAAAAAAGTAAGTTCTTAAAGTTTTTCCATAAACAAATAATGTTTTAATAAATCCGATATTGAAAGCTCTGCATTTGCCACATGAAGGTTTTACTTGTAAATCCCATCACACGCAACACTTCTTTATCCTCACCGGATCTGGGATTAGGTTATCTGGCCACAAGCCTGGAGAAAGAAAATCATCAGGTTGACATACTGGATTGTGTCAATCTCAGACTGACTTTTGAAAAATTTGAGAATTACATTGCCCGTATTGATTTTGATGTTATCGGCTTCAGAGTATTTTCCACGGATTTGCTATACGTTAAGAAATCTTTGTTGATCGTTAAAAAGAGACGTCCGGATGCTAAGATTATTCTTGGCGGAGCTCATCCATCAGCCTTCCCGGAACAAACACTGCACTATTTTGAAGAAGCCGATTTTGCCATCAGAGGCGAAGCGGAAAAAGGGTTAGCGGATCTCATAAGATATTTTATTGATCCGTATATAGTCCCAAAAAAGAATATTCCCGGTTTGATCTGGAGAGAAAACGGAGAAATAAAAATCAACCCTCCTTTGTTTCTTGAAAATTTGGATTTGCTGGGGTCTCCTGATTGGAATCTGATAAATCCCCGCAACTATCCTTTTCAAACATCTTACCTGACAAAATCAAAAATTGTCGCTCCTCTTGTCATGACACGGGGGTGCCCTTACCGCTGCACATTCTGCTCCTGCCGCTCGGTAACCGGGCACCGGATACGGTCTCACAGCGTTCCTTACATCATAGAAGAGATAAAATATTTGAAATCAAATTTCGGAATAAAAGAGATATGTTTTATTGATGATAATTTTCTGGTTCTCAAACATCAGGTCATTGATCTGTGTGAACAGATCATTAAACAAAAACTTGATATTAAGTGGTCTTCTTTCGGCATTCGTCTGGACCTGGTTGATAAAGATATATTATGTCTCATGGAACAATCGGGTTGTTACTTACTTACCGTCGGAATAGAATCGGGGTCACAACGAATTCTCGATCACATGAAAAAATATTTAACGCTTGATCTTATCAGGGAAAAGATAACCCTTATTTATACTACAACCAGTATTAAAATTATCGGCAATTTTATTCTGGGTTACCCCATGGAAAGACAAGAGGATATTTATAAAACCATCCGGCTTGCCAAAACCCTTCCTCTCTATGGCGCTAATTTTTTCCCCTTTCACCCCACACCGGGGACTGAAATATGTGACGAATTGATGGCTAAAAAAGAATTAAAGGATATCCATTGGGAACGGATGGGACAAGACCGTCTGCCTTATATTCCCGAGGGCATAACCAGACAAAAGTTTACATGGTTATTTGTTCTGGCATTCATCAATTTTTACATGAGACCCAAAATTATATTAAATGTTTTTCTGGCAATCCGGTCACTGAATCGATTAAAATATATTTTCCATAGAATCTTTGGAATCATTAAATGAATTTCAATTTATCTTCGTTTTGAGGAATTATCTCGCAGACGATGTTCAATGAAATTGATTCCCTTTTTTCATTGATATTACCGGTGTAATTTTACTTGCGTCATTTGAATACTATTATGCCTTGACACTAAAAATCATATTACTTATACTTTACGCCCTTAAAAGCAAAGTGTTTATCCAGGATTAAAAATTAAAGCCGTATAAAGAAGGTTTTGTGGTTGTTTTTGTTTCCGGACATAAAACAATCCTTATACACTCACGATAAAGTTACCTGACGATAAATTATATGAAAATAGCTTTTGCCTCTATGGCCTACGAATCCCTGGCAATATCAATACTATCGGCCATCGCGAAGAAAGAAAAACATTCTGTAAAATTGATCCACATTCCTACGATTTTTAAAGATGGTTCTACCAGGGAATTTAAGCGGCTGGCAAAATTCTTCAGCAACGACCAAGAAATTTTTAAACAACTCAAAGCCTATCAGCCGGATTTAATCGCCTTTTCCGTGGTAACATTTGATTATCAACGGGCTCTGCATTATGCCGAAGCTTTTAAAAAAATTTGCCCTCGGGCAAAAATTGTTTTTGGCGGCATACATGTATCTTCCGTTCCCGAATTAGTGATATCCAACGAATTCATAGATTATATAGTCATCGGCGAAGGAGAAGTTGCCTTTTCCGAAATCATTAAGCATATTGAAAAGGGCGATTCTTCCGAGCCGATCGTAAACACATGGTATAAATCAAATAACAACATCATCATTAAAGGCAAACAGGCCGGTTTTATTCAAAACCTCGATTCCCTTCCTCATTTTGACAATGAAATATGGGCGGACTTCTTCCCCTTAAAATCATATTATCTTACAATGACGTCCCGGGGATGCCCCTACAATTGTTCCTATTGTTTCAATCATTTCTTCAGAGAAATTCCCGAAGAGAAATCAAATTACATCAGACGGAGAAGTGTTGAACATGTCATTGAAGAATTAACCTATTATAAAGAAAAATACAAAATTGAAATCATAGAATTCTGGGATGACATTTTTATTCTTGACAAAAAATGGCTGAAGGAATTTCTGGAAGCATACAAAAAAGAAATAGCCATTCCCTTCAAATGTTACATACACGTTAATCTCTTTGACGAAGAAATGGCAATTCAACTGAAAGATGCCGGTTGCAAATGGGTGGATTTTGGAATTCAAAATATCAATGAAGAATATCGTAAAAAAATTCTAAAACGCCCTGAAACAAACGCGGATATCATTAAAGCCCTGAAGATTCTGAAAAAGCATAAAATTGTCTCTTTTGCCGACTATATTGTTGGATTGCCCGGAGACACGATAGAGCATTATGAGGAGGCAAGACGGTTCTTTATTGAAAACATGCCCGATATCATCGAACCTTACTGGATGTCTTATCATCCCAGGACAGAAATTATTGAAAATGCTCTTGAGCACAACATCCTTGATCATGAAAAGATGAATTTAGTGAATCACGGCATTAATCCTCACAGCTATTTTGAAAGCCCCCCTGCTTCCAAAGATTTTCACAGTGAGTATTATTTTATCTTCAAAGTTCTCCCCGCTTTGCCGGTCTTTTTAAGAAAGAAACTCACCTATAATGTTTCCAGAAAAATACCTTCTTTCATAAAATGGCCTTTTTTTATTTGTTCTATCTTTTTCCTGGCGATTAAATATAATAACCCTCGAATAAAATTTATGATGGCATTATATATGAAAGAAGTTTTCCGGACTTTGAAATCGAGATTTTCCCGTAAAAATTATGTCTGATAAAATATAATCGGACACCGCGCTTTCATCCACATTCAGAATTAATTTTTACGAAAATTTATTAGCGATTCATATTGACTTTTACTGGAGCCGATGACCAGAATCGAACTGGTGACCTACTGATTACGAATCAGTTGCTCTACCGGCTGAGCTACATCGGCATCCATTTTTAATCGATACCCCGATAAGGGGTACTTTATTTATCTTAAGGGGTATTTCTTGTCAAGTTTTTACGTGATTCAGAAATATGGAGATTTAACATGATTATTGTTCTTTTGATATTTTTATGTCTATACAGCGGCATCAACTTCTATGCTTTTTTTCAGGCAAAAAACGTTTTCCATTTTTCCGGCACAACGGAAATTGTAATAATAACTTTACTTATCTTTCTGATCCTGGCTCCAATAATAATACGAATTATCGAAAAATTTCATAGGGAAACACTGGCCCGGTCAATTGCCTATTTGGGCTATTTCTGGATGGCTTTTGTTTTTTTGTTCTTCTTTCTAAATATCACGCTGGACACGGTAAGATATGTATTTTGTTTTTTTTACCAAAGCAAAGAAATCTTCCTGCTGAAAAATATTTTTTTTAGTTTGGCTGTCTTTCTTTCCATTATTTTTGTCGTTTATGGATTCTTTGATGCCCGGAGGATCAGGGTCAAGAAATTGGAAATCCATACTGACAAGTCACTATCCAACAATGGGAAAATCCGAATTGTCCAAATATCCGACGTGCATATCGGCTTAATTATCCGGAATAAACGTCTGAAAGTGATTCTGGATCGAGTAAAGGAAGAAAAACCCGATATTCTGGTTTCTACAGGAGACCTGCTGGATGGTGAACTGAGTTACGTTACACCGGAAGCAGTGCAACTGGCAGAAATAAAGCCAATGTACGGTAAATATGCGATTCCGGGTAATCATGAGTATTACGCCGGAATCGAAGAAGCTATGGAATTCACTAAAAGCGCCGGGTTTGAAATTTTAAGGGACAAAAGCAGACAAGTGGCGGGAATAAATATTATTGGCCGGGACGATATAACCGGCAGAAAATTAGGTTTAATACAAAATAGCCCTCATTTATCGGAATTGCTGCCGGCCACTCCGGGTAACGCATTTATTCTATTGCTAAAACATCAACCCGCCGTTCATGAAGACGCGAATTTTAATTTACAACTTTCTGGCCATACGCATAATGGTCAAATTTTTCCTTTTAAGCTGGTCACACGATTATTTTTCCACCTAAATCACGGATATTACAAGTTGGGAGAAAATAAATCGGTTTATGTCACGTCAGGCGCCGGCACTTGGGGACCGCCCGTGCGCTTATTCGCGCCGCCGGAAATTACGGTAATTGATTTAATCGGAAAAAAAGGTAATTAGATTAAATATATAAATATTATTGATTTTAACGCGACATTGATTCAATTTAAACATTTTTTACTTTTTTATAAATAACATATAATTTTCATGAACAAATAATTAAAGAGAATTACAAAAAATCGGCCTTTCCTGGAAATTGCAACAACAGGGAAAATATATATTTTCCCTAATAAAATTCGGTTTTTCCTTGACATTTCGGCTGAGCTTCTATATTAATATTGATATTTGAATAGGTTTATTCAATGCGTCAAAAGTATTGACTTTTGTAAGTTATTAGTTTGTTTTTGAACCACCAGAGAGTATCGTCATTTATTTTGATTGGAAATTAAACTAAATTAAGTAACTTATGACAATTAAATAAAGTACTATTTTAACAAAATAATTTCAATATATTGCTGTTTGAATCAATCGACTTAAGTTATGCGCTTTACTTGAATGTGACTGTGGAGAATTTCGTAAATATTTTAACCAAAAGGATATCTGATGAAAAGCAGGATTTTTATCAATTTACTTTCAATGGTTTTTATTACGTGTTCATTATTTGCAGCAACTCCCGTCATGGCACAGGAACCGGCCAAAGGATCGCAAGTTGTTCTAAAAGCAATTAATGCGGATGACGCGGAAAATGCGGTTGATGATGAAACTTCTCAAAGCTCTCAACCAAAAGCAAAAAAAGTTAAGAAAAATGAAAATTTGCCTCAAAGTCCCCAACCGGAAGCTACAGATCTGAAGACAGAACTGAAGAATGAATCTCCTGAAACTCTTGAGCAAAAAGTAGAAGCATTAAGGCAGGAAATTCAAAAAATGCGCTCTGAGAATGAGGCGCGAAAAAGACTGGAGGTGCCTGAAGAGGAAAAGACTAAATCGACAGAAGACATTCTTTCCGCCGTTGGCAATCAATATGTTCTCTTAAAAAAGGGTATCATCGGGCTCCAATATTCTTTGAATTATGCATACTATTCCAGCGATGTCGTAAGTTCATCCGTGATTGAAAGCAGATCCAATCATAACTTAACCAACACGATTATTCTTCAATACGGTCTGCTAAATAATCTTACCATGTATGGCAATGTTCCCTTCGATTATAAGTACAACGCGGTAGGGACGTCATCCTCTCAGGAATCAACCAATTTAGGAGATATATCCTTAGGGCTTCAGGTACAGCCATTTAAGGCGGGGGGTTATCTCCCCACAACCATAATCACCCTCGGCGTTTCCATACCCACAGGAACCAGCCCTTATGCGATTGACACGAACAATTCACTGTCAACCGGCGCAGGTGTCTATTCAATCAGCGGCGGGGTTTCTCTAAGCAAGGTTTTAGATCCTCTTGTTGCCTTTGGTAACCTTACCTATGCCTACAATTTCCCTGAAAGCGGCTTGTCTGCAACATGGGGGGGGGGGGGCTATGTAAATGAAGTTGATCTTGGTAGCAGCATTGGCTGCTCTTTTGGATTTGGTTATGCCCTTTCTTATCAAGCTTCTTTGAACATGGGCACTCAACTTACTTACAGTTTCAGTAGTAAATACCACCTGAATGGTGGCACGACATATGAAACTGGCAGTGCCCTTTCCGCTATGCTTAACATAGGAACAGGATGGCGATTGAGTGAAACGAGATCCGTAAATGTGACAGTGGGTATAGGAATGACCGTTAATGACCCTGATATATCTTTGACGTTTACCGTGCCGTTTGAATTTTAAGGATATTTTTCAAAGTTAACAATACGGAGCAGAAAATACTTAACAAAATATTATAGACTCGGGATAGTTTTTCCGTAGGCACTTTAAAATAAATTAAAGAGTTGAAATTCCAAAAATAACGGGATCTATGACATTATATATTTGATGCTATTCTTTTGCGCCATTTTGCAGGGAAAGGCGCTTGTTTAAAATATATTTTTATAATAAAATAACTGGTGTCTATAGTAATGACAAGAGTTTTAAAGCTCACAATTTTTATCGCCCGTTTTCCACTATCGGCATCTCTTTTTTTTCGGAATAAAACACATAGCGTAAATGCATTGTCACGTTTGCATACCCCTGCTATTTTCGTTACGTGCATCATCGTAGCCGCAAGCCTGTTTCTCAGAATACCGCAGGCTGAAGCTATGTTCACGGAGGATGTCGCCATTGATCCGGAAGCTATATCTCTGGCGAATACTGTTACAGCTCGCCCGCCGGGTATCGCCGCACTCCATTACAATCCTGCCGGGCTCTCCCTCATGGGTGACGGTGATTTTATCACCCAGGGGCTTGTGGGCGCTGTTATCAAGAAGACGAATACATTTACACAAGACCCCAACTACAGGGGATTTAACGATATTCACGACAACTTGATTAAAGACCCTTTGGCCGGCACTTCAGGAACTAACAACAACGGCATAGCTTATATCCCTATTCTGGACATTACATTGAAGTGGCCTGTGTTGCCGCTTCCTTTGTCCGGCCTCTCCCATCGGGAGCCCGGTTCAAACTGGACTTTCGGTTTCAGTATATATACACCTTATGCAGGCGGCTGGAACTGTAATTCTGATGACCCGTCACGGTTTGACGGTCAATCTTTATATCTTCAGCACCTGATCTACTTTGGCCCAGGAGTAAGTTACAGGGTCAGCAAGACCTTTTCTATAGGCGCTTCTTTCGGGGCGGGACAAACAGCAATGGGAATTGGCACGGATGTGAGAGCTCCCAACGCGATAGTTAACATAACAAGAGCCCTTGGAGACGCAACTCAGGGAGGGGCAAATCCCATATCAGACCTTACTATCCCGCTCCCTCTGTTCGGAGGAGGATTGGGCATTTATGAACCGGTCGGAAATTTATCCATAGCCATGCGGGATGATTTTTCTCCTTCTTACACTCTGGGCGCGTTATGGGAACCCTATGACTGGCTCTCCTTTGGATTGTCTTACAATAGCGCTATCGATGTGCACATGACCGGAAAATATATTTTTTCGTATAGTCAACAATTTCAGAATATGGTGGGATGGGAAGGAAGCACTCCCTTAATGGTAATAATCTCCTCGATATTTGATCTTCCCATGGCACCTACCTCGGCGCAGATCGGAAACGTTTCGATGGATATGCAATTACCGCAACTGGTCAATTTTGGAGTCAAGCTCAAACCGATTAAACGGCTTTCTCTTTTAGCCGACCTGCACTGGTCAAATTGGTCTACCACTTCACAATACGTCATTCAGTTTGATCAGAGAATTCAACTTTTCCAGCTTGCCAAGTTCATGGGCTATACCGGTGGAGATTATAATATGGTCATTGCAAAAAATATGAAGGACACCTTAACCTGGAGTGCCGGCATCGAATATCAGGCGACAGACTGGCTCGCGCTTCGCGCGGGCTACGAAAAAAGAACCTCTTCTTTTCCGGATAACGTCTACGACCTGATGTCCGTTCCCACAATGGATTACTATGGCGGCGGATTGGGAATCAAGCTGAAAGACAATATAGATATTGATATTTGTTTCGGTTACTTGACAGGCAAACAGTATACGCCTGACAATGGCAGCGTCAATTTGAACTCTACTGTGCTCGGCGCGGGGGTTAATAATCCCTACGCCGGATTAAATGTCCAGTCGGAAATGTCCATATTTGTGGGAGGTTTCAAAGTTACCATGCCTCTGGAAGACTTTCTGGATCAGCAAACCCATATGTTAAACAAGCAACTCGAGCTTTTAGAAAAGATAGTACCGATACCGGCCCGCCACACTCCGGCTCAAGGGAGTTTAAAACCTGCTGATACAGGAAAGTCCGTGGATACGTCTTCGATGGTTATTAATAATCTACGGCCCGAAGGGGCATCCTATTACACGGAAGATAGCGACTAAGGATGATACAATTCTGCCTGATCATATTGTATTACCTGTCCCACAAACTTTTTCCCCGGCCCGGCAAGCTCGCGATTGCCTATGGGTAGAAATTCAGGGGCATGGCTTGCTGTGCCTGCCGCATGTCATTTTCCATCACTTCCAGATGTTGTGCTTTTGGCTTGTAATAATCACTGACATTCTTTTTATAGATATCGTAAATTACCCTGCTTGCCTGCGGATATAAATTAACATATAAGCTGAAAACATTAAGGAGAACCTCCGGATTTTTTACATTGATGAAGCGCATGGGGCCCAGATCAACCGATCTGATTTCTTTCGGAATTTTGGGAAGAAGCGATTTATGAACGAGTATGGCCGCATTTCGCTCAAAATACAAAAGTCGCCATCCGGCTTTCAGGAAATCAAAAATTAAAGGGAGTTCCCTGTAATGAATTATCGCTATCTTGAAAGGGTACTTTTCCCTAAAACGTTCGATGTCCTCCGGGGTAACAGATTTACCGGTAAATTCCCAATAATCAGGGGCAACCTGTTTATAATATGGCACGTGACGGGGATCAATAAAAACCTTGTAATCAGGATACAACGCCCATAACAGATAGCCGCCGATGAAATAGTCGTTGAATATCGGCCCCTCCAGCCGGTATTTTTTCAGGAAGGCCACTTCTTTCACCGGCGCAAAACTCTCGAGTCCGGCGCCGAACCACTTATTGTCCGCTCCGTATCTGATGGTGAAATAGGAAATATCGACAAAAAAGAAAATGAAAATGAGCAAAGACAGGATAGTCGCTCTGGCGGTAACTCTCTTTAATTTCAGCCGATGAAGCAGGTAAAAGAATAAGAAGAAAAACGCAATGGGAAATAAGTAAACCGCCCGGGCAGCCCTCATACTCCCCCAATACATGAAAATAGAAAAAATCAGCAAGGCAAAGTCACAGAATCTCTTTTTTATTAATTCATAAAGAAAAAGACTCAGGAGAAAAAACATCATGATAGCCATTATCAAGGCAACCTGACCCATTCTGAAAAAAGAAACATTGAAATCCTTTATATCTTTAAAGTACGGCCATAGGCTGATATAAGCCTGAATATATTTGCTGCTTAAAGCATATGATTCGGACATCGAAGCGTTATATATACTCAACAGATAGTTTACGCCGTAAGGATTCAGCAATGTGGCCGCCCCGGACAGAACGCACGCTATCCCCAAATGAATCAGTTCATTAAGAGTAAATGATTCTTTCGGAAAGAAAATTCTGTTTAAAAACTCACCGATGCATATGCAGACCAGAAAACACCCCCCCAGGAAGAAACCGCCGTGCAAATTGACCCAGAGAGCGAAAATGAAGGGATAGAGATAAAAAAGAAACTTCCTGCGAGTTATCTTGACGTAAAAATATATGAATACCGTCCAGCAAAACAGGAGAGTGGAAAACAATTCCGGTTTGTAGAAGCGACAGGCAGGCCAGCTGGCAATAGCAACAGCGGCAATGATGGTCAAACCTGTTACATCAAGACGCAGACGTATCAGACGAAGAAATAAATAAAAGGCAAGAAAAATTCCAAAAAATATCAGCCACTGAAAGATCCACAGTCCAAACCCTCCCGTCAGGCTGTAAATCAGATAAAAAATGATGCTTCCCAGACACGTATTGTAAATCCAACCCGGATATGTTGGCGTCCAGGAAAAAATAGAATGATCAATAACGAGGGTGTGATGAGTTAAATAATATTTACCAAGCGCCATCTGCCACCATAAATCATAATCTGAATTGTCCACGGGATATTTCAGCAGTATCATGACCGGCAGAAGCGCCATTACCACCCATTTCAAATAACGAAAAGAAGTTAATTTTTCCGAGAAGGTAAAAAAAGATGAAATGAATGAGAAACGTTTTTCCCTTTTATTAATAAGATCATTGGTTGGCTGATTACCTGTAATTGTCTTTTCTTTATCCATAATCATCCATGCCGATATAAAGTAATATTATATAATTATTTACAATTTAAAATAAGACCGGGCATTCAAATATTCATCCATCCATTGACACACGATATCGAGAGAAACTAATCAAACCATTTATGATAGGTATAATATCCTCTGGATAGTTCAAAACCCAATTTTATCAAAACTTTTTGCACTGAAATATTTTTAAGTTGAGTGGAAATAATCATCTTTTTAGCGTTTTTTGACAGGCACCACTCCATGCCCTTGCACAAGAAAGAATGATAAATACGCTGCCCTTGAAAATCCGGATGAATGCCGCCTAAAAACATTTCGCCTTCATCGGGATTATTCATCCTTAAAACACCAAAACCTACAATTGTGCCCTCTATTTCACCTGCCAAAAAATTTTCAGAATCTCTGGAAGCATAGGCCTTGCGCGCCCAATCAACGTATGCCTCATCGCATTTATTGTTATCCAGCCTTTGATCAGCATGGTAGTGTCCGCAATATCCACGAAATGACTCTTTGGCCACTAATATCATTGCTTCTTCTTCATGGATGCGGATGGGTCTGACATGCGCCACACCATTATCGGCAGGAACAGATCGTCTGGTGAGATCGAGATTATAATAGACAAGGGTATCCATCAATAGGAAGCCTTCTTTTTCCATGGCCTGAGCCGCCTCAAGATCGGCCAGATTGCACCTGGCAATAAGCAAGGTCACCTGTTCCTTAGCGCAAAAATCCAGAATTGAAGGTAAACGATCTGCAGTCAAACCAACAACTCTTGCTGTTTTGATGCCAAACCGTTCTGTATCAATATCTGAAATAAATACATCAGACGAGTCTGAACGCATTAATCCCCCCTATAGAATAATTCCGGAACATGACGCATAAATTTTTTCTATTTTATCATGATCATAAAATTCATGCGTTTTAATTATACGCTTACGGATAATTTCACAACAACCAAATTGAAGCTCTTTGCAAAAAACGGCGGCTGATCTTCTATTTTTAAGGAACAATTTTATTCAGCATTCACTCGTTTACACACGGCACACTATGGAAAAATCGCTTGCAGCCGAATACAACTTTTTCTCTTCAATATTCACGGTAATGGCGAAAGGACCTTGTTCCGAGACTCCCGTTCTATTCTCAGTATGCTAATTGCCATCGCTTTCAGAATATCCGGCTTGGGCTTGTAATAATCGCTGACATTCTTGTTAAAGACATGATAGATGTACCGGCCCGCTTTTGGATTGAGACGTACATACAAATTGAAAACGTTAAACAAAATTTCCGGATTTCTGATATCACTAAAGCGCGAAGGATTGAGATTAACCTTTCCCATTTCCGAGTGAGTAGCGTAAAGGAGTGATTTGTGGATCAGAATAGCTGCGTTCTTTTCAAAATACAATAGACGCCATTCGTCACCAGCTCTCAGAAAATCGAAAATCAAAGCGATATGCCGGTAATGGATTATCGCAATTTTGAAGGGATATTTCTTCGTAAATTGATGTATGGCCTCTGCAGTCGCAGGCCTCGTGGTAAAATCCATATAGTCAGGAAAAACCTGGTTTCTGTATAATCCCCCCCGGGGATCAATGAAAACCTTATAATCAGGATAAAGATCCCATACCAGATAGCCGCCGATGACATAGTCGTTGAAGATCTGCCCTTCCAGATGATACTTTTTCAAGAAGGCAACTTCATCCTTCGGAACAAAATTGTCGAGTCCGGCGCCAAACCATTCGGCGTCCGTACAGTACCTTATCTTGAAATAGGAAACACTGACAGAAAAGAAAAGAAAAATCAGCAAAGCAAAGACAGTTGACCTGCCGGGAATACTCTTCAGCTTCAACCGATAAATCAGCAGATAGAAAAAGACGAAAAAAAAGGTGATGGGGAAAAAGTAACTTGCCCGGCTTGTTTCCATACCTTTCCAATATAAAGCACAACTGGTTATCAGCAAAGCAAAATCGCATAATCTCTTTTTAGCCAATTCATGAATAGAAAGTATAAAGACCGTAAGAATCATCACTGTCATTATCCATGCGGTTAAACTAGCATCTAATAATGAAACGCCCGTATTCTTTAAAAACGGCCAGAGGCCCACATAGGCATTAATATACTTGCTGTGCAATTTTCCCACATAACTGCTATCGGAAGTAACAATATTATAAACACATATAAGATAATTTATGCCATATGGATTCAACAGCGTGGCAGCTCCTGATAAAACGCACGCAACTCCAAAATGAACCAGTTCCTTAGTGGTAAATGATTCCTCAGAAAAGAAAATTCTGTTTAAAAATTCACCGATAAAAGCAAGAGCAAGAAAAACCAAACCTACAACAAAAGCGCCGTGCAAATTAACCCAAAGCGCGAAAATTAAGGGATAAAGATAAAAAAGAAACTTCCTGCGGGTTATTTTGACGCAAAAAAAGATAAATACGATCCAGCTAAAAAGGAGTGTGGAAAGCAATTCAGGCTTGTAAAAACGGCAGGCAAGGGAGCAAGCAATACCAATGGCGGCAATAAGAGTTGCACTGGTTACATCCAACCGCTGGCGAATCAGGCGAAGAAAAAGATAAAAGGAAAGAAAAACTCCCAGAAATATCAGCCATTGAAAAAGCCACAAGCCAAAACCGCCCATGAAATTATAAAACAAATAAACCACTATACTCCCCAGACACGTATTATAAATCCAAGTCGGGTCTGTTGGTGTCCAGGAAAAAACAGAGGAATTCATAATCAGCGTGTGATGAGTAATGTAATATTTACCAATTGCCATTTGCCACCATAAATCATAATCTACTCTGTCTACAGGATATTTCAGCAGAATCAGCGCCGGCAGAAGCAGTATCATCATCCATCTCAAATATTCTGAAGATGCCAATTTTTCCGAAAAGGCAAAAAAGGAAGATATTTTTGAAGGACGATTAACTGCGGCATTAATAGTATTATTTGGTGTAATGGTATTTTTATTTCTGTCCTTTTTTTTCTTACTCATCAGCGCATTATTCTCCTCATTTTTTCAACGGATATCTATTGATTGCCATATTCTTCACGTTTAATCAGAATCTCTCATAAAAATTTCTTATTTTTCCGGTAACGAAATAGACATCATCATCCCTCATTTCATAGTAAAGAGGCAGACGCAAAAGACAATCGCTTATCCTTTTCGTAACCTTCAATGTACCGTTTGTTCGTCCATATAATTTTCCCGCAGGAGAACTGTGGAGAGACACAAAATGAAACACGGCCATTATATTCTGATCTTTTAAAAATTGGGCAAGTTCCATTCTTTCTTTCAAAGACCGGGTTATGATATAGAATATATGACCGTTACTGCAACAATCATTAAGAATGAAAGGAAGCTGAATGTAACCTTTTTCAGCCAAAGGCCGCAGAGCTTTTATGTACAAAGCATAGAGTAAATTCCGTTTAGCAATAATCTGATCGGCATTCTCCATTTGGGCATAAAGGAACGCAGCAATAATATCGCTAGGTAAATAAGATGATCCGATATCAACCCACGTGTATTTGTTCACTTGCTCGCGAAAGAATTTGCACCGATTGGTGCCCCTTTCACGGATTATCTCGGCGCGTTCAACAAATTTTGCGTCGTTGACGAGCAGCGCACCGCCTTCGCCTGAAATAATGTTTTTAGTTTCGTGGAACGAACAAACACCGAAATGACCGATTGATCCCAACGGATGCCCTTTGTAGGTGGACATGATTCCTTGCGCGGCATCTTCAATTACAAAAAGATTATGCCTCCCGGCGATATCCATGATGATATTCATTTCACAGGAAACGCCAGCATAATGAACCGGTAGGATAGCCCTGGTTCGCGAAGTTATGGCCGCTTCAATCAGATTTTCGTTAATGTTGAGTGTGTCAGGCCGAATATCAATAAATACCGGAACACCTCCTCGTAAAACAAAAGAACTGGCAGTTGAAACAAAGGTGTATGAAGGCATAATGATTTCGTCGCCGGGCTTAATATCAGCCAAAATCGCGGACATTTCTAATGCTGCCGCGCAAGAATGTGTCAGGAGCGCCTTGCAGCAACCGAGACGTTCCTCCAGCCAAGCCTGGCATTTTTTTGTAAAAGGACCATCACCGGCAATATAATTGTTCTTCATAATGGCTTGGGCAATGTAAAAAAGTTCTTTGCCTGCAATAAAGGGCTTATTTAAGGGAATTTTAATCTCATTACTCATATTTTATTCTTTTTATTTTATATACAAAATAGCAGCCACTTTTGATCGTTGCATTCCGCAACATCATCAATGCTCATCAAATCCATTGCGCCGATAATAGTCCCTTAAATCTGGTAAATTTGCCATACTTGATAATTTCTTTTTAAGTCACCTGTGTCTTGTTTTTCACAACGTATAATGGTCTTCTCTTTACTTTATTGAAAATCCTGTTGATGTAAACGCCCCAAATCATCAATCCGGAAAAAAGAATTCCTAATAAGGAGAATAATGAAACCATCGCATTAGTCCACCTAGTAGGTGCCTCATCAAATAAATAATAGAGAATAAAAAACTCTAATCCAAAATAAAAAGCTGTAAAAGCCATGAAATATTTGAATCGGGCAAACGTCTTCACTGGTTTATCGAAACAGGAAACAATAATATTTATCGCCAAAAATAATGTACGGCTGAGAGTATAACTCGACTTGCCTTCGGCACGCTTGTCATGCGCAATATCAATGCTTGCAATCTGAAAGCCCATCCATCGAACCAGAAGAGGAAAGACACGAGGCTGTTCAGGCAGCATTTTAACCGCATCGACAACTTTGCGAACATAAATTCCAAAATTCCCTTGGGCTGCGTCGCTTTTCTGATCTGTCATGTATCCGAAAAACCAATGAAATAAATGGGAAGATAATCGTTTTAAAAACCTGTCCTGCCGCTCAGCCCTGCGCCCAAAAACTACGTCAAAGCCTTCCTGCGCTTTTGCCCACAGGTGGGGAATTTCCTCGGGACGGTCCTGCAAATCACAATCCATTATGACAAGCCAATTCCCGCGCGCAATTTCCACACCCGCCATAATGGCGCTGTGCTGGCCGAAATTTCTTGATAATTTCAGGCCTATCACTCTCGGATCGCTTCGCGCCATTTTGTTGATTAATTCCCAGGGATTTCCCGGTCCGCAATCATCAACAAAGATAAGTTCGAAACTGGCCGGAATTTGGCTTGCTGCTGCGGCAACTCTTTTATAAAGAGGTTCCAGTGTGCCGTCACTTCCATATACCGGCACAACAATAGAGATATCAGGAACATCCATCATAAAAAACCATCCAAATTCAGGATTTATAAAAAACGCCCTTTACAGTTATCTTCAATTTTAAGATTGTTAAATCTTTTGCACAACTGACTCTAAATTTCAACTTTTTTATCCCTGATATTTCGTGTAATAAATCGTGATTACTGAAGAGATCCGTGGCAAGCCGCGGAGACTTTTCAATTTTTAATCAATTTTGCCCACTTACCTCTAAGCTCGCGATTGTATTTTGCGATTGTATTTGCGCTCGTGGTGGGATTGAATATCATTGAACAAAAATCAATAGATATATCTATGCATAAGCGGAAATTGATTTCAACAATTTTTCTGTTTTATCGATGAATATTTATAAAAGAGATCATAATAAATTTATTGATATATTTATCGTATTGTTTTACAGAAATGCCACAAAAAAATCCGGAGAATTATTTATGAATATTCCAAGAACATTGACAAGAATTTTCCTGACACTTACGTTTCTCTTTATATTAACCGGGTGCGCTTCCGTTCAATTGGAGATGAACAGACAAACTCCTCAACAAAACACGGCAAATACTGTTTTACTTGCCGGTGTGGCAAGAGCCGATATTACTCCACCGCCGGGAATGCCTTTGGGCGGATATTGGATGGAGGCAAATTACAGCAAAGGATTTCGTACCAGGCTTTATGCCCGTGTCTTGTATTTAAAGCCGGTATCCGGCAGATCTGTTGCCTTTGTTCAGTGCGACCTTCTTTCAGGCTCTTTGTTTCTCAATCATCGAGTGGCTGAGCTTATAGCCAAAGAAACTGATATCGAAATAGACGGCTTGCTCATCGCCGGAACCAGTACTCATTCAGGGCCAGGCAATTTTTTTGACTCTAATTTCTACAACAGCCATGCTTCCAACGCGTCCGGCTTTGATCCCGAATATTTCAATTATCTATCGAAACAAATCGCGAATGCGGTTATTCGCGCCTTTAAAGAAAAGAAGTCGGCAAAAATTGCCACAGGGAAGATAGAGATACAGGAAATGACGCGCAATCGCAGTATTCAATCGTATAATGCCAACAAAAATATCTCGGCAAAAACACTGCCTGACATTTATAAAGCTGTTAATTCCAGCATGTATATGATTCGTGTGGACGGACGGGATAATGATGGACAATATTATCCCCTTGCCGCTCTTTCCAGTTTTTCCATCCATGGGACGGCGGTTGAGGCTGAAAACAATCTCTATAACGGTGATGTATTTGCTTACATAGAACGGGAAGTGGAATATGGCATAAAGAATAATTATAAAACATCATGGGAAACCATCCATGCCGCTTTCAACGGCACGCAGGGCGATAACTCGCCAAACTATAATAAGGGTAAACAAGGCTTCATTGAAGCTCGCCGGCTAGGAACATCCATCGGACAAAAGGCGTTGGAACTTTTCCGTTCTCTCGACGGAAAATTAAAAGATAATGTAATCATTCGCTTCTCCGCAAAGGAATTGGATCTCTATTCCGAACCCTGCATTGACGGAACATGCCTCTGCGAAAGACCGGTTATTGGTTCCTCACTTGCGGGGGGAACGGATGACAGTCCTACGCCTGTATTGGATGAGATCCCCTGGTTAAGGCAGGGCTCACCAAGATGGCTTTTAAAAAATTTCTGTCAAGGCCGTAAGCGCACGCTTGGCGGTCCAGGCCAGTACCTTGTGCTTCCCAAAAAGGATTTCCCTCATCAATTGTTTTTACAAACGATTCAAATTGACGATTTCCTGTTGTTACCTCTTCCCTTTGAAACAACGGCAGAGTCGGGAGTCAGAATAGCGGCTGAGTGCCGGGACAAACTTGCATCGAAAAATAAAAATGGCATACAGTCTTTTTTTGTCATAAGCTGCGCAAACGGTTATTTCGGATATGTTACAACACCAGAAGAATACGGTATCCAGCGTTACGAGGGCGGACATACTTTGTACGGACCGCAAACGCAACCTTTTCTGGCTAAGCAATTGGGCAAGATGGCTCTGGAATTGGGGCAAGATAAAATCGAAAGCAATTTTCCCCAAAAATGGTCTTATAATTTAAAGGCGAAAAGATTTTATGCCAGTAAAGTCATGTATGGAACAGAAAGAATTGCTGATCATTACCCTGTATTTGTTGCTGCCGAGATTAATGATGAACCTTACTGGTCGTTTGCCTGGGAGGATTTACCCCCTCATCTGATTTCATGGCAGCAAACACTGATTAGAATTGAAGAAAGTAATGACGGAGGAATTACATGGAAACAATTTCTATCAAACGGACAACCTGTGGATGACAGTGGATATGACATTGCTGTCATTTGCAATGAAATAATCAATAAGGGCAAGACAGGAATCTATGAAACAAGGTGGTATAATCCACCAACCGGCAAACAAATAGAGGATAAAATAAAATACTACCGTTTTGTTATTCTGCCTCAGAATGGGCATTATTTGCTTTATTCATCGCCGTTTCATTTAAAATAGCAATAATTTTTTCCATTAATAATCATCATACTAAATTCCAAAATGTTGAAGCCCTCTGCAGTAAGCTAAAGAGAATAAAACGTTGCAAAATAATATTAAATGATTATAAATATTTAATATTTGAACAGAATTAACCTATGGGAATAAAAAAACTTTTGAATTGCTCGTGGAGGGAATAATTATGAAGCCGGGCGCAGGCTTAATGGATAGATTCAATGGTTGGTTTGTCGAGCCGATTTATAAACTTAAAGAACTGCCGGAAAGCAACGGGGGATTTATAGCCTTGTCCGCTTCACTTTTCCTATGCGAAAGGTATTATCGCGCTTTGACAGACACTCTTGGAACAAGAGACGATGAAACATTTAAGATTGCAGCAGCAAAAGATTTCGGGCTTAGCCTAGATGATTTTAAATGCTTTTGGATTGTTTACCGAAACGGAATCCAGCATCAGGGAACACCTAAAAAATACATTGATAAGAAAAATAAAATAAAATACTTTTTTCGCGCTGCCGACGAATTCAACGGAATTCCAGAAATATACAAAATAAACGCATATAAACGTGAGATAAGAATAAATGCCTGGAAGTTTGCTGATTTTATTATCAATAAATATAAAACGAATCCTGATGTCTTTTTAAAAGCAGTTTCGGGTACCTTTCCTGAAGTTAAGATAATCGAGGACGTGAATGAAATATAATAGAGGAGGTTCTTATCAACAATACTACACCAAGGATAGAATGGCTGGATTTTGCAAAAGGTATAGCTATAATATGTGTTGTTATGGGGCATAGTGTAGAAACGACATCTTTACACCACCTTTTCTTTTTTTCGTTTCATATGCCCATTTTTTTTATTATTTCCGGCTTTCTTTTCGCTCATAGCGACTCAGTCACTCTGTGCTTCAGAGAAATTGCTTATAAGAGATTTAGAAGTCTTTTTCTCCCGTATTTTACTACAATGCTGATAGTCTTTCTTGCACGGTGTTTTATAATCTTTTACAGTGTAGCGACATCCTTTTATTCTATTAATCATGATCTAATTTATAGCATCACGCATGGCATAGATTATACCTATCAAATTATGTTACAATCCGGCCTGCAAATGTTACTAAATTTATGCTATGGCACAGGTAAAGAAGTTATCCAATTGTACTCTGTTATCTATCCAATAGGTGCTTTATGGTTTCTGCCATCATTGTTTTCTGCGATTATTATTTTTTATTTTTTCTTAAAATTATTTGAAAAATATTCCATTGCAATCCAGTCAATAATTATAATTCTTTTAACCTTTGCCGGATACATGATTGGCAAGCATATCTTCTTGCCTTGGAGCATTGATATATCGCTTGTGTCGCAAACTTTTATGTTTAGTGGTTATTTGATGCGAAAATATATGATTTTTGAGAAAAAGACTACCATTTGGTTATTTGTTGCGGTCGCAGGCATTTGGCTCTTAGATCTTTATATGGGCGGAATTGATATGAGTGAGCGTGAATACAACAATCTTGCTGTTTCGACAATTGGTGCTATAGCTGCAAGTTATCTCCTGATGAAGTTATCATATTCCCTGTCGAATAGAACTTCCTTTTACTATAAAGCCATATCTTATATAGGAAGTCAGTCTCTTGTAATTTTTTGTTTCCATATGTTTGATATTTGGATTTTCCCTCCAATGATTAACTATTCTGGACGTCTATGGATTTATCAAAATAATTATTGGATGATCTTAGCAGGATTCCGTCTATGTTATTCATTGCTTATTACGGAAACAATAAAACTTCTCCCTGTTGTGAAATCAGCCTATTATCCGAAAATGTCAAGGATAATTAAGGAACAGTGAAGATACTATAATACAAATGACAATTCTCAATCTTGTTAACTTAAACAGATTGACCATTTGTAGTCATCAATATTTTACTGATAAAATTCTCTTTATTTGTCGTAGTTTATATTTGTTTCGAAGTTTTAACCTTCTTATAATAAATATTTCAAAGCCTTCACCGATCTTATTCCTGTAAAGAAGAAATCTTTTCCCTGTTGCAAAAACAAATGCCATGCGGTAGAAAAAAATGGAATCAGGAGAAAATTTATGAATAAACTATTCGGCACCGATGGAATTAGGGGAGTAGCCAATCAATACCCCATGACAATGGAGGTTGCCTCAAATGTGGGACGGGCCATAGCCCATCTTTCTAAAAAAGAAGGACATACGCCTCGTATCCTTACCGGCAGAGATACAAGGCTATCCGGCGATATGTTTGAGAGCGCGATTATATCCGGCATTTGTTCAATGGGTGTCAACGCCATTTCCGTGGGTGTAATCCCCACGCCTGGGATCGCTTTCTTAACTCACGATATGCGAGCCGACGCGGGTATTGTTATTTCTGCTTCTCACAATCCCTCGCAGGATAACGGCATAAAAATTTTTAATCATGAAGGTTTTAAACTCTCCGACGAAAAGGAAAATAAAATTGAAGAACTCATCTTTGCCAACAATATGCGTAGGCTCCATCCCAACCCGAAAGAATTGGGTAAATTAACACGGCTGGATGACGCCTCCGGACGTTATGTGGATTTTCTGAAATCCACTTTCCCCCAAAAGCTCAATCCCGAAGGAATGAAAATTATTCTCGATTGTTCCAACGGCGCGACTTATCGCGTGGCTCCCGCCGTTTTCACGGAACTTGGATGCGAAGTGAACACCCTGTTTGATCA
Organism: Smithella sp.; assembly: GCA_035524255.1. Lineage (GTDB taxonomy): Bacteria > Desulfobacterota > Syntrophia > Syntrophales > Smithellaceae > Smithella. The sequence goes on along the minus strand of DATKPG010000022.1, from coordinate 26,390 downwards.
GCCTGATGGCAAGAACATCAATCTTAAATGTGGCTCGCAGCATACGGAAACATTGGCCGCGGAAGTGTTGAGGCAAAGCGCCGACGCCGGTTTTGCTTTTGACGGTGACGGTGATCGGGTCATTGCCGTGGATGATAAAGGCAATGTTCTAACCGGCGACCGGATGCTGGCTATTTGCTCAGTCATTCTGAAAAAAGAAGGTGATCTGAAAAACAATCTGGTTGTCCGCACTGTAATGAGTAATCTCGGCCTGACAGTCGCTTTTCAGAAACTGGGAATTGATTCCGTATTCGCCCCGGTGGGAGACCGCTTCGTTCTGGAAGAAATGCTCGCGCGCGGCGCTGTCATCGGCGGAGAAGATTCCGGTCATCTGATCTTTCTAAAACACCATACCACCGGTGACGGTTTGATTACGGCTCTTCAAGTGCTGACCGCAATGAAAACGGAAGAAAAGCCGCTATCGGAACTGGCACGCGTGATGAAAGTGTTCCCGCAAATGCTCATTAACATTGACGTCAGAAGAAAGCCGGAAATAGAAACCGTGCCGGAAATCATGGCTGCCATCAAAAAAGCGGAAAGCGCGCTGGGCGATAAAGGACGCGTGCTGGTGCGCTACTCCGGGACGCAGAATATGTGCCGTGTCATGGTTGAAGGCCCCACCAAAAAAGAAACCGAAACCCACTGCCGCCGGATCGCGGATGTCGTAAAGAAAATTCTGGCCTGATTAGAAGTCTTAATTAGACTCTAATCATTAATCAGGGGAAAAATCAGACGATAATTATAGGAGATGAACCTGAAATCCAAAGTTGGAGGGCATTCTGAGTGAAAGGAATGCCCCTTTAAATGATATTTTGGAGCTAGTTAAATTTTCCTGGTTTCCCCGGTCAAGCCGGGGAATGACAAGATAATCTGTATTTTATTTTAAAAAACTGGATTCATCAGGATACCGAGGCGGCAAGGAGGAGGCACCGCAGACGTATATAAACATACGTCGAGGATGCTGACGACGACGCCAACAAAGGTAGCCGTATGAAGCCATGAAGCCGGCTTTTTAGTCTACGCAGATGAGCATCGCATCCCCCTGCGCATGCCCCGAACAAATTCCGCAGACACCCCAGCCACCGCCGCGACGTCTGAGTTCATACCCTAATGTCATAGCGATTCTGGCTCCGGTCGCGCCGATGGGATGACCATAAGCCACCGCTCCTCCATTGACATTGACTCTCTTGAACATGTCTTCTTTGGACATGCCCAGAATTGAACGGCAACTTACCAGCGCCACCGCGGCAAAGGCTTCGTTGATTTCGATGATGTCCATCTGATCAAGTGTCATATCGTTTTGTTCGAGAATCTTTTTAATGGCCAGTCCCGGAACAGTCGCAATATCTTTTGTCGGCTGCGATACTTCAGCGTAATCAACAATGGTAAAAATCGGCTTTAGGCCGAGTTCGTCGGCTTTTTCCCTGCTCATTAAAAGACAGACATCCCCGCCATCATTAACACCCGGCGCGTTTCCGGCGGTGACACTGCCAGGCTGACCCGTTACTGTGCTTAAATGATTAAATACCGGCGGAAGCTTCGCCAAACCTTCAAGTGTTGTCTCCGGTCTTGGTCCTTCATCTTTATCAAAAACGATCACTTTTTTGCCCTGTTTGACTTCCACGGGGAAAATTTCGTCATCGAGCTTGCCTTCATTCATCGCGCGCACTGCGTTCATCTGTGAATTCAGCGCCCACTCATCCTGTTCCTGCCGGGTAAAGCCAAACTCGTCGGCCACTTCCGATCCATGAATCGCCATGTGGCGATTGTAGAAAGCGTCCCAGAGGCCGTCGTAAACCATCGCGTCAATAACTCTGCCGTTGGGCAATCCCATACGCATGCCCCAGCGCATATCCGGCAGAACAAACGGACAGTTGCTCATACTCTCCTGACCGCCGGCAATACAGATATCAGCCCGCCCCAGAAGAATCATCTGAAAAGCCAGGTCAATCGTCTTAATGCCCGAAGAGCAGACTTTATTGACCGTAATGGATGGAACCGATTCCGGCACCCCCGCGAGAATCGTAGCCTGTCTTCCGGGAATCTGCCCACAACCCGCGGGAACCACTTGCCCCATGAAAATATAGTCTATATCCGCGGGCTTCATCTTGCCACTGGTTCTCTCCAAAACTTCTTTAATCGCCAGCGCGCCCAGCTCCATCGCGGAAAAATCTTTCAGCGCACCACCCGAGCGGCCATACGGCGTTCGGCATGCCTCCACACAAACCACTTCCCTGAATTTTTTATGCGGATTTTTTATTTTTCTTCCCATTGTCGTAAAGTCCGGTTTTCTTTCACCAAACTTCACAATAGGCGCGTCTTTATAAATTTCTGATTTCTTTCTTTCCAGTTTCTGCGGCACTTTCGACATAATAATATCCTCCCTTTCTACAACACCTAGTGACATTAATTCGCTTGTCATAAAATCCTAGTAGGCCGTTATTGCCGGCAAGGTAAAAAATGCTCATTTAACGTGCGCTCCCCTGCGGGATACACTTTCGGTTTTTGGCTGACTTTGCCGGCTTTAACGTCACGTTATCTTTTGCCAATAAAAGACATGAGTTTCTAATGTGAAGGCAAAATCAGCTTTTTCAGAGTTTTTAAAGATTTAACTTTTTTACACATAGTTTTTTTAAAGTCAACTAATTTGGCCTGATTGTTAAACAGATTGATATTAAAAAAGTATTAGCTGAAAATCCCCGTAAAAAGATCCGGTAATACACCGAAAGACAATGAGTTTGACTAAACTAAAATAATATTATAGGGTTTTCACAAGAAAAGTTGTTGGAGGTATCATAATGTTTGAGGGACTAATGCAACCGATGCACCTTGTAATCATCCTGGCTATCGTTTTGATTATCTTTGGTCCCGGAAAACTTCCTGAACTGGGAGGTTCACTGGGTAAAGCGATACGGGGGTTCAAACAGGCCATGAACGAACCCGAAAAAAAATCAGAAGAAGCAAAGAAAATTGAAAAATAAAACAGACAGCATTTTTTAAAACCGTTATTCGGTCTCCCGTTATAGCAATTTTTATCGCGGCTTATTACGATAAAACACTCGTTGTTTCAAAAGAGAAGCAACGGATATAAAGTATCAAATTCTTTACTTTTATATCCCGAAATATTCATTTATCGACTCAAACGCAACTCCGGCCATTAAATTGATATCCTCTTCTTCTACAACATATGGCGGCATGAAATAAATGACGTTGCCCAAAGGACGCAAAAGAACACCTTTTTCGAGGGCAAGCCGATAGATTCCATAACCGATTCTCCTTTGCCAATTAAAGCTTTTTTTAGAAATTTTATCCTCCACCAATTCCAGCGCGCCGATCATTCCGATCTGACGATATTCGCCAACATACGGGTGACCTTTGGCTAAAGCATTTACCTTTTCGGCAATGTTTCTTATCCTCCTTTCATTTTGGACAAGCACATTGTCTTCGGCAAAGATTCTTAAAGATTCGCGGGCAACAGCACAGGCTAAAGCATTACCGGTGTAACTGTGGGAGTGCATAAAGGCCTTAAGCTCTGTATATTCAGCATAGAAAGCCGAATATATATCATTCGTCGTAACCACCAGGGAAAAAGGGATGTAACCTGCCGTAATCCCCTTTGACAAGCACATAATATCCGGACTGATGCCTGCATGTTCACTGGCAAACATTTTGCCCGTACGGCCGAAACCAACCGCTATTTCATCGGCAATAAAGTGAATATTATATTTTGTGCAAATCGCCCGGAGTTTTTTCAGATATACCGGAGGATATATTTTCATGCCGGCGGCACACTGCACAAGAGGTTCTATAATGACTCCACAAATTTCATTGGAGTGCTCCTCGATAATTTGTCTAAGTGATGCAAAGCATTCGGCATCACAATTCCCGCGTTCTTTACCGCAGGGACAACGGTAACAATCCGGTCCGGGAGCTTTAAAGGTTTTAAGAAGTAATGGCTTATAGACTTTACTATACAGATCAAGATCGCCTACGGAAAGCGCGCCCAGTGTTTCGCCATGATAGGCATCTGTAATCGCGACAAAGCGGATTTTATCCGTACGTCCGGTCTGTTGATGATAATGAAAACTCATTTTCAGGGCGGCTTCCACCGCTGATGATCCGTTGTCGGCAAAAAATACTTTGTCGAGTCCTGCCGGTGTAATACGAATAATCTCTTCTGCCAGTTCAATGGCCGGCTGATGAGAGAAATTGGCAAAAATAACATGTTCAAGTCTCCGGGCTTGCCGGCGCAGAGCTTTATTTAATCTGTCATTGCTGTGACCGAAGAGATTGACCCACCACGAAGAAACAGCATCAAGATATGCCTTGCCTTCCAGATCATACAAATAGGCCCCCTTGCCTTTTTTAATCACAATAGGAGGGAATTTTTCATAGTCCTTCATCTGCGAACAGGGATGCCAAATATAACGAAAATCTCTCTTCTGCCATTTATTCATTTTTTGTCACCATTTATATTAACAGTTTACCTTTAATGTATTCTCCGTATCTTTCAGAATTCCAATTTCCTTCCCGACAAACGTTATAGAGTCAATAGCACGCGCCAAATCATCAATCGTGTGGGTAGCCATCATATTAATCCGCAGGCGGCCGGTGCCCTGCGGAACGGTTGGCGGACGAATGGCCGAAACAAAGATATTCTTTTCCATCAACCTATTGCTGAAATTTACCGTCAGCTCAGGTTGACCAAGAACAATGGAAATAATTTGAGTAGGAAAATCCATGATATGGAAACCTGCCTCTTTGAGTCTTTTCCTGAACCAAACGGAATTCGACATCACGGACTGCCGCAAACAGGGTTGGGCTTGAACAATTTCCAGCGCCTTAAGTGACACGGCAACGGTTGCGGGTGACAGCGCTGTAGAAAAAATAAAACTGCGGGCTTTATTGGCAAGATAATCGATCAAATCACGATTCCCGGCAATAAAACCGCCTTCACTGGCCAGGGCTTTACTGAGAGTTCCCATCTGAATATCAATTTCATTTTGTAAACTAAAATAGTCCGCTGTTCCTCCTCCATTTTCTCCCAAAACACCGGTCGCGTGGGCATCGTCAACCATCAACAGCATATTGTACTTTTTCGCCACCTGGACAATCTCCGGCAGGGGCGCGACATCGCCATCCACACTAAAGAGCCCGTCTGTGACAATCAAAGCCCGCTTGCCGCGACGGCTATGCGCTTTTTTCTCCAGATCAGCGGCATCGCAGTGTTCATAGACGACGATTTCGGCGCCACTAAGCCTGCAACCATCAATGATACTGGCATGGTTGAAACGGTCTGAGAAAATCACCCAGTCTTTACCGGCAATGCTGGATATGGCGCCAATGTTCGCCATATAACCTGTATTAAAAAGAAGCGCCGCCTGAGTTCCTTTAAACGCGGCAATTTCATTTTCCAATTTCTTATGCACTTCATAACTGCCTGTAGTCAGCCTTGAGCCGCCTGAACCAATACCATATTCTTCAATAGCTTCTCTTGCCGCCTGCTTGAGACGGGGATCATTGCAAAGTCCAAGATAGCTGTTGGATGAAAGCATCAGATAGTCTTTGCCCTCTATTTTCACGTAAGGCTGTTGTGGAGATTGCAGATACTTCATTTGCCGGTAAAGACCGCTTTTTTTAATCCGTTCAAGCTCATCAAGAAACATTTTCATCCTGTATCCTCTATAACTCGTCCATTCCTGCCATAATTTGATCAATAACTATTGATTTTTCAAACACTTCTTTAAGATTCCCTATTTGACACTTTCCCGTATCAACCCCGGTCAGCGCGGGTATGGTTATAACCGCGGGAACGCCGGCAAGTCTGGCAATAGTTTGAGTATTATCTCTTTCCAATAAACTCCGGGTGCTGCCGTTGATAATAATTCCCTTGATTTTTAAACCAATACTGCGAGCAAAATGCACCGACAAGAGGGTGTGATTGATTGTTCCCAAGCCGGCCTTGGCAACCAACAGGCAAGAAAAGCCGAGTTCCCTGATGAAATCATACTGCATGTAACCTTCATCATTCAAAGGCACTGCTAAGCCGCCGGCTCCTTCGGCAATGATCCATTCATAACATCCTTTTAAATATTGGAAGCGGTCTTTGATAACCTCAACATCAATGGGCATCTGTTCCAGACGCGCGGCCAGATGCGGCGCCACTTCATTTTTAAAAACAAACGGGGTTATATTTCCCGGTTTCTCGCTAAAGCCGGAAGCTGTTCTGACAAATACCGCGTCTATTGCTTCAGCAATGCCATTTATAACAATAGCGCCGCTGGCTACAGGTTTGAAATAAGAGCTTCGGTATTTTTGTGCCAGCATCAAATGCATAAGTCCGGCAGAAACCACTGTTTTACCGACGTCTGTATCTGTGCCGACGATATATATTCCTTTAGGCATCAAACAACCTCAATGTTAATGTGTTAAAAGCGAAGCTATACCAGGTTTAATATAACTTCCAGAGAAAATTGCATATATTTTCAAACAGTGATATTTGCGACGCAACTTCTCTTTTCTGCCCGTCTGAATCGTCTGCATGAAATCATCCTCCGGGGGATTGACATTTAAACTCATTTCTTCTAATAATCGCCAAAAAAGATATAATAAGAATTTATGAATTTAATAGAAAAAACGAAAAAAGAAATTATCAAAAAGATGAAATCTGTCAGCTCTGCCGAAGCGTTGGAACTTTTCATTGAAGCTGCAAATCATCCCTGGCTGATCCTGGCCGCAGCGTCTGAAATTCGGGAACACTTCAAGGGCAAAGAAATTATCCTCTGCGGCATTACCAATGCCAAATCAGGGAAATGTTCCGAGGACTGCAAATTTTGCGCGCAATCTTCACATTACAAGACAAATGCGCCCTCTTATCCTCTCAAAACAGCAAAGCAAATCATTGCCGAAGGTAAAGAGGCGGTAAAAAACGGATCTGAATTTTTCGGCATCGTTATAAGCGGCAAGCGCCTAAACGGGAAAAAAGAGTGGGTGGAAATTTTAAAAGCAGTCGAAGGGTTGCGGGGAATCGGAATAACTCCCTGCGCTTCTCTGGGCATTATCGATTCGGAAAAAGCGAAGGAACTTAAATCAGCGGGCCTGTTCCGCTATCATCATAATTTGGAAACAGCGCAAAGCTTTTTTAAAAATATATGCACCACACATGACTACGAAGATGATGTTGAAACAATTCACGCCGCAAAATCGGCAGGATTATCCGTTTGCGCCGGTGCCCTGATCGGCATGGGGGAAAGCATTTCTCATCGCATCGAACTTGCTGAAACTTTGAGAAAATTGCATGTCGATTCCGTTCCTCTGAATATTCTCAACCCTATCAAGGGAACGCCTCTTGGCCACATGAAGGCATTGCCGCCAATGGAAATCCTTATGACGATAGCTATCTTTCGTTTTATGCTTCCGGATAAAGATATCAAGCTTTGCGGCGGCAAGGAAAAAAATCTGCGCCAACTACTTCCTTTGGGTATTTTATCCGGCGCAAATTCTCTCATGACCGGGAACTATTTAACCACGGAAGGACGGAACAGCTCTCTGGACCACGAGATGATTTTAGATTTGGGACTTTACCCTACGAGAATCCATACAAAATGTAAATGCGATGCCGGAAACATTGAATCCTGTAAATCAAAAACTGATTTGAAGTAAAAAGATTCATTGCGTTATATTTGTCTTCTGTCCAGCACCCTCTGAATTTTTCCTTTCTGCCGCAAAAGACTCTTGGACTCAACCAGTCTGACATCGACATTAATGCCTGTTACCGATCCGATGCGCTTCTTAATCGCTTCCAGAAAAGATCTCTGCTTCTGAAGTTCCAGAGAAAATATTTTATCCGTAACTTCAACGACCACCGCAAGACTATCCATCGCGCCGTTTCTTTCCACAACGATCTGATAAGGCGTCTCCCCTTGCGCCACGCTAAATAGCGCATCCTCGATCTGCGTCGGAAAAACATTTACGCCTCTGATAATAAGCATATCGTCGGACCGCCGCGTTATCTTCTGCATGCGCGCCAGGGTCCGGCCGCATTCACACGGGGCATAATCTATACTGGTGATATCCCCTGTCCGGTAGCGGATCATGGGAAAGGCCTCTCTGGTCAGTGTTGTAAGCACCAGTTCACCCGTGCTTCCGGCAGGCAATACTTCTGTTGTTTCCGGATCAATAATCTCAGGGATGAACGCGTCTTCATAAATATGCAGACCTTTTTTGCACAAACATTCGCCGGCAACGCCGGGACCTATGACTTCGGAAACACCGTAATTATCGGTCGCGCTTAAAAACAGCCTTCTTTCAATTTCTTCACGCATCGCCTCCGACCAGGGCTCCCCGCCAAAGAGTCCCACTTTTAATGAAAGCGACTTGGGATCAATGCCAAGCTGCTCTATTCGGTCCGCCAGAGCAATGGCGTAACTGCACGTGCTGACCAACACCGTTGTTTTGTAATCCTGCATAATCATAATTTGCTTATCTGTATTTCCGGTGCCCATTGGAATAACCGACGCGCCAATGGCTTCCGCTCCGTAATGCACGCCGAATGCTCCGGTAAAAAGACCGTAACGGAAAGTTATCTGCACCACATCATCATGAGTCACACCCGCGGCAGTCATAAAACGCGCCGCCAGATTAGACCAGATTTTTATGTCATTTTTAGTGTAACCCATCACGATTGGCTTACTGGTCGTGCCGGAGGAAGAATGAATGCGCACCACTTCCCGCAGGGGCACGGCAAACATACCGTAAGGATAATTAATGCGTAGGTCTTCCTTTGTGGTAAAAGGCAGTCTGGTCAAATCGGCCAAAGAACGGATATCTTCCGACATAATACCTGAATCGTTAAATATTTTACGGTAATGAGTTACATTCTTGTATACTCTGTTGGTTATGGCCTGAAGTCTTTCCAGTTGCAGTTGTTCAAGCTCATCCCGTGACATACACTCATGAATCGCATCCCAGATATTCATAAAAACCCTCCCGCAAATATACGCTGCTGAAAATAACCCTCTGTTTCTTTGGACAGTTTAATAAAAGTTTACTTTTTCTCTTGTTTTCATCATGCTTATCGTTCCCATATCTCCTTTTTATCCCGGCCGAGATATGCTCTCTGAACATCTTTATTTTCCAGCAATTCAGCGGCCGTACCTTCTAAAATCATACGGCCGTTTTCCAGCACATAACCGCGATTGGCCATCTTCAGGGCAGCCCTCGCATTTTGTTCAACCAGCAGAACCGTTGTTTTTTTCTCCCATGACAAATTTTCTATAACCCGAAAAATCTCCTGAGTTACCATAGGAGCGAGCCCCATGGAAGGCTCGTCCAATAGCATCAGTTTGGGTCTGGCCATAAAAGCCCGGCCGATGGCGAGCATTTGCTGCTCTCCTCCCGACAAAGTTCCGGCAAGTTGCTTTCTTCTTTCCCTGAGAATGGGAAATAAATCGTAGACCATTTCCTTGTTTTTTCTCACTTCATCCCTGCCGCTCAGCATTTTGTGTTTCAGATAAGCTCCCAATTCCAGATTATCTTCCACCGAAATGGGTTTAAAAACCTGCCTTCCTTCCGGAACCTGAGAAATCCCCAACCTGACAATCTGGTGTACAGTGAGATTATCTATCGGAACATCATTAAAAATAATCTGGCCGCTGCGGGGAGACACCACGCCGGACAAAGAATTAAGAAGCGTGGTCTTTCCGGCCCCGTTGGCGCCGATAAGAGTTACTATCTCTCCTTCAGTCAAATGAAGAGAAACGTTTTTTAAAACCTGCGCATGACCGTAATAGGTATTGATGTTTTTTATCTTCAGCATAGCGACCTTGTAAAAAATCCATATGCAGCGTTGTGCTGCATATTTCGTCACTGCGGCGTACGTAAAAAGTACGCCTCGTTCCTCAATATTTGCACGCCTTGCCTCTGGAACTTTTTACAAAGTCGCTAAATTTTCGACTTTCAGCTCCATAACGCAGAACCAACTTAAATTAACATTCTTTTCTTGTTTCGCAATTACAATATTATTAATCAACTCCGAGATAAGCGGAGATAACCTCCGGCTTTTCCTGAATCTCCCGCGGTGTCCCTATTGCCAGCTTTTTCCCCAGATTCAAGACAACGATGGAATCACAGATATCCATCACCAGATCCATATCGTGCTCCACAAGCACTATCGTTATGCCGGTATTTCTGATCTTGCGTATAAGCAAGGCAAGCTCCGCGGTTTCTCTGCTGTTTAAACCGGCTGCCGGTTCATCCATTAGAATAACCCGTGGCTTGGCGGCAAGCACGCGGGAAATTTCCAGCAGTCTTCCTTTGCCGAAAGGTAAGTTGCCGGCCTTCATACCGGCAAGATCAGCTAGGCCTGTAAACTCCAGCCATTCCAGGCTCCTCTTCCTGATATATTTTTCTTCTCTTATCTGATGGGGCAGTTTGAAAGCACAGGAAAAAATACCGCTCGTGCTTCCGGTATGGAGCCCAACCATAACATTCTCCAGAACGGTCATCTGCCCGAACAACTCCACATTCTGAAATGTGCGCACCAGGCCAAGTCCGGCAAGCGCCTCCGTATTAAAAAATGAAATATTCTTTCCATCAAGATAAACTTCGCCCGATGTCTGGGTATACAGGCCGGTTACGACATTAAAAAGCGTGGTCTTTCCCGCGCCGTTAGGGCCGATAACGCCGGTTATTGATTTGCCGGTCACGGAAAATGAAACATCCTGAAGCGCAGTCAACCCGCCGAATACTTTGGTGATACCGTTAAGCCTGAGCATGGTCATCGTTCCTTTTTCTCATTTTGGCCGCGGTAAATTCCGCTATCGCTCCAATGCCGCTGATAAGACCGCCCGGCATGAACATCGTCATTAAAATCAGCATCAATCCATAAATAACGATATCAAGATTTTGAAAAACACGCAGTAATTCCGGCAACATCGTTAAAATTGCCGCACCCAGAAATGAACCGTAAATACTGCCCAGGCCCCCGACAACAACCATTGTAAGCAACTCCACAGAGAAATTGAATCCGAAAGACGCCGGTGCGATAAAGGTCATGATATGAGCATAGAGGCTTCCCGCGATGGCGGAGATTACCGCGGAAACCGTAAAAATCTGTACTTTCAGAGCTCTGGCGTTAACACCCATCACGCGGGCGGCCACTTCCGAATCATGAATGGCTCGCAGCGCCCGGCCAATTCTCGATTGGGATAAATTGATGGACAATAACATAACGGCCAGAGTGAATATCCATACCAGGTAATAATTATTAAAATCATTGTCAAAAATAAATGAACCGATATGAAGATTGGGTATTCCCGATAAGCCTGAAGGGCCTCCCGTATATTCAACAGTTTCGTTAAAAACAATATACATAATAATGCCGAAGCCAAGCGTGGCCATCGCCAGAAAATGCCCTTTAAGTTTTAAAATAGGAAAACCGATGACAAAAGCAAGCACGCCGGATAACAGAGCCGCCAGAATCATAACGAAGAATGGATCAACCGGATATCTGGTCGTGATAATGCCGGAAATATAAGCGCCCATACCAAAGAAAGCGGCGTGTCCGAGAGAAATCTGCCCGGCGTATCCCAGCAGAAGATTCAGCGCCACAGCCAGCATGGTATTAATACCGACGAAAACAAATACCGTTAAAAGATAATTGCCTTTTAAAAAAAACGGCGCCGACAGAGCGGCTGCCGCAAAAATCAGGAAAATCAATATCTGGCGTTTTTTTTCCGTTATCATATTAAATTCAAGTTACTAGATGAGCGAGATGTTTGATCCGAAAAAGAATGATGTCTCGCGGTTCTAAAATCTTTCCGTCTCCTTTTTACTGAACAAACCCTCCGGCCGGATAAAAAGTATCAATAACAAAATTATAAAGGCAATGGCGTCTTTGTAGCTGGCGGAAATAAAACCGGCGCCCAAAGATTCCAGCAAACCCAGAAGAAGCCCCCCCAGCAATGTTCCCAGGCCACTGCTCATTCCGCCGATGATTACAGCGCAAAAACCTTTAAGGCCAAGCATGACGCCGACATCATAGGAAGTCATGGTCAGCGGCGCGATGATGATTCCCGCCATGGAGCCGACAGCCGAGCTGATTGCAAAAGAGAGCATCACCATATTTTTAACATTGATGCCGACAAGACCCGCGGCCAGGGGATTATAAGAGCAGGCGCGCATGGCTTTGCCGGCAATGCTGTAACTAAAAAATATCCTGCTGCCGATAATGATTAAAACGGTAACCCCGAAAATCCAGAGGTGCTGAGGAAGAATAGTGGCGCCGGCAATATAAAGAGGATCATTGCCCGAAAAAGCGGGCAGAGCGTTGGTATCTTTTCCCCAGATAAGCATAGCCGCGCCGCGTATAAAAATGCTCGCTCCGATAGTGATAATAATCAGGCTCAGTGGACTGGCATTTTTTAAAGGCCTGATGGCGAGACGTTCGAAAGAGACGCCGACAATTGTCGAAATAACAATGGCCAGACCGATAGCCAGCATAAGCGGCAGTTTAAAAAGCGTCAGAAAAAAAACCGTTAACATTCCGCCAAGCATAACAAATTCGCCCTGAGCAAAGTTGATGATACCGGTGGAGTTATAAATTATGGCAAAACCAAAACCAATAAGGGCGTAAATGGCGCCGTTGGAAAGGCCGGATAAAATATATTGAAATAATTGCCGGAAGCTGTCCATTTGCAATTCCATTTCTAAATCAAAGCGCTCTTTTTATTGGCGTCGCCGGCATCCATAACGTATGCATAACAGTACGCCGCATCGCAGGTGATCCAGCCGCCTAAATATCATCTTTGATTTAGAAATGGAATAAATTTATGTGGCGGCCCTTCGATAAATACCAAAGCGGCGTGGGCGGTTCATCCCACGCCGCATACATTGCTAATTGACTAAAATCAAATGATTACTCCATTACTTAATCAATTTCCAGCCGCCTTTTTCAACCTGTACCAGAACAAAAGCATCGCTGTTCAAACCGGCATGATCCTGCGGAGAATAACTGAAAGTTCCGCCAATGCCTGCGTATTTTTTAGTTTTCTCGAGCTGATCACGTATTGCCGCGGGAGAAAATCCAGCCTGCTCCATGGCTTTCGTAAGCAACATAATCGCGTCATAAGCATGGCCGCCAAAATGATCACCTTCCACCTTATAGTGTTCTCTGTATTTATTTACATAGTTCATCAGGGCCTTTTTCTGCGGATCGGACTTGGGCAATTGATCAGCAACGATGACCCGTCCGGACGGAAGGATAATTCCTTCGGCGCCAACACCTGCAAGCTCGATGAATTTTTTCGAAGAAACTCCGTGACTCATATACAGAGGAATTTTAATCCCCAGTTGTTTGGCGTTTCTGGCGACAATGGCAGGTCCCGGATTTGTTCCCCAGCAGATAATGGCCTGGGCTTCGCTTTGGCGAATTTTTGTCAGTTGAACGGTCATATCCTTATCGCTCGGACTGTAAGTTTCATCTGAAATTATCTTTATACCAAATTCCTTCGCCTGTAATTTAAGTTGTTCCCTGCCGGAAGAACCGAATCCATCAGAGACAGTCAATATCGCTATTTTATTAATTTTCTTTTTCTGCAAATTCTTATAAATTTTCATGACGGCCAGAGCGTCATTTTGCGCTGTTTTAAATACCCATTTTTTTACCGGGTCGGTTATTTTAATTCCCGCCGCGCAGGAAATGAGAGGTATTTCAGCTTTTTCGACCACGGGAATCACTGCCATGCTGTCGCCCGTCGTGCTTGGACCAATAATAGCCACAACTTTATCGTCTTTAATCAGCTTGTTTGCGGCCTGAACCGCCTTGGTGGCATCGCCCTGAGTGTCATAAACTATAAGCTCTAATTTACGTCCTTTTATTCCGCCGTCTTTGTTTATCTCCGCCACCATCATTTCCGCCGTATTGCGTTCCGGCTCACCCAGGAATGAAGCAGGGCCTGACACGGAAAATAACGCGCCAATTTTTACGGGAGGAGCGGCAAAGACTGCTCCGGCCATTAAAAAACTGAAAAATAACACTAAAATTATTCTGAAAATACTTCTCGACATACACACCTCCACTAAAATTTATTCAACTTAAATCGGCAATTTAAAAATCCACTAACTCTTTTGTTTTGCGCTCATGGTTTTAATATGATCTGTCTTCGATTCGTTTTGGCGATTAGCCTTACAAAAACCTGACAAAATTATAACAAATGAAAAAACCGGATATTTAATTTACAACGTGTCCACGGATTTTTCCGCGGGACAATTACCACCAATTTCTTAATATTTTTGTCGATTTGTAAATCACAGACGAAACCGCATGTCAAACGAAAAAATAACACCACTTGGCCTGCCTGATCATCGCTGCTACACTTATTGGCGGCGATTAACCTCTCTGCGGTCACGACCTCTGCGTTCAACAATATGTTTTCCCATAATTGTGCTCCCGATAAAAAAAGATTAACCGGCATCACCTGATAATTTTTATAAAGATATAAATCGGCTTGGGGTTAAGTATCTTCCTGCTGGGTGGGTATTTTATTTTCAAGCAGAATTTCGGCGGGCAGCGCCTCATCCGGCGTCGCTTCAACAGCCCTCAGCTTATTGGAAAGAGTCCGCGTTTTTTTCTGCGCATCATCCACTGAACTTGCGGCCTGTTCCAGTTTTTTGCGTACCGCGTCCAGCGTGTCGCCAAATCTGCTAAACGCTGTTTTTACCTCGCCCAGAACCTTCCAGATTTCGCCGGAATGCTTTTGTATGGCCAGCGTCCTGAAACCCATCTGCAGACTGTTTAAAAACGCGGCAAAAGTGGTGGGACCGGTAACAACAATATGGAGTTCCCGCTGCAACTGCCCAACCAGGACCGTGCGGCGGATGACTTCCGCATAAAGCCCCTCCGACGGCAGAAACATAATGCCGAAATCCGTTGTTTTGGGCGGAGAAATATATTTCTGAAAAATATCTCTGGCGGCTTTTTTGATGCTCGCTTCAAGTTGCCGGAGGGCCTCGTCCGCTGCCGCGGCATCAGCCTTTTCCTGAGCGTCCAGCAAACGATGATAATCTTCCACAGGGAATTTGGCATCCACGGGAATCAGCACGGAATCGGCAAGAGAGTCTCCCTGACCCGGGAGCTTGATGGCAAATTCGACAAAATCGTTTCCGTTTTCGTTTATCTTGACATTCTTTAAGTATTGCTCCGGAGAAAGGATTTCTTCCAAAAGCACGCCCAGTTGTACTTCTCCCCAGGTGCCGCGCGCCTTGACATTGGTCAATACCTTCTTCAGATCACCCACTCCCGCAGCCAGATTGCGCATATCGCCCAACCCCTGATGAACTATTTCAAGCCGTTCGGAAACTTGGCGGAAGGATTCACCGAGGCGCTTCTCCAGTGTGCTTTGCAGTTTTTCGTCAACCGTTTCGCGCATCCGGTCGAGCTGACGCGCGTTGTCTTCCTGAATCCGCCTGAGTTTTTCGTCAATGACCAGACGGATGTCCTCCATCTTTTTTTCACTGGCCGCGGCAAGCAGCGACATCTGTCTGGAAAAACTCTCCAGTTGTTCATTTTGCATTTTAGCGATTTCGGCGATGCTTTTTTGAACAGTATCTCCGAATGATTTCAGGGCCGCCGCAAGTTCAGTTCTCTCCTGCTGTGAAGACATCTGCGTTTCGGCTCGCGAACGCGCGATTTCATCCCGCACCGAGCGGTCAGTTCTTTCCTGAAAATCCCGAAGAGTATCCAATTTGTTCAAAAGCGGCGCAATATCAATAAGATTTCGCCCGGCCCGCCAATACAACACGGCATTGCCCGCAATCAACAGGACAATCATTATTATAATCAGAATGACTTCCATGGTATCTCCATGATAGTTTTGATAAAATTCATGATCATAGAAATCTCCAGAGATAACAACAAGAACTCTTTTAATCCATGTTTATGAAGATTTTCCCGCAAAGCTCCGCGCTGGAAATGACGGCAGAATATAACGGTTAAAGCACCGGCATGTCAAGCGAAATGACCAACTTTGACATTGTTTTCATGGAGCTCCCGATTGCGTGAAAAATTTCCCATCCGGATTTTTGGAACATATTTGTAAGTTGCATATTTTTCGTCTTTTGGATATAAAGCGGCATCTGTATAATTCCGGCGGTTTAAAATCCGTCTATTTTAAGGTTGATCATGGCCAGTAGAATTGAAGTTGGTTTTAAAAAAGGCATCCGCGACGCTCTTGGGGAAAAAGTAAAAAAAAGGATTATTGACAACTTCTCTCTCCCTGTCGAAAAAGTATGCACAATTGAAGTATACACCATCGCCGGTGATTTGACCAAAGAAGAACTGAAAAAAGCCGCCGCCGGCCCCCTTTCCGATCCGGTCATTCAGAATTTTTCCATAAACAAACCTTTGGCCGCCGAATTCGGCTGGCTGATTGAAGTGGGATTTAAGCCGGGCGTCACGGACAATGTGGGTAAAACCGCTCGTGAAGCGATCGAACTGCTCCTGGGCGAAGCCCCCGGAGGACGAGGGATTGGCGTATATACTTCCCGCCAGTACCTGATCAGCGGAAAGATCACCGCATCTGACGCGGAAAAAATCGCTTCCGGACTTTTAGCCAATGATCTCATTGAACGGCATCAAATAGTTTCCGGAAAAGATTTTGATTTTTCCCGCGGGATACCGGCCTATATTCCGCGCGTATCGGGCATGGCAAAGCCCGTGGTGGAAGAATTCAATCTTGCCGCCTTCGGCGAGGAGGAACTATTAAATATCAGCAAAGAACGAATTCTTGTTCTGAATCTGCAGGAAATGAAGGCCATCCGGAATTATTACAAAGACAAAAAAATTGTTTCCGAAAGAAAAAATGTGGGGCTTAATCAAAGCGTCACGGATGTCGAGTTGGAATGTCTGGCGCAAACATGGTCTGAACACTGCAAGCATAAAATATTCAATAGTTTGATAAATTACACGGATGGGCAAAAGAGAATGAAGATTGATTCTCTTTTCAAAACATATATAAAAGGTTCCACTGAAAAAATCCGCAAAACAAAGGGGAAAAATGATTTCTGCCTGTCCGTTTTCGTGGATAACGCCGGCATCATCAAATTCAACGATGATTTCAATCTGGTTTTTAAAGTTGAAACACATAATTCTCCTTCCGCCCTTGATCCTTACGGCGGAGCGCTCACCGGCATTGTCGGCGTCAACCGCGATCCGTTCGGCACCGGCCTCGGCGCGAAACTGATTTTCAACACCGATGTTTTTTGCTTTGCCTCTCCTTTTCATAAGAAGAAACTGCCCGCACGCATTCTGCATCCGCGCCGCGTTTACGAGGGCGTGCGCGAGGGCGTTGAGCACGGAGGCAACAAAAGCGGCATACCGACGGTTAACGGCAGCATCGTTTTTGATGAACGTTTCCTGGGCAAACCCCTTGTATATTGCGGAACCGCAGGTATTATGCCCGCGCGCATTAAAGGAAAAACCACGCACACCAAGGAAATTAAACCCCTGGATCTGATCGTCATGACGGGCGGCCGAATCGGCAAGGACGGCATTCACGGAGCGACCTTCTCTTCCGAAGAACTGCATGAAGGTTCTCCGGTCACAGCCGTGCAAATCGGCGATCCCATCACCCAGAAGAAAATGACCGATTTTCTGCTTATCGCGCGCGATCAGAGGCTTTATCGGGCCATCACAGATAACGGAGCGGGGGGGCTTTCCTCATCCGTGGGTGAAATGGCCACCTACTCCGGCGGCTGCGAGTTGGACCTTACTCACGCGCCTCTGAAATATGCCGGTTTGCAGCCGTGGGAAATTCTTGTTTCCGAAGCACAGGAACGCATGACGCTGGCGGTTGATCCGAAGAAAATAAAGTTATTTCTGGAACTGGCCAAAAAGATGGATGTGGAAGCGACTGTGCTGGGGAAGTTCACCGATTCCGGAAAGTTTCACGTTCTTTATGACGGAAAAACAGTCGCGTATCTGGACATGGATTTTCTCCACCTGGGCATTCCGCAAATGAGACTAGGCGCCAGATGGAAACCTCCAAAAAACAAAGAACCGCGCTTTGAACCGCCGCGAAACCTTGGCGGGAAAATCAAGCGGATGCTTATGCGCCTGAACATCTGTTCAAAAGAATCGGTGGTCCGCCAGTACGATCACGAAGTTCAGGGCGGCAGCGTCATCAAGCCGCTTGTCGGCGCTAAAAATGACGGCCCGTCGGACGCCGCTATCGTGAGGCCGATTCTTTCTTCCATGGAAGGCGTTGTCGTCGCGCACGGCATCTGCCCGCGCTACAGCGACATTGACACTTATCACATGACCGCCTGCGCCATTGACGAAGCCATACGCAACGCGGTGGCTGTCGGCGCCGATATTGACAATCTGGCGGGACTTGATAACTTCTGCTGGTGCGATCCGGTTAAGTCGGTAAAGACGCCCGACGGCGAATATAAACTGGCGCAGCTGGTCCGCGCCAACATGGCCATTTACGATTACACAACGGCCTTCGGTGTTCCCTGCATTTCCGGCAAGGACAGTATGAAAAATGACTATCAGATCGGCAAAACTAAAATATCCATTCCGCCGACGATTCTTTATTCCGTTATCGGCGGAATCAAGGACGTGCGCAAAGCCGTCACGATGGATGCCAAAAAGCCGGGCGATCTCGTTTATATCGTTGGCGGGACGAAAGATGAAATGGGCGGTTCGGAATGGTTCGCCATGAAGAATTTTACAGGCAATAACGTTCCCCGAGTGGATGCTTTAAGCGCCCGCAAAATTTACCGTGCCCTGCACAAAGCAATACAACAAGGCCTAATCGCTTCCTGCCACGATTGCTCTGACGGCGGACTGGCTGTTGCGCTTGCCGAAACATCCATTGCCGGCGGGTTTGGCATGAAAGTTGATTTAAGTTTCGTTCCCTACAGAGGAAAAAGAAGAGACGATTATATTTTATTTTCGGAATCGGCCAGCCGTTTTATCATCACCATTCATCCGGAGGCGCAAAGCCGGATGGAAAAAATCATGGCCGGAAACATCACCGGACTTATCGGCCTTGTTACCGGCGACGGTTTGTTTCAAATAACCGGACTGGGTGGTAAATTAATTGTTAAAGAAAAAACAAGTAAACTAAAAGATGCATGGCAAAAGCCTCTTAATTTTTAAAAGCAGGATTTATATATGCCCCGTAAAGTGAAAGCTATAGTATTGACCGGCAACGGCACCAACTGTGAAATGGAAATGGCGCACGCCTGCAAACTGGCCGGCGCCGATGTTGTGGACATTGTTCACATAAGCGAATTGCTTTACGGAAAGAAGCATCTGGATGATTATTCCTTTCTCAATCTGCCGGGCGGATTTCTCGACGGTGATGATCTGGGCTCGGCCAAAGCCGGCGCCAACCGGTTTCTCTGCGCCCGCATACCGGGCAGCCGGGATTTACTCTTTGATCAGTTGCTTAAATTTATACATGACGGGAAATTAATTTTAGGCGTCTGCAACGGCTTTCAACTGATGATTAAACTGGGATTGCTGCCGGCGCTGGAGGACGATTATACCGGACAGAGCGCTACTTTAACCTACAATGATTCAGGGCGTTTTGAAGACCGCTGGGTTTATCTGAAGGCTAACGCGCAAAGCCCCTGCGTTTACACCAGGGGA
This sequence comes from Smithella sp., assembly GCA_035524255.1. Taxonomy (GTDB): domain Bacteria; phylum Desulfobacterota; class Syntrophia; order Syntrophales; family Smithellaceae; genus Smithella. The sequence continues at coordinate 6,694 of DATKPG010000022.1, read as the reverse complement.
GTCGATATTTTGTATCTGCCCATCCGGCACGGCGAAGGCAAATTTATTCCCGGAAGTCTCTCCGTTCTGCGGCAAATTGAAACTAAAAATATCTGCGCTCTGCAATACTGCGGGGAGAACGGACGGACGTCAATGGACTATCCGGCCAATCCTAACGGTTCTATCAATGCTATAGCCGGAATTTGTAATGAATCGGGACGGCTTTTCGGCATGATGCCTCATCCTGAAGCTTATCTTTACCGCTTTAATCATCCCCGCTGGACGAGGGAAAAGCTTCCGGAAGAGGGTCATGGCCTGGTAATTTTCCGCAACGCGATAAACTTTATCCGCGGAAAAGGGTTTTAATACATTGAGATGACAAGACTGCTTGCGTCATAATTTTCGGGGACGGAAAATGGAAAATTATGCTCAATTTATCTTTTGGGCCTGTAGTACTGGAACGTACCGGGATTATTAATTAACAATCTAAACTCCCTTTCTTCCTCGGCAAGGTCGGTGTTGGTTTTGTCGCCGGCATTAATTATTCTGACCGCATCCTCATCAATGTACTTGAGGTCTTCCGGTTTCAATCGCAGATTGTTCAGCACCGGCCCATCTACCGCGGAAACCACGAAGAAAACCTTTTCGTACCACATGTCATTGAATTCATTTAACGTGAAACTGATATCGCCCCTCCACGGGTCAGCAAAAAAGATATGCCCATTGTGAATACCCCTGAAAACTACAAAATGACGGTAATTGAGGATTTTTATAGGAACGATGCAGGGCGTGGTGACAGATTTCAAGTCCTCCAGATCGGCTTTATAGCCCTCTCCCTTATAACCGAGCACTTGAACAAATTTCTTCATATCCAGAAGGGAAAAAGCCTGACGTTTCGCTATCTCATCGCTGTTACCATAATGAAGAAGCCCCTGAATAACCTGCTTTTCTGTAAAATTTTCTCCCAGATAAAAATTAAGAATAATAGCAAGAGCGGCGGAACCGCAGGAATAGTCGTAACCCTGCTTTATTAAATGACCCTTATTAATTTCCGAAGCCGGATTCACAACGGTCTGTAAATACCCCGGTCCCGTTCCGGGAAGGATAATATCAATTTCCGATTTTGGCTGATCCTGAAGAGGATAAATACCTGAAGTAACGGATACAATTATTGAAAAAATGGCGGCGATTACCAATGCTCCCACAAAGATGGCCACCTCCTGATGTTATTTTAAAGAATTATATTTCAATCTTAATTTTTCAGCAGACCTTTAAGTAAACAATAGCAAGTGAGGATGTTTGATCGCTTGCGAATTCATTTGTAAAATTTAAAGGTTCCTGTAAGTCACCACATTTCGGTAAATGATTACATTATCCAGAGCCATCGGACCAAAATCGTGGGTGGAATCCATTTGAAAATCTTTGACCCGTATAGATAGCGCCATGGGCAAATTAAAGCTTACTTCGGTTCCGGTCGTACTGCTGCTATTGCTGCCGACATCGAAGGCCGCCGGACCCGCATTGTATGTACCGGTGACATTGCCGTTTACATCGTAGGTATTAAAAACACCGCCTATCTGCATATTCCCTGTCAGGGCAGGCCAACTCGCAGGAGTACCGCTGGCAACATTCGGGCTGGCGCCGTAAATATATATACCGGATATGTTCATACTATCTGTTGGATAGGCAAAAGTCACATTATTTATATACAGCCCCAGTCCCGCATAAAAAACAATCCCACCTCCACTTGATCGTGATCCAGATAGGCTAATCCAAGGGGCATCTCCGGCAATATAATTGGGAGTTATTGTGGTAAGGGTTCTACCCATATAAAGACCTGTAATATCAAGATTGCCAAGAGTCCATGTACTGGAATTTACCGTAATACTGATATCATTGGCGGAGACACATATTCCCGAATCTGTAGAGGGCAAAACGAGGCCGCTCAGGTAAAGCCATGTTCTGTTATCGGTGGTGTTGGTCCCGACATCTATTGTAAGATTTGTGTTTATACCAAAACCTTCGCCCGCGCCGTTGCCAACCGTCAGAGTTCCAACGTTGACGGATTGCGCCAAAGCACTCGATAGATCATTGCCAAAACTAAAGGCGGTAACCACAGAGCTTACAGTCAGATTCAGGCCCACAGTTATCCCTTCCTGGGCTTCAATCTGCGAGAGAGAATCGTCATCCATCGCCTGCAAGGCATACACAGGGGAGTCATATATCGACACAACAAAAAACAGCAAAAGAATCGAGATAAAGGTGATGATTCTTATGAAATTATGGCCTGGCAGAAACTTGTTCATCGTATCTTGGTTTCTCCGCCCAAATAGTGATGAGCAAAAATTGTAAATGCGCCGCTTACAATGGTTTTAATGTTGTTACTAATTGTATTATTGTCAAGCGAGATACTGATGCCCTTTCACTAAAATTTTTACTTTTTTACAAATGTTTCTTTAGCAGATGATTTTTAGATGGTTCTCCCGACACGTCGGAACTTTCCTCAATAACATTTTTTATAGCGCGTAAGAGGCACGGGCAACTTCCCCGTGCCTCTTTTTGCACATTCATAACGACTGAATAAACGCCGTTTAATACACTTTTTACCCTAATATTAATGGGTAGAAATGAAAATAGTACCATTTACTGTAGTGTTAAGACCACTTACATACGCTGTTCCCATTGTCATCCAGGAATTCACTCCGGGGAATGCTGTACCATATACAGTTACCGTTGTAGTTCCTTTAAGTGTTTCTTCGGAACCTACTTTAATTATCATTTGCATTGCCCCTACACTTAATTTAATATTCGACAGACCTAGTTGTATACCGCCGGGCAGGCCCACAGCTCCGGATGCAGAGGAACCCCAAGTACCTGTAGTTGTTAAATTATTGGTACCAACATCAATTGTCAATAAACCGTTAACGCTAATATTTCCAACAGTAACATCTGCCCCTACAAAACCGCCCTGGTCAAATCCAAAGTTAGTAATAGGTGAGTTTGAACCCGGCAAACCAGCAGTGCCACTGATGTTGGCCTGGCCCCATGACGCGGTCATTGACATTCCGGTTAACGAAATATTATCCAGATAAATGGATACGCCTTCCTGCGCTGTAATGGTGCTCATATCACTATCAGAGATAGTGGTCATGGCGAATGACGCAAAAGGCATCATTACAAACAACGCGACAACTGCTAACAATAAAACTTTCTTCATCTTTCTATCCTCCTAGTTCTTTGTTGTGCTGGTGAAACAACCTTTGCTCTTTGCTTACGCGGACTAATTAAACAGATTAACCGTTTTTCATATCCCGAAAAGCTCAAACGCCGGTTTTCTCTCCAGCGGGGTTAAGTACTTCTGTTTCTAAACCAAACTACAAATCATCTGCTATTTTTAACTACCGCGGCATTATCTTTTCTCCGCCGGCAGTTTATTGCCCCAAAAAACATCATGTGCCCGTGTTGCTGGGCATTTTAATAAAAATTCCGGATAGATTACTGGAAGTCGAATAGTTGTACTTTGACGCGAACAGAAACGACAACGTCTCGTTGTTAAATGTGATTGTCTTTGTGGTTCCGTCCGCCAGCCTAGTCACTACTCCGGTATTCGGCCCTCCGTTACCCGCCATCAGCGCATTGACTGTGTTCATGGTTCCCGTAACACTGCCGGTAGCGCTGGTCGTTCCAAATTCTATATAATTAAGCTTACGGGTGGCGTCATTGCTGAGGTTGTCAAACCCCACCTCCAGATAAAGGCCACTCAAGACCAGGGATGAACTTCTATCGACACTGCCCAGGAATAAATTTGTGATATTCTCATCCCAGCCGGTACTTGTGCCGTTATTGTAATATCCCAGTTTCATAGAACCGACATACGCCTGAAGAGTCCAATCAATTCCAAAATTTACACGGATGACATCCGTACTGCCATTAATGTTGGAGGATTCAACTATATTGATAAGCGCCTGACCTTCAACATTAGAAAGCTCCAAATCGGACATAACCTCTTTTGTAGGGGCAAAACACACCGTCGACGACATGATAAGAAAAGCTGCGGTAGCAAGAAATGCAAAAATATTTTTACCGGGAAAGAGCAACTTTACTATAGTCCGCCTACAGTTTATTTTCATTCCTGAACAGGCCCCTAAATATATTATTCATTATATATTTGTTGTAAGTTTCTTCTAAAAGTTAACGCTATTCAGCTTTTTATTATGGATGTTATTATACTTAAAAACACGCAAATGTCAAGCTCAATATTTATTTTCCCCTCTTCCTTTAAAGTTATCAATACTTATGAACGATAAAAAGACCGGACATGTAAAAATAAAAAACTAAACATCAGCAGATTCGATATTTTTATCAGAAAAAGGATGCGCATGCCTATTATATCCGCGATAAAAAAGAACCAGCAAAACACCGCCAAAACCCGTTGTGATGACCACAGCCTTAATAAACATACCGATGTAAAAAGGCACCCAGCCGATGAACCACCATAAAAGCAAACCAAGCAGAGTTTCGCAAACAAGTGATTGCCTATGACAGGGAAAAGTTTTTGTCAAGACAAATTTTCCTAAAATCGCGCTAACAGCAATAAATCCAAACATAAATGCCAGTAAAATAGCGGAAAAATCCAATGGAATCAAAGGAATACCGATAAATGAAAATATCAGCAACATAAAAAAAGGCGCAATCATCAGGGTACCCAAAGCGCCCCAGAAAAAGGACTTTACTTTACTGGCCCGGATTGAATCGGCAATGGCATTTAAAGGACGGGGGAATAAAACAGCTATCAGCAACGCCAGCATAAGCAGCATGGCGAAAAAACAAAAATAAATAATATCCACAAGCCATGACCATGCATCCATATCACCTTGAATGGCTGAAGAAAAAGCGGTGAATATATTCGATGAGTTCACTTCCGTAACGTCGCCGTATATTCGGGCGCCGTTTCCCTGGACCACAACTCCGCCGATACAAACAACATTACCCCGGACAACCGCCTCTCTTTCAAGCACGATCGAGCCACCGAGAGTCACCACATCGTTTTCGACCAGACCGCTAACTGTTATCTGACCGGCAACGGCGACGGCATTGTCCACTTTCTGCCCCTCGACAATATGGATGTCTTTGCCGATTTTAATGATATTTCCGGCGCAGGCAGGAGCCGCAGACCAAAAAATCAGCGCCACGATAGCGGCAGCTACAATAAATTTGTTTCTCATATCTCCTCTTATTTATTTACTTTTCTCTCTCGCGAGTTTACGCCGTTGCCGCCAATATTCAAAAAATCCCGGCATAACAGAAACAATCACAATCGCTACTATGACAATAATAAAGTTATTTCTTACGGCAGGGATGCTGCCGAAGAAATAACCTCCCAGAAGAAACAGATTAACCCACATAACGCAACCGGTAACATTGAATAAAATAAACCTGGAATAAGTCATGGCGCCAATGCCGGCCACGAAAGGAGCAAAGGTACGTATAATCGGCATGAATTGGGCGATGATGATTGTTTTACCGCCATGCTTTTCATAAAACTGATGCGTTCGCAGAAGATATTCCTTTTTGAAAAAACGGCTCTCCTGATAATGAAATACTTTAGGTCCGATAAAATGTCCTATGGAATAATTGACGGTGTCTCCTGTAATGGCGGCTATACAAAGTGAAATCAATAAAATCTCAATATTCAAAGCCCCGCGTGCGGCCAAAGCCCCCAGAGCGAACAAAAGGGAATCGCCGGGCAGGATGGGCGTAACCACGAGGCCGGTTTCACAAAAAATTACCAGAAACACCATAACATATGTCCAGACACCAAAACTCTGGATGATCAGCGGCAGATATTTGTCCAGATGAATAAAAAAATCTACAAAACAAATTATTAAATTCATAATATATGCAAAATCGATTTTAAGAACTCTGAATTTTTACGAAGCCATCGTATAAAGAAGAACAGAAGAGATGTCAACCGGAAAAAGATTCCCGCCGTTCCTTTGAAGAGTGGTGGAGGGAAAATAAAAAATTATTTCTATCTGAAAATTTAAATGGCACAAAATGCCCGCGAACCGGGAGCGGCGTAAAACATGGAAGTCTGTTGCCTCAAAGAGATCCATATTATCGAAGCGGTTTTTTTCTTTACAGGTTATGCTTGACTTTATTTGGAAAAGAGATATTTCTAAAAAACTTAAAAATCGCCTCACATTGCGGCCGGCTCTGAAAAATTAAAAAGTAAAAACCCGCTGACGGTGTGGACACCTCATTGAAACTTGCCGCGGCAAGCAGGGGTGATTTCGCTTACGACTTCAAGAATCAGTTACTGTTAGTATGATTATTAAAAAACAAGGAAACGAAACCGGCCATGTTAAATAAACTAAATATTAATCCCTGGAAACAAAAACTGATCGTTTATATCGCTTTAACTGTTGCTACCCTTGCTGTTTTCTGGCAGGTGAATCAATACAACTTCGTCAATATTGATGATAACGTTTATGTCACAGAGAATAGTCATATCCAGTCCGGAATCACGCTGGATGGATTTCGTTGGGCGTTTAGTGCAACCTGTGGCGGATTATGGCATCCTTTGACATGGCTGTCATTGATGTTCGATTATCAGCTTCATGGCCTGAATGCCGGCGGCTATCATGTAACCAACCTTATTCTGCATATATTGAGCGCTTTGCTGCTGTTCTGGCTCTTTAACCGCATGACCGGG
>DATKPG010000021.1:0-22923 GCA_035524255.1 Smithella sp. | reverse complement strand
GGCTTCTTATGGTGCATATGAAGCCACTTTCGGGCGATTAAGCCGGAAAGGGTAGAATATTTAATTGTTAATATAAAGAACAGGGACTAGAAATTATACAATAATCTCAGGATTTGTCAAGGGTTGCAGGCTTTCGTTTCTTACCTGTATTTTACAGTATAGCGAGTTTGAGGGAGTTTTGTGACATTTGGCAAAAGAATTTTCTTGAGCAATTCTTTAACTATTTTTTCTCTTGTTTTTCACGTACCAAATTTATAAACGCTTTAATGTCAATGAGCCATATTCGCTGATTCTCCGTATATGTTCGATGCAACGACTGGGGCAAAACAAGCTGTAGCATTTTGGACTTCATTTCTTCCGTCTGGTTTGTGCTTATGGATGTTTCCAGAGTTAGAAGATGTTTCTGTTCAATCCTGTTTGCTTCAGCCAATACCTGTCTCCAGCGATCTTTGCAGGATGATTTTACCCCGAGCATAGTCAGTTGCAATGACGGAAAATCGGAATCATGATATTCCTTCACTCCGGGAAATATAAAATCCGGTTTTGATTTTTGTTCCGTTACGCCTTGTCTTGTGTAACGAATATTGCAAGCATCGAACATAGCCTGCAAATGGTTTTCAAGGGCGTATCCGACACGGCTTTTACGCCGGTTTTGCACCGACAGGGAAAACTGGATAAAATCATCCACGTCATGGCCAAATCCTTTGACAAGACGGTCGGCAATAAGATGTTTTTCCAGCGTCCTGAACAATATTTCTTCACGTTCCATCCATGCCATTATGGCGGCATCCTGATCATCACGGGCATCAACGTCCGTCAATGTTGAACGGGCGTATTCGGAAAATTGCAAAGTAGATGGGAAGGCGTTGCCGAACTTTTTCAGCATCGTGTCAAGATATGTTTCTTCCGTAGGTTCTTCTATGGTGACACCAATATTTTCTAATATAAGACGGGAAGCGAAAGCAATTCTATCCTGCTCTGTTTCCAATTCTTCTCTCACAGAGAATCCGGGATGGGCAAAATCAGAAATGCCGAAAAGCCACTGTATCTGATTGGCAATTGTCGAATCTCCTTCAGCTATGACAACCAGAATAGAATTGTCAGGCCGTTTTCCTATTACCAATAGGTCTCCTTCTGCTGCACAATCGGATACTGTTGTTGTCGGGAAATACAGGCGGTGTTCAGTTCGTGTCGGGTGGTTTTCGCGGGCGTCATACCATGTGAGAAAGCCGTCTGATACTACTGGATCACTGTCATGATCATTAAGATAAATGAATTTTGCGGGGAATTTTTGTTTGCCATGGGCAACGCCAAAAATATGCATTAATGCTTCAACTCCGTTAAACTCATGCTGGTGGCTGCAAAACAGGTCAGCCTCTACAGCACTGAGGCGTTTAGCAGCCACACCGGTAAAATATTGCGACAAATGTCCAGCTTTCATTTTCCTCCCGCTTTCTTTTCCGAAATTTCAAGATTACCGTTATCGTTGTGCAACCATGAATATAGCCGGTCTGCGAGGCAAATATCATCTAAGCGCAACGGCCCTTTCATTGAGCATTCCCATACTGTGGCAATACGCCATCCGGCTAATTGCAATGCTATGGCAGAGCGTTTATCATTACTGCGATTTTTGTCAATCTTGTTCTGCCAGAATTCGCGTCTTGTTGCTGGCAATTTAAAAAGTGAACAGTAGTGGCCATGCCAAAAACATCCGTTCACAAATATCACTGCATGATATTTCCGCAATACAATATCCGGTTTTCCGGGAAGCTTTTTATCGTGTATTCTAAATCTAAAACCTCGACCGTGAAGAAGGCTCCTTATCCGTTTCTCCGGTATTGTGTTGATACTGCGGATACCGCTCATCATGCGGCTTCTGGTTGCGGAATCAACAATATCCATCAGAAATTCATCAATAGTGTTTTCTGGCCCGTTCTTTCAAACTCCTGTAATGCTTGTACATGAGGAATCAATATGCGGGCCACTTCTTTTATAACTGGGACAATAACACTGTTTCCAAACTGTTTATAAGCCTGTGTGTCTGAAACAGGAATATTAAATGAATCGGGAAAACCCATCAGGCGGGCGCATTCCCGTGGAGTGAGACGGCGCGGGTTTCTCCCCCTGCTGCGCTTCACCAGAATTTCGGAACCATCTTTGTAATAACGGGCAGAAAGTGTGCGTGCCGTGTCAGTGGGTGAAACCAATCCGAAGCCGAAACCATTACCGGCAGCCCTGTGCTTTTCTGCATAAGCCTGCAAATATTTCCAAAGCTTGTCGGTAAGAACATATTTGCTGTGAACCATGGCTTTGGGACCAAAGGTATATGGCTCTTCAGCTTCTTCATTGCCGTTTTCCGGATGCAATATGGAATCAAGCTTCGGTCCCTTTTCAGGCAACACAAGATTATCCCAAGAAAAGCCGGTTTTTTCTCTGAAACCGACAATAATTAGTCGCTCCCGATGCTGTGGCACCCAGTTTTTCCCGTCAATGATCTTGTAATGCACGTCATAGCCAAGTTCTTCCTGCAATGTGTCAATGATAACGCGAAAAGTATTGCCCTTGTCATGAGAGTAAAGATTTTTAACATTTTCCAAAAGAAACACCTTGGGCCTTTTGGCAGCTATGATGCGCGCAACATCAAAAAAGAGTGTGCCTTGCGTCGCACATTCAAAGCCATGGGGGCGGCCAAGAGCGTTTTTTTTGCTGACGCCCGCAATACTGAACGGCTGGCATGGAAATCCGGCCAGCAGAACATCATGATCCGGTATGTCTTCGGCAGGGTAAGGAACAATGTCTCCTATAAACGGATGATCATTATCGAAATTTGCTAAATAAGTTTTTTTTGCCCATTCATTCCATTCACTTGTAAAAACGCACTTGCCTCCGAAAGCCTCAAAAGCGATGCGGATTCCGCCGATTCCGGCAAACAAGTCGACAAATGTAAAAGCGTCATTTTCAGCGGATATTTTTTTTGTATTCGGAGCAGATGAACTTCGGAGAATTTCCCGAAGCGCCGGTTCAAGAAGTGGCGGACAATTTGTCTCTCCGCGTTCCCACCGGGCAACAGTTTTGGGGACTACCATTAGTTTTTCGGCGAGTTCCCGTCTTGTAAATCTTTGCCGGGCGTCATGAAGCAGAGCCAGTTGTTGTGTCATTATTTTCCGCCTTCGCTGGGAATTTTGGTGGACATTATGACCCAATCAAGTCCCTTTTGCAAGGGATTTTTAAAGTATTTTGTTGTTACAGTAAGGATTATATTCTGAATTTAGTGATATTTATAATTATCAGATAATATTAAAAACAACACTTGACATTCATATAGCCAGTGATTATCTAAATAACATGGACATTATAGTATCTGTATTAAATGAAATTCATAATATTATAGAGCATAACCAAGGATCGCTGCTCCTGTTGATCTTTCTTTGGCAAACACTTTCCGAAATAAAAAAATACCTTATGATGGTTATGCATGGTGGATGCATAACCAACACTTAAATTATGTCCAGCGGCCCCGGTATACTTCAGAGAAAAATATTAGAACACCTAAAAAGCACTGACCGCATATTTTACAATCAGCTTCTGTGGAAAATTGCTTTTGAGAGAAATGAAATAAAGGAAGAGCCGCCGCTTTCTCCCCATATAGAAAAAGGAATAATAAAAAAATCTTTCAAAGAAAATTTCCGTCGGTCAATCCAAAATTTAAAAGAGAAAGAGATAATAAATATAGAAAAAAGGAAATTAACCGATATCGACGAGGCTTTCGAATATTTTCCTTACCACACGGAGCGATTAGAAATTCATCAGCTGCGCAAAGCGCTCTTGCCGGTTGTGAAAGAATATATTGAAAATGAAAAACCGCAAAAGTTTGGCGATGCAAAAATTGAAGAAGAAATTATTGCTCACATTGAAAAAACCCCGGCCTGCCATGCTTTGAAGACTGCGTGGAATAAGATTGAGAAAAAAATAATTGCCATTCTCGATCCCGAGGCACCCCTGCATGACACGTGGATACAAATATTAATCAGGGGAAGATATCTTTTTGCATCTGATTCGATTCCTTACAGAGCCTCGTTTGTAAGGCTATATCGCTTCCTGAATAAAAATATTAACAATACCATGGATCGTGAAAATGAAGCTTTAACTTATATCCGGGCATTAATAACAAAGGCGTTCGATAACAATATGTGGAAGATAGGGAAAGCAAAATCTGTTTATTATGATTTTGCCAACATGAAACAATTTTCAAAAGATAGCCTCAAAGATAATATTAGGGAATATCTGTTAGATAAAAGTGGCGATATTGTTACATCGCTCCCGGGTTATAAGAATCACAATCAGTCTTCTGATCACGAACTGAGTTGGCATTTTCATGACCCCATCCAATATAGTGATTATATGGACCAGATAATTACCCGGCAGATTTTGAAAAATCAAAAAATCATTGTTTTAAAATCGCCAATCTCTTGATCTTCTTCTTAGCCAAGCGTAAACTTATATAAAAGAAATAAGTGTTGAATTAGAAACTTATATTTAGTAAAAGTTTTTACACTCCTAAAAAGCACCTGATAACCCCTAAGGCGATGCGATACTGATAAATATGACGGACATTTTCAGCAAAGAAAAAAGAAGCGAAATAATGTCCCGTATACGTTCGAAAAATACGGAAGCTGAAAAAATCGTATTTACATTTCTCCGCAAAGAAGGAATATATTTCCAAAAACACTATAGGAAAATTTCTGGCTCGCCTGATATTGCCTTGCCCAGAAAAAAGAGAGCGGTGTTCATAGACGGTGATTTCTGGCACGGCCGCAATTTCGAGAGAATAAAAAAAGGCTGGGATGAAAACGATTATTGGTTCAAAAAAATCGGTTCCAATATCAAGAGGGACAGAAAGCAGCGACGCGCAATGAAGAAAGAAGGCTGGGTTGTTCTAAAAATCTGGGAAAGCAATTTAAAACGGAAAAGCAGCCGTCCTAAGCAGTTGGAAAAAATTAAAAATTTTTTGGCGGAATAGAAATAATTCTGATAGAATAAACATATTGCAATTAAAATTATATTTTTTTGTTGGACGAATTTTTATGAAATCAAATTCACAAAAAATAAAAGTTATTGATCTGTTCTGCGGAATAGGCGGTCTGACGCATGGCCTCATAAAAGAGGGGCTTAATGTTATTGCGGGTATAGACAATGATACGTCGTGCAAATATGGCTACGAATATAATAACGAAAATGCTAAATTTATAAATAAAGACATACTTCAAGTATCCGCAGATGAAATAAATAAATTATTCGGTGACAAAGAAGATACTATAAGAGTGCTGGCCGGTTGCGCGCCGTGCCAACCCTTTTCAAAATTAAATTTAAACGAAATTACTGAAAAGCAGCTTGAACCCCTTGGAAAGTTTGCACAACTGATCATCGAAACCGAGCCGGATGTCGTTTCTATGGAAAACGTCAGCGGCCTCGCAGATATGACAAAGAACCCCATTTTTAAAACATTCATTGATGCTCTTGAAAAAGGCGGATACAACTACAAATACGAGATAGTCAATGTTTCGGAATACGGGGTTCCCCAGAACAGAAAGCGTTTGGTTTTGCTGGCGTCAAAACTGGGGGAAATTGAGCTTGCGAAAAAAACTCACAAAAATAAAAAAATAACCGTTCGTGACGTCATAAAAAATCTATCACCGCTAAAAGACGGGGAAACGAGTCAAGATGATCCTCTCCATAGGACGAGGAAACTTAGTCCTAAAAACTTGCAAAGAATAAAAGCAACGCCGCATGATGGTGGCAATTCAAGAAGCTGGAGCGAAGATTTAATTCTAAAATGCCATAAAAAGAAATCAGGCAAAACTTACAGAGGTTCGGTATATGGCCGCATGCGCTGGGACGAACCAGCTCCGACCATGACGACTCAATGCGTCGGTCTTGGAAACGGACGTTTCGGCCATCCCGAACAGGACAGAGCGATCAGTCTTCGGGAAGCCGCTTTATTTCAGACTTTCCCGAAGAATTATCAATTCGCAGAACCTTCAAATCCTATCGTTGTGTCGCATATTGCAAAATTCATCGGCAACGCAGTCCCCGTGAGGCTGGGGGCTATAATAGGAAGAAGCATTAAAACTCACGTAGAAAAATATGGATAATAAAAAACCATTCACATTCGAAATCTCCCTGAGCGTTTTAGACCACCTGGGACGAAACTTGTATAGAAGCTTTATAACCGTCATAGGAGAGGCTGTTTCCAATGCATGGGATGCCGACGCGAAAAACGTATGGATTTATATAGATAAAGGTAAAAACAGTTTTTTCATAAAAGACGACGGGATCGGTATGACGGCGGATGATTTTCAAAATAAATTTTTGAAGATCGGATACTCAAAAAGAAAAGAAGGGCAATCCATATCTCCCGGAAAAAGGCCTTATATAGGCAGAAAAGGAATAGGGAAACTGGCTCTTTTGTCCTGCGCGGATCAAATCACAATTATATCAAAAACGAAGGGCGCCGATTATATCGGCGGGGTCATTGATAATTCAGGATTGGACCAGGCCATTACCGACGATCTGACCCCGAAAGAATATCAATTAGGCGGACACGATTCGACTATCTTCACCTCCTACAGCGCAGATCACGAAAGCGGCACAATTATCTATTTCGAAAATATAAAAGACGGAATAAAAAATAGCCTTGGGTTCTTGAAAAAAATTGTCGCGCTGTATTTCAGGTTTTCGCTTTTGGACGATTCGTTCAATATTTTTCTCGACGGGGAGAAAATAACCCTTGATCATCTCAAAGACCTCGCGCAAGATACCCAGTTCTTATGGAACATCAACAATCTTGACGATCCGTATGTCAAAGAGAAGCTCGCAAACCTTTTGGAACCTCCGAAGGACGTCAAAATGGACGAGGATGTCAAAGGATTCATTGCTTCTGTTAGCAAACCCAGCAAGCTCAAAATAACGTCAACAGACGAAAGGGTCGGCGTTGATCTTTTTGTGAATGGGAGGTTGCGGGAAAGGGATATTTTAAAGCACATCCCTACGGCCAGACTCGCCGAAAACTATTTCTATGGGCAAATCCATTTCAATAGCTTGGATGATCAAAAAGACAGGTTTGCAACAAGCCGCGAGGGCATAGTCGCCAATGACCCGAAATATCAGGAATTCTTAGACAAATTGAGAAAGATAATATCTGAAATACTTGAAGACTGGGATAAATGGAGATTGAAACATAAAAACGAAGGCGATCCGGAAAGTCAAAGAATTTCAAAAAAAGAAAGAGCGTCTATCGGATTATATAATGCCGTTTCGGGAGAATACGGACTGCCATCGGTTTCAAAAAATAAAAAGAAAGTCGATGGCTGGGTTGACGATTTAAGCGAGGATGCCGCTTTCAATTTTGAATCCTATGCGGAGTGTTTTATTTCGGAAAATCTCGTCAGAAGATACATTCATGAAAAAACCATCCCCGTGTCCGCTTTGGCGCAAACAGAGATCACCGAATGGAAGACAAGAGAAATCGCGCATAAACAGGACGGAAATATAAATATAGATATCCGGAAAAACAACGACGATCTGAGCTATTTGGACATGTCGTGGCTGGTAAAACAAGCTGATACCGGCGGCGTCCAAAATACTCTCCATAACGATGCAAAAGCATACAGGCCGATTAGAAATGCGGTAGCGCACACAGCTCTTTTAACGGATGAAGCAAAAAGAAAACTGACAAGCGTTTACGAAAATATAAAAGCAAGAATTAAGACATTGTTGTCTTAAGGTTTTAAAAATCCAAGCTTTCCTTTAAAGAAATAAATATGAAAAAATACTGTCCTGAACGAGCGGTTTTCTAGTCTTGATTGTCGCTTTCGCCTACCTATACACAACATAATCGGACAGAAAGGATTGCAGTGAAACTGCCATTTGAATTGGTTCCACGCTTTTTGTTTTGTTTGAGAAGATAGTGCATATGTTAAATCAAGTTTTCTTATTGAGCCTCATCTATGAGACTGTCAACTTTCTTTTCGATATCTTCAATTGATTGACCTGTAATTTTTGACAAATTAAGAACGACACTATCACGCACCGCATCCGCCATTATGTTGCCATTGTCTTCCCATACTGTGGTTAATGCGTCTAATATTGTTGTAATCGCAAGTTCTAATTTCTTTTCCATAAAACTAGCTCCTTTTAAATTTATACTATTTTTCTCAAGTCCTATCCGGTCTCGGCAATGTCCCAGTTTTTTGTGACATGTATAATTCATTGCGACTAATTCCCTCAACAACCTCATCAAATGTATGGTTTTCCAACTCCATATCGTCTTGACATGGCGGATCAAGGACTTCATTTGCTTTCAAAAATAATTTATCCAGAATTGGTTTTTCTCCTCTCAGTTGATAAAAAGCGTCTGAAACAATTGCTTCCGCAGCTTCGCGTAATGGGATCTTTTTATTATTGATCTCATCCTCAACTAGCTTGCTTAAGAACTCAAGATAGTCTTCATAATCGCCTTCGGAAGCTTTCTTTATATAATCAGTCATTGGCATGACCTCCTTAGTTGTTCTTCAATAAAATTCGATAAGATTGAAATAATATATCCTGTTTTTTATCACTGTTACTATTTTCTCGGTGGTTTTTCTCCGTGCTTCATAAGCACATCCGTCAGAGCCTCAATCATCAAATCTTGAATGGAGCTATCCTCTTTTATGGAAAGTATCCGAACAGCCTTGGCAAGTTCAGGCGGTATCCTTCCCCCGAACAGTTTCCAGTCTGACTTTGGACTCAGTAGCGATGACTTGGATTTTCCCATCGTTTCTCCTTATTCTGAATTTCAAACAGACTAATAGAAAGAAACGCGAATGTCAACAAATATTATTGTATATTTGTTAACATAATGTTTTTTGTCACAAATATTATAATGAATGCCATATAATACAAATATGGGCATCTCTTAATATTAAGCGTTTGATTTTTTCATTCCGGCCTGAACTCTTTTTATTTCATCAAGCAGTTTTTTCATTTGTTCCAAAGTAAGCATCAGTTAAAATAATAATTTTTTAATTTAACCAAGGCGCGGTGGAAAGCGAACTTTTCATTTCTGCCCAGATGGACATCCGCCAGCTTCTTAACCGAGATTTTCTTTTCTGTCTTAGTGAAAATGCCTTTCTTAAAAAGCTGGGAAAGATCCGCCTTGATGCCTATGGAGCCAGTATCCATTTCGCACAATACAGACCGATTCTGTACTCAAAGAAGATGGACTCGTCTTCTTCGTTCTCTTTTTCCCGTAGTTCATCCATCGAAATTTCATCCACAGGAGATTTTATTAATACGTTCATGGATTTGGGAATTAATTTTTAGATATGCAAAGGCCAGTGAAAAAATTAAAAAAGCCCCTTGGAAATAATCTGGGTTTTATTATCTCTGGCCGAAGTGATGCCAAAAAAAGTCTAGGGATAACAAACAAAAAACTTCTTGTGATATTGTGAAATATCCAAAGTTTGTTTTTTTATTATCGTAAGCCTCTTTTAACTGATTACGCCCCGAAGGTAGGAAGTTTTGGAAAGAGTGGACCTGGAGTTATACACTGGCCGAGGAATCCATCAAAACTAGATGGGTTCCTTTCCAGCACCTTATATTTATATTACAGTGGGTTTGGGGGCGGAATGTGTGATAAGAAAAAAAGAGAAAGCTGAAGAGAAAAGGTAGAAATGGCTTGATTAGACGTAAATTACCCCCGTAATGAGGGATATGCAAACGTTTGTTTATGTGTTATATGGAAAAATAAATCATATAACCAATGTGGAATCTATCAAGACGAGCTTAAGGTTATTGACAATTCTTAATCATTATTGGATATTATATAGATTTCAGTTAACAGAAAGTTTTACAATATTTGAGAGAAAATGATTGTTTAAACAAATTCGTTTCATATTAAACAGGTAAAAAATTAACCAATTAGCAAATATTATTTCTGCTGAATAATGTATAAGAAATCACGTTTAATAAGAAAAAAACCAACTGCTATTGATCTATTCTGCGGATGCGGCGGTTTGACAACTGGCCTTAAAAAGGCAGGCTTCTCAGTTCTGGGAGCGGTAGACGTCGACCCACTAGCAGTAAGTACTTATAAAGCGAATCACAGCGATGTTATAGTATGGGAAGAAGATATATGTAAACTAGCTTCTACTGAGCTCCTTGAAGTCCTTAATCTTAAAAAGGGAGAGATTGACCTTCTTGCAGGTTGTCCTCCATGTCAAGGATTTTCAACTATGCGAACCTTAAATCGAGCTTTCAGTGTTGATGATCCGCGCAATGATTTATTGCTGGAATTTCAAAGACACGTAGAAGAAATACTTCCCCGAGTTGTGATGCTGGAGAACGTTCCCGGTCTAGCGAAGGATCATAGATTTAAGACTTTTATCGAAAAGATGAAAGCACTAGGCTATATCGGTAATTATAGAATTCTTAATGCTGCCGATTATGGTATTCCTCAGCGTCGGCGTCGGCTTATTTATATGGGAGGACTTGGTTTTGATATACCTTTTGCCAATCCAAGTACTAAAAGAAAAACGGTTAGGGACAGTATTGGAAAATTAATGAAAGCGGGACAAAGTGGAGATCCAGTTCACGATATCCCTGAGCGACGTACAGAAAGAATAATAAAATTAATTAAACATATACCAAAGGATGGCGGCAGCCGTAAGGATCTGCCGGTTAAGTTTCGACTTGAGTGTCATAAACGATGTACCGGTTTCAAAGATGTATATGGGCGGCTGGCATGGAATGATGTGGCCCCGACGATCACAAGCGGTTGCTTCAATCCTTCGAAGGGCAGATTTTTACATCCAACAGAGAATCGGGCGATAACTATACGTGAAGCAGCTCTGCTTCAGGGTTTTCCGCATCGATACAAGTTCCCAATCATCAACAATAAATCAGCTGTTGCATTAATGATTGGAAATGCTCTGCCGCCGTCATTTATAGCGGCTCATGCGCAATGCATTGTGAAAAAAATAAATGATAGGGAGCTACGAGCGTGACCAACCCTAAGAGGAGTCTGCGATTAACATTTCATGGGCGAATTATTGACCATTTGGGGATTCAAATGTATCAAAGTCCATTTGCCGCGGTAGCCGAACTTGTATCTAATGCATGGGACGCTGATGCAGAACTTGTAGAAATATCTTTACCCGTCAACCTAGAAAACAGTGCTGAGTTAAGAATTAAGGATAACGGCGTCGGTATGACATTCGATGAATGCCAAGAATGTTTTTTAAATGTAGGTTGGTGCCGAAGGGGATCGAACCCAAATGAACAAACAGGTGAGAAGAACAGGCCTGTTCTTGGACGTAAAGGTATAGGAAAGTTTGCAGGTTTTGGTATCGCAGCATTGATTCAAGTAGAGACTATCAGTAAGGAGACGGGTGAAAAAACAATCTTCGAACTTGACAGCAACGAACTCCGTTCCGGCAAATATGTGGAAGAAAGCGGCGGTGAAATCAATGTTCTTGAATATCTTCCTCCTGACATCAGCCGAAAGCAGACACACGGCACTTCTATAATTTTAAATAGATTAAAAATAACTAAACGTATTTCCGTAGATCAGTTTTCGCGCAGCATGGCGAGACGGTTTCTTTTGCATCAACGTGCGGAGGATTTTAGAATTCTTGTAGATCAGCAGGCTCTGCCTGAGGAAGAAAATCTTGAAGGAATAGAATACAAATTTCCAAGAGATTATACAACCATTGAAAAACCGGATGGTTTAATTGTTCATAACGAATGGGATATTGAAGAACTTTCAAACAATAGAAAAATTAAATGGCGCATATTCTTCTATCATGATCCGATTGAAGAAGAATTGCGCGGTATAGCTGTTTTCTCAAAAGGAAAACTTGCTCAAAAACCTTTTTTCTTCAACCTCTCAGGCGGTCTTGGACGACAGCACGGTCAAGAATATATGTCAGGACAGATTGAAGCTGACTACATTGACGAATTAAATGAAGATATCATCGCTACAGAAAGGCAGCGCATTAATTGGGAACATACCGAAACAATGCCTCTTGAAGAATGGGGACAAAAACGTATCAAAACATTGCTCCGTATTTGGCATGGCTATCGTTTTTCAATTTGTAAAAAGAAACTTACACCGTTTTGGTAGAACAAAATTAGCAAAACCCACGAGCGCGATAAAAAAATATATAAAATTTAAGAAGAACTGATGGATGGTTGTAAAAATATGGCAGCATGAGATAGAGAAGGATTTGGCTGATTGGGAGGATAGAATTATTAATATTCTGCGAGGAGTGAATAATGACAGATAAGTTCCAAAGGGATTACGAGAAAATATGGAACAACATATGCGGAGATCCATTCTTAGAGGAAAACGAATCACTTAAAGAGGAGTTATTTGATGTAATCAAGTCCAATTATAACGACTCTACAATTGCTAAAAAGGGAAAGGAAGAAGCGATCGAGGCAATTACAGCTTTCTGTGTCAATAATTTATTAAGAGGCACAGTAGTTTCTTTACTTAAAGGAGAATACCTAGGGCGAGTGCATAGTCGACAAGCCTTGAGGTTTCAAATGGGCAAGATATTAAAAAATGTTTATCCGGATTATGCTGACGAAATGTTGGAAGACTTGCTGTCAGGTGGTTACGTTATCGGTGCTTTGCAATGGTTTATAGATGCATTCCGTTCCGAAAAATTAAGTGATAATAATATGTGGAGTTTTAGAAATCCTAATAACAGATACGATCCTTTTAGTGGGTATGATGTGCGAACTATGCCCTGTCTGTTAGGATTAAAAGCCAAGATGCAAAAATATATTTGCCTATCATACCAATTAAATGAAATACAACCGCACAGCCCCACTTTTTTTGATGCGAATTTTTATGATGCATGGGAACCAGGTGGTATTACAGTAGCAGTCAAGAATTGCAATTTACAGACCGACCCGAAGCAGGATTATGAATTTTATAACTGTAAAACAGGAATTGATTGTGGATTAACCGATGGAGCTCAAGGTATCCCTGAAGTCGTCCATGAACCAATACCTTTTGGCAATATAAAAACATCGATTAAGGAGATCGGGTTATGAATGATGACTTTGATAATTCCATATATGAAAAGTTAGTGAAGATGATTAAAAATGAGAAGTATGCGACTTCAGATCGAGTTGGTAATACCCCTTTAATAACATTTGCACAGAAAATGAAGAATCTTGGACCTAATACTTCAGAAAAAGAGTCTTTTAAATGGGCATTGGGTAAAGTATTACAAAATATAAACGAGTTCGATCATGAACAAATCTTTCTTATTGCAAATTTATTGTATATTTCACAGATAATGAATGAAATGAAAATTGATGGATTTAGAAACGATCTTTTGTCGGCGTGGCGATCGCTAAAAGAAGATAAGGTTGCTGAGCGTGCTGAGTTAATGAGATTTATAAGCAAATATACTGCATATAAATTCACTAAGAATGCATTAAATAAAGAGATCCTAATAAAAGAACGATTACCTTGGCACTGGATTGATTTAGCTGTTGATGCAAAACTGTGGGAGCTCGCTTTTAATAATGTCAAAGCAGCGTTAGCTGAAAAGAATGCAAATATAATGCAACTATTGGCGCGAATACGGTCTTGGCATACTAGTAGAGAAGGTGAATTGAAAACGGACATTGAAAAATATATTTCTCCATACTTAGATGAAGATGATTTTGAAAAACTCCAGAAATGGTATTATAAAATTTCCGGCATTCATATAGATTCCCCTAGAGAAAGGGAATTCTTTAAAAATGTGAACATTTTTAGCCATAAAATATTTCCGACCCACGAGAGATCATTGCAAGTAGGCCACCCATAACCATTCCAGGCATTGGACGAAAAGGAGGAAGTATGCCATCAAATTTATCCACAAGCCCATTACCATATTCTGATATTGCATTACAATTGCTGGGCAGCATTCATGACGCATTGTTTATATTATCTGATAAATTTATTGCTGGGAAAACAGTTGAAGACAAGGATTTAAATTCCTTTTATTCTTGGTTGGATCAACCACGAAAGTATCCGATTACAAGGGGAATGAATTCTCATTTGACTACTAGCGTGATGAAATCAAAAAAAATATCTAAAGACGATTTGCCTTTGAGGCTAACCGCAGTAACAAAATCAGCATTTTATCAGTCTCAACTCAATATTGAATCCGCAGATCGTTACAAAGGTCTATATCTTCCATCTCCGTTGAAGATACTTCACGATGCACTGACAATACCCAATGAGTTACAGTCTCGCGCATATTCTTTAATTACTTGTAGGAATATTCTATTTGAATTATTAAGTATTTATCCTGATTCTGAATTAGTTAGACAAGAGGGGGTGGAAACATTCAGTCCTAAAGATATAAATTCCGCTTTATCAAAATTACGAACATACCTAGAACACAGTGATAATTACAGTAAATCCAATGTGGATTTTTTACAAAATAAATCTGGTACCGAAAAAAAAGTTACCTTGTTCTTGGCTCATTTCTTGGCCATGCAGGGCATCTTATTATTAAGATTTGGAACGAAGGGGAAAAAGGCATCCTATAGCGAGCACGATAAAAACAATTATAGACTAACATATTGCAAACATGGCGATTTACTAGGGGGCGATGTTGCCTACGAATTTATGCAGTCGCCGGACTATTTAACGCTTCCACGTCATGCAGAACTAATTAATCAAATATGGGGCATTCCTTTACCTATTCGCGGTGCTGATATATTATTCCATGGAGGATTATTATCATCAAGCGACGGCAGCTTGGTAATGAGCATATGTGGTTCAGCGGGTACAGGTAAAACGTCTCTTGCGCTTGCAATAGCAAGTGCTCTTTCACCACTGGGGACATCTACTTACTATATCACCTTTGAAGAGAATCCTGCCGATATTAATCTTAGAGTGGAATCCCTTATCCCGCAGTATCTAAAGAAATTATCAATTTATCAAAGTGATCACAGGAAATGGTTTTACGCTGATAAAATTAAAATGCCCACCACAGTGGAAAGGGAAAAAACTCTTCGCGAGTCTGTTACATCACAACTAGAAAAGATTCGTGAAACATTACATAATCTAAGACAAGAAAGAAATAATACATCCATTCCTCACATTTGTCCGCTCGTTGTAGTTATAGACGGCATCTCTGTATTAGGAGAGAATGTGAATAAAAGTGATGATTTATCAACATATGATATTTTGCGAGAGTTGGTTGTTGAATGTCGGAAGCTAAATGTCATGGTCTTGCTGTTATCAGGTGAAGACAATCACGTTGTTACCAAACTTGATTATTTAGTGGATACAGTAATATCACTCAAACATGAAGGGACCAAAGATTCCAAGGAGAAAGCAGTTCGTATTTTTATACTCTCTAAAACAAGGCAGCAAATATCACGACCAGGTGCTCATGTTTTTCACATGTCTGGAGATGATGGATTTAGAATATCACCTCAATTGCCTTCTCAATTAGACAATCAACATTTAATAACATACCATTTGCCGGATGAATATGAAATAATTGATACATTAAATAGATATAAAGATAAGTCCGGCAAACATATATATAACGATAAAGATATATTTCTAAACTTATACAATAAATCTCAAATATTATTACATGGTCAAGGAAGCAGTGGGAAAGCAGGGCTTGCGTTAAAAATTTTAATGGAATCAACACGGCTTACACATCGCTCTGACAAAAGACAGTCGTTAATTACCTCAATGCATCCCCGCAGAAGAATTCTTATCCTGTCTTTCCTGTACCCAAACCGGTATTATCAAAACTTAGAAAAAAATTTACTTAAAGTAATGTTTGAGGAAAATGATAACAAAAGAATGACAGATTTAGAAAAACCCAGAATTGAGCATTTAACTTTTTTTCCGGGATATCTGTCACCTGAAGATCTTATAGGAAAGATTATTACAAAATTAAAATGTGCAGAAATGGAAGGAGAACCTTTCACTGGTGTATTACTAGATGGTTTACATAATGTATTTCTGAATTTCCCAGCTATTCAAAAAAGTACCATGATATGGCCAATGATTTATAACGTGTTAGTCAGATCAAAAGTTACCGTGGTATCAACATTTACGACTTTTCCCTTGACTGATTCAAAAGCTGGCAATTTGCTAAATTCCGATTTAATGATCGAAGGAACTATTCCATTTCTGCAAGCTCTCGTGCAGGCTATGGAATTCTATATGACACTTGATCCGTTTGATGCAAAAGATACACGTGTTTATAAATTAACTATTAAAGAAGCCTTTAAACAGAGAATAACCAATGAAGTTAGATATTGGGATCGTGAAGGAATGTTTTTTAGGAAGGATATACCCGAAATACCCAAAAAGAAGAATAAAACCAGTTCTCAATAGAAAGAAAACGCCGTGCTCGAGACAAACTCGAGAACGGCGTTAGGAAGGGCGTCAATAAAAGAAGTTCTACTTTGCAAACGCAAACAAATTATTTTCGACAAATAAAAACAAATTGGTCATACGGGTGCCACTGCCTAGAAAGAGGATTATCATATGAATCAATCCATAAAGCATCATCTCTGTGATCTTTTGGAATGTCATTACCAATACGAAAAACATTCAATTTGTCGATCGGATCCGTCACAGCCCCTGCAACAATAATATTAAGGCGCTCTTTTTCGGGCTGATCATTATATCGCAGACGAAGTTGCAAGACCGCTTCTAGTGGACAAACTGAAAGGCTTGATTGATTAGCACGTGCACAGATTTCATTCAGCGTAGCTCCAGCACATTTGTTTAAACCAAGATCTACCAGAGACACATTTACAATATCCACTGTTGTTTTCACAGACGCAAGTGAAAAATTCAACTCATTCATTATGCGAGTTGCTGAATCACTTATTTCAACTCCTTTCTTTATAAGGTTTTTTATCAGGTTATTCTTACTCTTGTGAGTGCCGAGTTTTAACGTTTTCCATATTGGAAATGTTATAATTATTGTAGCTTTTAAACCACTTTCAAGGAGAGAATTAAGTTTCTCAATGACTTCTTTGATTTGTGATGCTCCAAAATTAGTTTCACCACAAGGACTCTTAATTGTATGTAATCCCGTTTCTTGATTTGGTCTCATAGCATGTTTTCCTTTCTATGCTAGAGGACCACTTTTGTGGTCATAGCCAGGAAATACCGCATTCAGCCAGTACCTCGTGCCTATGACCAACTTTTCATGTAAAAGAACTGTCTAAATAGTATAACTTCCTAAACTCTTGTCAAGTCGTCTATCACTTACTTCCTTGCTCATTTTGTGGCTAACTTTAGCTATAATGCCTACTGTGAAGTAGAGTCTTCCGGCAAAATATCTTCTTTTAAAATAATAATAAATTTTTCTTGACTCTATTTATCTATCATAGTTTATATATTCCGCATCTTTAAGCAGTTCATAGTCCCAAAGTTTCTCCGTTTCAAAGAAGTTTGTTCTCATTTATTAAATTCCGGCTAATAACCGATATAATAGGAGGGCAAAATGCCAAAACCAGTAATGTCATTTCTTCTCATAGTCGGGTGTCTTTTCTTTTTAATGGGTATTGGATTCAGCAGGTCTTTGGCCGTAACCGGCATTGTAATGATGGCCGTAGCACTTTTTATGGCGTTAAAACCGGATAGCATCTTAAGGAAGGATCAGGTTGAAGATTCATGGAGCACGCTCATTGAGAATGCTCAAGGCAGGTCTGAAGATATTTTCCGCAACGCGGAAGAATTCACAAAAGAAAACAACGTGGATTCTCTTATTATGACAAATGAGTCGATTTCTCCTGGATTTGTCAGTAGCATGCTGGGAACGGCAAGAAAATTTTTAGTGGTTGTATACTCAAGTTTCAGACTCAAACCATACCAGATATTCGTCAATGCCAGGGACTTCGGCAATAACCTCGATGTGTCTTGGTATTTGACTTACAGACCTTCCATATGGCAAGTGATTGCTTCACTAATTCCTTTCGTAAAAGCGGCATCGGAGGCGCTAAGAGAACTCGATCTTTTCGATCAACAGGATTTACGAGCCTATGCCACGATAGTTCATCGTTCGGTACTGAAAAGTGTTGATAAGCTGATGCTCGACCTCAAACAAGATCCGTCCAAGATGGAAAGACGATCCAGAGGATTCTTGGGAATCTCGTAGGATAGAATGAATGAGCTTTTGGAAAAGCATTTTCAATGACAAAAAACAGGAAACGTCAAAAAATCAATCGGCGGTAACCTCCGCCAAAAAAAACTCCTCTGCGCCAACATTCTCTGATGAAGATATCCCCGGCACATTGGCTCTCGGCTGGTACTATAGCCAGAATAAAAATGAGTTTCAGATGGCCAAAATCGATCAGAAAGACAGGGCTACCCATCTTTATGTTATTGGCGCAAGCGGCACCGGTAAGACAAAGTTCTTAGAGTATTTGATTCTGCAAGATATCCAAAACAACAATGGTTTCTGCGTCATTGATCCTCACGGAGATTTGATTGAAGACATAAAAGGCATTCTCTCACTTCAGTACGACTGCAATGATGCAGATATTTCCAAAAAGGTTATTCTCATTGATCCGACCGACAAGACATTTACCGTTACATTTAATCCATTGGAAAAACTGCCCGGAGTTTCCATTTCCGAACAGGCCAACGAACTGGTAGGTTCTTTCCGCAGAATCTGGGCTGAAGCCTGGGGCGTGCGGATGGAAGACCTCATGAGAAATTCCCTGATCGCTCTCGGAGAAGCAGAATTGAGTTTGGCCGAACTGCCAGCTTTCTTAACCGGTCGCTCATTTAGGAAAAACATTCTTAATAAAATCGAACATCCGCTGACCCGTGACTATTTTACCCGTTTCGATACGATGACTGACCGGACGCAAATTATCTGGATTGAGCCGGTGATGAATAAGATAAACGCATTTTTGGCTGACGAGCGGATCAGACAAATGTTTTCCTCAACCAAGAGCACATTTCATATCCGGGAAGTAATGGATAATAAAAAGATGCTTTTGGTCAGATTGGACAAAGGCAAACTTAAAGACTCGGCTGATTTGTTGGGCTCTATACTTATGGCAAAGATTCAAATTGCTGCTTTCTCCCGGTCGGACATTCCCCAAAGCCAACGGGTTCCTTTCTATTTATACATCGACGAGTTCCAGAATTTTGCCACGGAATCGTTTGCAGTGATTTTGTCGGAAGCCAGAAAATACAGATTGTCTTTGATCATGGCTCATCAGACACTGGCGCAAATTTCCGCCGAGCTTCGCAGTCTCATTTTGGGCAACACCGGTATGCAGGTGTGCTTTCGGGTCAACCATCAGGATGCCCAGCTTCTGGCCAAAGAGACTTTCAGGTATTCAGGACAAGACGCACATAACCGTGGCCAGGGCGGAGCGTGGGAACATTATACGGAAGACTTACAATATCTAGCGCCAAGATGCTGTTACGCCAAGCATAAAATTGAAGGGGGCGTTATTCTTTTGCAGACAGTGGAGATCGAGCCTGCTTGGGAAGTCGCGGGAATGGAAGAGGAAGAATACGCGCAGATCGTGAAATCCTATCCCTTCGGTCAAAACTATTTGATATCCAGAAAGGAATTGACTGCTCTGTCACGGGAAAGAAGATTTACCGCTGAAAAGATAGTTGAAGAAAAATCAATCAGCGAAGAAAAAACTTCTCAATCGTTTTCTAGGCCAACATCAGTACAGTCGGAAAAACAGACGATAAAAAGTTTCAAGGCGAATGGAAGTACAATCAAAAAGTCCAAGAAAGATGGACCGAGTTCGGACGAAATGGTCTTCCTTAAATTTGTTGTGGACCATCCGGAAACATTTGTGACCAAAATTTATCAGGCGCTTAAACTAAGCGGATATAAAGGAGACAAGGTCAAAGAAGGACTTATTGAGAAAGATTTAATTGTTCAAGAAGAAACGAGAGCAGGGTGCGGCGGACGATTGGCAAAAATTATCGTTCCTACCGCCAAGGGCGCATCGCTCTTTCAGGAAACGACAGGGAAAGGAGGAAAACTGCACAGGTACCTCCAGATGATGCTGAAAGAACAGGCGGAGGCTTTCGGCTGGAAAGCCGTTATCGAAGAAAAAATTCCCAAATCGCTGGAAACCGTGGATGTCGGATTGAAAAAAGACGATCTTTGGGTGGCGATTGAGATTTCCGCCACCACGGGAGCCGATCAGGAAATGCAAAATTTCCGTAAATGTCTCGATGCTGGCTATGATTATGTTTTTTCGGTCTGTGACGAGGAAAAGAAACTCTCTTCGCTTAAAGCGGAAGTTCGTAAAAATTTCACCTTCAAGGACAGGGAACGTATCCGGTTTGCCCCTTCCAAAGAGGTTAAGAACCTATTGCAAAGCATTACTTCCACGGTTATTGTTTCTGAAAAAACGGTTTTTTCTGACGAAATTTGGAAACAGAAACTACTTTCGGTGGCAGAAGCTGCGGATTTTCTGGGAATCAAAAAAAGCACTCTTTACGAATGGAACGTCCAGAAAAAGGTGCCTCATTATAAAGTGGGGAGACTGGTGAAATTCAAACGAGAGGATTTGGAAGCCTGGCTGAAAAAGAACGGGCAGGAAGTGAAAAAGAGTTTTAATTGAATGCCGATTGTGTTATAGGGGCGCACCATGGCGATTTACAAGAAAGGTGACAACTGGTACATCGACTATTACCTCAAGGGACGCCGCAAGAGGAAGAAAATAGGACATTCGAAGAAACTGGCCGAGCAGGTCTTGAAGGATGTCCAGGTTAAAATCGTCAAAAGGGAGTATCTTGGCGTACTTGAAGAAAAGAAAGTGCTCTTTGAAGAATATAGTGAGCAATACCGGGACTATGCCAAAGTCAACAAGTCTCTTTCAACCTACGAACGCAGAGACAAGATTAACATTGATCACTTGACTTCTTTTTTCAGAGGAAAGTATCTTTTTGAGATTGATGCCCCGATGATTGAGAATTTTAAGGCGGCAAGGTTGGAAAAGGTCGCTCCGGCGACGGTTAACCGGGAACTTGCCTGCTTGAAGCATATGTACACCAAAGCCCTTGAGTGGGATTTGGTCAAGGAAAGTCCGGCCAAGGCGGTTAAATTACTCAAAGAGCCTCCCGGACGGCTTCGTTATTTAATGCCGGAAGAAGTTCAGCGCCTTCTGGAGCTCTGCGCTAGGCACATAAAGCCGATTGTGGTTACGGCGGTGAATACCGGAATGAGAAAGTCGGAAATTCTTAATTTGCGGTGGTCGGAAGTAGATTTGAAAAATAGGAAAATTGTGGTAATCAATACCAAGAACAACGAGTCGAGAGTGATTCCTATCAATAGGACGCTCTACCAGGAACTTTTGGCGATGCCGCGAAGCAAAGAAAAACAATATGTTTTCTCTGCCGGTAATGGGTTGCCTTATGGTGATGTCAAAAAGGGATTTTCCGCCGCCGTTAAAAAGGCCGGAATTGAAGATTTTCGTTTTCACGATCTGAGGCACACTTTCGGTTCTCATATGATGATGCGGGGAGTGAACTTAAAAACGGTGCAGCAAATAATGGGTCATAAGGACATTAAAATGACGATGCGTTATTCTCATTTGTCGCCTGAATACGTACAGGACGCTGTGGAGCGTCTGGACACGTTATGGACACCATATGGACACCAAGGGGAAATTAAGGAAATAGAAAATAGTTATAAAGTATTGAATTGACAATATATGCGCCCATGGCTCAGCTGGATAGAGCGTCGGACTACGAATCCGGATGTCGGAGGTTCGAATCCTCCTGGGCGCACCAGTAAAAAAGGGGGGTACAGACTTATGCCTGTACCCCCTTCTTTACTTAAAGATCTTTTATTAAAGTTTATTCAATTTTCAAGAAGAAATCTTTCTGCCTGCGCAAGAAAACAAAGTCAGCTAATAAAAACGGTCCACTATGACTATTCTATGGCGTTATTTTTCTTCGCTGCAATTCCAGCCGGACATCCACTCTGCGCGCTCTCAAATCAGAGGCGGTGTATCCCGATCCACCTGTGCTAACACCGGCGCCGCCTCCGACATTACTGCCAAAAGAGCCAAATCCAATGCCGAATTGCGGACTCGACTGTTTTTCCTGGCGTTCGATTTCATCATTCAGGCTGTAATAATAGCGAAGGAGATTTTCATTGTTCATCGCTTTATAATTTTCTGCCAGCAACTCTTTTGAATTTCCCGCGCATCCCAAAATAAAAAAGATAGTTGTAAGTATTAAAAGCAATACGGCAGTATTTCGAATCGTCTTAATCATATAGTATTCTCCTGATGTTGATGATGTTTTTTTGTTTTCTATATGTTTAACTCTGCGTAAGAAATACATGGCTTAGATCATACCCTTCACCGTATTATAAACCAAATTTTTTGTTTGTCTATTGAGTTTTTGAGAAAATATTTCAGAATGATTTGTTTTGGGGATATATTGATTTGATATAAAAACCCCCTTAAGACATTTTATCTTAAGGGGGCGGGTGAAATACTATATTACAGATCATGTATTAGATACGTAAGCTAAACATCTTTTCTTTTTGCGCAGGCCTCCTGATAAAGTCTCATGATGCAGAGGAAGAAGCCTAGGAAAAAGAAGCCCAGCATGAAATCGGGAGCGGTTCCCAATATACCATCCAGTAAATGTCCAACGTAAAGGAACAGGAAAGAACCGGCCACCATCGTAAAACTCCACGCGGAAAGCATCATGATTTGCTTCATATTGTTTCGTTGTTCGTAGGGTGTTTTGTGTGCTGCCAACATGGCTCATTCCTCCTTTCTTAAACAGATTTTGCTTAAATTCCTTAGCTTACGATCACCTTTACCGTTTCAATCACCGGATTGGTGAAAAGCGCCATCAGGATAGTGTACAGAGCGAAG
>DATKPG010000020.1:0-18758 GCA_035524255.1 Smithella sp. | reverse complement strand
GGAGGCCAAAGGCGTCTCCGAGCAGGCCCGCGAAAGCGCCGATAAGGGCGTGGAGAGCATGAGCCGGATGTCATCGGCCATCAACCGGATCAAATCATCGTCGGATTCCACGGCCAAAATCGTCAAGACCATCGACGAGATCGCTTTTCAGACAAACCTTTTGGCGTTAAATGCCGCTGTGGAAGCGGCACGCGCCGGTGATGCCGGGAAGGGATTCGCGGTAGTGGCCGAGGAAGTGCGGAATCTGGCTATGCGCAGCGCCGAGGCGGCCAAGAACACCGCCAACTTAATTGAAGACGCGGTGAAGAATTCCGAAAACGGCGTAGCCATCAACGCCGAAGTTTTGAAGAACTTCCAGGATATTGTCGAGAAGACCAACAAGGTCGGCCAGGTCGTGGCGGAGATCGCGGCGGCATCCGAGCAGCAGGATGAGGGAATAAGCCAGGTAAACAAGGCCGTAGAGCAGCTCAATCTGCTTACCCAGCAAAACGCGGCCAATGCCGAGGAATCGGCCAGCGCCGCCGAGGAGATGTCTTCGCAGTCCGAAGAGATGCGCAGCATGATAGCGGGATTCACGCTGACAGGCGGCGCCGAGTTAACCTATGCGCACAGCGCCGGCACGGCGCATTTGCCGCATAACGCGGGCACTCATGGTGCAGGAGCCAAGGGTCATCCCGATCCCCGCAGGGTGATACCCCTGGATGACAAAGACCGTCATATATTGGACAATTTCTAAGCTTCTCATAAGGATAAGGGGTCAAGCAAAGCTTGGCCCCTTACTCCATATCCATAAAAATAACGTTAAGCGAATAAAATGAAGAAAATAATAATTCCATTTCTCATTTATATAATTCTGGCATGTGCAGATATTTTGTTCAGCGGTGCGCCATTAAGGGTACATGTTTTATCCCTCGCAGTCCTTTTTATAGCGGTTCCTGTATCGCCTTTGCTTTGCGGTATGGTTAAAACATTTTCACTTAGAATCATATCATGCTTTTTGTGCGCTTTACTATCGTTGCTTATATGGGATAGCACTGCTCAATTAGTTCTTTCAAAGGGTGAGTTTCTTTTTATGTTGAAATATTACCCTTGGATATATCCGATTGATGTAGCAATACTTGGCGCTTTTATATTTTTGATTTCATTTATAAATGAACGCTTAACAAATAAATTCAGCCACTCGCTAGGATGAAGGGGTAAAGTCTTTGCCTGGCTCATCATGCGCGGGGCTGTTCATTTCTTCGATGCTTTAAGAAGAGCGATAAAACACGGCTCGTTTCTTATATTGTCAAAATCTTTATCATCTTTAATATAACTCCCGATATCATATCCCCGAGCCATTGCCATTCGTAACCAGTCGCAGGCGAGCGCGGCTTTTTTCTGACGGGCCAGTACGCAGGCCATATTATAGTAGGCATAGGGATGATCGGGTTTCATGCGGATGGCTTCATCATAATCGTCTATCGCGCGCTGATATTGTCCGAGGCTCGCGTAAGCGGTCCCCCTGTTGATGTAGGCATCAACATAATCCGGCGCCAGGCGAATGACCTGATTGTAGTTCTCGATGGCCCTCTGATATTCATTGAGGCTGCTGTTGGCATTACCCATTTTGACGAAGCCGGTAATATAATCCGGTCTCAAACGGGTTGCCTTACTATAGTCTTCAATGGCCAGCTGATACCGGCCGAGTTTATGGTAAGCGTTCCCCCTGTTGTTGTAGGCATATACAAAATCCTGTTTGAAGCTGATCGCCTTATTATAATAATCTATCGCCTCTTTGTATTTCCCAACATTTGCCAGGGTAATACCCAAATCGTTATACGCGATATAGTTACCTTTTGTTACCCTGAGCGCGTGAGTCCAGAGTTCTGTGCTGTTTTGCCAGTAAGCGCATTGCCGCCAGGTTAAAACCGCCATGACGGCAAGAAAGATTACTGACGCCGCAAACATTATCTTTTTACGCGCCGCCGCGCATTCAAACAAAAGCGGAACGCCCCAGGCCATCATGACAAACAGGCCGATAGAGGGCAGATAATGGTAACGGTCGGCCATAGCGTATGGCGTCATTAATGAAATTTGAAGGATTCCGATAACCGGCAAAATCGTTATCGCGAACCACAGCCAGCCGAAAAACAGATACGGCAATCTTTTTGCCAGTACAATAACGGCGGCGCTGACAGCGACAATCAAAAGCACGGCTCCCGCGACTTGCCACAAAGGAAGCTGATCCGAGAAAGGATAAAAAGCCGCCAGGTTATACGGCATCAAAGTTTTCAGGAGATAATTCACAAAAGCAACGGGCGCGTTGGCCAGCCGGGATTGCAATGAAAAAAATTTCAAGGATGATCCCTCAACATTTGGCGTATTAATCGTGATGACGGTGAGAACTGCCGACAAAACAAAAAAAGGTATTTTTTCCCATAACTGCCATAGCGGAATGATTCCCGCGATTTTTGTCTGGGACAATTTTTGCGCCTGCGGCGCTGATATGTTTTTCTTTAAATCGGCTTTGCCTGCTTTATTTTTCTTTTTTAAGTTATTTATGTCGGGGGAAATAAATTCGGGTTCTGCCGTTGCGATTTTCCGCGATTGAAGTCGATTCAGCGGCCAGAAATCCAGCAGCAATAAAATGACGGGCAGGGTGACCACCATGGGCTTGCTCATCAAAGCCAGCACAAAAGAAAACACGACCATCAGGTATCTTTTTAAAACCGGTTTTTCCGTGTAATAAACATACAGGCATAAAGTCAGCATCCAGAAAAAAGCGCACAGGACGTCTTTGCGTTCCGCCACCCAGGCAACCGATTCCACGTGGAGCGGATGTAGCGCGAAGAGCGCGGCGACAAAGGCGCTTCGTAAGAGCGCTCCTGTCATGCGGTTAAAAAGCCAGAACAGCAATAGCGTGCTGAAGATGTGCAGGATAAGGTTGGTTACATGATAGCCTGCGGCATTCAATCCATAGAGCTGATAGTCAAGCATGAAAGACAGCCAGACCAGCGGATTCCATAAGCCCATATCTTTTGTAGAAAATGCCCAGCGAAATCCATCCCATGTGATTCCGGACTGAATATGATTGTTTTCGGCGACATACGCGTGATCGTCAAGCGTGATGAAGTCAAAATGATTCACCTGCCAGTAAACAGCAGAGGTAACAAGAATTAACGCGATGCAGACGATCAGCGTTTTTTTTCCGTGACTAATATTTAACATGACTGATTTTAGTTTTCCTTAATATCGCGGGCCGAAGCCTTCACAAAGGCAAAGACCTGATCACTTATCCATTTCCACCGGTTCTGTTTTCGCGTCAATCGGGACCCGGATTTTCATGAGAGCGCCGTCATAGCATTGCGTTCCGATTTTGGTGTCCAGCGCGAGAGTGGCAATCTCTTCGAAACCATATCTGGTGTAGAGCCGCATGGCGGGAAGGTTGTCTTTTCCTACCATAAGGTAAACGATCTCGATGATCCCATCCGCCCGCAGTTGGGAAAGTGCCGCGCCAAGCAGTTCGCCGCCCAGGCCTCTGCCGCGCGCCTTTTCACTAACGCCCATATTGAGGTCGGCGGTGTGCCGAAGCCTGGACGCCGTCCTGGGCACGATAAAAAGAAATCCGGATAATTCTTTCCCGTCAGAAGCGACAAGAAACAAACTTCCCGGCCGTTTTCTGATATCACCAAGACGCGCCTCCAGAGCTTCAAGGGACGGGTACTCCTGCTCAAAGTCGGAGGCGTAAGCGTCTGCCGACTGGTAGACAGATTTGATGAGATCAAATACGGTTTCGGTTGTTATCGTGAATCCATTCCCGATCATGTCACGATTCTTCTTATTTAGCATTACCGCAATGTACTGGAATGACGCTTTTTGAAAGGTTTATTGCTTCAGTTCGGGACAAATCCTGTTTTTTCCGTTCTTCTTTGCCTCGTACATGAACTGATCCGCCCGTTGAACAAACTCTTTCATCTCTTCTTTCGGCTTGTACTGCGCGATGCCGATGCTTATGGTCATATAAATCTCCTGAACCGAAAGCGGAGAAAAAGTCTTTTTCGCCAGTTTCGCCTGCATTCTTTTAGCGATAACCATTCCTTCTTCGCTTGTGGTCATCGGCAATATGACCGTAAATTCTTCTCCGCCGTAACGATAGGCGGAATCGGTCCCCCGCAGACAGCTTTTTACCACCTGACCGATTTGCGATAACACATAATCCCCCTCAATATGTCCGTAGGTATCGTTAAACATCTTAAAGTTGTCGATGTCCAGCATCATAAGCGTTAACGGATGTTTATAACGATTCGACCGCTCGATTTCCCTTTTGAGCTGAGCGTAAAAGTGCCTGGAATTATAAAGCTGCGTGAGGTCGTCGATGATGCTCAGTTCCTGATATTTATGCTCGCTTTCGCGCAGGATGTTCTCCACCCGCTTGGCCTCGGTGATATCCATGACGGAAATCAGGGCCGTGGTTTTATTTTCATACTGAATGACGTTTCCGGACAGGTTGACCCATTTTTCCGCGCCGTTTTTCGCGATGATTTTAAATTCGTAAGCGCGCGGCAGCTTCTTTCCCTGCTGACGGTCGTAACCGCTTTGTTTGACCAGATCCCTGTAATCCGGGTGCACAATATCCCAAAAGCGCATGCCGCGAAGCTCCGCTTCCGTGTAACCGGAAATTTCCTCAGCCGCCTGGTTGGCGTAAATCCAGCGATCGCCCCGGTGCATCATGATGGCAAAGGTGCTGGATTCGGCCAGCATGCGGAATTTTTCTTCGCTTTGCCGGATCACATCGCGGGACCGGTCTATAAAATAGATGACGCCTGAAAAAAATATGATTAAAAGGCAGATAAAAAAGGTTGTCAGTATGCCTGTCAATTTGTAGATCCATACGCGGCCGGTATCGGTCATCAGAACAACAGACCATCCGGTGCTTTCAATCGCCTTTCTGGAGACAAAATAATTTTTCCCTCCTAAAGTTACTATCGTTTGGTCAACAAATTCTTTATTCGTCACGGCTTCAGATATTTTGCCGCCGAATTGGCCGGAAGCAATCAATTTTTCCTGTGTTGTTTTGTCCAGCGGCCAGAGACTTTTTAGAACCATTCCCGGTTTGCTGGACAGAAAAATAACACCCTCCGGATTGATTAAAAAGCAGAAAGGATATTTCCTGAAAAAGACGGCCATCTCGTCAAGGTCCTTTTTCATGGTGACCACGCCGATCACTTTGCCGGATTTATTCCGAACCGGATAGCTGGCATAAAAACCCCTCTTATTGGACGTAACGCCCAGCGCGAAATAGTGAAACGGTTTTCCCTTAATCGCTTCCCCAAAATAAGGACGAAAGCGATAGGATTTTCCGACAAAGCTGTCCGGATCGTTCCGGTTGGAGGATGCCACCGTCACACCGTTTGCGTCCATCAGGTAGGTCACGGAAGCATGCATGGCGGAATTATATCTGTCCAACGTTCTGTTGGCGCTTTCGATATCCTGAGGACGTTTGGTCATAAGCGCGGGAGTAATTAACGGAGATCCGGTCAGGGCTTTAACGGAACTTTCAAAGATATTGAATGTCGAGGATAAGTAAGTCGTCAGCGTTAATTCCGAGGCCTGGTTTTCGGAGATGATTTCCTGCCATGCCTTACTGCCAAAATAATTCGTGACAAACCAACCGGCAACAATCACGATCAGCAGCAGAACAATCAGCAATAAAAAAAGAAATCGTTTTCTATTCAAGTGAGATATCTCCTGAATTATACAATAAACCAAATAAAAACCGAACTCAAGGTATTTATTGGGGATAGAGAAATGACCCTTATATTACCCATTGACACGGGGTGTTTTATAGTGTATGTATCGCTCATAAAGTACGTATCACAGCAAGGAGTATGTATCAGCATGGCGCAAAAAGTAACCATAAGCGTTCCGGACGAGCTTTACGAAAAGATGAAGGAATGGAAATCATCTCTGAATTTCTCCCATGTCTTTCAAAACGCCATTTTTGGAATCATCCAGAAAAAAGAGGCGTTGATCTCTAAAATCAGACACGAAATGGATTTTTCATCCGTCGTGGATCGCTTGAAAAAAGAAAAAATCGATTTTGAATTCAACATCACGGAGTGGGGGAAAAAAGACGGCCTTGAATGGTGTAAAACCGCCCATTATCGGGAGCTTCAGTACGCGCTCTCCGGAGCCCCTTATCAAAACCCCGTCCGGGATAAAGAACTGGGCGCTTATTTTTCTCACAGATTTGAAAATTATAAAAAGCAGATCCTGGCATCGGGCAAAAAAGCGCAGGATGTCCTGATCGGTTTCACCGAAAAATACGTCAAAGGCTGGCAGGAAGGCGTCGAACTGTTCTGGAGAGAGGTAGAGGACAAGCTAAAATAAACAGGCAGGAACTAAATTCAATCATTATTTAAAGTGAGGAATGGTATGGAATTAGGAAACGCGCCCAAAGAAATTTTTGAAAAATACCGGCAGTTGTATCTGGATAACCAGCAAAGATTTTCAACAAACCTCAGATCGTTTGTCGAAAAGAGTGAAGACCGTGTCGCCCGCGCAAGTTATCAGCCCTATAAATGGCTTTTTATTTTACCCCTTTTGCTCGCGACCACATTTGTGTTCGGCATTTGCGCCATGATCACGTCGCTGCTGCTTACGCCTCGCGCGGGCGGAATATTCGCCGTGATGTGGGCAAGGGTCAACAGCTTTTTCACCCCGATGGCCGTAAATGTTAATGGCGCCAAAAACATTAAGCCCGGCACATCGTATGTTATAATCTCCAATCATCAGAGCATGTATGATATCTACGTTCTATACGGCTGGCTGGGCGTGGATTTTAAATGGGTGATGAAGAAGGAGCTTGAGCGCGTGCCGGTTCTAGGCCTGGCGTGCAGAATCCTTGGACACATTTATATTGACCGTTCCAATCCGCAGGGCGCCGTGGAAACCATCAGGGCCGCCAAAACTAAAATTGTCAACGGGACATCCGTTTTGTTTTTCCCGGAAGGCACGCGAAGCGATGACGGGGCCCTCCGGCCTTTCAAAAAAGGCGCTTTCAAGATGGCGCTTGATCTGGGAATACCCATTCTGCCCGTCACCATTAACGGTACCAGAAACGTACTGCCTAAAAAAACGCTTGATTTGATGCCCGGCGGCGCGACCATGACAATTCACCAGCCGATCTCCGTAGCGGATTATCGCGAAGAGAACATCAATGAACTCATGGAGCGGGCAAGACTTGTCATTAACTCATCGCTGGATTAATCAGACAACCCCGTAAAAAAGCCGGATGCTGCGCTTAGCTTCATCATTCGTCTCTTTTGTTCGGTCGAGTCTTTTTGACTCGACCGAGCTTAACGACATTATATATTGTCCCTCCCCCGCCGCTTTGCGGCACCCCCTCCAAAGGGGGACACTTAAAGCGAGATTACTTCGTCGCTTCGCTTCTCGCAAAGACAGCGGAGGGGTTGTCCTTTCTTTAAATGTTCAGACAACTTTGTAAAAAGGCCGCAGGCAAGGCGTGCAAATCATGAGGAGTGAGGCGTACTTTCGCGTACGCCGCAGAGACGAATGATGAAGCACAACGCAGCATCCGGCCTGTTTACAGAGTTGTCCATTACATTTGTTTGAAGAGATGAACATACTGGCGGCTGACGGTGAGGGGGTTTAACCGGTTCTTCAGCTTCAGGATGCCGCGGCCGGTAAGCGAGCGGCTGACCGTTTCGATTCGAGACACATTCACAATAATGCCGCGATGAATCTGCCAGAATTTTTGCGGATCGAGTTCCCGGCTTAATTCTTTAATGCTTTTTTTGATCAGCGCTTCCTCTTTGGCCGTTATCACCAGCGTGTATTTATCTTCGGCCTGGAAATAATCAACGTCTTCAACGGGGATCAGGCGGACGCAATCTTTATGCTGCGTTTTTATCCATTGCAGATAGCCTGCGGAGGCGTTGCTCTGCAGATTGGCAAGAACCTGTGTCATCATTTTGACGACATCCGCCGGCGGCTCCAATGATGTTTGAAGCTGTTTTTTCAGACGCTGTACGGTTTGCAGCAATCGTTTTTTTGTCACGGGCTTTACCAGATAATCTACCGCTTCGCGCTCGAAAGCTTCGACGGCATATTGATCAAAAGCGGTGATAAATACAATGCGGCACTTGCCCGCGATATTTTTGGCGACGTCAAGGCCGGACAGGCCCGGCATTTTAATATCCAGAAAAGCGATCTGCGGCGAAAAAGTTTCTATCATCGCGAGCGCTTCCCTGCCGTTGGCGGCTTCGCCGCAGATATCGAGTTCCGGCCACACTTCGGCCAGCATGTTCTTGAGGTAGGTGCGGAGTTCTCTTTCATCATCGGCAATGATGGCTTTATAGTCGGCTTTATAAGTCACTCAGGGGCACCTCCATGATGGCGCAAACGCCGTGAGGCTTGTTTTCTTCCAAAAGAAGCCGCCCTGCATCTCCATATAGCAAGGCAAGCCGTTCGCGCACATTGGCAATGCCGACGCCGGCTTTATCGAAATCGGAAAATCCCAAACCGGTATCCGCGACTTTGATGATTAAAAGATGATCCTTTGCTTCGGCGCTGATGATAATTTCTCCCCCTTCTTCTTTCGGCT
This sequence comes from Smithella sp., assembly GCA_035524255.1. Lineage (GTDB taxonomy): Bacteria > Desulfobacterota > Syntrophia > Syntrophales > Smithellaceae > Smithella. Next base: position 10,150 of record DATKPG010000020.1, on the reverse strand, counting down.
CTAATCCGTGCCGCAGAGCGTTTTCAACCAGCGGCTGCAGGAGCATCGGCGGGAAAGAATATTGCCTGATATTGTCGGGCACGTCAATCGTATAATGCAGGCGGCTGTCCATCCTGATTTTCTGAATATTGAGATACGCTTCGATCATCGATATCTCTTGCGCGAGCGTGGTTCTATCCGGCATCGTCCGCGACAGCGTCGTGCGCAGAAGTTTCGTCAAATCCAGCAGCATGGATTTGCCTTTTTCCGGCTGCGTGTCGATCAGGCTTAAAACATTGGAGAGAGTATTGAACAAAAAATGCGGTTCCATCTGCGCCTGAAGCATTTTGAGATTGGCGGAAAGATATTCCTTCTCCATCGCCGCGTGTTTTATTTTTTCCCGCGCGATCATTTCGCTGCGGTATTGCAATCGGATTTTCGTCACTAAAAGATAAAATATAAACGAGCTGAAGATGATACCGGAGGTGATAAATGTGAGCCACAGACTGTGCATTCGCCAGTCCATAAAAATATGAAGGAAATGCTTCAGGATAAAAATACCGATCAGCAGACCGCCGCACACGCCAAGACTTATGTCGATTGCGGCAATGGAGAAAAGCGATTTCCATGTCCGCGGCCGGAAGATTAACAACGAAAAAAAGACAGCCGCCGAAACCGTAACACCGAATGCCTGCGATATGATAAAACTGACGGGGAAGCTGTTATCACGCCGGATGGCCGCGACGGCAAGGGCAATCATGGTGTTGATGATGACGATGAGAATAAAATCTATGAAAACATTTTTAAAATTTAGCAGGTATTTGAAGATAAATTCAGTTTCGTACCGCTGCTCTTGCGTCATCGTATGCCTTTTTGACGGGGTTTGAAGATTCGCGCGCCTGTGATGACTGTATCACACATCATCATCACGAAGTTAATAAAAAATAGAAGCACGGGCAACTTCCCCGCGCTTCTATTTCCGCTTTAATAACGGCTGAGCGCCGTTTCATCCATGTTATTATTTCGCTCTTAATGGGTGCAAATGATAACCTGTCCGTTGACCGTCGAGTTATAACTACCGAGATAATATGTTCCCAGCGTCATGGTGGCTGTTGGCACCGATAGTGTTCTCTCCGCGCCGACTTTGACAATGGCCTCTATCGATCCCGTTGTAAAGGCCAGATTTTTCAAACCGAGCGCTATACCGCCGGGGATGCCGGTTGAGCTTGTCGTGTTCGAATTATTAACACCGACATCAATGGTTAACAGACCGCTTAAGGAAGTATTTCCGAAGTTGACCTCAACGCCTGCCCAGCCGCCTTTGTCAAATGGGAAGTTCGTAATCGGCGAACCGGTGATGCTGCTTATATTGGTTTGGCCCCAGGACGCGGTAAAAGTAAACCCGGTTGTCGTAGAGTTGTTAAAATAAATGGAAACACCTTCCTGAGCTGTGATAGCGGCAAGATCGCTGTCAGAGATCGTGTTTGTCCCCGCGAATGACGACAAAGGCATCATGACAATCAATGAGATAACGGTTAACCATAAAAGTTTTTTCATCTATCTATCCTCCTGGTTTTCTGGCCTCCTGGTTTTATCGTTGTGCCGAAAAAAATATTTCCCCCTGTGATGAAGCAAAACAGCATTTCATTTACTGCGCGTGATATTCATTATTTTTGAAGGTGAGCGATTATTAACAGAATTCTTTAGTCTTGTAAACCTTTTAGCGACTGAAAGCCTGAAGAGGTGACGAAGGGGTAAGAAACAGGCCTGAAGCGGCGGGGAGACAACCCCGTAAAAAAGCCGGATGCAGCGCTTAGCTTCATCAATCGTCTCTGCAGTGTACGCAAAAAGTACGCCTCACTCCTCTGAGCTTGGCGCGCCTTGCCTGCGACCTTTTTACAAGGTTGTCCGAAAAATTGATCTTTGTTAGGTCGAGTTAAAAAAGACTCAACCGAACCTACAATTTCCACATTTCGTTTAACTGATTTTGAACATTTCGTTATAAAACTGTCTGAACTTTATCCTGCCAATCCTCAACACCCTCAAACAAACACCAATAAATAATAAAATAAATCAACAACATATAAAATATTTTCCTGCGCTACCAAAATCTGGCACGTTATTTTCATTAATATAAAGGCAAATAAAGCGAATTACCCTCAAGGAGGTAACAGATCATGAAAAAGACATTAGGAACAATGATGGCGGCGGCGGCAATAGTTCTTTTAACGGCAACCTTCGGATTCGCAGAATACGCGGCAACAGGCGTAACCCAATTCCCGTTCTTCCAGCTCGGCTGTTTAATCGTCGGCGGATTAATCCTGGTTTCCCTGAAACGTAAATACGAAAAAATGTATGTCGGCGAAGTCGTCGGCGTGTTTGCCCTGTATGTTCTGCTGATGGCGCTGTTCACCAGCCCCGTGATTGACGCGGTAAAAACAATCGTATCTTAACAGACGCAACATCAGGCAGATATTTTGGCCGCTACAACAGGAACATGATCTGTTGTATGATATACCCCCTCAAGTCAGTATTGATTGAGGGGGCTTTTTTTGTCCGGAAAACGGTGTTCCTGTCGGGTCGGGATGGCCTGCCGGAACGCAGACCTCAAACTTAAAAAATATTGAATGGAAAAAATTATTTATTTTTTTTGTATAACGAATCGAGAAGTTTAAGCACTTCCGCCGTAGCCGTTCTTCTGAAGACGTGATAGAAAAAAAGGCCTAATTCTTCCATTAATTTTATTCCTTTTTCATGATATTCAGGCGATTCCAGCAGGTGCGGATGTTCATTCAAAAATTCCAGATGCTTCTTGAGAAGAACATTTTTTATGAAGTCCATGTAAATTTTCAAATTATCCGGGGGATAGCCGTCTTTGGGGCCATAACCGAGACGGTCCATATCGACAAGCAGTTTCCCAATCGTGACATTATCCGCCGAGTAATAAAGGCGGTCATCGACTTTTTCCGGGGTGATAATTTCCCACTCTTCCATCTTAAGCAGCCAATGTTCCGACATGCCGGTTGCTTTCAGGAAATTATCCCTGCCGGTCACCGAATCAAAAGATATCTGATCAATGGGCTTGCGGGATTTTATCAGGAATTGAAATTTAATTTTATCAGAAGGGGACAGCTTCTTCTGATTTTTGATGATTTTTTTTATTTCAGACAACGGCAGATAATAATTATCCTGCAGGTCTTTGATTAACTGAATCTGACTGACGATATCTTCGTCATAATCCGCCGTATTTTTTGTGGATTTCTTTGGTTTGGGCAGAGCTCCCTCCCGGATATAGTAATGAATGGTTTCTTTGGAAACGTTGGTCTTTTTGACTAATTCAGAAATTTTCACGCCGGTCCTCTTTTCAAAAATTTATTCCTTATACAGGAAGAATATCAAAAGAACTATAAATAAATACCTGCCGCCCGTCAAGAAAATTATCGCTAAAAAATAAAAATATGTTGACAATAATATGCTAATAGATTAATGCCTTGTTCACATAGTGTGTAGCAATACTCAACGCTATATATTTGAGCCGTGATAAGTTGTTCTAAACGATAAAGTTACCGGTTGGCGCGGTTGACTGAACAAACCATTTAGGAGGAAATTATGTCGTTAAACCAGTTAGTGGATTCACGCGATGTCCGTTTTACCCTGTTTGAAATGCTGGAATTGGAGAAGCTCAACCGTTTTGACCGCTTCAAAGATTTTGATAAGTCGGTTTATGAAGATACCCTGGAACTCGCGGAACAAATCGCCGTCGAGCAGTTTTATCCTTCCAACAGCGAAGGGGACAGCATCGGATTGAAATTCGATCCGAAAAAAAATGAAGTTAATGTCCCCGAATCCTTTCATAAAGGTTTCAAGGCCTATATTGACGCCGGCTTCCATAGTTTAATGTTTCCAACGGAAATCGGCGGCACAGGCCTTCCTTCCACACTATCCATGGCGGCATCGGAATATTTCAACGCGGGCAATACATCGCTCACGATGTACTGCGGCGGCATTCAGGGCGTGATTGCCGTCCTGGGGCTCTTCGGCTCCGATGATTTGAGGAAAATGTTTCTTCCCCAATTGATGGAAGGAAAATGGGGCGGGACGATGTGCCTGACGGAATCCGGCGCGGGCTCGGATGTCGGCGCGCTCAAGACCAAAGCGATTAAGCAGGCGGACGGCACCTACCTGATCACCGGCCAGAAAATATTCATATCCAGCGGCGAACATGACCTGACCCAAAACATTCTTCATCCGGTCCTCGCGCGCATCGATGGCGACCCGGAGGGAACCAAAGGGATTTCCATTTTTATCGTGCCCAAATATCTGGTGAACAAAGACGGCTCACAAGGCGCCCGCAATGATGTGCTTTGCACCGGCATCGAACATAAAATGGGGCTCAAGGGGCAGGCCACATCCACCTTGAATTTCGGCGACAACGGCAAATGTATCGGTTACCTTCTGGGCAAAGAGCGCGAGGGCATGAAGATCATGTTCCTGATTATGAACGCCGCCCGCATCCATACCGGCGTGCAGGCCGAAGCCCTCTCCAGCGCCGCGTATATGCACGCCTGCACTTACGCCCGCATCCGGATTCAGGGATCCCATATTACGCAGGCCATGAATCCCGCCGCGCCCAAAGTGCCCATCATACAACACCCGGATGTCAAGCGCATGCTTCTTTACATGAAGAGCACCGTGGAGGGGATGCGGATGCTGTGCCTGTTTTTAGCCTATCATGAAGACGTGATGCGGACGTCAACCGTCGCGGAGGAAGTCAAAGCCTCAACAGGCATCGTGGAAATTTTAACGCCGATCGTGAAGGCAGGCATCTCGGATGCCGCGTGGCTTGTGACTTCGGAAGCCATGCAGGTCTACGGCGGTTACGGCTACTGCCAGGAATATCCGGTTGAGCAGTACGCGAGGGATTGTAAAGTCCTGTCCATTTATGAAGGAACCAATGCCATTCAGTCGCTGGATTTACAGATGCGCAAGATTCTGCTGAATCCGGAGTTGTTCAACTACCGGATGCTCAAAAAGCACGTGACAGAAACCCTCGCGCGCGCCCAAGGCGTTGTGGATGACCGCTACATCGCGCCCATCAAGCGCGGCATGGAAAAACTCGATGAAGTCATCGCCATGATGGGCAATCAGTTAAAGGAAGGCAAGTTTATAGCGCTGGTCGCCAATGCCACACCATTACAGCAGGCCATGTTTCCGCTGGTCCTGGCCTGGCTGCACCTGTGGAGTCTGACGATTACGCTTCCGAAATCACGGGAACTGATGGGAGACGCCAAAGGCGCCGACCGCGTAAAAATCCTCGAGAGCAACCCGGAAGCCGCCTATTACAACGGGCGGGTACTTTCGGCGCAGTTTTTTATCGGAGCGGAGTATCCGAAATTCTTCGGCCGCATCGAATGCATCCTGAACAATGAAGGCGCGGCCATCAAGGCCGAACCGGAAAACTTTACGGGCTCGCTGAAAGAATAAAAATGTTATCAATTGATAAAAAAAGGAATAAAATGATCGTGAGGGGGCAGGCGGGATTTTATCAACGATTTGTCCGCTTATCTGCTTGGGCCTGCCCGGTCATATTTCATAGGAAAGGAGTAGATTTGCATGGAATCGCGTTTTTGGATAAAGAATTATGATTACAGCGTGCCGGAAACCATTCGCTACCCCAGAATTCCGTTATACGAATTCGTGAATCTGGCGGCGGCCTTTTACCCGCGAAAAGCGGCGACGGATTTTTACGGATCGCTCATTACCTTTGGGGATATGCGCGGCCGGATTCTTCGCCTGGCCAACGCCCTGATTCGTGAAGGCATCAAGAAGGGCGACAGGATCGGCATTGCCCTGCCCAACTGTCCCCAGTATGTCATGGCGTACTATGCCGTTCTTTACGCGGGCGGCATCGTGGTCAACATGAATCCCCTCTATACCCATGATGAACTTGAGTTCATGATAAAGAATACGGGAATGGAATATCTGTTCACGTTTGACATGGTTATGCCCACCATGGGGGCGCTGGCCCGGGAATCGAAGATTAAACTGATTGTCACCAGAGTGACGGATTTTATCGACGGCTTTGGCGTCAGCGCCGCCAAGGATCTGGGGCTTGATGCCAACTGCCTTCATTTTTCAGAGCTCTTGGATAGCTGCCGCGAGGAGAGCATCCCCGATGTGCCCGTGGATAGTGAAGACGCGGCTGTTATTCAATTTACCGGCGGCACGACGGGATTGCCCAAGGGGGCGGTTCTCACGCACGCGAATATTATCGCCGCCGCCATGCATGTCTGTCTGTGGGGGAGCTCCACCGTGATGGCGTATATCCCGCCGGAGCGGGGGTCGATTATCGCGATCATTCCCTATTTCCATGTTTACGGCAATACGACCTGCCTGAATGCCGGGTTTTTCACCGCCGCCACTCAGGTGATGCTTCCCCGTTTTGAAATGAGCGAACTTCTGGGAGCCATCGCGCGATACGAACAAATTTCTTTCTTTCCCGCCGTGCCTACCCTGATTACAGCCATTGTCAATCATCCGCAGATCCACGAACTGAATCTGGCCTCGAAACTCGCGTTGTTCAATTCCGGCGGCGCGCCGATGCCGACGGAGTTAATCAAAACAGTCAGGAATTTGGGGATATTCTTTAGCGAAGGCTGGGGCATGAGTGAAACGGCGGCCATGGGCATCGCGAATCCGGTGATGCGGGGTAAGGCGGGATCTATCGGCGTGCCCCTGCCGGACAACGATATTCGTTTGGTGGATCTGGAAAACGGCGAGAAGGATGTGCCGCTGGGAGAGCCGGGCGAGATTCTCATGAAGGGACCGACGGTGATGAAGGAATACTGGAACAACCCCGAAGAAACCGCAAGACAGCTCAAAGACGGCTGGCTAGCCACCGGCGACATCGGGCAGATGGATAAAGACGGTTATGTCACCATTGTGGATCGCAAGAAGGATATGATTATCGCGGGCGGTTTCAACATTTATCCGCGCGAGGTGGATGAAGTGCTCTACCGTCATCCCAAAGTGGCGGAAGGCGTCGCCGTGGGCATTCCCGATGCCTACCGCGGCGAGACGGTGAAAGTATTTGTTGTTTTAAAAGAGGGCATGCAGGCGACCGCGGATGAAATTATCGCTTTCTGCAAGGAAAAACTGGCGCCCTACAAAGTTCCAAAATTCGTCGAGTTCAGGGATAGCCTTCCCAAATCAGCGGTCGGCAAAATCCTGCGCAAAATTCTGCGCGACGAAGAGATACAAAAACAAAAAGCATGACCCTTACTTAAAGGCGACTAAAAAATAAAAGACAAAGGAGAATACAATGAAAACAGAAGATGTAAAAAAGATTGCGATGATCGGCGCGGGCGACATGGGGCACGGGATTGCCGCGTGTTTTCTACAGGCCGGCTACACGGTGGTGCTTCGTGATATCGAGCAGAAGTTCGTGGATAAAGGTGTCGCGGGCATCAAAGCCAGTTTTGAAAAATTCAAGGCCAAGGGCAAAATGACGCCCGAGGCTTATGAAAGCGCCATGTCGCGTCTGATTCCGATGGTGGATATCAAAGAAGCGGTAAAGGATGCCGACTTCATCATTGAAGCCGTTCCCGAAAAACTGGAACTCAAAAAGAGCGTGTTTGCCGAGCTAGACAAATACGCCCCCACGCACGCGATTCTGGCATCCAACACATCCAACATCAGCATCACGGAGATTGCAATTGCGACAAAAAGGCCGGAAAAGGTCATCGGATACCATTTCTTCAATCCCGCCATTTTGATGAAACTGGTTGAAGTGATCAAAGGCAACAAGAGCTCTGATGAAGCCATCAAGATCGGCTATGATCTGGCCAAAAATATCAAAAAGGTTCCGGTGATCGTGAAAAAGGATTCGCCGGGTTTTATATACAACCGTGTCAACGAGCCCGCCGCCGTTTTACTTTCCAAAATTCTGGAAGCCGGACATCCCACGCCTGAAGAATTCGACGCTGTTTATAAACCGCTTATGGCCATGGCGCCTTTTGAAGTTGTCGATTTTGCCGGAATCGATATCGCGGTTCACGGGATGGAATATTTCGCGCAGGTGCTATCCAAAGATTACAAACCGTCGGACGCCCTGATGGCCTATGTAAAATCGGGAAACCTGGGCAAGAAAACCGGAAAAGGTTTTTATGATTGGTCACAAGGAAGGCCCGTGATTGATCTTGCCAAAGCGACCAAAGAATATGATCTGAACCATATGATCGCCCTTCAGGTCAATGAGGCGACAAAACTTCTGGAGGAAGGCGTCTGCGACGATCCGAAAGAAATTGATCTGGCGATGGCCAATGGCGGCGGATCGCCTTTCGGGCCGTTCACACTGGCGCAGGGTATTGGATATCCTGTTTTGGTTGCCAAACTGGCTGAGCTTTATGACAGGTTCAAACTCGAAATCTTCAAACCCACCAAAACCTTGAAGGAAGGAAACATCAAGGTATGATCTTTTATACGGGCAAGCGTTAATCAAATAATAAAAGGAGAATATATAATGAAGGAATGTGTGGTCATTGACGGAGTAAGAAGCGCGAACGCGCGGGCACATCACGAAAAGGGCTGGTTTCGCCATGTGCGGCCGGACGAGCTGCTGATCAAAGTGTATAAAGCCCTTTTTGAGCGCAACCCCAAAGTGAAAGCTGAAGAAGTCGAAGCTGTGTTCTGCGGAACGGCTAATCAGGCGGGCATGCAGAACGACATCGCGCGGCTTGCCTGGCTCGCCGGCGGTTTTCCGGAGTGTGTTGCCTCAAACGGCATCAATCAACAGTGCCCTTCGGGGATGTCGGCAACGGAGCATGCCGCCCGCACCATCATGTGCGGCGAAGGCGACGTTTTTATCGCTTCGGGTGTGGAAGACATGGAAAAAGTTCCCATGGGATATGCCATGGATTTCCCGCCGAAGTTTATGGAACGCTACTATCTGGGAGATATCCCCATGGGCAATACTGCCGAAAAGGTTGCCGAGCTCTGGAACATCAACCGGAAGGATGCCGAAGTCATGGCTTACTGGAGCAATAAGAAGGCGGCCGCGGCACGCGACGCGGGAAAATTCGCCAATGAGATTGTTCCGATTGAAGGCGAAAAGGAAGACGGCACAAAATTTATGGTTACTGCGGATCAATGGATTCGTGACGACGTGTCTCTGGAGCAGATGGCCGCGATGAAAACGCCCTTTAAAGAAGGAGGCGTCGTATCGGCGGCGGTTTCTTCGCCTTTGACATCGGGCGCGGCGGCGCTGCTCCTGATGAACCGGGAAAAGGCCGATGAACTGGGTCTGAAATATCATCTTAAATACGCGGGCGGCGCCATGGCGGGAAGCGACCCGACGATTATGGGTATTAGTCCTGTTCCCGCGGCGCAGAAAGTGTTGAAGCGCGCGGGGCTTAGCGTGAAAGATATCGGCGTATGGGAACTCAACGAAGCCTTCGGCAGCCAGGCGCTGGCCTGCCTGCGTGAACTTGGCGTCGCGCAGAACGCGCCGTTTGAGAATGTAAATGTCTGGGGCGGGGCTTTGGCGCTTGGTCATCCGCTGGGCGAATCAGGATGCCGGATTATCGTCACACTCAACAATATCATGAAAACAGATTTCAAGAATGCCAAATACGGTGTCGCCATGCTCTGCGGCGGTTTTGGAAACGGCAACGCGTCTCTGTGGCAGAGAGTGGATAAATAAAACCTTCTTACTATCCTGGCTGATGATCTTACAGCTAAGATAATAACCTGGTCGTGGTTGTGGTTAAATAAAGCCTTCTTACTGTCCTGGCTGAAAATCTCACAGCTAAGATGGATTTGCCCCCACCCCCTCAAGTCAGTATTGATTGAGGGGGTTTTGTTGGCGGGGGAAACTATTTTATGCAATATTGATTAATCTTCCGCACCGCATATGTGACGGTTAATAATTTGAAAGTAATCTTACGTAAGATGTTGAATCATATTTAAAAAATGCCGCAGATCGTGTTGATTATGCAATAAGAAATATTAAAAAAATCCCACTTTCGAGGGATGGGCGTGTCAGATAATTTGTGTAAATGAACTTTCTGCATAATCAGCAAGGCATCCGATCCTTATAGAGAATTGCAAACTGGTTAAGCGCCTTGCCCCAATCTCTGGCGGGCATTGTCCACTTTTTCTGGATGTTTTTCAA
>DATKPG010000019.1:0-26932 GCA_035524255.1 Smithella sp. | reverse complement strand
TTGAAAAACATCCAGAAAAAGTGGACAATGCCCGCCAGAGATTGGGGCAAGGCGCTTAACCAGTTTGCAATTCTCTATAAGGATCGGATGCCTTGCTGATTATGCAGAAAGTTCATTTACACAAATTATCTGACACGCCCTCATCAAACGATTTTTGGCAAAATAATGCCGACAGATTTAAACCATTAAACATTTGCTTTTACGGATACTATTTTTTAATTGACCATCAAATTGTTAATATCAATTTAGGAAAAAGGAGCTAAATTATGGTTACCGTTATTTGCGTCTGTTTCATTATAGGTTTTTGTGTTTCTTTTTATGGTTGGGGACTATTATTACAACACTTAGCAAAATATTCTGTTCGAAATCCGGTGGTGACAATTGTTATCGGATTAAGTGCCATCATTTTTTTAGGAGGAGAGTTGAATCTATTCCGCGTTGCTTACGGATGGACTTTTGACATTTTTCTTCTCCTAGGTATTATTCTTGTCGTTAAATTCAGGAAACACCTGCCGGAATTGCCACATGACAAAAGTGAATGGCTTTATGTAATTATAATTTGTCTATTTGTCTGTGTGATTATGAGTTTTACAGTTTTTACCCAACTTCCTCCTAAATGTTTTAATTACCATGACGATTTTGAAAAGTATTTTGCACATCCTGTCCGTATGCTTCAAACAGGAACACTGTTCGGAAGCCCCTTGAGTGACATTGGTTTCGATACACTAGGGGGACAAGCTGTTTTACATGGAATAATGTTAAATCATTTTCCAATTCCGTACATAAACGGTGCAGATGCGGTTTTCGGTTTATTTTTATGTCTTACCATGTCAGTCAGTATGATTCCCTTGCGTGCATCTTTTCTTCCGATATCCATAATATGTTTGTTAACGATTTTTTTTATCAATCCACAATATGTTAATATTTCATCTCTTTATATTGGCAGTGCTTTGATGATGGCATCAATTCTGCTGTTTCCCAAAATTTATAAGAATGAAAAAAATAATAAATATGAAGGGGAAAAAGTGTTGCCTCCCTCTGTATTTATAGCATTAATTTATGCCTCTCTCATGGCGACAAAATCACATTTCTTTTTGTTTCCTTTACTTAACCTGTTTTTCCTTATCATAGCTTTTAAACTATCAGGCTTGGATAATCGAAATCTCATCAAGTGGAGTGTGAATTTTTTTCACCTTGGATACTATTGCATTTTCCGCACTATATTCGTATACTGCCAGTCCAACTGCACTCTCATATAAATTTTACTACTTTTAAATATCCTATCTCTATCTTGTTTTCGGATGAACCTCTTTATTACGGAGCAACTTTTTTGGCATACACTTTTGTTGTTATGGTCACTATTATTTACTGTTTTTGCTTTTTTTGTTGGTGTTACCGTGAGAAAGTGCATTCAGCACGTATCTCTCTAGCCGGATTAGCTGCGGGCGGTACAACTATTGTTGTGGCTTATACTTTAATAATACTTATTGCTCCAGAACTTGGTGGCTTTACTGGTCAATATGATCAAGGACTCCGCTATTGTATCCCGTTGCTAATAGCAGGTGTGCCGCTAACTTTTTCTATTGATTATATTTGGTCACTTAATAATTCCTTTAGATTCAAATTATGTATGAGTACAATTTCATTATTATTTGGAATATTTATTCTCATTTTCTTTTCCGAATCCTTGAAAGATCGTATCAATCAAGCATATCACAGTGGTTCAATATTGGCGTTTTCAACATTTGCTACTAGTGATGAGTATATAAATTATAATGAAGTAGTTCTTCAAGGTGATACCAGATTACGGATTGTCAATGCACAAAAGCATATACCCGCAGGGCAATCAATGGTTGCTTTTATTATGACGCCCTTTTATCTCGACTATAAGCGTAATGTTATTTACGACGCAGAATTTAATGGTCTTATAAGTCCATGGGCATATATGCCCAATGTAGATTATTTTATAGTGGAATACAAAGGGTTTGCCATTGCTCCTTCATTTTTTTCTCAGAGATGCGTTGCATTTTATCTATATCTTGCAAAGATAGCAAATTCTGCGGATTTACTTTACAATGATGGGAGAATAGTTGTATTCAAAAAACATAGGGATAACGTTTCCGATGAGATTATGATAAAGGATTTACCAAAAATTACATGTTTCAAAACATTATTTCCAATGAAATGGTGATTAGTTTTTATGCAACCGTCAAGAAACCAAACTATTGATGCCATTAAAGGCTTTGCAATTATTCTCGTCGTGCTAGGCCACGCAATTGAAAGAAATTTTCTTGATAATAATGTCAGCAGCATTGTGTTTAATTTAATTTATACATTTCATATGGCATTCTTTATGTTTCTGAGCGGTTATGTGATAGCTCAAAGCATATCTGTGTCAAGATATAAATGGTTATCCAGAAAATTCGTCAGGCTTATCTTGCCTTTTATTGTTTTCTCAATTGTCATGTATTACATGAGAAACTTTGAATTTACTGATCTCATCACTCGTAAAGCTGAATATGCCTTTTAAACTGAACAAGGTATATTTTATTATCTGATTTATTGTTTTCTTTACCCATTTATAAGCCTCTGGTTTTTATTAGTTCTTTTCATATTTTATGTTTTGTTAATAATCCTTCAAAGTATTGAAAAGAAAACAGGTATTGTTATTTACTTAATTGCATGGGTTCTGATTCAATTTATAGAAGTTCGGAATCCCTTCTTCGGACCAACCCTTGTAAGATGGCATTCTACGTTTTTTTTTGGAGGTTATTTGATTAGTAGGTATAGAAACAAATTTCCAAATTTATCTTTAATTTATAAAATTATTATTATTTCCGTTTTTCCGGTTTTGTTTGCAGTATTTGAATATTACAAATTATCTGTCGCTTTCTTCCCCACGCTACCATACTCTGTTGCGGGCGTAGATAATTTAATGATTGCGAAACTTTTTATTCTTTATAATTTACTTGCATGGTCGGGAATAGCTACAACTTGGCTGATTATAAGTTCAATACATAATACCATAATTTTAAGGCCTTTATCATATCTAGGCTTATTCTCATTGGATATTTATGCAATCCACATATTGCTTTTAAAGGTTGGATTTGGTGAAGGTTGGTTAAAGGTTTTTACTGTTACTGTATTTGGGCTTGCAATTTCATTGATAGTTTCATGGCTGATTAGAAAGTCTAAAATTCTTACATTAATTTTCTTTGGACAAAAAACTTCACTGGTATAATCTGAATTATTGAACACACCGATAAAAATTCCTGTGATCTTACCCCGAAAATATAGACACACTCACGCAACATTTTTCAGCCAATTTTCTTCGTAATCAGCTGGTGATTATTAGCATCTGACAACCTCATCCAACGTTTGGTAATTTTTACCATAAAGCTTGAAGAGTTGGCGTTGCAATAATAAATTGTCTTGATCTATACTTAATTGCATATTTCATACATGTTATTACCTTTTTTGACAACTTCGGATTAACGCTTATTCGAAATATTGCTTTTAAGAGAAGGGATAAAAACAGCAGATGACTGCGTATTTAAAAGCTGAAATACGAACAATAGGCGGACACGCCAAAGCAGGTTATCCATCCGTAGACTGCACCCTTGAGCCATTTGTTAGCCAGAAAAGGTCGAAGTCCAAGTGCCGCAAACATACCATAGAAAGGCAATAGTCCAAGCGTATAAGTTACTTTTCCCGCTGAGAATGTAGGCAGGGATAGAAACATATATAGAAGTGCAATGAAGTAAAGTGCAACAGAAATACGGGCGATATCAAGCACCCTACGATTTATCTCTGAAGATGACTTTATCATTCCGATAATGATCGCTAATGTAATGGGTGCAGCTAACCATGCACCGGCAATCATAAAATCGAAATTCCAAGGCGGAAAATCTTGATAATATATTTTGCTTAACATTGTAGCATCCATCCACATTGTACTGTAAGTTGCATCCCAAAAACCTTGAACAGAGGAATAAACCGGATATATAAGAGACTGACCAAAACGTGTGAAACTTTCTATGGTGCGGTAACCAGGATCCTGCCACCAGGTGATAAAATAAGTGTCCCAACCACCAACAAAAGGTTTTCCAAGTTTAATCCAATTGCGAATATAATACCAACCCGCAACAAGAAACGCTACACCTGCCATTGTAAGAAATGGTTTGCATAAATTTTTCCTCATCTTTGCTTCTGAGCTGTACATCATGAGGTGCCGGATCGCTACAATGGGGATCAGGACTATTGCGTGGGCCTTCGATAGTAATGCAAGCCCCAGAAACAGACCGAGAATTGCTGCTGATCTTATGGAATTGTTGTTCGGAACAATAATTCCTTTAATACACAGAAAAAGAACAATTGCTGACAACAAACCAGCAAGAGGTTCATTGCTGATAATCTGTGACATGTAAATATTCATGGGCATTGTTCCGCAAATCCATGTCCCTATAATCTGTAAATTATTCCTGTTTGGGAACACAAGCTTCATTGTCCGGTAACCAAGCTCTATCTGTAAGGCGCCAAAAAGCATAGGCAGGACCCTTAATATTTGTTCCATCGGTATATTGTTCAGAAAACCACTAAATGCTTTGTAAACGACAGCTGATAAGACATAAAAGAGAGGTGCCTGAAACATCTGCCAGCCATCAGATGCATAAGGAAGGCTCATATTATCAGCGACATAACGTATATATTCGATGTGCCCCTCAAGATCGAACCCCAAGGCTGCTGGTAATTTAAAGATATTGTTGCACGCAAGAATCGTCCATATGCAGAGCAGCAAAAAACGCAAATGTGAAGCGTTGAAGGACATACGTGCAAGGAAAGCAGGCCTTTGATTGTTTTTCACAATCGTAAACACATAAACGAGAATGAAAATAATTAAAAATACTGGAAGTTTCGCTTTGAAAGAATCCCATACAGAGGGGAAAATATGGGTTTGCCAAACGGAGGCAGGCTCATTGACCAAAGAAGCGGTGCTCCATGTACCATCCCACTTTCCCTCATTGTTTGCAGCACCCGCATTCCAGCTTGTGTCGGTGGTAATACCCAAAGTTTTACAATAAGCCAGCACTGCCCCATGACCAGTCCTATTTATAACCATTAGCTTTAACTCATGGTTTCCTGGTGTAAGTGGCAAATAAACTCGTATGGGTTTTTTCCATGAGTCCAAGTCTAAAGGAGTATGGAGACCTCTTAAGTCAACACCGTCAAGATATATCGCAACAGCCTTCATGGCTCGTACAACCAAGACAGCATGATCCAACGTTTTGTTAACTGTAAACTGCTTTCGAAAAAAAGTGACTTGATAATTGTCTGGTCGTGCATTGAGCAAAAATGGTTCCGACAGTCGAATCCATTGAGCACCCCCTTCTGGAATGAGCAAGTTGATTGAAGGATTATTTAAAACCCAATATGTAACTGGAATCATAGAGATGATAATGAGTGCAGCCATAGAAATCCACAGTATAATTTTCCAGTGGGTATCAGTAAGTTTTTCCCTGACAGAAGAATCTTTTTTAATAACAGGATTTTTCTTTGATTTTTTCATTTAAATTGGATTACCCAGACATCAACAAATATGGCTATAGCTATTAGCTGGTAATGATATTTATGGATAATGTGGTTGACCTTCTGAGTTATTTTGATAAGATTTTTTAATGTGATATGTATAGGAATATTTCAATAGTATGTCAATGAAAAACTATAAAATGTGAAATGAAACACTTCCAGTTATTTCGCTTCAAAATCATAGCGCGCTTCTTTGCCAAGCGTCAGATCATCTATGATTTTAAAAATCTAGACTACATTTTTCTAAATGCTTAAAAATTACCGGAACATTTCAGAGGCAACTCTGGACTTGTTGAACATAGGGATAGGCATTATCAGACGACTATACCGGATAGTGGGTCTGACATTGATAAAGAGCAAGAGTAAAATTATTGAAAAAAGATTATTTATTTTGTATTATCCATAAGTAGATAATTAATCTTTTAATTCGTTTTTGGGGTATATTGGGGGGTATGAGGGAAATTACGCATTGAATAAACGTAATTATTTAGAATGTTTAACAGATCTATTCGATCCCCCTCATTCCTAAACTGAAAAGGGAAGGGTTTTTATAACCCCTCCCTTTTTTTATCTATTACAGAGCTTCGACTACAGAGTTTCCACGGTCTTTTTGATTTTAACTCTTTTTTCCTTGATCATGGCCGCTTTGTTGCCCTCCAGCCATGTTTGCAGGGCTTCATCACGCTTCATGGAAAGCAATATCTTTGTGTACATGGCTTTTTGGGCTTCAAAATCTTTCTCATCCGGTTTGCTTACATCCTTGAGCTTCAATATGAAATAGGCGTTATTGATAAAAAGAGGTTTTTCGGCATATGGCTTGCTGGCAGAGAGCTGAAAGAGAACATCAGACGCATCCGGGATGGTTCCCACCTTGGGTATCGTATCCCCTGTCTTGAAAAAACCTGTTTCGTTAACTTTCAACCCTTTTTCCTTCGCGATTTTATCAAGACCTTCTCCCGTTTTTAAACGCTCTATAATTGACTGCGCTTCTTTTTCGGCAAGAGTCTGTGTTTCACTTTCTGTGAAGCGGCGCCGGACTTCATTTTCTATGGCGCTCAGTTTCGGCGAATAAGCGGGCTTTATATCAACAATTTTAAATAGATAATAACCGTCTTCGGCGGCAATGACTTTACTGATTTCGTTTTTCTGCATATCCAGAAGCGTTTCGGTAAGGTTTTTAAGAGATTCCAATTCCTGCGGCGTTTTGTTAATCGAAAAGAAATCCAGATTATGAATTTTTAAATTATTTTTACTGGCATATGCCTCCATATTATCTTCCTGATAGATAACGTCTCGGGCTTTTCTGGCCTCTGAATAAGCGTTTGGCAATCCCCTTGTTCTTTTCAATTCCCTGGCTATGGAACCCTGAGCCTCAGTTAGCGTCTGTTGCTTTCCGTCCCTGGTTTTATATTTGTCTTTGTTGCTCAGGTAATAGCTTTTAATGTCTGCATCGCTTACGTCCTGCGGAAAAGAATCGCCGGAAAAAAATATATATTGAATCTTTATCTGTTCGGGAACACGGAATAAATTGCTGTTATGCTTTAAATAGTCTTCCAGTTCGGATTCAGTGGGCGTGAATTTCTTTTTGATGTCATTGCCGGAAATTTGCACGAAATTAACATTAATTTTCTGATTCTGCAGCATGTACAGATCGTGAACTTCCTGATCGGAAATTTTAACGCCTTCGCGAACAAGAGATTCAATTTTGTTCGCGATCATATTTGCCCTGTGGAGAGTTTCAAAATCTTCAGAGGTCATTCTGTTGTAACGAAGGATCTGTTGATATCTACGTTCATCAAACTCGCCATTTGTTTGTAATTCTGGTAATGACATGATGCTGTTTCTTAATTCATCGTCGGAAACCTGAATCTTCAAATCAGCGGCTTTGGCGAGAATAATCTGCTTGTTTAATAATTCATCATACGTTTTTTTCTTGAGGTCCATTTTTTTAAGTATTTCCGGAGTAAGCTTCGCTCCAAGACGAATCCTTGCCATATCCAGCATTCTTTCGTACTCGTTGTGAAATTCAGCTTCGCTGATTGCTTTTTTGTCGATAGTGGCAATGATTTTTGCGTTTTGGCCTCCTCTGTTGGAACCGAAATAGAGAACAAAAACTATGATAATTATTCCCAGGATTCCAATCATAAACCAGCCGCGCGCGTGTTTGCGAAAAAACTTCAGCATAAAATCACCTCAAAAAAAGATAACGGATTTGTTCAAGTATAGTTAAACTTTTATTCTATTATTATAGTCATTTGCAAAAAGCAAACATAATTTAAAAAGGCGTTGATTAGGATAATGAAATACTGTATAGAAAATAATTCTACGGAAAAAGTCATTATATATTGCGATAATATAGGGGGATAAATGTTACTTGATTATGTATTAGGAAAATTTTCCAACGATCTTGCTATTGATCTTGGCACTGCAAATACCATTGTTTATGTCAAAGATAAAGGCATGGTTTTAAATGAACCCTCTGTTGTTGCGGTGTATCAGGACTCCAGAGGAATGAAAACGGTGCGGGCCGTAGGCAATGAAGCTAAAAATATGCTGGGGCGCACCCCGGGTAATATTGTCGCTATCAGGCCAATGCGCGATGGCGTTATCGCCGATTTTGATATCACTGAAAAAATGCTGAAACATTTCATTTTAAGCGTTCATAATCGCAAGTCTCTGGTTCGGCCCCGCATTATCGTTGCCGTGCCGTCAGGGATAACTCAGGTGGAGAGGCGTGCCGTACGTGAAGCGGTGCAATCGGCCGGCGCCAGGGAAATTTACCTGATTGAAGAACCGATGGCCGCGGCCATCGGAGCCGGTTTGCCTGTTTCCGAGCCCACCAGTTCAATGGTAGTTGATATTGGCGGCGGGACCACGGAGGTTGCCGTTATTTCCCTTGGCGGAATTGTGTATTCTAAATCGGTAAGAATCGCCGGCGACAAGATAGATGAAGCAATCGTTCAGTATATGAAGCGAAAGCACAATTTGCTGATCGGAGAAAGAACAGCCGAAATTATCAAAATTGAAATCGGCTGCGCATACCCGTTTGATGAAATTAAAGTTGGTTCCATCAAAGGGCGCGATTTGATATCCGGAATTCCCAAAATCACGGAAACTAATTCTGAAGAAATAAGAGAAGCCATCAACGAACAGATTACATTTATTGTTGACGCGATCAAAGACACTCTGGAAAATTCTCCGCCGGAACTTGCCGGTGATATCGTTGACCGCGGCATCGTTCTTACAGGCGGCGGAGCCCTGCTGCAAAATATTGACATCCTGATCAGAGAAGAAACCGGGTTGCCTATAACAATTACGGATGATCCCCTGTCGGCTGTAGCCAGGGGCGCGGGCATGGCTCTGGATCAGATCAATGTGCTTAAAGATATTGCTCTCGAGGTATAATGGGGTGGTATAACTGATTGGCAATATCTTATTTTGCCAGGCTTCAATTTTTTTGTGAATGTGAAGTAAACCGGCCAAAACGAGCCGTTTTTTTGTTTGGTATTACAGGTTGTTAAACTGATCTCCGCAAAACTTCTATCCCGGCTGACAGCGTTCGATACAGCTTTATAGTTATTTTCCTTATCAGGTAAAAAATGTTTTTTTTAAGGAAATATAGAACAATTATCTTCATTGCTGCTCTTCTTGTCGTAGCTTTGAGTATGATTTTCTATAATTTGAAATATGGAACGGATAATAGTTTTTTAAGAAAGATTGTACTGGAAGCCGTAGCGCCGGTGCAAAAGGTTTTGAGCTATTCCATTGCCGGTGTAAAAGATAACTGGTCGCACTATATATTTCTTGTCGGCACTATGGAGGAAAATAAAAATTTAAAAAAGGAAATTGAAGACCTCAAAGCGGATCTGATTTTATACCATGAGAGTTATCAGGAAGCGCAAAGGTTGAGAAAGCTTCTGGCTCTTTCGGATGACTATAAATACCATTTTATTTCCGCCCGGGTTATCGGCAGAGAACAGGCAGCTCTTTCCAGGGTGATTTTGATCAATAAGGGTTCATCTGACGGTTTGAAAACCGGTATGCCGGTTGTTGCTCCTCCAGGATTAATCGGCCGCCTGGTGGATGTCTCGTGGCATGTTTCCCGGGTGCTGCTGTTTATTGACGAGAACAGCAATATTGACGCGATTGTTCAGCGGAATCGCACGCAGGGGATTATCAGCGGAGCAGGCTCCAGCGGGATGATTTTTAAATACATTTCCAAAACTCAGGATGTTAAAGAAGGCGATGTTATTATTTCCGCCGGCATGGGAGGTGTGTTTCCCAAGGGCATGCTGATTGGTCAGGTCACTCATGTCGACAAGCAGGATGCCAGCCTTTTTTTAAAAATTAATGTTGCCCCGTTCACTGATTTTTCCAAATTGGAGGAAATATTAATTTTATCTTCCGATGAAACTAAAATTTAATAACGATGCTTTATTATTTATCACTGCCATTCTTATCCATATTATTAATAGCGCTGCAATCAACGGTTGCCGATGTATTATTTTCCGGCCGGCTGGTATTTGAACTGTCGTTAATTGTAATTATTTATGCCGGATTTCATCTAGATATAGTCAGAGGGGCGATTTTAGCTTTTGTTCTCGGATTTGTGCTGGATTGTTTCGGAGGTTCGGTGCCGGGATTATTCACTTTTATTTATGTTGTTATTTTCTTATGTTCATTTTTTATTTCCGATTGGCTGGATACCGAAAAAATGTATATAATTGCTATTTTTAGTTTCCTTTGCGCTTTTCTGAAAGAAATTATACTAATTTTATTTTATTCTTTGGCTTTCAAAATTGATTTATTCATGAGTACACATTTTATTGTTTTCGTGCAGGCTTTGCTCATCGGTCTGTTTGCCCCGCCATTTTTTTATTTGATGAACCGGGCAGAGGTGTTTTTTTATGGAAAAAAAGTATGACCAGCTCAAGGGACAGGAACCCGCCGAATTCAGGCCAAAAATTAAGATAGTTGCCCTTTTATTTTTGATTGCCGTTTCCGTTCTGCTGATGAGATTAGGGTATTTAGAAATTATCAAGGGAACGGAATTTAAGAAAAAATCGGAAAATAATTCTATCCGTTTCCGGCAAATCAGGTCTTTGCGCGGCCTGATTATGGACCGTAACGGCGTTGTTCTGGTGGATAACAGACCCTCTTTTGATGTGCTCTACGTCCCCACAAAAAACAAGGGCAACGAATTGTCGGTTGAAAAACTTAAAGAACTCTATAGGGGCAAATCGCTGGAATTTTCTTATGATCAGTCTATCCCTAAAGACGCGAAACTGTACCTGCCCATCAAATTAGATAAGAATGTGAATATGGAAAAAGTCGCTCTTGTGGAAACTAATGCTCTGAATTTGCCGGGCGTATATATTGATGTTTCACCTATTCGTTTGTATCTGGATGGAGAAATGCTGGCGCCTGTTATCGGTTATACGGGAGAAATCAGCGAAGAGGATATAGAAAAAAGCGATGATAAATACGCTTATGGCGATGTTCTCGGAAAGCACGGGTTGGAAAAGTATTTTGACGATTATATTCGCGGCCGCAGCGGAGCGGAACTCGTTGAAGTAAATGTTCACGGCAAAGAAATTAGAAATTTGGGAGTGAACAAACCTGTTTCCGGTTATAATATGGTGTTGACGATTGACGCTGACTTGCAAAAGGCGGCATGGCAGGCTATGGAAGGAAAAGCAGGCTCGGCTGTTGTTTTGGATACACGCGATGGTTCAGTTTTGGCCATGGTCAGTTCCCCTTCCTTTGATCCTAATTTGTTTAACAACGGGATTTCCAATGAGCAATGGAATGAACTTCAAAATAATCCTTTTGCTCCTTTGTCCAATAAGGCAATTTCCGGGCTATACCCGCCCGGTTCAACTTACAAGCTGATTGTTGCCGCTGCCGCTCTGGAAGAAGGCGTTATCACTCCGGATACCAAAGTGCTTTGCAGGGGTTCTTTTACTCTTGGCAATAGAACATATCGCTGCTGGAACAAACATGGCCACGGTTATGTTGATCTCCACAGAGCGATTGTTGAATCGTGCGATGTCTATTTTTATACGGTCGGAAAAATGCTGGGGGTAGATACGATAGCCAGGTACGCGAAACTTTTTGGCCTGGGAGAACCTGCCGGCATTGATTTGCCGGGCGAGAAAAGCGGGTTGGTGCCTACGAAAGAGTGGAAGTTAAAGAGGAAGAAACAGGCATGGCAGATGGGCGAGACGATATCCGTATCGATCGGGCAGGGGTTTGATTTGGTCACCCCTCTTCAATTAGCCAACGCCTACAGCGCTTTTGCCAATGGCGGCACTTTGTGGCGGCCTTATCTGGTAAAATACATCGAGTCGGCAGACGGGAAAATATATAAAGAATTTTTACCGGAAAAAAAGGGAGAGCTTAGGTTGAGTCCAAAAACGGTTGAGGTTTTAAACAGTGCTTTGTGGGGTGTTGTTAATGAGCCCGGAGGCACCGGCCATGCCGCCAGCTTACCGGGAATCGATGTCGGCGGTAAAACGGGAACGTCGCAGGTGCTGGGGCTGCCCGCGGATGAAAAAGCCCGCCGCAGAAAAATATTAGGCGCTTTTCAAAAAGATCATGCTTTGTTCGCCTGTTTCGCGCCGGTGAAAAAACCGGAAATCGCTGTTGCGGTAATTCTGGAAAATGCCGGCGGCGGAGGCGCGGTTGCCGCGCCGGTTGCCCGTAAGATATTATCTGCGTATTTTGAAGGAAAGAAAAAAGACAGGCATCCGCGGACTGTGGCGCAAAACCTGCAAATGGATAAATTGGATAAATTGAACAATTGATTTAGTTTTTTGGCGGTTGTTTACCGGGCATAAGGAAGAGGGATGATATTTCTTAAATTTGATCGTCGCATTTTTCACTATTTTGACTGGCTGCTTCTGGCGTTTGTGCTCACTATTTGCGCGATAGGCGTCTTAAATATTTATTCCACCGGCTTTAGCGCCAGTGAAGGACAAATTCCTCTTTACTTAAAGCAAATTCAGTGGATTGCCATTGGATTAATTTTTATGATGATCATTTTTTTCATCGATTACCGCGTCATTGTTCAGTACGCTTATGTCATTTATGGTATTTCTATCGCGCTTTTGGTGCTGGTATTTATTTTCGGTTATGCTTCGCATGGTTCGCAAAGATGGCTCGGCGGCGGTTTTTTTGCTTTTCAGCCTTCTGAATTAATGAAGATTGTCATCATCATTACCTTGGCGCGTTATTTTGATGATCACAAATCCAGCGAATCTTACAAATTAAAAGAGCTCCTGTGGCCTCTTTTAATCGTTGCGGTTCCTTTTGTGCTGATTTTAAAACAGCCGGATTTAGGCACGGCGCTGATGTTGATGATCATTTTCATCTCTATTGTATTTTTTATTGGAGTGGATAGAAAATCTTTAATCATCGCTATAACCAGCGCTTTGATATTCATTCCGATTGGCTGGAGTTTTTTAAAAGATTATCAGAGGGAAAGATTGATAACATTTCTTGATCCTGAAAACGATCCTTTAGGGGCCGGTTATCATATTATCCAATCGATGATTGCTATCGGTTCCGGCGAGATATTCGGCAAGGGTTTTTTAAGCGGCTCTCAAACGCAATTGAAATTTTTGCCGGAGCAGCAAACCGATTTTGTTTTTTCCGTGTTTGCCGAGGAATGGGGCTTCATCGGCGCGCTGATCCTGATCATTCTGTTTATGGTTGTTATTCTTTGGGGATTAAAAATTGCCTTGCAAGCCAGGGATTTATTAGGCACAATTACCGCGTTTGGAGTAACGGCTTTTATTTCATGGGAAGTCTTTATCAACATAGGAATGGTTTTGGGAATTTTGCCGGTAGTCGGTATTCCGCTTCCTTTATTCAGTTATGGCGGATCAGCCATGCTTTCTCTGATGGCGGCCATAGGATTGTTAATGAATGTGAGCGCGCGTAGATTTATTTTGCAACGTTAGCGGTTAATAGTAATATAGAACATCGTTGATAAAAATAAATAGATTAACAAAATTAGATGCAGGAAATAAAAGGGGGATAATGTGTGGGAAAAAAAGAAAGAAGTTGAAGAGATTAAAGCCTTCCTGGGCCAGGGCGCCGAGTTCATCGGCAAACTTATCTTTAACGGATCTGTCCGGATAGACGGAAGTTTTCAGGGGGAAATTTACGGGCAGGGATCACTGGTTATCGGAGAAGGCGCGATGGTTAAAGCGAACATCGCGGTCAAAAGTATTTATATCAGCGGCGACGTGCAGGGCGACATTGATGTAAAAGAAAAAATAAACATCCACTCCAAGGGGAAATTTTCAGGCAATGTTCAGACGCCGGCGTTTATCATGGAGGAGGGCGCTATCTTTGACGGCAGATCGTACATGTCTCAAATGATGGAGAATAAAAATGATGCTCATCTGGCAGATTGATTAAGCAGACTGACTGGAAGATGAAAACTTCCAGTCTAATCTTTAAAAAAATATATCAAATTCCGGCTGAATTAATCTTTTTTAATATTTATGTTGCCGTAATAATGCGTAAATTTAAATTATCAGACTGCTGGTCAGAAAATGCTTGACAAGCAAATAATGTTATGATTAGTAACTTTCAGTTTTGAGTGGCAGCAGTAAGATTTCTAGTCCTTCTGCAGTTAAATATTCAAAACATATTTGAGTAAAAAAACCTTATGCACTTGATTTATGCATGACTGTAAAACCCGCTCAATTTGTGACTTGCGGTTTTATAAAATGCAAAAGATAGGGGTAAATAATTACGATGAAAAAACACCTTTCCTTTTTTTTCTTTTTCCTTTTCTTTTTGAATTCAATTAGTGTTGCTTTTGCTGCCGCCAAGCCGGAAGAAAAGTCACTGGTTGCTGTCGTTCCGGATATCACGCTTATTTATCAAATGATCATATTCGGCATTTTAATCTGGATACTGAATATTCTGCTTTACAAACCCATTTTGTCCATCATCGACCGGCGCAAAAAACAACTTGAAGAGTCGGAAAATGAAATTAAGCTCTTTAATGAATCGGTGGAAAAGAGGGTCGCGGAGTACGAGGAAAAGTTAAAACAGGCAAAACTTAAAGCATCCGAACAGAAAAAAGAAATCATTCAGGAAGGCGCGAATCAGGCTAAAAACATTGTTGACGCTGTACGCAATGAAATACCTGTTATCGCCCGCGAGTTTCAGCAAAAAATGGATAAAGAAGTGGAAAGAGCGAAACAAATTCTGGATGGTTATTCTAAAGATTTATCTTTGCAGATTGCCCAGAAAATATTGGGGAGGCCGGTACAATGAAAAAAACAATTTCCTCCATCACTGCTGTTTTATTTATTTTGCTGGTTGCGGCCGGTTTTGCTTTTGCCGCGGAAGCCGAAGGCGCCAACAAAAGCATGGAATTGTTGAAAGGTTTGGGTCTGAAAACCTTTAACTTTGTTGTTCTGGTTGGTTTTCTTTACTGGCTTTTAGCTGCAAAAATTAAGGATTTTTTCTCCGGACGCCGTGTGGAAATTAAAGAAAGTCTGGAACAGGCCGTAGAGAGAAAAGCTGAAGCTGAAAAAAAATACCGTGAATATTCGGAAAAACTTGATAAAGCCTCGTTGGAAATTGATGGTATTTTCGAGATGATTAAGGCTCAGGGCGTCACCGAAAAACAGAAGATCATTGAAGATGCCGAAAAAACCGCTAAAAAGATGAAAGAAGACGCCAGTGCACGCATTGAGCAGGAAATGAAGAAAGCAACAGACCAGCTCAAGGCGCAGGCCGTTGAATTGTCGGTGCAGATGGCGGAAGAGATTCTTAAACGAAGCATTACAAAAGATGATCACAAAGCAATGGTTGAAGATTATATAAATAAGGTGGTAATCAAACATTGATCAGTAATATTTCTAAGCGTTACGCGCGCGCATTTTTTGAAATTGCAACTGAGGAAAATCGAATAGAGCCGTTTTATAATGAGCTTAATCAGTTTGCGTCAATCATCTCAGAAAACAAATCATTGAGCGATTTTCTGGCTAATCCTGTCTTTGAACAGGCCAGCAAAAAAGGTGTCGTGGAAACTTTAATTGCCAAATTGCAGTTATCCGGCATGACAGTAAGTTTTTTAAAATTGCTCGTCGATAAAAAAAGAATCGATATTTTAAATGACATAGTGATTTGCTATCGCCAATTAATGGATGAAACTCTAAAAAGAGTAAGTGTCAATGTGAAAACGGCATTTGCCCTTTCCGATGAGTTGCGTTCTTCCATAAGTTCCTCTCTCGAAAAAGCAATAGGTAAAAAAGTGGACATGACTGTGGAAGAAGATCCCACTCTTTTAGGCGGAGTGGTTATTGGGGTTGGCGATACACTTTACGATGGCAGTATAAAAAATCAATTGAATAATATGAGGAATCTCTTAGGGGAGGCAAGATAGGACATGGAAACGATTAAAGCGGAAGAAATTAGTCAAATTATTTCTGAGCAAATTAAAAGCTACGAGAAAAAGCTGGATATAAGCGAAACGGGAACTGTCCTGTCCGTCGGTGACGGTATAGCCAGAGTTTACGGTGTGCAAAACGCCATGGTTATGGAGCTTCTCGAATTCCCCGGCGGTATTCTGGGCATGGTTCTTAACCTCGAAGCGGATAACGTTGGTGTTGCCGTTCTGGGAGAAGTAACGCACATTAAAGAAGGCGACATTGTTAAACGGACCGGCAAGATCGCACAGGTTCCGGTGGGTGATGC
Source organism: Smithella sp. (assembly GCA_035524255.1). GTDB lineage: Bacteria > Desulfobacterota > Syntrophia > Syntrophales > Smithellaceae > Smithella. The sequence goes on along the minus strand of DATKPG010000019.1, from coordinate 10,621 downwards.
GCTGCTTGGCCGCGTTATTGATGCGACAGGAGCGCCGCTGGATGGCAAGGGGCCGATTGAAACAAACGAGTTTCGTCGTATAGAAATGGTAGCCCCCGGCGTTATCGCGCGCCAACCCGTTAATCAACCGATGTACACAGGCCTGAAAGCTATTGACGCCATGACGCCAATCGGACGCGGACAGCGTGAACTTATTATCGGTGACCGCCAGATTGGTAAAACAGCCATTTGCGTTGATGCGATCATTCGCCAGAAAGATACCGGCGTGAAATGTATTTACGTGGCTATTGGTCAGAAGAAATCTACAGTGGCTCAGGTTGCCGAAAGATTGAAGCAACATGACGCGTTGTCTTATACCTGCATCGTCGCGGGCTGCGCCTCCGACCCGGCAACGCTTCAGTATATCGCGGCATACGCAGGCTGCAGTATTGGTGAATATTTCAGAGATAAAAGTCAGGATGCCTTGATCATTTATGACGATTTGTCCAAGCAGGCCGTTGCGTACCGTCAGATTTCTCTTCTGCTTCGCCGTCCTCCGGGTCGTGAAGCTTATCCCGGCGACATTTTTTATAATCACTCCCGTCTGTTGGAACGTTCAGCGCGTGTGAGTCAGGAACTTGGCGGCGGTTCGTTAACCGCTCTGCCGATCATCGAAACCCAGGCCGGTGACGTTTCCGCTTATATTCCGACAAACGTTATTTCTATTACGGACGGTCAGGTTTATCTGGAACCGAGTTTGTTCTTCTCCGGTATTCGTCCGGCTATCAACGTCGGTTTGTCCGTGTCCCGCGTCGGCGGCGCGGCCCAGGTTAAAGCCATGAAGCAGGTTGCCGGAACGCTGAAACTTGATTTGGCCCAATATCGTGAACTGGCGGCTTTTGCCCAGTTCGGTTCCGACTTGGATAAAGCCACTCAGGCACAGCTGGATCGCGGCGTTCGTCTGGTGGAATTGCTCAAACAGCCTCAGTACAAGCCAATGTCTTTAGGGCAGGAAATTGTGGTTCTCTTTGCGGGAACAAGAGGATTTATTGACAAATACGATGTGGATAAAGTCCGCGTCTATGAAGAACAGCTTTTGAGCTTTGTTGAGACCAAACATGCGGACATCTTGAAAGAAATAGAAGATAAGAAAATCATCTCTCCGGAACTGGAAAAGAAGATGAAAGAAATATTAACCAATTTCGATTCGGTTTTCGTTGCATAGTATATTAAAGCTTTCACAGGTTCAGTATAAATTAAGGTTGAGGAGAATTTCAGGTGCCCTCGCTAAAAGACATAAAAAGAAAAGTCGTTGGTGTCGCAAAGACGAAGCAAATAACGCGCGCCATGAATATGGTTGCCGCGTCAAAATTTAAATCAGCGCAGGCCAAAATGGAAAACTTCAGGCCATATGCCGGAAAGTTTATGGATGTGCTCAATAGCCTGGCATTGCGCGTGGATACCACGACGCATCCTCTTCTGGCCGTTCGGGATCCTAAAAGCATTCGCGTCATTTGCCTGACTTCCGATCGTGGTCTTTGCGGCGGTTTCAATACGAACCTGATCAAGGCTACGGATAAATTTTTAAAGGATAAAGCGGCTGAAGGAAAAGATGTTTCGCTCATCTGCGTTGGCCGCAAAGGCAGAGATTATTACCGGAAAAAGGCAAATATTATTGCGCAAAAAGTTGATCTCTTAAGTAAATTTGATATGACACTTGCTGTTTCTGTCGCTGATGAAGTCATTGCTCCTTTTATCAAAGAAGAATATGATGAGCTTTATCTGATTTACAATCAATTCGTTAATGTGTCCGTGCAAAAGCCGACAGTTGTCAGATTATTTCCTTTGCCCTCTATCGGGCAGGACGTAGATGTTGATCCTGACAAACGTCTCGATTATTCCTATGAACCATCAGAAGAAATTTTATTGCAAAAGCTTTTGCCGATGTATGTTCACGTTCTGGTTTATCGAGCTCTCTTGGAAACATCGGCTGGCGAGAACGGAGCGCGGATGGCGGCTATGGATAATGCAACCAGCAATTGTGAAGAATTGATCAGCAGTTTGACCCTGAAGATGAACAAAGCAAGACAGGCGGCGATTACAGCGGAGTTGATGGATATCGTAGGCGGTACAGAAGCTCTGGCAAAAGGTTAATTTTTCTGCGGCAATCTGCCGCATGTAAAATATATTAATGCGACTATTTGTAAGGAGATAGTTATGAATATCGGAAAGATTGTTCAGGTTATTGGACCCGTTGTTGACGTGGCTTTTGAAGAGGGAAAGCTTCCCAGCATTTTAAACGCTATTTTAATTACCAACCCGGCGATTAACGACAATGAGGATAACCTGGTTGTCGAAGTAGCGCAGCACTTGGGCGACAACGTTGTCCGCTGCATCGCAATGGATGTTACTGACGGTTTGGTTCGCGGTATGAACTGCAAAGACACGGCAGCGCCGATTACCGTTCCCGTCGGCAAATCATGCCTTGGCAGAATTCAGAACGTTGTCGGTCGTCCCGTGGATGGTCTGGGCCCCATTGACGCCGATAGTAAAATGCCCATTCATAGACTTTCACCGACTTTCCTGGAGCAGGATACATCCGTGCACGTTCTGGAAACAGGCGTTAAAGTTATTGATCTTTTGGTGCCATTTCCCCGCGGCGGCAAGATGGGCATGTTCGGCGGAGCAGGCGTCGGCAAGACAGTCGTTATGATGGAAATGATTCATAACATCGCTATGCACCACGGCGGAATTTCCGTGTTCGCGGGCGTCGGTGAGAGAACACGTGAAGGGAACGATCTTTATCGTGAAATGCTGGAATCAGGCGTTATCAAACAGGCCGCTCTAATTTACGGACAGATGACTGAACCGCCCGGAGCCAGAGCAAGAATTTCTTTGACAGCATTGGCCAACGCGGAATATTTCCGCGATGTCGAAGGCCAGGACGTGCTTTTGTTTGTCGATAACATTTTCCGTTTTACGCAGGCAGGTTCTGAAGTTTCGGCTCTCTTGGGACGCATGCCTTCCGCTGTCGGTTACCAGCCGACACTGGCACAGGACCTTGGTGAATTGCAGGAACGCATTACCTCAACAAACAAAGGCTCAATTACAGCCGTTCAATGCGTATACGTTCCCGCTGACGACTTGACTGACCCCGCGCCGGCAACTACATTTGCGCATCTTGACGGAACGGTCGTTTTGTCCCGTCCGATCGCGGAACTCGGTATTTATCCGGCGGTGGATCCTCTGGATTCCACATCGCGTATTCTGGATCCGAACGTTATTGGTGAAGAACATTATGCCGTTGCCCGCCATGTTCAGGTAACGCTTCAGAAATATAAAGATTTGCAGGACATTATTGCCATTCTGGGTATGGACGAACTTTCCGAAGCTGACAAGCTTACCGTTAGCAGAGCCAGAAAGATTCAGAGATTCTTGTCTCAGCCCTTCTTTGTTGCCGCTCAGTTTACAGGAACGGAAGGAAAATTTGTATCCGTCCCCGATACCGTGAGAGGATTTAAGGAAATTCTGGAAGGCAAACATGATGATCTGCCTGAGCAGGCTTTTTACATGGTTGGCGGTATTGAAGAAGCAGTGGAAAAAGCCAAGAAGATTGCTTCATAAAACCTAGTTGGAGAAGGTAAATGGCAGACGAATTAATGCTTGAAATTGTAACCCCGGAAAAGATGGTTTTTTCGGATAAGATAGAGGAAGTTACCATCCCGGGGGCGGAAGGTGAATTCGGTGTGTTGCGCGGTCATGAGGCGTTTTTAAGCGCCGTCGATATCGGTGAGTTGAATTATATCAAAGACGGCAAAAAAACCTATTATTCGGTGAACACCGGTTATGCGGAAGTTACTTCAAGTAAAGTTACAATATTGATTGAAACAGCCGAAAGATCCGACCATATCGATAAAGAAAGAGCCCTGAAGGCGAAGGACAATGCAGAATCTCGTCTTGGACAGCTGACCAAGGAAGATGTCGAATACGAAATAATGCGCGCCGCGTTAGCGCGGGCAATAGCTCGTATCAATGTGGCTGAAAAACAATAAATTGATTATATTTTAATTAATTCTGATTAAAAAAGACTTACTTGTAACGGCGGTTAGAAATTTTTTAACCGCCGTTTTTTTATGAAGGAAGTTCATACCGGCTGTTCATCGGATAGACTTTCCAGGACAAGCTTTTCTTTCAAAATCTTATTGGCTTCATTTAACTTTTCCGGCGAGGAATACACGGCTACCGAGGCTGATTTTGCCGCCCCAGAAAAATAATCAACCAAAGCGTTTTTTAATTTTTGCGGAGTTGCCGACAAAATATCATTTCTGTATTTCTGACGCATATCGTCATTTATTCCGGCAAAACTGCGCACAAGCGCGGTATAGCCGCGACCTGCCGGATCTGACGGCTTGTCAATCATTCCAATGGTGCTGATGATTGCCTTTTCCATATCGCTTGCGGAAATTTCGTTTTGGGAATAGAACGCTTGCGCGTCTTTGAATATTTGCAGTGTTTCCGTAAGGTGCGGGTCGCGATAAGAAAGAAAAGAAAATAAACCCAGCGATTGATCAAAAGAGGACATGCCTCCGTAAGCCCCACCCTGTACACGGATATGTTTGTAAAGATAATTGTTGGATAGCTCTTTTGCTGAAATCATCAAAAGAGCGGAAGCCTGGTCAGTATAAGCAGGCGTTTTTAAAACATAGGCAACATAGGATACTTGTGCCGGAATGGAAATTCCCGAAGATACGGGTAACAACGACGGCGTTGCCTGGGCTTTTGCTGAATCCCGGGCAGGCAGTCTATCCAGAAGCCCAGAAATATTATCTTTTACGATATTTAATCCCGAGGCTTCCGCGGTTAAGTTGATGACCAGATTTTTTCGGTTAAATATAATTTTTTGTAACAATTCCAACTTTTCATGCAAATTTTGTTTTGAGCTGCTAAAATTATTAGCTGTATTCTGAACAAACTTCAGTTGTGTGCGTCCATGCCACTGTTCATCCCGGTATGCAGGCAGGGTAAGCGCGGCGCCCGCAGCCATTTTGGCAAAAATATGGCCGGAAGGGACAATCGCTGATTGCAGATTATTCTTCCTTTCGGATATTAAATCCTTCATTCGCGCATCCGCGCTTAAATCACCCGCGAAAATAATATCGCTTAAGATATTTATCGCGTCCGGTAAATTGCGATAAAGCGCGTTAAAGGAGATGATCACCTTTTGCCATGCAGAGCCCGCGTCCGCGGAAAAGCCCGCGGCAAGATCAAAGCCTAAACCGCCCATTTTCAGGGCGATACGCTTGGCCATTTCTTCATAGGTAAAACCGGCGGCCCCCATTCCGATAATTATTTTACCCAAAAGAGGCAAATAAGGCTGAAGCTCTTCAGGCACATGCGCTATATCAAAAGCTAAATCCACATAAGCGATACCATTGGTGAAAATATCGTGTTCGAGGGCCGGTACATCGCCGATTAAAGAAATTTTTGAGGGAATCGTATCTATTGATTTCGGTATATCTTCCAGTTTTAGCTTCGGTAGGGTTGCCGCGGCCCCGGGCGAATCCTGTTCCGTTTGAAACTTTTTCAACGCTTTGGCCTGAGAGTTTATTCGTGCCAGTTCACTTTCCGGCAGCGACGATTTAAATTCCGCCATTTTTTTCTGATAAGTTTTTTCTTTTTTATCGTTAAAATCGGCATCCGGTTCCATAATTGCCAGGACGCGATGGGGATTATCCACAAACCATTGTTTTGTCATCTTCTGGAAGATTTGAGGATCGGCACTCCAGCGCTTACGAATATTTTCAATCGCCTTGGAAAAATCCAATCCGATTAATGGATCGCCGTCATAGAGCCATGTCTGAAACACGTTGCCCATCAGCGCAATGCCGTAAGGATAAGAACCGCGAACTATTTCTTTGCCGTGAAGCTCGACCTGATGCAATACGCCTTCAATCAGTTCACTGTCAAAACCTTTGATGATAATATTCTGCAATGTGTCAAAAATCAGTTTTTCAATCTTTTTCGCGTCAGAACTTTGCATATTCCTTAAACCAACGCAAAACATCAACTGCTTCAGATCGGCTTCAATGCCGCTTACCGGCGTCAGGTCTTCCCCCAGACCGGAATCGATCAACGCTTTGCGCAGGGGACTGGCGGCGCTTCCCACGAGCAGGGCGGATATAATCTCCAGAACCAGAGAAGTTTCATAATCCGTATTATCGGACATCATCCAGGCAATGTTTGCCATCGTTTTGTTCCGGAGAGATTCATCTTTTCCTATGGGATAGGTGCCTCGGACTACACGGGGCGCATTTAAGCGCTCCTGGCTTTTTATTGATGAGTCTATTTCAACGCGCTCAAAGCCCGCAAGCATTTCAGAAAGAAAGGCGAGATGCTCGGATGTTGTGATATCGCCATAAATAAAAAACCGCGCGTTTGTCGGTGAATAATAAGTGCGATGAAATTCCCGAAACTGTTCGTACGTGAGTGTGGGAATCACATCGGGATCTCCGCCGGAATCAAATGCGTAAACGCTGTCGGGATATACATTTTCCTGCAGGACTTTATAGATCAGAGAATCAGAAGATGAATATGCCCCTTTCATTTCATTGTAAACGATGCCTGAAATAATCAGGTTGCTTGATAAATCATCCTGTGAGGAAAATTCAAGATGATGACCTTCCTGAAGGAAAGTTTCCTTGAGCATTCGCGGATGAAGCACCAGATCGGTATAAACACGGGCAAGGTTGAAAAAATCCGTTTTTATCTGGCTGGCTACCGGGTAAATCGTTTTATCCGGATAGGTAAAGGCGTTGATGAAAGTTTGCAGTGTTGAACGCATTAATTCTTTAAAGACGTCTCTTAGCGGATATTTTTCGGAACCTGCCAGCACGGAATGTTCCAGAATATGCGGCAATCCTGTGGAATCAGACGGCGGAGTGCGAAACCCGATCGCGTATAAATTTTCACGGTCGAATGAATGCAGGTGCAAAATTTTGGCGCCGGTCTTTTTATGTTCAATTTCATAAGCGGTAACCCGGATTTCGGGAAATGCTTTCACGCGTAAAACTTTAAATCCGTATAACTCCTCACCGGTTTGCAGTGCCGGTTGCGGAGGATTTGATTGATCAGACATTCAATAATGCTCCCGTTATATTTATAATTTTATCAGATTGATATTTCTTTAGCGCCCAACATTGAATTTGCCACCGCCCAGATTAAAACCAAAACCGTAAGCAAAATACAGGCATAGGCCAAAAGCTTGATCCACGCGCTTTCCTGTTTGTTGTCGTTATAGCCCATGAGATAGGCAAGTCCTATTCCTGATAATATTCCGCCGCCGTGCGCCCAGTTATTTATGCCGCTGAATATCAATCCAAAAACTACCAATCCTATCACCCATCCGATGGCCTCTTTATATATGATATCTCCATAGCGGTCGCCGCGGCTTTTGCCGAAATAAATAATCGCGCCGATCAAACCGCAGATACTGGCGGAAGCGCCTATTGTAAAAGGCACTCCAAATAATACGGAAAGCGCGAAGCCACAAACTCCCGTAATTACATACAGGTTAATAAAACGATGAAAGCCGAATTCTCTCAGAACGAAGGGACCCAGTTGATATAAAGCCATCATGTTGAAAGCAATATGCAGTATCCCCCCGTGCAGAAACGAAGCGGAAATTAAAGTCCAGTAGCGATGAGCTCCTATAACAGGGATGGTGCCGGTTGCTCCTAATAAAAAAAGACTTTGGGTCGACGGCGACAGGAAGTTGAAAGCGCCTCCCGTTGAAACTCCTCCCAATATTAGCGACAGAACGTAAAAAGCGATGTTAACATAAATAATTGTTCTGACCGGATCGGAACCCAAAAATATTTTTCGAATAATACCGGCGGTATTATGCAAACCGGGACGTACAAGTCCGCAATAAGGACAGACAGGTTCATCCATACTGATTAATTTGCGGCAATTAGGGCAAAGAATTGATTTTCTTCCTGAAGACATTTAAATACCTTTTAACAATTTCATGTATTGCTCCATACCTTGTTCTTCGAGCTTGCAGAACTTTCTCCCTGACCGTTTGCAGCGAATTATTATGACAACATCTTGCGAGCACATAAAATTGTTTATACCTTTTTTTGATTAAAGGCATAATTAACAATATTATGCCGAGTTGTAAAGAAAAATACTATCTTAAATTGACTGCCGTGCGGTCTATATGTTATTTATATAAAAGGAGAATTGTTTTGCAACTCAAAGATCGCATCATCATAAAAATTGATTCAGTGGCCTTCGGCGGGGAAGGCGTTGGCCGTATTGATAATTTTGTTGTTTTTGTTCCATTTTCCGCCGCGGGCGATGAATTGGAAATTGAAATAATTCAACTGAAAAAGAAATTTGTACGCGGCAGAATATTGAGAATAATCAAACAATCTCCATTGCGTACAAAACCTTTGTGCCGTTATTATGAAAAATGCGGCGGTTGTTGCTATCAGCACCTGAATTATGAATATCAGCTGGTCATAAAAAAAAGGCAGGTAGAAGAAGCCTTTTGGAAAATCGGTAAAATCGTAAATCCTCTCGTTTCAGAGCCAATAGCTTCGCCCCAAATTTATCATTATCGGGGTAAAGCTCAATATCATGCCGGTGCTGCATCGAATAGACGGGAGATTGGTTTTTTAGATACATCCGGCGGCAAAGTGGTCGATATTGAAAATTGCGAGATCATGGATGAAACAATTAATGAACAACTGCGGATTCTTCGGGGGAATAAACGGCTGCCTCATGATAATGACCCGCAACTGATAATCTGGTCTGAATGTCCGGCCGGTCAGTCCGGCAAAAAAGAATCAGTTGTCAGAACGGTGAAAGGAAATAATTTTTTGGCGCCCCGCGATGGATTTTTTCAGGCCAATTTATATCTGACGGATAAATTGGTTGACGAGGTTTGCCGTTTGACCCAAAACGATGAAATAAATACCATCGTTGATGCCTATTGCGGGAGCGGGCTCTTTTCTATTTTTCTTTCATCTTATGCTAAAAATGTTATAGGCATAGAATTAAATGAGAAATCAGTAAAGTACGCGCAAATAAATGCGGAAAATCTGGGTGTTAAAAACGCAAAATTTCTTCATGGAGATATTGAGAAAGTATTGAGGGGAAGATTTCTGCAACAGGGAGATAAAGTAGATTTGATTGTTCTTGATCCTCCCCGTACAGGTTGTGAAAAGGCAGTGTTAAAAGCAATTGTAGATTTGCAACCCAACAGGGTTGTATATATATCCTGCAACCCGGCTACACAGGCTCGAGACGTGAAATATTTAAATGAATGCGGTTATGAATTGAAGAGCCTTTTGCCCGTGGATATGTTTCCGCAAACAAGTCATGTGGAAGTCATTGGATTGATGGAGCTAAAATGAAAAAATAGCGGTAAGATCAGGGAGAAAATTAATCTAATATGAGATGATAATTTTGATAGCTTTAAATTTAAAATATTGCTATCTGAAAGTGCCAAATATTTAAAACATAAGGAGAGAGAAAGATGGCATCAAAGAGTAAGAATGTAAGGATTGAACAGCTCCGCGTATTTGAAAAAAAACTGGCCTTGCGATTGGAACAATTAGATCAAAAAGGGGTCAGCAAAGAAAAAGCTAAAAATGATCCTCTTGTTAAGAGCCTAAAATCAAAAATCAGGCAGACTAATATGAGAATTGCGGTGTTCGATAAATTTGTTACGCGCACTCAGGAATTAGCGCAGGCTAAAGCGCAGAAGCTTGCCGAATCAGCGAATAAAGAGGAAAAATCGGAACCAGCGCATGATGCAAAACAGGCGGAGCCGAAATCCAAAAAGAAGGCAGCACTGGCTGATAAAGAATCAAAACAACAACCAGCAGCAGCTGATGAAACTACGCCGAAAAAAGCAAAAAAACAACCCGCTGACGCGGATGAAGCCGCACCCAAGAAAAAAGCAAGCAAGAAAAAAGAAGAATAATATTCAGGTTCGGATCGATAAAAAGGGCAAATATTTCTTATATTGCCCTTTTTTATTTATATGACCGGTATGACACGTCTGTTGAATTCAGTTTTAAAACTTAATTGCATCCTTAATTAATAAAAAACTATAAATGTCGACGCATGAAAATGCCTTGCCATCACGCCGGCAAAAACAAAAATCTGAGGTAGTGTAACTACCTCAGATCATTGAGTAAGATATTGGCGTCCCCACGGGGAGTCGAACCCCGGTTACAGCCGTGAAAGAACCTCCATGCCACCCCGTTATGATTGAATTTATTAGCTATTTACATAACATGGGAGTCATAAAAAGCATTATAAGCACTACGTTTTGTGTCCACTCTTGTGTCCGCACAATGGTCAGAACCAAATGCTTACTCACAGTTTTCAAAGTTGATGACTATTTGAAAGAAAGTAATATAAAATATAAAAACATCAGTGGCATGCTCCGCGACTTTTCGTTAATTCCAGTGCTTTGCAGAATCCCAGTGAGCAGGCTTTTTGCACGTCGCTGCAGCCTTTCTTATCGTTGCCTTGCATGAAATAAGCAAGCCCCCGATTGTTATAGGCGTTAGCGCTATTGGGCGCCAGCTTGATGGCCTTGTTAAAGTCTTCTATAGCCATCGGATAG
>DATKPG010000018.1:0-11731 GCA_035524255.1 Smithella sp. | reverse complement strand
GGAGGCCAAAGGCGTCTCCGAGCAGGCCCGCGAAAGCGCCGATAAGGGCGTGGAGAGCATGAGCCGGATGTCATCGGCCATCAACCGGATCAAATCATCGTCGGATTCCACGGCCAAAATCGTCAAGACCATCGACGAGATTGCTTTCCAGACAAACCTTTTGGCGCTCAATGCCGCGGTGGAAGCGGCCAGGGCAGGTGATGCAGGGAAGGGATTTGCGGTGGTTGCCGAAGAAGTGCGGAATCTGGCCATGCGCAGCGCCGAGGCGGCCAAGAACACTGCTAATTTAATTGAAGACGCGGTAAAGAATTCCGAAAACGGCGTGGCCATCAACGCCGAGGTTTTGAAGAACTTCCAGAATATTGTCGAGAAGACTAACCAGGTCAGCCAGGTTGTAGCGGAGATCGCGGCGGCATCCGAGCAGCAGGATGAGGGAATAAGCCAGGTAAACAAGGCCGTAGAGCAGCTCAATCTGGTCACTCAGCAGAACGCGGCCAACGCCGAGGAATCGGCCAGCGCCGCCGAGGAGATGTCTTCGCAGTCCGAAGAGATGCGGAGCATGGTTGCCGGCTTTAAACTTACCGGCTCAGATGAATATTCCACGGCCACGCAATCTGACGGCCAGTCCGGGCATCTGTTGCGTACGTAAGGTGATAAAAAATAAATATGTTGGATTCAGATTTAAAAAATTATTCGACAGATTTTTATTCCTTAAAACTTTCTGCCAAGCAGTTTGATAGAATCAGCGGGCTTGTCTATCAGGTTGCGGGAATAGATCTGCATGAGGGCAAGGAAGAACTGGTCAAGGCAAGGCTTTTGAAGCGGCTCAGGCATTTGAAGATTTCCGATTTCGATCGTTACCTTAAATATCTGCTAAGCGACAAAAGCGGATGCGAGATGCGGGCAATGGTGGATGTGCTGACCACCAACAAGACAAATTTTTTCAGGGAATCCGAACATCTGGATTTCTTACGGGATGAAATTATCCCCGGATTGTCCAAGGGCCCTATCAGGATATGGAGCGCCGGCTGCTCATCGGGCGAAGAGCCGTATTCCATAGCAATAGTCTTGAGCCAGTCTATTCCCGACATCGAGAAACGCGACGTCAGAATACTGGCCACCGACATCTCCGACCGGATGATGGAGCGGGCTCGCGAAGGCTTGTATGACGGAGAATCTCTCAGGACTGTGCCGCCTCAACTGAAACTTAAGTATTTTAAACATATAGAGATTGGAGGCGGACGTAAATACCGGGTGGTTCCCCAACTGCAGTCCATGGTCTGTTTTGCGAAGCTTAATCTGATGGAGGAGTGGCCCATGAGAGGGCTGTTTGATGTGATATTCTGCCGCAATGTGATGATATATTTTGACAAGCCGACTCAGGAGAACCTGGTCAGGAGATTCTGGTCCATACTGCGGGAGGGCGGCTACCTGCTGGTGGGGCATTCGGAGAGCCTGACGTTTCTGGCTCACGATTACCGTTATCTGAAGCCGGCCGTATACCAAAAGATTAAATCACCGGCTGCGTCCCATAGAAAGTCTGTCGGGTCCAAAGGAAAGTAATAGTTTATGGTTTATACAGTAGGCGTGGCCGATCTTAAAATATCAGGGGATGTTGCGGACTTGTTGATTACATATGCTTTGGGCAGCTGCCTGGGGATAACGATTTATGATGTCAGGCAAAGAAAAGCGGGATTACTGCACTGCATGTTGCCGGATTCCGGCATTGACCGGAACAAGGCGGCCGGAAACCCATGCTTGTACGTGGATAGCGGGATGAAAAAAATGCTGGACGATTTTTACCGGAAGGGTTCCCGCAAACATGACTTGATTATTCGGGTGGCCGGAGGATCCAGTTCAAAAGAAAACGAAGAAGAAGATTTTTTTAAAATCGGCCGCCGCAATTTTGTGAGCCTGCGCAAATATTTATGGAGCGAGGGCCTGATGCTTAAGGCTTATGATGTGGGGGGCTACGGCTCACGCACAGTGACGCTGGAAGTAGAAAACGGGAAGATGCTCATCAAATCCAAGGGTTCTCTTAAAGAGTTGTAAGGATGACTGCTTTTTAAGAAAAAAGAAAAAACTAAAAGAATAAAAACAGGGAGACGATAATATGGCATTAAATATTCTGGTGGTTGATGACAGTGCAGTCATGCGATCAATCATCATAAAAACCTTAAAACTGACTGATTTGCCCCTGGGTGATATCTGGGAGGCGGAAAACGGCCAGAAAGGACTGCGCCTTTTGCAGGAGAAATGGATAGATCTGGCTCTCATCGATATCCACATGCCGGTCATGGACGGGGAGGAAATGATTCGGCATCTAAGGGAAAACGATCAGTATGAAAACCTGCCGGTTATCGTAGTCAGTTCGGAGAGCGATCCCGGCAAGATAGAGATGATGCACAAACAGGGCGCCACCTTCATCCACAAGCCCTTTAAGCCGGAAATATTGAAGGAAGTCATAATAGCCATTACGGGGGTAAGCAATGAAGGCAAAGATTGAGAAGGTTCTTGAAGAAGCCGCGGTCAATACTTTTGAGGACATCTGCTTTATGTATCAGGTGCCGGAACTTAAGGATATTCAGAACGATCTGACAGTGGAAGCCGCTTCAGAGGTGAGATACCGGGGCGATTATACAGGTTCGTTATTGATCGAAACCCGGGGCGGTCTGTTTTCGGCCATTGCCGCCAATATTTTAAGTATTGACAATCCGAGCGCCCAGCAGAAAAAGGACGCTTTGGGGGAAGTCGCCAATATAATTTGTGGAAATGTTGTGACAACACTTGGCCGGGGCAAGCTGGGATATAAAATTGAAAGCCCCAGACCTCTGAAAAAAGATGAACTGCTGCAGGAAAACAGGCAGGACAACCCTCTGGCTGAGATTACCATGAATTTTAATGAGGGGCGGGCAGATATTAAATTCTTTGTGGACGGCGACTTTGTCGCCAGGGAGAAAAAAGAGTGATCAAGGTTCTGGTGGTTGACGATTCAGCTCTGGTTCGCAAATTGCTGACAGAGGAACTTTCCCGCTACAGCGATATAGAGGTGGTGGGAGGGGCTATTGATCCCTACGTGGCCCGTGACAAAATAGTCCGGCTGAAACCCGATGTGATCACCCTGGATCTGGAAATGCCGAGGATGGACGGGCTTTCATTTTTATCCAAGCTGATGAAGTTCCATCCGCTGCCGGTTGTCGTGGTAAGTTCTTTAACCCCCCGCAACAGCCAAAACGCCATCAGGGCATTGCAATTGGGGGCGGTGGAAGTGATCTGCAAGCCGGGATCCAGTTTGTCGGCTCCGGATATATCTCAGAGCCTGGTCAAAGCTATTCGAACGGCATCCCGGGCCAAGGTTGTCAAAACGGCAGTGATAGAACCCAGTGAGGAAGAAAGCAACCCGGTATATAAGATTCCGCTTAAAACCACCCACAAAGTTATTGCCATAGGCGCATCCACCGGCGGAACCATAGCGATAGAAAACCTTCTGAGCAGGATGCCCCTGAACATTCCCGGCATCATGGTGGTGCAGCATATGCCTGAATATTTCACCGCAAGCTTTGCCGCCCGCCTGAACACCGTCTGCAAAATAGAAGTACGGGAGGCCAAGGAAGGCGACACGGTGACTCCGGGATTGGCCCTGATAGCTCCCGGCGGTCATCACATGCTGCTGGAGCGAAGCGGTGCCTTTTATCAGGTCAGGATCAAAGGCGGTCCCATGGTCCATCATCAGAGGCCCAGCGTGGACGTCCTGTTTCATTCGGTCGCCAAACAGGCCGGGGCCAACGCCATGGGGGTTCTGTTGACCGGAATGGGATCCGACGGGGCCGACGGGCTTCTCGCCATGAGGCAAAACAAAGCCCATACCATAGCTCAGGATGAGTCCAGTTCGGTGGTCTACGGAATGCCCGGAGAGGCTGTCAAGCTGGGGGCTGCCTGCGAGATATTGCCTCTTAATGAAATTCCCGCTCATTTAATAAAGCGGCTGTCCGGCGAAGAAAAAGACAAAGAATAAAAATAAAAAAATTCGCAAAGTTTCTTAAATTCATCTATTGCAAAAGGAACGTTCATAAGCGGTGCTGGCCGGCCCTCCGATTAATATGGCTAATAAATGAAATTACGCAAACAATCCATAACGAATATTTCATCCCATCTGACCATTATAATCAGTCTCATCATTGCCGTTTCTATTCCCGCAACATATTTTATTGTTGTCTACCAACATATGGAAGGCACACTCAACACCGAATTGGCATTTTCTGCGCGAGCGGTTAAAGAAGTCATTGCCAGAAATCCAAAATCCTGGCAATTTGAGGAAATCCGCCTTCAGGAAATACTGGAGCGGCGTCTCGATAATACTATTCGTGTGAACGGCAGAGTCAGGGATCTCCATGGACGCGTCATAGCGGAAACGAAGGAATCTCTGGCGCGACCGATTTTGACCTTCAGCCAGCCTGTTTATAATTCGGGTATGGAAGCGGCACGCGTTGAGATTGAACGCTCTATTTCACATGTTGTCACCAATACGGTTTTGCTGGGCATTTGTTCTACTCTTTCAGGAATTCTCTTTTTTCTTATTTTTCATTTTTTACCGCTGCGAACGATACGGGCAGCTTATGATAAATTGCTCAAAAGCGAAAGCTTCTTTAAGGAGATTACCGATAATGCTTCAGATGTTATTTTTATTACAGATGAGAACGGAGACACAAAATATTGCAGCCGCTCCGTCGAACGTTTTTTAGGATACACACCTGAAGAATTAATCGGTAAAAGCGCCTTTGCGCTGATTCATCCCGATGATCTCGAACGTGCTTTCAATGATTACCGCGAGGCTCTTCTGTCAAAAGATAAAGCGATTCCCAATGCCTTCCGCGTATTGCATAAAGACGGTTCAGAACGCTATTTTGAAGGACTGGGGAGAAACCTGCTGGATAACCCGCTTATATCGGGTTTTATCATGAATGTTTATGACAGCACGGCGCGAAGGCGGATGGAAGAGGAATTGAAGGAGAATACGTTAAGATATAAGCAACTCTTCGACAATGCTAATGTCGGGATATATCGAATCGATTTTAGAACCGGAAAAATTTCAGACGCGAATAATTATTTCCTCGAGTATACCGGCTACAGCCGGGAAGAATTAAACACGCTGAGTCCATACGATATTCTAACTGAAGACAGCAAAAAACGGTTCGCGGAGCGTCTGGAAAAAAGGTCCCGGGGTGAAAAAGTTCCGGAGACGGTAGAATATGACGTTATCGATAAAAAAGGGAATCAACGATGCGTTTATTTGAATAATAAAGATGTTTACGACGCGCAGGGCCGGGTGATTGGTTGCGAGGTTGTCGCGCAGGACATCACCCAGAGAAAGCTGGAGGCAAATGCACTGCGGGAAAGCGAAAGACAATATAGACTCATTGCCGAAAAAATGACCGATATCGTCTGGATCGCCGACATGAATTTACGCACGCTTTATATAACGCCTTCCGTGCAAAAGGTGCTCGGATTCAGTCCGGAAGAGATTCCTAAAACCATCGACGGACAAATGACCCCTGAGTCAATCAATATCGCGATGGAGATGCTTGCAAAAGAGCTTGCCGTTGAAGAACAGGGTGACGCCGATCCCAACAGATCCATAAGCTTCGTGGCGGAATATTATCATAAGGACGGATCAACCCGCTGGCTGGAGGCCATCGTCACGGGGCTTCGGGATAATAACGGCGCTTTGACCGGGCTTCACGGTGTATCCAGAGATATTACCGAACGCAAACTGGCGGAGGAGGCGTTGAGCCGCAGCGAGGAAAAACACAGGACGATCATCGAAAATATCGAAGATGGTTATGCGGAAGTCGACCTGAAGGGGAACTTTTTGTTTGTCAATAATGCGCTTTGCAAAATTGATGGTTATCCTAAAAATGAATTAATAAAACTTAATTACCGCGATTTTATGGATGAAGAAAATGCAAAGAGAATCTATGAAACCTATCACAAGGTATTCATCACGGGAGAATCTGAAAAAAATATTGAATATGAAATTATCACGAAAAATGGAATCATTAAATATTTAGAGACGTCCGTAAGCCCCATCAAAGATGCTGATAACCGTGTTATTGCTTTTCGCGGTATTGTCCGGGACAGAACGGAGCGTAAAAAGGCGGAAGAAAAATTCCATAAAATTTTTATGACGTCACCGGACGGGATAGCTATCGTGCGCATCGGTGATGGAATTGTTATAGACGTAAACAAAGGATTCGAAGATATTATCGGCTGGAGGCGGGAACAAGTTATCGGAACTAAGACTACGGATCCGACCTTTAATTTCTGGGTAAATTTATCGGATCGGAGCTTTATGCTGGCAGACTTGCAAGCCGGCAGAGATGTCATTAATTATGAATTTGAATTCCGGCGAAGTGACGGCTCTGTTCATACCGGTATCTGTTCCGCCCGGCCCATCAACATCGGCGAAGAAGAATGCATTATTTTTATCCTGCAGGATATAACGGAGCGCAAGCTGGCCGAAGAAAAATTCTATAAAATATTTATGACAACGCCGGATTGTATAGCCATAACAAGGCTTAAGGATGGTCTCATAAAAGACGTAAACAGAGGGTTTGAAGATATAGTCGGTTGGCAGAGGGAAGTCGCGATTGGAACCAAATCTTCTGAGCGGCCCCTTAATTTTTGGGCCGATCCATCAGAACGGGATTTTCTGGTTGCGGAGTTGGGAGCGGGCGGGGATGTTTTACATCGTCAAATTGCCTTTAGGCGCAGGGACGGTTCTGTGCGTGACGGTATGTATTCCGCCCGATCCATTAATATGGACAATGAAGAATCCCTTATTTTTATTTTGCAGGATGTTACCGAACAAAAGCGTATGGAAAAAGAGCTGGTAGAATCCCAAAAAACAAAACTGATGAACCAGATTGCCTCGGGAGTGGCCCATGAGGTGCGCAACCCGCTTCATGCCATTCAGGCCATCAGTGAGGCCATGGCAATAGACATGGATGAAAAGTCCGATTATAGAGATTATCTGATGCACATCAAAACCCAGGTGGAACGTCTCTCCCGTTTGATGAACGATCTTCTGGATCTGGGAAAACCGATTCAGTCTTCATTATTCAATCAGGTATTATTAACGGAGATAGCCACGGCTTCGCTGGGATACTGGATGGAAGCCCATCCCCAGCTGTCCCATCAGATAAAGATTATAAATAACCTGCCGCAAGATGATTTTGTGCTGGCAGATTCCAGTAAAATCCAGCAGGTGATCATCAATTTAATGGAAAATGCCGCTCAGAACAGTCCCAAAGATGAAATAATCATACTTGCGCTAAGCAAAGCTTCCGAGGACTACCTGATGGTAGAGATCATAGACAGGGGAGCAGGGCTTAAATCTCAGGATCCGTCCAAGGTCTTTGAGCCGTTTTATACTACTCGCAAGGGTGGCACGGGTCTGGGCTTAAGTTTATGCAAACATATCATCGAAAACCATGGCGGAACAATAGAGATAGCCAACAATAAAGACGCGCCGGGCTGTACCGCCCGGTTCACCATTCCATTCTATAGTGGCGAGGAGCATGCATGAAACCGATAGTGTTGCTGATTGACGACGAACCTTCGATCCAGTTTGGTTTCTCCGCCTATCTTAATAAAACGGGATATCAGGTTCAAACGGCAGGCACGATAGCCGAGGCCAAGCTTAAAATTACGCAGGACTGTTTTGACATCATTTTACTGGACCTCTCTCTGCCCGATGGAAACGGACTCGATTTGATCGCCGACATCCGCCGAAATTATCCCGAAGTAGCGCTGGTCGTTATTACCGGTACGGGAGACGTTCCTCTTGCCGTAAAAGCAATGCAGCTGGGAGCCGATAATTTCCTGACCAAACCCGTCGACATGAATGAGTTGAATATCTATCTTGGCAAAAGTATCGAATTAAAAAGGCTGCGCAGCAAAGAAATGACCAGAAAAAGGATGGACCAGCGTCCCGAACCGTACTTCGGGGAAAGTCCGGCTATAAAAAAAGTGCTGGAGTTGGCCGAGATGGTATCGGGCAGGGACAGCACGGTTGTAATCTACGGACAGACCGGAACCGGCAAGGGTGTGCTGGCCAGATGGATCCATGATCACAGTTCCCGCAGATCCGGTTTTTTCGTGGAGGTCAATTGTTCCGCGCTGAAAGGCGATCTTTTAAGCAGTGAGTTATTCGGTCACGCGCGGGGAGCGTTTACTTCCGCCCATCAGGATAAGCAGGGGCTTCTGGAGGTCGCCGATGGCGGCACACTATTTTTGGACGAAATAGGGGATATGGACCTTTCGGTGCAGGCCCAGTTCCTGAAAGTGATTGAAGAAAAACAGTATCGCCGGATGGACGAAGTCAAAATGCGCCAGAGCAATTTCCGGCTGATTTGCGCCACTAACAGGGATCTGTTATCCGATACAAAACATGGCCGATTCAGGCTGGATCTCTATTACCGGATCAATGTGTTTTCAATTTCTCTGCCGGCCCTGAGAGAAATGTGCCCGGACATCGAGGGTCTTATGCTTCACTTACTGAAAAGCCTTAATTACACGGGCGCTGAAATCCCGGCTGATGTGTTGAAGCTGCTCAGCGGCTATAATTGGCCGGGAAATATCAGGGAGTTGAAAAATGTGCTGGAGCGCGGCGTTATGCTCTCGGGAGGCGATATTCTCAAGCCGTGGCATTTTTCGGGACTGGATTTACAGATGCCGGAAGACCGGCCCGAAATGAAAAATTCGTCAATTGAAGAGGCCGAAATAACACATATCAGGGATATTTTGGCAAAATGCGGTGGGGATACCAGTGCCGCAGCCAAAGTTTTGGGCATATCGCGTCCAACTTTGTACCGCAAAATCAAAAGATATAACGTGATGATCAAATAAAAAAAGAATCAGGTCTTCCGCCCGTAATAACACGATCCGTTCACAGGGTTGTTTCCTGCCGGTAATTATTATCATTAATTTTCCTGAACCAGTTTATTCAAAACTTGATTCTCATTTTTGATAAACACATCAAAGTTTTCTCAAAAGTGAGAATGATCATCTAATGGCCGTTCGACCTATCTATTTGTAAAATAAAGATAAATCTTGCAAAAGATCATGGCATGAAACTTGAATTTTTGATCATTGGCAGACGTGTGTAACCTTAAAATATGGGAGCGAAAAATGAAACAAAGGATTCTGATTGTCGATGATGAAAAAGCTATCTTACTGGCATTTAAAAAATTGCTAAAAAGTCCGAATATTGATGTGGATACCGCTGAGACAGTTGCTGAGACGGAAGACCTTCTGAAAAATAATACTTATAACGCGGCGATAGTCGATCTGAGGCTGACAGGCGTGGATGGTGAGGAGGGTTTGAACATCATAAAACACATTAAGGAATTCTATCCTGAAACCGTTGTGATTCTAGTCACAGGCTATGGCAGCTCCGCCGTTATGGAGATCGCTCAATCTCTGGGAGCGGCTTTTTATTTTGAAAAACCGGTTTCAATTCAGGTTTTGAAAAATGCCTTGAAAAGTCTGAATATTGTTTGAAATCGGCTACTGCTTAAATTTGGGGATTTAATAAATAATATAATCAATGGATCATGTTAGGGGGTAAACATGAACAACGCGACCGCCGTCAAAGGAAATCATTCTGCCATGGTTGATCCCCGTGCCGGTAAATATCTGACCTTTTTCCTTGCCAATGAGGAATATGGGGTGGAGATACTCAAGGTTCAGGAGATCATCGGCCGGATGCCGATCACACCGGTTCCGCTGACCTCCAGATACATCCGGGGAGTCATCAATCTGCGGGGCAAGATTCATCCCATTATGGATCTCAATGTTAAGTTCGGCATGAATCAGACCGGGATTACCGACGAAACCTGCATCATCGTTATCAAAACATCAAGTTTAATGATGGGGATTCTGGTGGACAAGGTCTCCGAGGTCGTCAATGTGTCTTCCGATGATATCGAAGACACCCCGTCTTTCGGGCCGGACGTAAATACCGAATATCTTTTAGGCGTGGGCAAAACCGGTGGACGCATCCGCCTGCTTCTGGATATTGAAAAGGTGATAACTTCTTCCGACATAATTAATATAAAAAAGGATATCGGCGAAAACAACAAAGAAGCCGGATGAGAATCCAGATAAATAAATAAAAAAATTTTATGCTCTAGAAAGGAGAATAAAAGTGCGTATATGGATAAAAATTATACTCTACTGTCTAATTCCAATAGTTATCTTCACGGTAGCGGTACTTTTAATAGCTAATAAATAATTAAGAACGACAGCCACCACTGTGGCAGATTCTGTTTTGGAACAGAATCTTTCCTCAGAGATAAGCATTTTTCGTGAAGAGGTGGAGCGAAACTATGGCCAGATGGAACTGCAAGGCGCAATGTTGGTCGACCATAATGGCGTGCCGCTAGCCAATCGGTATGAAGTCGTGGACTGGATCTCAAAACACTTTTCCAGCACGGCTACTATTTTTGCGCGCAGCGGTAACGACTTCGTCAGGATAGTGACCACCGTTAAAAAAAATGATGGCAGCAGGGCTAATGGAACGAATCTGGGCACTGATAGTAAAGCTTACCAGGATTGCATAAATGGGCGTAGTTATACCGGTGAGGCCAATATTTTTGGCAAGCCGTATCTTGCGGTATACGAACCCCTGCTCAATAGCAGAGGTGCGGTAATAGGTATTCTTTACGCGGGTATTCCCAAGGATCAAGTGGTTCAGATAATAACCAGACTCAGTCAGCACTCGGTTTTCCTGATCTCACTTACAATTTTAGCACTTATTCTCTGTATCATGACAACGATGGGTCTAGTAGTTTCACGATCATTGCACCCGCTGAAAAAAGTTGTTCAAGGATTGCAGGAACTAGGCAGGGGTAACCTTTCCCAACGTCTGGACATCAGACGCAAGGATGAGATCGGAATGATGGCCAGAGAAATGGATTCCTTCGCTGAGAACCTCCAGCAGGTAGTTATCGGGACGATGCAGAAGATTTCCGAGGGGGATGTCAGTACGGATGTGGCCGTTAAGGACAACACTGACGAAATATCACCGGTCCTGAAACGTTTGACGGAAACTATCAGAAACCTGGTAAAGGGGATGAACCTTCTCACCAAGTCGGCCATGGACGGCAATCTCGATGTCAGAGGTGATGCCAAAGCATTTAATGGCGCCTATCAGGAAATCGTGGCCGGCGTCAATAACACACTGGATGCTATTATGGGTCCGATCGGCGAAGCATCTGTGGTTTTGGAAAAAGTAGCTGACAAGGATTTGTCCGCCCGTGTCAATGGCGATTATCAAGGGGACTACGCCAAGATCAAAGAGTCGATCAATTCGGCTGTGGAGAACCTGGATAAGGCCCTTAGGCAGGTGGCCGTCGGCGCCCAGCAGGTAGCCTCAGCCAGTGTTCAGGTAAGTTCAGGGGGGCAGGCGCTGTCGCAGGGCGCAAGCGAGCAGGCCAGTTCCCTTGAGGAAGTCTCCAGCTCACTGCAGGAGATGTCCTCCATGACCAAGCAGAACGCTCAAAATGCCCGGGAGGCCAAGGGCGTAGCGGACCAGGCCCGCCAGAGCGCCGATAAGGGCGTGGAGAGCATGAGCCGGATGTCATCGGCTATCAATCAGATTAAATCGTCGTCGGATTCCACAGCGAAAATTGTCAAGACCATCGACGAGATCGCTTTCCAGACCAACCTA
>DATKPG010000017.1:0-74662 GCA_035524255.1 Smithella sp. | reverse complement strand
TCATAAATTCCTGCTCAAGAATGATGTCTTTACACAAGATGTAATTGACACCTGGATTGAATACAAGATGAAGAATGAAGTGGAAGCTATGGATCTGCGTCCGCATCCATATGAGTTTGCTCTTTACTACGATATGTAAATTACAAAAAAGGAACGGTCATCTTGAATAAAAATTTGTTACGATGACCGTTCCTTTCATCTTTAATCATTGACGAGACCGGAAAAAAAAGATAAACACTTCCCACCGATGAGGCGCGTGTGTTACCTGAAGAAGCCTCAAGATATTAGTTCTGCCGGGGGATAAATTCCTAACAATGTCACTCTTAAGAAAAGAACGTAGATCTTTGCTAGTCCTGGAAGATGGCAGCGTTTTCGAAGGGACTGCCTTTGCGGGCAAGGGCGAAACGATGGGTGAAGTTGTTTTTAATACAGGCATGACCGGCTATCAAGAAGTCATTACCGACCCTTCGTATAAAGGCCAGATTGTCACCATGACGTATCCTCTTGTCGGCAACTACGGTATAAATGAAGAGGATATGGAATCCGCGAGCATTCATTTGGAAGGGTTCATCGTCAAGGAATATCAACCTAACCCCAGTAACTGGCGGATGCGCCAAAGCCTCAAATCATTTTTGGAAGATCACGGAAAAATTGGTTTGGAGGGTATAGACACCCGCGCTTTAACGCGTCGCCTGCGCCTGTCGGGCTCCATGAAAGGGATTATTTCCACCGAAACGAAAGACATTCCCGAATTGCTGGCTAAAGTTCAAGCTTATCCTGGGCTTATCGGGCGAGATCTGGTGAGGGAAGTCTCCTGCTTAAAGCCTTATTTATGGAAAAAAGGTGCTCCTTCTCAAAGTAAAATACCCGCCAGAAAACCGGCAAAGAAGCTTCGCGTCGTTGTTCTGGATTGTGGAGTCAAATATAATATTTTGCGTCTGCTGGAAAATAATGGCTGTCAAGTTATTGTTGTCCCGGCTTTTTCTACCAGTGATGAAATTCTGGCTTTTAAGCCGGACGGCGTTCTGCTTTCCAACGGCCCCGGTGATCCGGCTGCTCTGCCCTACATAGTAGATGCGGCGCGTACCGTTATCGGTAAGATTCCTGTCTTTGGCATTTGTCTGGGGCATCAGATTATAGGTCAGGCGATCGGCGGATATACTGAAAAACTAAAATTTGGTCATCATGGCATTAATCAGCCTGTGAAAAATGTGGATACAGGCAGAATCGAAATCACTTCACAAAATCACGGCTTTGTTGTCGATCCGCAATCGGTGGATAAAAAAGCTGAAAAAACTTATCATAATTTAAACGACAGAACATCCGAAGGCATGCAAATGCCTTTGGCAATGAGCGTGCAGTATCATCCTGAAGCTGCACCCGGACCGCACGATACGGAATATTTGTTTTTGCAGTTCATTCAAATGATGCAAAAAACAAAGGGGAAGGCACAATGATATTAATCATTGATTTTGGCTCCCAGTATAACCAATTGATTGCCCGGCGGGTAAGGGAAAACAATGTTTATTGCCAGATTGAGCCGCCTGCCATTTCTTTAGCCGCCATTAAAAATCTTCGACCCGAAGGAATAATTTTATCGGGCGGTCCGGCCAGCATTTACACCAAAGGATCGCCGCGCGTAGATAGGGGCATCTTCAGTCTGGGCATCCCGATTCTCGGTATCTGTTACGGTCTGCAATATATGGTGGATTCATTAGGCGGCAAGGTTATTGGTTCGACTAAGCGCGAGTACGGATTTGCCGAACTGAATATCAAAAAGCAAAAAGGGATCTTTTCCGGCGTGTCTAAAAAAACACAGTGCTGGATGAGTCATGGCGATTCTATCGGTATACTGCCAGCGGGATTTATCATTACCGCAACCACCGCAAATACGCCTGTGGCGGCGGCCGAAGATGCGTCGCGAAATTTTTACGGCCTGCAATTTCATCCTGAAGTTGTTCATACTAGGGATGGGAAGAAAATGCTGGCTAATTTCCTGTTTACGATTTGCCATTGCAAAAAATCATGGTCAATGAAATCTTTTGTTGTCCATGCCGTGGACGAAATTCGTCAGCAGGTGGGATCACAGAAGGTTATACTGGGACTTTCCGGCGGGGTTGATTCTTCCGTTGCCGCTGTCTTGCTGCACAGGGCAATCGGGAAACAACTTACCTGCGTTTTTGTGGATAACGGCGTTCTCAGGGCCGGTGAAGCCGAGCGCGTTATAGATATGTTTAAAAAAAACCTGCAAATCAACCTGAGGTTTGCGCGGTCGGGAAAACTATTTTTAAAAAAGTTAAAAGGTGTGACTGATCCTGAAAGAAAACGAAAGATTATCGGCAATACATTTATTGAAGTGTTTGATCAGGAAGCGCGTAAAATTAAAAATGTGAAATTTCTGGCGCAGGGAACGTTGTATCCCGACCTGATTGAATCCCGTTCCGCATTTGGCGGGCCAAGCGCGGTCATCAAATCGCATCATAATGTCGGCGGTCTGCCTAAAAAAATGAATCTTAAACTGGTTGAGCCGCTCAAACACTTATTCAAAGATGAAGTGCGCCTCCTGGGGAAAGAACTGGGTCTTGCCGATGACGTGGTGTGGCGGCAGCCTTTTCCGGGGCCCGGGCTGGCGATTCGCATTATCGGTGAAGTGACACCGCAGCGATTATCTGTATTGCGTAGTGCCGATACAATTTTGCTGGAAGAAATACGCGCAAATAATCTTTACTACAAACTATGGCAATCTTTTGCCGTACTTTTACCTATAAAAAGCGTGGGCATTATGGGAGATCAGCGCACCTACGAAAATATTCTGGCGATTCGGGCTGTCACCAGTGATGACGCCATGACGGCTGACTGGGCGCAATTGCCGCATGATATTCTGGCGCGGATTTCTAATCGAATTATTAATGAAGTGCGCGGCGTTAACAGGGTTGTTTATGACATAAGTTCCAAACCGCCCAGTACGATTGAGTGGGAGTAATAAAGAAATATTATTTCAACATCCTCAATAGGGGTGGGGAAATAGGCTAAATTAAGAATTCAACATATTGGTAAAAATAAGTGCCAAAACGAACCGACATCAAAAAAATACTGCTTATCGGGTCCGGCCCGATCATTATCAGCCAGGCCTGTGAATTCGATTATTCCGGAACGCAAGCCTGCAAGGCTCTGCGCGAAGAAGGCTATGAGGTTGTTTTAATCAACAGCAATCCGGCAACGATCATGACCGATCCGGAAATGGCTGACCGCACTTATGTGGAGCCGATTACGCCCGAAGCGGTGGAAAAAATTATTGCCCGTGAACGGCCGGACGCTCTGCTTCCTACCTTAGGCGGACAAACTGGATTAAATACCGCCGTTGCCGTGGCGGAAAGCGGTGTGCTGAAAAAATACGGTGTGGAAATGATCGGGGCGTCGCTGGATGTTATCCATAAAGCGGAAGACCGGGAAAAATTTCGCTATGCTATGGAAAAAATCGGATTGCGCGTGCCCAAAAGCGGCTTTGCCCGATCGATGAATGAAGTCCTGAAAATTGCAGAGGATATTGGATTCCCCATTATCGTCCGCGCGTCATTTACTCTCGGCGGAACAGGCAGCGGTGTGGCTTATAATCGTGAAGAGCTGATGGAAATCGCCAAGACGGGGCTGGATGCCAGCATGATTACCGAAGTGATGATTGAAGAATCGGTGCTGGGCTGGAAAGAATACGAATTGGAAGTGATGCGCGATAAGGCCGATAATGTTGTCATCATCTGTTCAATTGAAAATTTCGATGCCATGGGTGTCCATACGGGTGAATCCATTACCGTTGCCCCGGCGCAGACCCTGACGGATAAGGAATATCAGATGATGCGTAATGCCTCTATCGCCATCATGCGGGAAATCGGCGTGGAAACAGGCGGCTCCAATGTACAATTTGCCGTTCATCCGAAAACCGGCGAAATGATTGTTGTTGAAATGAATCCCCGTGTTTCACGTTCATCGGCGCTGGCCTCCAAAGCCACAGGTTTTCCCATCGCTAAAATTGCCGCAAAGCTTGCTGTCGGCTATACGCTGGATGAGATTCCCAATGACATTACCCGCGAAACGATGGCATCATTTGAGCCGACGATAGATTATTGTGTCGTAAAAATTCCCCGCTGGACATTTGAAAAATTTCCGGAAACGGAAGATTTTTTAACGACATCGATGAAGTCTGTCGGAGAGACGATGGCCATCGGACGGACTTTTAAGGAGGCTTTGCAAAAAGCGATTCGCTCGCTGGAAATCGGCCGCTTCATTCTGGGGCAGGCATTGCCTGCCGGTTTAAAAGATCCGCATGAATTTCTCAAAAGCAAATTGATCAAACCCAATTCTTTAAGATTGTTTTATATCGCCGCGGCGATACAAAACGGGATGACCATTGAAGAACTTTATCAATTAACTAAAATTGATCCATGGTTTTTGCATCAGATCAGGGAAATCGTGGAAGCCGGGGAAGAGTTAAAAAAATCGCTTCCTTCCGTTGAATTGCTTAAACAGGCAAAGAAAATGGGATTTGCCGATCGCGCCCTGGCATCTTTCTGGGGAATGACTGAACTCGAAATTCGTAAGTGGCGTGAAAAAGTGAATATTACCCCCGTATATAAACTTGTGGATACCTGCGCGGCGGAATTTGAAGCCTACACACCCTATTATTACTCAACTTACGAAACAGAAACCGAAACCAGGCCGTCAACCAAAAAGAAAATTGCGATCATCGGCGGCGGACCTAACCGCATAGGCCAGGGCATTGAATTTGATTATTGTTGCGTCCACGCGTCGTTTGCCTTGCGCGAAGAAGGTTGTGAAAGCATCATGATCAACTCCAATCCCGAAACGGTCAGCACCGATTATGACACATCCGACAAACTTTTCTTTGAACCCGTAACGCTGGAAGATGTTTTAAATATCATTCAGGCCGAAAGGCCCGAAGGCGTGATTGTCCAGTTTGGCGGCCAGACACCGCTTAATCTCGCGCGCGGTCTGGAAGCGGCGGGTGTGCCCATTATCGGAACAACTCCCGATGCCATTGACCGAGCGGAAAATCGCGACCGCTTTCAGGAAATTGTTCACAAACTAAATCTTAACCAGCCTGATAATGACACGGCGATGGATGTGGAGAAGGCTCTGGTTGCCGCCGAACGAATTGGCTATCCGGTGCTGGTGCGCCCGTCTTACGTATTGGGCGGCCGGTCCATGGAAATTGTCTACGATCCGGAAACGCTGCGCGGTTTCATGGCCAAAGCGCTGCTTGTTTCTCCCGGCCATCCCATTTTGATCGATAAATTTTTGGAAGATGCTGTTGAAATAGACGTAGATGCCATAAGCGACGGCACGACGACGGTTGTTGCCGGAATCATGGAACATATCGAGGAAGCAGGCATTCATTCGGGAGACAGCGCCTGTATTTTACCGCCGCTGTCCCTTGCTCCCGATATACTTGAGCTTATCGAAAAACAAACAAAACTGCTGGCCGCGGAACTCAATGTTATCGGCCTGATGAATATTCAATACGCCATTAAAGACGGCAAATTATATGTGCTGGAAGTAAATCCCCGCGCGTCGCGCACGGTTCCTTTTGTCAGCAAAGCCATCGGCGTGCCTCTGGCGAAACTGGCGACAAAAGTAATGATCGGTAAAACTTTAAAAGAACTTGGTTTTATCAAAACAATAATACCCAGGCATGTTTCAGTGAAAGAAGCCGTTTTCCCGTTTAACCGTTTTCCCGATGTGGATATTCTGTTGGGGCCGGAAATGAAATCAACAGGCGAGGTTATGGGAATAGATCATTCCTTTGGTCTGGCCTTTGCCAAATCGCAATTGGCGTCCGGATTTAAAATGCCGATTAAAGGCAGTGTATTTATCAGCGTGAATGATTATTATAAGGACAAGATCGTTGCGGTTGCGAAATCTTTTTGTGAGATGGGATTTAAAATTGTGGCGACAAGCGGCACGGCCAGACATCTGAAAGCGCATGGTATTGACGCTCAAGTTATTTTTAAAGTCAGTGAAGGAAGGCCGCATATCGTTGATTTGATAAAAAACGGCGATATCCAAATGGTAATCAATACAAGCCTGGGGCGTAAATCCTCAAAAGATGCTTATCATATCAGACGGGGCGCGCTTATTTATAATATTCTTTATACCACAACCATAGCAGGCGCGCGCGCCTTGTGTGAAGCGGTAGCGGCAATTATTGCCGAGGACTGGCAGGTATGTCCGTTGCAGGAATATCACGGGAAATAATACCCAAACATTGCCCATCCCTTGAAGGGAGAGGCAACAGGAAGTTTATCAGGAGAAATGCAATGTCATGCTTATTCGATGAAACTTTAAATGAATCAGGCCGGCCCCGTGAAGAATGCGGCATTTTTGCCATTTACGGCCATGAGGACGCGGCAAGATTAGCATTTTTCGGTCTATTTGCCCTGCAGCATCGCGGTCAGGAATCAGCCGGTATTGTCTGTTCCGACGGTTGCAATGTATCGGAACACAAAGGCATGGGACTGGTTTCCGAAGTTTTCAAAGAGGCAACTCTGCAAAAACTTCTGGGCAATCTGGCCATAGGGCATGTCCGTTATTCCACGACCGGGTCCTCCACCCTTTCCAATGCCCAGCCCTTTTTAGTTCATTTTGGCGAAGAATATTACGCGCTGGGGCATAACGGCAATATTGTCAACGCGCAGAAATTGCGTGAAGAATTGGAAAGCAGCGGCTCTATTTTTCAATCCACCATGGACAGCGAAGTCATCATCCATTTGATGGCGCGAAATTTGAAAAATGGTCTGGAAAATGCTCTGGCCTCCGCGCTTTCACGCCTGGAAGGCGCTTACAGTCTGATCATGCTGACCCGCGATAAAATTATTGCCGCCCGCGATCCGCGGGGATTTAGACCGCTCGCGCTGGGAAAGCTCAACGGCAGTTGGGTTATTGCCTCGGAGACCTGCGCTTTTGATTTAGTTGGCGCGCAGTATTTACGCGATGTCGAACCCGGTGAGATCCTCATCATCGATTCGAAAGGCTGCAAGAGTCTGAAACCTTTTACGCCCGTCAAACATTGCCACTGCATTTTTGAACTGATTTATTTTGCCCGTCCCGACAGTCAGATATTCGGCCAGAATGTTTATCTTTACCGCAAAAGACTGGGGCATGAACTGGCGCGTGAATACTCTCCGGATGTGGATATCATCATGCCCTTTCCCGACTCCGGCGTTTACGCCGCCCTGGGTTACGCGGAAGAAAGCGGCGTTCCCTTTGAGATGGGCATGATTCGTAATCACTACATCGGCAGAACTTTTATCCAGCCGACCCAGCTGATGCGCGATTTCGGCGTAAGAGTAAAATTAAATCCGGTAAGGGAGTTATTAGCCGGCAAAAAAGTGATGATTGTGGAAGATTCAATTATCCGCGGCACCACCAGCCGTAATCGTGTGCAAAATCTGCGCGGTATCGGAATGAAGGAAATTCACATGGTCATCAGCTGTCCGCCGACAGTCTATCCCTGTCCCTACGGCATTGATTTTTCATCCAAGGGGGAATTGATCGCCGCGAAGAAAGAAAACGAAAAAGCCATTGCCGAATTCATCGGTCTTGATTCATTGCACTATTTGACTGTGGAAGGCATGATCAAGGCCACCGGTTTGACCAAAGATTGCTTTTGCCTGGCATGCTTTAGCGGTAATTATCCGATTGCGCCGCCGGAGAA
Source organism: Smithella sp. (assembly GCA_035524255.1). Taxonomy (GTDB): domain Bacteria; phylum Desulfobacterota; class Syntrophia; order Syntrophales; family Smithellaceae; genus Smithella. The sequence goes on along the minus strand of DATKPG010000017.1, from coordinate 66,933 downwards.
GATTGACAAGTTTTGCATGGAACTAAAATAGCATCACAGGGCTGTTGAAAAACGCCCATCTGCGGCGTTCCGCTTCGCCCTTCGGCATTGCGGCGTATGAAAAAATACGCCTCACTTCTCAGGGCTTGCGTGCCTTGCATCTGAGCATTTTTGAACAGCCCTTGACATTGTTCGTCCGCTTTAAGATCAAAGCGCTATTTTTATTGGCTGCCTCGTTATCCAAAAAAATCGAAACGGTATATAAAGTTAAAATTCTTCTAAAAATATCCTTTACAAAAAAATCAGATTTGTTACGCTTTTATCCAACAAACAAAAAATATTTGTTAGATTAGGGTTATGAAAATAATTATTCTAATTATTATGGTTTTAACAATTTTATTGCTTCCTTTTCGACGTCGTTTTAACAATATCGAAAAGATAAGGGAATTAAATAGGCATCATCTTCTATTAGTTCGTTTTATATACTTAGGACTAGCAATACTTTGGTTGTTCCTTAATGAGAATAATATTATCTTTAGTAAGTATGACGCTCTTAGAATTGGCGTACCTGTTTTATGGTATGTAATGTTACCAACAATATTTCTTTTATTTTATGCAATTTTCCCGCTAAATCAAATATGGATATTATCCGCATCTATTCTATTGCTTGGCTGTGGAATGCATATACAAAAAAGTATCTCACATGTACTTTCAGATTTTAATGCAAAAACGGATATGTTAGGTTTCATATTGATGACATTTTATGATTTGTTTTTTCCGGTACTATGCATAGTCATTTTGTACTTATTGGGCCCGTACTTAAAAAAAATAATACAACATAATAACAATATGATTGAATCTGAATGATAACTCAATCACATTATAAAAAACCGATTTTTGGAAATTTTTTGAAATTCACTAAAATTAATGCAACAGAGATTAAAAATAAATTTGTTATTTCTAATAACGGCAATGTTTTTGGGAGGCTGTAATATGCAGAACAAATTTCTTTATTTCCCCGAACCGCAGTGGCCTACTCCCGGAGGGCTTGAATATGAAAAAATGAAAATATGGCAGGAGGCAAACGGTGATTATCAGGGACTGATTGACGCTCATGAAAAACCTGCTCCAAATGGGACAATGGTTCTTTTTCACGGCAACGGCGGCACGGCGCTCGACAGAGGATTTTATTTTGCACCCTTTGAAGAACTCGGCTTTCGGGTGATTCTTGCCGAATATCCCGAATACGGGGGCCGTCCCGGTAAGGTGGGCGAAAAGCCGTTTGTCGCGGCAGGCGTGGAAACGGTTCGTCTGGCGTTTGAACAATATGGGGAGCCGCTTTACCTGGTTGGAGAATCCCTGGGCTGCGGCGTTGCCGCCGCTGTTGCCAAACAAACCTCAACGCCCATCGCCGGTATCATATTAATTACCCCCTGGGATACGCTGGCTTCTGTCGCCAAGTCTATGTTCCCTTTTCTTCCCGTGAAACTCGTTTTGACCGACAAGTATGACAGCATTGAAAATCTGAAATCTTTTAAAAATAAAATTTCCGTTGTGGGAGCACAACGTGACGAAATTCTGCCGATTAAGCATGCGATCAATTTGTATGATGCGCTTCCCGAAGGCAGGAAGCGCATGTGGATCATCAAAGGCGCCGGCCATAACGACTGGCCGATGTATGCTGATCCGTTATTATTTAAAGAAATAACCGATTTTGTCAGGATTGATAAGCCATAGACACACCCATTCAGAGTCTTAAAAATTTTTAGTGGTGGAAAACAAATCAAAGAGAATATATAAGCCAATAAAACACTAAGGAGGAAAACGCCCATTTACCGCCGAGTAACTTTAACGCGGGTGCTGCAAACCAGCGCCCTGATGATTTTAATTTTTCTCGCGATTTGTGTCGCTTCTCTTTTAGCCGGAAGCGTCTATATTGCTCCGGGAAATGTTTTCGGCTCCCTGGTCCATGCTCTTACGGGACAGTTGTCTTTATCTTCCGAAGACGAGTTAATTATATTATCAGTGCGCCTGCCGCGGATTATTTTCGCCGGAATTGTGGGCGCGTCCCTTTCTTTGGGCGGAGTCGTTTTTCAGGCGATCCTGCGCAATCCACTGGCTGATCCCTATATTTTGGGCATATCGGGCGGTTCTGCTCTCGGAGCGATTATAGGAATCCTTCTCGGCGCGAGTTCCCTTTATTTGGGAGTGCCGCTTTTGGCTTTTGTGGGAGCGCTGGCCACAGTTTTTTTAGTATTTATTGTTGCCGGCGGCACGCGCGGGCCTCTTATGGATAATTCGCTTTTACTTTCCGGCGTTGTCGTGAATGCTTTTTTTTCCGCGGCCATCCTTTTTTTTCTCTCGATTGTCAATAGTATGGAACTGCGCAGCATCACATTCTGGCTGATGGGCGATCTTTCCCGCGCGTCTATTAAGGAAATATGCATTGCGGCCATCTGCCTGATGATTGGGTTTATACTGCTTTACGCGCAGGCGCGGAAACTGAACATCATTGTGCAGGGCGAAGAAACTGCCATGCATTTGGGTGTAAATATAGAAAGAACAAAGCAATGGCTGCTTGTCGTAACCTCGCTTATTATTTCCGTCGCGGTAGCTTTAGCCGGTATCATCGGTTTTGTGGGCATTATGGTGCCGCATTTGATGCGGCTTGTCTATGGTTCCGATCACCGTTTGCTATTGCCCGTGTCGGCTCTGTTTGGCGCGTCTTTTTTGATTGTTGCCGATACCATAGCCAGAGTTGTTTTCGCCCCTGCTGAATTGCCTGTCGGCGTTATAACGGCGCTTTGCGGCGCGCCGTATTTCATCTTTCTGTTGAAAAGGAATGCGCGTTAACCATGTCCATCATCAACGCCCAAAATATAAATTTCAGTTATCCCGCGAAACCCGTGATGGAGGATGTTTCATTTACGATTGATGAATCGCAAATCGTTGCAATTATCGGCCCCAACGGTTCCGGCAAAACAACTCTTTTAAAAATTATTAACGGCACGCTTTTCCCCGATGCCGGACAAATGCTTATTGACGGCAAGGAAACAAGGCGGTGGTCACGAAAGGAAATCGCGCGAAAAGTAGCCATTGTGCCTCAGGAGACGTCAGTCGTATTTCCTTTTTACGCGGAGGAAATTGTGCTGATGGGACGCTTTCCGCATTTTAGCAGGTACCGTTTTGAGGATAAAAAAGATTATCGGATCGTCCATGAAGCCATGGAAAAAACAGACTCGCTTGCCTTTGCCGCACGTCGTTTTGACGAGCTGAGCGCCGGAGAGCGCCAACGAGTCCTGATTGCCCGCGCTCTGGCTCAGGAGCCGAAAATACTGCTTTTGGATGAAAGCACCGTTTTTTTGGATCTGAAACATCAGGCTCAGTTTTTAGCATTGCTTAAGCAGTTAAACACAGCGCAACAACTAATCGTAATTTTTGTCACTCACGATATCAATCTGGCCGCGCAAAACGCAAACCGGATAATTTTACTTGATTCCGGGAAAGTTTATGCTATAGGAATGCCCGCGGAAGTTATTACCGCGGCGAACATAAAAGAGGTTTATGATGTCGAAGTCGGGATTGATTCAAATCCGCATGACGGGTTGCCCCGCGTGACGTTACTGACCTGAATCAGCAATGATTACCAAAAAAGGAAGCCGGTTAAAATCCGGCGCTGCCCCGCAACTGTAAGCGGAACGAAATCCACGTTAATCCACTGATGCATTTTGGCGTTGGGAAGGAGTGGAGATTAGGGAGCCGCAAGTCAGGAAACTTTATGGTAGTCCAACTTACTTATTCCCGAGGGGGAAAGGAGAAGCTCCATGAAGAAAGTCTTATTTTTAGTTCTGTTGTTTTCCGTAGTCAGTTTTTCACAATTACAAGCCCAGAGCAAAAATTATAATGCCCCTGACGCATCTGTCGCATCTGATACCGAGGGTAAAAATGATTATGCGCCCGATGCCGTTGTGACCATGGGAGAAGTTGTCGTTACCGCAACACGCGACGCGCAGGAAGTCCGCAAGACTCCGGCCAATGTTTCTGTCATTACCGCCGAAGAAATTAAAGAATCCGGGGCGACAACGCTACCAGAAGTTCTGGAAAATATTGAAAGCGTCCAGTTCAGAAGTTTAAGCGGTAATGCTTCTCAGGCGTATGTCGATGTGCGTGGTATCGGGGGCGATAATCCTTACGGAAAAACATTGGTTATGTTGGATGGCCGCCGTTTAAATCGTACAGATATGGCCTCAATAGACTGGATGGAAATACCCCTCAATACAATAGAAAAAATCGAGATCGTTCGGGGACCCAGTAGTGTTCTTTACGGTGACGCGGCGATTAGCGGCGTAATTAACATTATTACGAAGAAAGGACAGGGGGAACCGAAATTTAACGCGTCTATGCTTGCGGGGAGCTATGGACTCAACGATGAACGGATTGGCGTAACAGGCGCCACAGGTAAATGGACATATGCCGTAAACGGAGAAAATAATTTTAGTTTCGGTTATAGGGAGCGTTCAAAATATTCAGCACAGGGCGGCGGCTTAGATCTGGGATATTCCGCCAGCGATTTGTTGAATGTTTCATTGGATATATCTTTTAATAAAGACGATTATCAAATGCCCGGCGCTCTGACGCAGGCACAGATGTCGCAAAATCCGCAACAATATCAAAATTATCCACCGGAATTGTTTGGCACCTCAACTCCCAATGATGACGGTTCGAATAAATATGCCAATGTCAATTTGGGCGTTAAATCATTCTTTGGATCCTGGGGACAAATGGAAGTCAATTTTCTCTATGGTAAAAAAGATATGCAAGTTAATATGGATTCATGGTTTTTATATTCCGACACAATGGCCGATACATACGGCATTACACCCAAATATGTTCTGGCCAAAAACATATTCGGTTTCGATAATAAAGTTGTTGTCGGAGTGGATTATTATAACGAACCCTACGAAAAAGATTTTTATAATGACAGGGAGAGAACGATAAAATTAAGCACGGCAAATTTTATTCGGGAGTCTCTGGGATACTATATCCGCGATGAATTCAGCATATTGAAGAACCTGATTCTAAGCGGTGGTTACCGATCCGAACGGACATACATCAGCGGTTCAAATAATGATTTTTTCAATCCCGGCAATAGTTTTAGCAATACGAAAAATGTTTATGACGCCGATGCTTATGAAGCGGGATTGACCTGGCTCTGGGGAAAGAAATCGAAAGTGTTTGCAAAGTATGCGACTGTTTACCGCATTCCTTTTCTCGATGAAATAGCCTGTTTTAATGGCTTCAATGAAGGAACCTTATTTAACACCAGTTTGAAACAAGAAAGAGGAATCAGTATGGAAACGGGGACCGAGTTTTATCCTCTGGAAAATCTAAAAATAGGACTGACCCTTTTTAGAATGGATATGGCAGATGAAATTATGTGGGTTAATACGTCTCCTGCCACCGGCGAAAATCAGAATATCGAAAGCACACGCCATAATGGTGCAGAAATTTCTGCTTCATATCTGTGGGAAAAATATGCGCGATTCTATGGTAATTTTACTTATCAGGAAGCCACCTATGAGAATGGCGCTAACAACAAGAAAGAATTATGGCTTGTACCCAACCGGATGGCAACAATGGGTATGGAGATATATCTTCCTTATAATCTAATGTTTCGACCTGAAATTCATTATGTTGGGGATTGTTTCCTTTCTCAGGATTATGAGAACGTCGGTGATAAATTAAGCAGCTACACCCTGATCAACATGTATCTTTCCTATAAGCCGTCTTTCTGGAAAATCCACATGACGGCCTTCCTGGGTGCGGAAAATCTTGGAAATGTAAAATATGCTTCATTCGGTTCGTATAATGTTCCGTCATACGGAGTCGGCGCTCCAAGTACCTATTATCCAATGCCGGGGGTAACATATAAAGGCGGTATTTCCTTCGAGTTTTAATGTTGTTACGTTACTTAGGCGGCAGGAGCTTTGAACGCCTGCCGCTCTACCATTCTGATAATTTTTTTCTTCATCTATCATGGTTATTTTTGATAGATTTATAAATACGTTTCGGTTAAGTTGCGGTTTGAAAATTGACCTCCGGCAAACGGATTGATTATCAAAGCATTTATATTTGCTGTATTTTATAGAAGATTGACGGAGAATGAAAATTTCTATGGCAGCTGAAAAAACATCAACAAAAGGTCTGGTTTACGCGTCTGTATTTGGAGCTCTTACCGCTGCAGGGGCTTTTATTGTTATTCCTATGCCGCTTGTGCCGATTACCGCGCAAACTTTTTTTATGAATGTTGCCGCGATTCTTCTGGGAGGCCCTCTGGGGGCGATAAGCCAATTCATTTATGTAATGCTGGGAGTCGTGGGAATACCGGTTTTTGCCGGAGGCAGGGCTGGGCTGGGTGTTATCTTCGGTCCAACAGGAGGTTATCTGCTGGGCTTTATCATTGCGGCTTTTGTAATCGGGACCGTCAATAAAATGAAAAAAAGCGCGGGCATTTTCTGGCATATCTTTTCCATGGTCATTGGAGGGCTGATCATCTATTTTTTGGGAAGTCTTCAGCTTTCTTTTGTGGCGAAGATGAGCTTCCGCAAAGCGCTTGTCGTCGGTGTGCTGCCGTTTATTCCGGGTGATATCATAAAAATTCTGCTTGCCGCCATTATCGGCTTCCGGCTTAAGGGACGCTTAAAAATTTAAGGCTTATTGAGTGATTATCCTAGAAAACGTTTATTATAAATATGAACCGGAAGGAATTGATGCCTTGCGCGGTGTTTCTCTGCAAATAAAAGAAGGAGAACACCTCGCGATAATTGGTCCGAACGGTTGCGGAAAAACAACACTTATCCGGCATTTAAACGCTTTGCTATTACCTTCCGGCGGCAAAATTATGGTTGGCGGCTGGAATACCAGCGATCCAAAACATCAAGCCGATATCAGGTCTCTTGTGGGGATGGTTTTTCAAAATCCTGATAGTCAGATAGTCGGTATGACGGTGGAAGAAGACACAGCCTTTGGTCCGGAAAATTTACGCCTGCCGACGGTGGAAATAAGAAATCGGGTCGCTGAATCTCTGTCAAGAGCCGGCATATCAGGGTTATCCGGACGCAATATCGAAAGCCTCTCCGGCGGCGAAAAAAGGCTGGTGGCGATTGCAGGTGTTTTGGCCATGCGGCCGCGCTATATCGCCCTTGATGAACCGACCGCTTTTCTTGATCCTGCGGCTGCCAAACGCATTTTAAATATCATCGACAAGTTAAATGAAGAGGGTGTGGGAATAATTCATATTACGCATAACATGGCGGAAGCGGCTCTGTCGCAACGGATTATAGTCATGAATGAAGGCCGTGTTTATATGGACGGCACTGCGCGGGAAATTTTCGGGAAGGTTGAGATGTTGCAGAAAATAGGAATGCAACTGCCTCAGATTACAGAACTCATGATAAAGCTCAAAGTTTCAGGCCTCCCCATGCGGACCGATATCGTCAGGATAGAGGATGCTGTAGAGCAAATTATTTCCCTTAAAGGCCCAATGAAGGATTGATTATGTATTATACGGGCTCTTTTATAAAAGGCCAGTCTCTTCTCCATCATCTTGACCCGCGCTTAAAGCTTGCCCTCACGGCCTGCTTAAGTATTTTTATTCTTTGGGTAAAACCGCCGGTAGCATTTATTACTGGCATAGTCTTATTTTGCGCGGCGGCGGCAAGCGGTTTAAGTTTGCGGACAATCACAGAGGCCCTGAAGCCGCTTCTGTTTTTTATAATACTGATATTTTTAGTTCACATTTTATTTAATGAAGGAGAAGCCTGGAATAAGAATTCTTTCTTCGGCCTTTCTCTTCCCTGCGCGGGATTGCGAGAGGGATTTTTTGTGGTCTGGCGATTTTTGTGTCTCATTGTAGCCGCGGTTTTACTGACGATGACCACAACGCCGTCTCAAATGATCGCGGCATTGAAATATTTTCTCCGGCCGCTTACATGGTTACGCCTTCCGGTTGATGATATTGCCGTAATGATCATGCTGGCCCTGAGGCTTATGCCGATATTGCTTGCGGAGAAAGAAAGAATAGAGATCGCTCAAAAAGCAAGGGCGTATAATTTATGCCGTTCGGGTTTTTTCACGCGGATTAAAGCTTTTTTATCTTTAATTTTAAACATTTTGCTTGGTGCAAGCCGGCACGCGGATGAATTGACGCTGGCTATGGATGCCAGAAATTATCAGCGAGGCGAGCGCACATCCTGGGTGGAATTAAAAATCACACTTCCTGATTATCTTGTTCTTATTTTTTTTGGTATTTTGATTGTCATTTTTGTAGCTTTAAATTCGCATTTCGGTTAGATTGCTCGGCATGGATGCAAAATGGCTTTTTGTAGATTCGCAAAAAAAATTGCAGCGCGCTGTCTATGATTTTGACAGGGCGAAAGTGTTAAGCATAGATACGGAATATGATTCATTCCGTTATTTCAGGGAAATCCTTTGCCTGATTCAAATCCATGCCAACAGTACAACCTATATTTTCGACCCTTTTGAAAATCTGAACTTATCTTTTTTAGGAAAATATTTTGATAATCAGCGCATTGTCAAGATTCTTCACGCCGCGGATAACGATATCCGCCTCCTCAAGAGAGATTATAAATTTAGTTTTAAAAATATTTTTGATACTCATCGGGCGGCCCTTCTTCTGGGATTTCAGCAGCTATCGCTGGAGAGAATGATAAAGGAATTCGTGGGCGTGGAGTTGAAAAAAAATAAAAAAATACAACGTTCGCGCTGGGATAACCGCCCCCTGACTGAGGAGCAATTGGAGTACGCGGTTCAGGATGTTATATATCTTCCGGCGCTTTATGAAAAACAATCTTTGGCGTTGGGCGTAAAAGATTTAAAGGATGCCGCCGCGGAAGCTTTTGTCAAAATTGCCGACACACATTGGCGCGAAAAAAGACTCGACCGGCACGGATACACAAGAATAAAAGGCTACCATGGTTTGAATCAAGAGCAAAAAGAGTTATTTAAAAAGCTATATATTTGGCGTTTTCATCGGGCCAAGGACGAAAATCGCGCTGTATTCATGTTTTTGGCGGATAAAAACCTGCTGGAACTCGCGCAGGACACTGAAAATCCTGAAAAATATTTATCGCAGAGAAAACTAAAATTATACGGCGATGAGATAGATAGGATAATCAATCACACATAGAAAACAATGTTATATATTGTTGCTTTTTATAACAACTTTTGTTTTGCCGCCTGTTTCTTGTACTGCTTTTCGCCAAAAATTAAATCCTGCTTTTTAATAAATACTTCCGTATCGGGCGGCACGGAATGTGTGAGCCAGACGTTGCCGCCAATCACAGAACGCGCCCCAACCACTGTGTCGCCGCCAAGAATTGTGGCATTGGCATAAATAATGACGTCATCTTCAATCGAAGGATGTCGTTTTTTCGATCTCAAACGCTTGCAATCCGCTTTGGATAACGAAAGAGCGCCCAGCGTGACGCCCTGATAAATGCGCACACGATTACCGATCGTGCATGATTCTCCAATAACCACGCCTGTACCGTGGTCAATAAAAAAGCTCTCGCCGATATGCGCGCCCGGATGAATATCAATTCCGGTGCGGCCGTGGGCATACTCCGTCATGATTCGAGGCATCAGGGGAATGCCCTGAACATACAACTTATGCGCGATGCGATTTACCATGATAGCCCATATGCCGGGATAACTAAAAATGATTTCATCATAACCTTTTGCCGCCGGATCTCCATCATAGGCGGCGCGTATATCTTTAGCCAGTATCGTGCGTAATTCGGGCAGTTCCTTGAGGAATTCGACGGTAAGCCTGTGTCCCAGCGGTTCACAATGCACACAGGGCTTGTTCTGACGAATGCAGTCGTGACGAATGGCCAGAATAATCTGCTCGGAAAGTATTTCGTACAGAGCCGCCACCTCCTGACCGAGATAATATTCCAAATTGGTTGAATCCAGGCGCGTGCGGATGAAATATCCGGGATAAAGAATCAGCGCCAGATGGCGCAAAATGTCGATAATCGCTTCCCGATGCGGAATCGGTTCGGCGCTTACATGATCAAAACATCCGCCCCTGCTGCACGAAGCGACAAGTTTATTCACAATTGCCGGTATTTCCTTACGCAAATGTTTTTCCGATTTTATGTCATTTTTACATTTTTCGCCGCTCTTTAAACGATTCATGATTAAGTAACTCCTATTGATTTGTGCAGCTCTGAGCGGCTTTATTCCAAAAAGGCGACATTCCCCGAAGCCGCTCAATGATTGCCGGCATTTTATCAATGATAAAATCCACTTCCTCTTCAGTATTATAAACACTCAGGCTAAAACGAATCGAGCCGTGCGCCATCGTAAACGGAACGCCCATAGCGCGCAGAACGTGCGAAGGCTGCAATGACCCGGATGTGCAGGCGGAACCCGATGAAGCGCAAATGCCCAGTTCATTCATCAGAAGCAGTATGGCTTCACCTTCCACAAATTCAAAACTGATATTGGTTGTGTTGGGTAAACGATTCACGATATCGCCATTGACGCGGCTCTGCGGAATCTTTTTTATAAGTTCGCGCTCCAGTTTGTCCCGCAGCCGTCGGACATACGTATTTTCCTTCTCTATATTGGAAGCCGCAAGCTCGCAGGCCCTGCCCAATCCGATAATGCTTGGCGTATTTTCCGTTCCTCCGCGCCGCCCTTTTTCCTGATGACCGCCTATCAGGAAAGGCGAGAACTTGGTGCCGCGCCGGATATAAAGAATACCTATGCCTTTAGGGGCATGGAGTTTGTGGCCGGATATAGAGAGCATGTCAATGACGTTATTTTTCATGTTTATGGGAATTTTTCCCGCCGCCTGCACCGCGTCGGTATGGAACAGAATGCCTTTTTCATGCGCCAGCCTGGCCGCTTCTTCGACCGGAAAAATCACGCCGGTTTCGTTATTACCCCACATCAGGCTGACAATAGCGGTATCAGACGTCAGACTTTTTTCCAGATTTTCCAGATCAAGAATGCCATTTTTATCCACGGGGAGTTCTGTAATTTTATAACCCTGCGAACCTAAATGCGAACAAAGAGCATGGATTGCCGGATGTTCCACACGGCTGATGACGATATGCTTTTTATCCGGCCTCGTTAACAGGGCGGAGCGAATCGCGGAGTTGTCGCTTTCCGTTCCGCAACTGGTAAAAATAATTTCTTCCGGTGAGGCGCCCAGAAGCTGTGCCACCTGCTCGCGAGCGATTCGAATTTTCTGGCCGACCTGCCCGCCGAATGTATGCATGCTGGAGGGATTGCCGTATAGCTCGCGGAAATAAGGCGTCATGACTTCCAGCACTTCTTCGGCCACCTGAGTTGTCGCATTGTTATCCAGATAAATAATTTTCATTTGGATGCCTCCTCAACGGTTATATCCGGCGAAACAAGTTCCTGGAGCCTGTGTTGCACAAAATCCTTCAGAGTAATATCCGAAGCCTTACAGGTAGAACATGCGCCGCGCATCGCCACAATCACTCTGTTGCCGATAATGTCGAGAATTTCGATATCGCCGCCATCGTGTTTCAGTGAAGGCCGGATTTCCCGATCAATCGTATCCTCGATCAAACGGATCTTTTGAAGATTCGTAAGTTTCGGTTTGCTGTCCATTTTGGGCTCGCTGCGAACTTTTTCGATGATTTGGGCAATGGCATCCTGACAGCCTCCACAGCCTCCGCCGGCCTTGGTATAATTGGTTACATCTTCCACGGTTAACAGATTGTTTTCACGCACCGCCCGTTCGATTTCTTTGTCGGTCACGCCAAAGCATTCACATATAATTTTTGCGCCCGCCTCCAGGGGCGCAGCGCCCCGGTAATTTTCTATCGCTTTTTCCAGCGCCTGTTTGCCCATCACCGAACAGTGCATTTTCTCATCGGGTAATCCGCCCAGAAATTTGGCAATGTCCTGATTGCTGACTTTGAGCGCTTCATCGACCGTCATCCCTTTGATCATCTCGGTCAATGCTGAAGATGAAGCGATGGCGCTGGCGCAACCGAATGTCTTGAACTTGGCATCTTTGATGCGCTTGTTTTCGTCAAGCTTGAATGTCAGCTTCAGCGCATCGCCACAGGCCAGCGACCCGACTTCAGCCACACCATCCGGATTTTCAATTTCGCCCACATTGCGCGGATTCAGAAAATACTCTTTAACCTTATCGGTATATTCCCACATAAATTCTCCTTAAATTTTGTCTGAATCAGATAATTTATTTTTATATTTTACTCAACAATCTCAATTATATCATCTATTTTAATATCGCCACCGCGTAAAACTTTAACAAATATTCCCTCGCGGGGCATGACGCAGTCGCCGATCGTATAATATATACTGCACCGCTCATGACAGACCTTGCCGATTTGAGTAACCTCCATCAGGACGTTATCTCCGATTTTCAGCCGTGTGCCGACAGAAAGGGAAGGCAGATCGATTCCTTCGATGGTCAGATTTTCCGCGAAATCACCATATTGCACGTTCAAACCTTTGTCCCTGATTTTTTCAATGCTTTTCTTTGCTAGGAGACTCACCTGCCGGATGCCAGGCTCCGCGTGGCCGTCATCTTTCAATCCATGGTTTTTTATGAAGAGTCCGCGGTTGATGTTCTGTTTCTTCTCCCCTTTATTTGGAGATATATTGACCGATAGAATCTTTCCTTTAATATTGACCATCTCAAAGTACCTTCCGCTTTCGCAAGCGACATTAAGAGTACAGTAATCTTATCCTTATATCAAACGATTTTCCCCCGAGTATACATACCCGGAACTGCTTCGCACATATCCCAGGAGCGTAACATTGTATTCTCTGGCAAGGTTAACTGCCGCTGCCGTTGGTGTTGATCGCGAAACAAGAACAGGAACACCCAGTCTGATGACCTTGGTGATGATTTCCGAAGAAACCCGGCCGCTTACGAACAACATTCCCTCCCCTACGAGATTCATATGATCAGTTCTGATCAGTACGCCCCCTATCTTATCAAAACAGTTGTGCCGTCCGATATCTTCGCTAAATATAGAATATTTATTATGATGAAACAGAACGCTGTGAACTCCGCCAATCGCTTTGTATAATTCAGAGCGAAACTCGAACTCCTTCATTGCTTGCAGAATGTCGCTTAAGGGAAATTTATCCTGATCCGGCACTGGCAGGAATTTATCATGTTTAAGAGGATTGATGTACGTGAAGCATTTTCCACACCCCGATGTGACGCTGCGCAGGCTTTCACATTTATCTACGGATTTCCCGGGCGCTAGATCAACCATGACGGCAAATAAGCGTTCATTGTAATTTATGGATGCTATATCCCGGAATGTGTCGATCACACCCTCGCTGTAAAGGAAACCGATAGCCAGTTCCTCGGTTAGCTGGTTGAGGCAAAGCAAAGAGGCGTACTCCGTTCCGTTGATATAGATCTTCAAAGAGATCTCGCCAATGACATCTTTTTCGGCATCACGCAATTTGGCCTTATCGACGTCACAAAAGATTTCTTTAACGGTAAAAGCGCCGTATAATTTATCGTCCATTTATCACCTTTGTGTTACTACTCTTCGATATTGATAGCTTCGTTCAGACTTCCCATACGATAGCCCTGGATATCGAGAGTAACATACTTAAATCCATATGATTTCAACGTCTGTACGATTTCCGATGCCAGGGGTTCCGTCACAAGCTTTTGCCTGTCGGCAGCAGCCACTTCAATGCGGGCCAACTCACCATGGCATCTTACCCTGATCGTCCTGATCCCTTTGTCAATGAAGAATTTCTCCGACTTTTCGACTTTTTCCAAATCCTCCAGCCTGATTTCCTGTCCGTAAGGAATGCGGGAGTATAAACAGGCATACGCCGGTTTATCCCATGTGGGCAGCTTGAGTTCTCTGGAAAATTCACGGATTTCACTTTTTGTCATTTGGACATCAAGCAATGGACTTCGCACCTGCAATTCGGAAGTCGCCTTCATCCCCGGACGATAATCCTGCAAGTCGTCGGCATTACTGCCGTCTAAAACGTATTTGATGCCGAGGCATTCGGCTGTCTTCTTAACAATTCCGAACTCAATTTTTTTGCAAAAATAGCACCGGTTGGCTGTATTCTTTTTTACCGCTTCCTCAATCTCCTCAGATTTGACAATAACATGCCTGACTCCGATCATCCGGGCAATCGATATGGCATCATCAAGCTCATAACGGGGCAGTGCAGGCGAATCAATAGTGATGCCCACCGCCTTGTCACCCAGTGCCATTTTTGCCGCCGCCAGCAAAAAGGCACTGTCGACGCCGCCTGAAAAAGCGATGGCTGCATATTCAAGACGCTTTAAATAATCTAACAAATTATCAAATTTTGGATTTTGTATCATGGATCACTCTTTTTTATGGATCTTAAAATTAATCTCGTATCGCTAATTTCACGATTCGGTTGTTGAAAATATCACATGTTTGAGCTTTGCGCTTCAATATTCGTCACCGCGTGACCATCCTGTTTTGTGATAACAAAAATAGCGTTCATTGCCAGCATGTTAGGCCAAAAATGCACAATTTTCCTGTCACCCAGATAATGGTCTTCGATGATGCGGATTTTTTTTTCGGCGCAGAAATTTTTGAAATCCGTAATGCTCAAAAAGCGAACGTTGGGCGTATCGAACCAGAGATAGGGCAGTGATCCCGTAATCGGTGACCTTCCCTGAAAAAACAACATGATCCGCGATTTGAAATAAGCAAAGTTGGGAAATCCGATAATTACTTTTCTTGCGATACGCAGGGCATCCTGGATGACGCAATCGACTTTTCTCACTTCCTGCATGCTTTGATTTAAAATCACATAATCGAAGGAATTATCCGGATATTCCCGCAGGCTGTTTTCAATATCATCCTGGAAAACACTTAAACCCTTCTTAACACATTCCTGAATGGCTTTGTCGTCAAGCTCAATTCCCTGAGCCCGGATTTGCTTATCACGGACAAGAGGATACAGAAGATCGCCCTCCCCGCACCCCAGATCAAGAACGCGCGAGCCCGGTTCGATAATCGAATAAATTATACTGTAATCCAGATGAATATTTTCAGCGGCCATAATTTCCCACCACCATGTAACCATTAAAGGTTTTATCCAAAAAATGTTTAATAAGACTTGTCTGCTCTTCTATCTCTATCAGAAAGGCGTCATGACCGTACGTCGAGGAAAGTTCACAGTATGTTGCATCCACATGTCTCCTTTTCAGCAGACGAACAATATCCTGGGATTGATAGGCGGGGTAGAGCCAATCCGATTTAAAGGAAATAATCATAAAACGCGTATCAATCGATTTTCCCGGTGGAATCATTTTGCTTCCCGACAAATCAAAATAGTCGATCGCTTTTGTGATATAGAGATAAGAATTGGCATCGAAGCGCTTCACAAAATTTGCCCCCCTGTAATGCAGATAACCTTCCACTTCAAAGTCGGGGTCAAATCCGAAATTGAATTGATCTTTCTTCAAACGCCGAGAAAACTTCTTCTCCATGGACTGATCGCTCATAAAGGTTATATGGCCGATCATGCGCGCGACAGACAGTCCCTTTTCGGGCTGACCATACTCATAGTAGTTTCCCTCCCGCCATGCCGGATCGGCCATGATGGACTGCCGGATTACTTCGTTAAAAGCAATCTGCTGGGGAGAGTGCTTTAACGTCGTGGCAATTGGAATAGCCGCTTTCACACGCTCCGGGTAAGAGGCTACCCATTGAAGAACCTGCATGCCCCCCATAGATCCGCCGGCGACGCATAATAATTTTTCAATTCCTATATGATCGATCAGATGACGCTGAGCATGAACCATATCGGCAACGGTGATAAACGGGAAATCCAGGGCATAAGGTTTTCCCGTTGCCTGATTTATGGAAGACGGCCCCGTGGATCCTTTGCACCCGCCGATAACATTTGAACAAATAACAAAATAACGATTTGTATCAAAAGCCTTGCCCGGACCGATCATGTCATCCCACCAGCCTTTATTATCCTCGCCTTTATGCACTCCTGCCGCGTGAGCATCGCCGGAAAGAGCGTGGAGCGCAAGAATCGCGTTCGATTTGTCTTTATTCAATTTTCCGTATGTCTCATACGCAAGCGTAATAGGCCCAAGCGATTCACCGCTTTCCAGTTTATGCTCCTTGCCTTGCCTGGCGTAGGTGTAGTAATGTGTTTCCACAATACCGACCGAACCATTCTTTATTGTCACAGTACTCATTTGTATTTTAAATCTCCCAAAATCCCTCTTTCTAAACAGGGAAACAACAACCGGTTATTTCTGAAACAGCCACGTCGATAAATATCTCTCACCGGTATCCGGCAAAATAGCCACAATTGTTTTTCCTCCGGCCTCTTTTCTTTTCGCAATTTCCAGGGCTGCCCAAACAGCAGCGCCGCTGGATATTCCGACAAGAATTCCTTCTTCTTTAGCGATTCGCCTGGCCATCTCACCGGCATTCTCATGAGCCACCTGAATGATCTCGTCAATAATTTTCCGATTCAATATATCAGGGACAAATCCGGCGCCGATACCCTGTATCTTGTGGGGACCTGGCTTTCCGCCGGACAGAACCGGTGAATCTACAGGCTCAACGGCAATCATCTTTACCGAAGGATTTCTTTTTTTCAAAACCTCACCAATGCCGGTAATCGTTCCGCCGGTACCGACACCCGATATAATATAATCAACTTTGCCGTCAGTGTCCTGCCATATTTCCTCGGCGGTTGTCTTACGGTGTATCTCCGGATTGGCGGGATTCTGAAACTGCTGGGGCACAAAACTGTTTTCATGTGTCTTTGCCAACTCCTCTGCTTTATCGATTGCGCCTTTCATTCCTTTGATTCCTTCTGTCAAAACAAGTTCCGCGCCCAGAATAGTAAGCAGATGCCTTCTCTCCATACTCATTGTTTCAGGCATCGTGAGAATTAGGCGGTATCCTTTGGCGGCGCAGACAAAAGCAAGAGCAATCCCGGTGTTTCCGCTTGTCGGCTCAATAATAACCGTGTCTTTATTCAGAAGTCCCGCATTTTCGGCCGCCTCTATCATGGCGACGCCTATCCTGTCCTTTACGCTGGAAAGAGGATTGAAGGATTCAATTTTAACTAAAATTTCCGAATTCAATTCCATTCCCATTCTGTTGAGACGGACCAGCGGAGTTTTCCCTACGGTCTTGGTAATATCTGAAAATATTTTTGCCATAATAACCTCCTTAACCTCATGCCTTGTTAAGAGCCTGATCAATATCGGCGATGATGTCGTCAATATGCTCCAGGCCTATGGATAAACGAATAAAGTCCGGTGTAACACCGGTTGCCAGTTGTTCTTCCGCGGAAAGCTGCTGATGTGTCGTTGTTGCCGGGTGGATCGCCAGTGTCTTCGCGTCACCCACATTTGCCAGATGAGAGATGAGTTCAAGGGAATTGATAAATGTTTTCCCCGCTTCAAGACCGCCTTTGATTCCAAAACCGATAATCGCACCCGCGCCTTTGGGCAGATATTTCTTCACCTTTTCCTGCTCGGAAGAAGACGCAAGTCCCGGATAGTTGACCCAGCTGACTTTGGGATGTTTCTCCAGATGTTGAGCCACGGCCAGCGCATTGGCACAATGATATGGCATTCTTAAATGCAGGGTTTCCAGACCCTGCAGGAGAAGAAATGCGTTAAATGGCGAGAGCGCCGGCCCTAGGTCGCGCAGGAGAACTACACGGGCCTTAATAATGTAGGCGATATTACCCGATGGCTTTAAGGCCTCCACAAATTTGATCCCGTGATAGCTCGGATCGGAATCGGCAATCAGAGGGAACTTGCCGTTAGTCCAGTCAAATTTACCCGAATCGACGATAATTCCGCCAAGCGATGTTCCATGACCGCCGATAAATTTTGTCGCTGAATACACAACGATATCAACACCGAAATCGATTGGCCTTAGTATATAGGGGGATACGGTGTTGTCCAAAATAAACGGGATGCCGTTTTTATGCGCGATTTTGGCAATACCTTCTATGTCGGCAACATCCAGTTTGGGATTGCCAAGGGACTCCGCGTATATCGCTTTTGTTTTCGGCGTAATCGCTTTCTGAAAAGCGTCAAGATCGTCCGATTTGACGAACCGGACATGAATTCCCATACGGGAAAACGTATAGTGCAGCAGGTTGTATGTTCCCCCATAGAGGTTGTCCGCCGATACGATTTCATCTCCCGCCTGAGCGATGTTGAGAAGCGCAAGTGTTATGGCCGACTGGCCGCTTGCCACCGCAAGGGCTCCCACGCCGCCGTCTAATAGCGCAACCCGCTTCTCCAGAATATCGGTAGTCGGATTCATAAGCCGCGTATAGATATTGCCGAATTCATTTAATCCAAAAAGATTAGCGGCATGTTCAGTATTTTTAAATTGATAGGACGTTGTCTGATATATGGGAACTGCCCGCGCGCCGGTCGTCGGGTCCGCTTCCTGGCCGCCATGAAGTGCCAGCGTCTCAATCTTTAATCTTTCATCAATCTTACTCATTATATCTCTCCTTGTATTTTACAGTATTGTTTAGAGTTTGTAATCTATCATTCGTTGCAGACTTTTTCTTGCCCTGCGCATGATATCGGGGAGCACAGTAACCTCGTGCTCCATTTCCTCCAAAGACCATAAAATTTTCTCAAGGGTTGTCAATTTCATATTTGGACAGCTGGCCCGTTCGGTGACAGGATAAAAAGTTTTTTCCGGATTCTCTTTTTTCAATCGGTGGAGAATGCCGATTTCTGTTCCGATGATAAATTCTTTTGCTCCGGATTCCTGAACATAACGGCATATTCCTTCAGTAGAGAGTACCTTGTCGGCAAGAGACGTAACGCTTGCCGGACATTCCGGATGCACAAGAACCTCTATGCCTTTATAAAGAGATCTTTTCGCGGTAATATCCTCAGGCAGTATCTTTACATGCGTGGGACAATATCCTCTCCATGTTATAAAATCCCTCCCGGTCCGGGTCGATATGAAATGAGCCAGATACTGATCGGGAACAAATATTATTTCGTCCCCGGATCCAAAGGCTTCACGGACGACAGTCTGAGCGTTTCCCGACGTACAGCAGACATCGCACTCGGCTTTCACCTCTGCCGTCGTGTTCACGTAACAAAGAACCCCTGCCCCGGGATGTTGTGCTTTTAGCTTACGGAGTTGATCGGCCGTAATCATATCTGCCATGGGACAGCCCGCATTTTTGTCAGGAATGAGAACGGTTTTCTCCGGCGACAGGATTTTTGCCGTCTCCGCCATGAAATATACACCGCAAAACACGATGATATCCGCCTTGGTCTTTGATGCCTGAATGCTCAGTCCCAACGAATCTCCCACATAATCGGCTATATCCTGAACTTCGGGGATTTGATAATTATGTGCCAGGATAACGGCATTTTTCCCTTTTTTCAATTTATTGATCTTTTCAATAATTTCCATATATAACCTCTTTTGTCCTCTGCCTTTCGCAACAGGCAGCAGCCCTTAATTATTCCTTAAATTTTCGCTGCTTTTTTATAGGCAGGAGAAATTGAACGTAATTTACTAATAATGCCCGGTAAAACCTCAAGCAGGTAACGGATGTCGTCCCGGGTAGTCTGTCTTCCAAGCGAAAACCTCAATGAGCCGTGGGCAAACTCACGGGAGAGTCCGATGGCCGATAAAACATGCGATGGCTCCATATTCGACGAAGTACAGGCGGAGCCGGTCGAACAGGCAATGCCTTTCCTGTCCAGATTCAGGAGCACGGATTCACTCTCCACGTGTGAAAATGAAATATTGACGTTATTCGGTAACCTCTGAGAAGGATGACCGTTCAAACGTGACTGTTCGATCTTTGTAAGAATGCCATCGATCAACATATTTCGCAGGGAGGTCAAATTTTCTATTTCATTTACAACTTCTTCTTTGGCCAGTTCCACGGCTTTTCCCAAACCGACGATTCCCGGCACATTATGAGTAGAGGCGCGCCATCCTCTTTCCTGATTGCCTCCACGCAACAGGGGCTTCATGCGCGTTCCTTTTCTCACATATAGAAAGCCCGCGCCTTTCGGTCCGTATAGCTTATGAGCGGACGCGCTCATGAGATCAATCTGCAGTTCATTGACATTTACCGGCAAGTGACCGAATGTCTGTACCGCGTCAGTATGAAAATAAATTCCGTTTTCCCCGGCGATTTGGCTGATTTCGGCCAGGGGTTGAATCGTGCCTATTTCATTATTTGCATGCATAATGGAAATCAATATGGTCCTATCCGTAATGGCCCTCCGTACATCATCGGGATCGACAAGGCCGTGTCCATTCACCGGTATGAGAGTCACTTCAAATCCCTCTTTTTCGAGAAAATGGCATACCTCCAGAACGGAATGATGCTCTATCTTCGAGGTAATGATGTGGTTGCCTTTTTCCCGCCGAGCCAGCGCTACGCCTTCAACGACTGTATTATTGCCCTCCGTTCCGCCGCATGTAAAAATAATCTCATCGGGCAATGCACCGATAAAGGACGCAATAGTATGTCTTGCTTCTTCCACCAAATGCTTGGCCTCCTGACCAAGCGTATGCAAACTCGATGGATTTCCGTAAATCTCCGTGAAGCAGGGAAGCATGGCCTGCAGAACACGGGGATCCGTCGGAGTTGTCGCGGCATTATCGAAAAATATTTTTTCCAATGTAGTATTCCCGTTATTTTCAAATATTATGCATTATTGTTTTTTGAGCTTTTTCCTGATTCATCTGTACCAGCATATCCAGTGTAATTGAATTCAGAGTTTCGGAAATTTTTCCCCCAATAATTTCCCATATGTCGTGGGTGGCACAGATGGGAACTCTCGGACATGTGGATGGGTTCCTGACACATTCAACGAGGGAACAATCTCCCTCCAATACGTCAATAATCTCCTTCATGGTGATCTGAGAAGGATCCTTAGCCAGAATGTATCCACCATGGGCTCCGCGCACAGAGTTCACAAGACCGATTCTCCGAAGAGGTATGATAATCAAACTTAAATATTTCTCGGAAATATTTTCTCCTCTGGCAACGTTTTTTAAAAATATCGGCCCTTTATTATAATTAAAGGCCAGTGCCGCCATCAGCCTGACGCCGTATCTTGCTCTTGTTGAAAGCCTCATAAAATCTCCTCAATCTAAATACTATCTATACTATCACTTTGATAGTATTTAAATTATTAGTGAAGGATTGTCAAGAAAAAAAGTGTTATTATTTAAATTGTTAATATAACACGAAATATTGAAAAAATCATTTAAATGGATCTATTTTAGAAACAGGTTGTAACTGGAACATCATGAAAGAGAGAAGACAAATGCAATGATGGGGATTTAGCTGATTGCTAAATCCCCATCATAAAAAACAAATGATTTTAAATTATGGTGCCGAAGACTGGACTTGAACCAGCACGGATTTTGTCCACTACCCCCTCAAGATAGCGTGTCTACCAATTCCACCACTTCGGCATCAAAATATGTAAATACTTCTAATCGCGATTTTTGGTTCAAACTTTTTGCATCGGATTGCGCGATTATCAAATAAAAATACGCTTAGTTATTTGTTCGCCGGTGCGGCAGGTGCCGCCGGCAGTTTTGCTGCATTCGGGCTTGTCACAGGAAGAGTCTGTTCCTTAACAGGGAGTCTTTGCTGACCTATTAATGAGGTGCTTCTATGGCTTGCCGTATACGTTAATGCCAGAGACGTAAGCATAAAGAGAACAGCTATTGCCGCAGTCAGTTTTCCCAAAAACGTGCCGGCTCCTGAAGATCCAAAAACCGTTTGGCTTGAACCGCCGAATGCCGCGCCCATATTGGCGCCCTTACCTGCCTGCAGGAGAACAATTACTATTAAAACAAGACAAGCTAAAACATGTAAAATAACTAATAATGAATACATAAAATCTCTCTTATTAAAAAATTATTAATCTTAACCAACGTATGCAGAACAAACCGCAACTTCATTCAAGGACATTTTTTATTATATCGTCCGCTTTGAGCCGGTGGACAATACCAAAACGATATGGGCTAGTCAACGTTTTTCTTTTTGCGGTTATTTTAAAAATTGAGTTATCTGGATTAAGTTTGAACGTATTGATTTTTATGCGGCACAATTTTTTTCATTGTTATATGTTATTAATATGTTTACAGATCATTACAAATTCATAAATTCATATGACGCTTTTTGCTCTATTTGTTTTCCGAAGATAAGCCGTGCCGATCAAATTTGAGAAAAATCATTTATCATTAACGACTAAAGGTTACACCGACCCGGTCGCAGAATTTGTTTATTGGACACCGGGAGCAAAGAGGCGATACAGGCTTGCACGTTTGACGGCCAAACGCGACCATAATGGTATTGTAAATGATCCAGTGACGGCGCGGCAGTTTTTTTCGCAGAGCAAACTCGGTTTCATCGGGTGTTTTTGTTTTAACATAGCCCAACCGGTTGGAAATCCTGTGCACGTGCGTATCAACACAAATGGCATCCCTGCCATATGCAAGCGAAACAACCAGATTAGCGGTTTTCCGGCCAACACCTTTAATGCTTAGCAGGTCATCGATGTTATCCGGCACTTTTGAGGCAAAGCGTTCAATGAGCTCCCTGCAGACATGATGAATGCTGCGCGCTTTTACCCGATAAAATCCTACAGGATAAATTGTCTTTGCTATTTTATCTAAAGAAACTTTCAGCATCTCTTCCGGCGTGGAAGCAAGCGCAAAAAGTCTTTCGGTCGCTACAGCGGTAACTTCATCTTTTGTGCGCAGGCTCAGCAGCGTGGAAATTAATATGACGAAAGGGTCGCGCTGATTCTCCGCCAGATGCGACACTATCGGCATCGTTCCCACAGCCAGCTCCTTTTTTAAAATTTTTATTACGGTGTTGATTTGACTGTCTTTCATTTCACTCCTTCAAAAAATTAAAAGTTAAATGCCGGTTCATGGATGACAGATTTTATAAGAGCTTCCGCGGCTTTTTCCTGCGACGGTGAACCGCTTACGGCAAGCCAGACGCTTCCTTCAGCTCCGCAAACTCCGCCTGCCGCGACCAAGTGAGCTGACGCGCCGGTAAGCAGGTAGATTGCGTCAATCTCTGTAAAAATCTCTCCCGGGACGGGCAAAAGCCGTGGGCCCCTGGCGCCCGGAGCGTTCATGTTTGCCGCCAATTTATCAAGATCTTCGCAAACGCGCTTTTCCAGTCCAACCGGAAGAATCAATCGCACGCGACGGCCGGCCATCGCCTGCAGAGAAACACCGATGGTTCCGGCCTTCGGATCGCCAATGAGGATTGCCGCGCGCTTTTGTATGATGTCGATGGCATTGGCGCCTTTCAGAATAACGTCTCCTTCGCGCAGATTATCCGCCACATCGAATATCGTCTTACCTCTCAGAAATACCCCATTTTTTATGATTACATCACCGGGGAATTTGCCTGTATCAGGGACTCTTCCTATGGAAGTTACCGGACGATTGGGTGGAAGAATTATTCCGCGGTAAAAATGGTTTCTCGCAAAGTCTTTTTCCAGACCAAGCCTTGAAAGTATTTCCTGGGCCGCATAGCCGTTCGTTGTCCCTGCAACAATGACAACAGTTCCTTTTTTTAAAGCTTTTGTGACAGCGGCATGCCTGACAATCGCTTTTCCGATCAGACGTTTCCCCGCCGCGGGAGTTAAAACAAATTGCTTCATAAATAAAATCTCCTTTGATTTATTACAGAGTTTTTTAAGTTGCGTCGCTTTACCATATACGCGTTGATGCGCCAGTGGGCTTGATATTTCTTTCCAATTTAATATGAAATGTTAGATATCATTTTATCGAAGTGTTTACAAAACGAAATCCGTTCTTACCGGCATTTTTTACTTGGTACATGGCTTCGTCGGCCAGCTTGATAAGTTGATCCATGTCTTCGCCATGGTCAGGGAAAAGCGTGATTCCGATACTGGTGCCGACAATGGCCTGTCGTTTTTCGAAAAAGACCGATTGCGAAACCTTTTCAATAGCAAAGTTCAGATTATGGATGCCTGTAATAATTTCTCAACTACGCATTCTGTAAGATCAAGTAGCCCGAAATGACATTGTTTTCTCCATATGACATTATCTTAATATTAAGCGTCTTCAAAATAACGGTTACTGTAATGGCGAGAAGCAGGATGATTGCGGCTGTACATAGCTTGTTAGAATGGCTAATTTTCATGGCATTTCCTTATTTGTAAATGCGTATGGTGATGAATTATTAGCTTCATCGTTTTTTAAACAATGCTATTGAGTCATGAAATTAGTGTTTAAACTAAAACCTTAATAATAGCAAATATTTATTTACGATAATCCGGTGCTCGGGATCTTTGAGCCGAAGATTTATATTTTATTGACACGCAATGTTGATATTCTTATACTCCCCTCAAAACTAGTTATTATAAAATCAGAGGGAAAATGGGCAAGAAAGTTTTAGTCGCCATGAGCGGCGGAGTCGATTCATCTGTTGCCGCCATGCTGCTTGCAGATGAAGGTTATGATGTTTCCGGTGTAACGATGTGTTTCGGCATAGCCACAGAAGGAGAGAGCGCGAAATGCTGCGGAGCCGACGCGATTAACGATGCAAAAAGAGTATGTGACAGACTTAAAATTCCTCACTATGTATTTGATTACGCGTCCCAGCTTGAAGATAAGGTCATCGCTAACTTTATCAGTGAATACAAAAAAGGAAGAACGCCGAATCCCTGTGTTGAATGTAACCGCCATCTGAAATTCGATAATCTGCTGGAAAAGGCTCTGGTGCTTGGATTTGATTTTCTGGCGACAGGTCATTACGCGGCTATCGAAAAAAATGAAAATGGTTATTGTCTGAAGAAACCCAAAGACAGAAAAAAGGACCAGACATATTTTCTCTATGTCATACCCCGTGAAAAAATGAAGAATATATTATTCCCCCTCGCACCTCTGACCAAGGATGAAGTAAGGGGAATCGCGAAAAAAGCTTCCCTGCCTGTCGCGGAAAAACAGGAAAGTCAGGATATATGTTTTGTGACACAGAATAAATATCAGGAATTTATCTCCGGACGTGTGCAACAATTAAAGCAGGGTCCGATTGTGGATATGCAGGGGAATGTTCTGGGTCAGCACCGAGGGATAATATTTTATACGATCGGCCAGCGGGGAGGTCTTGGCATCAGCCACGCGACGCCGCTTTATGTTGTTTCTATTGATCCCGGCAAAAATCGTATAGTCGTTGGTGATAAAAAAGATTTAAAGGCAAAAGGGCTGGTAGCCAGAGATATAAACATGCTTGTCCAATCCTGGCCCAGTCCGGTGTATGCAAAAATCAGATACCGGAAAAAGGAAGCCGCCTGCAAAGTGACGTTTACACAGGATGGAGTCAAAGTTTTATTTGCCGAAGAACAGGAAGCAATAACTCCCGGCCAATCCGTTGTTTTTTATGATCATGACTGTGTTCTGGGGGGCGGAATAATAGAAGAAATTTTACATGCTGCTAAGACGGATTGAAGGAAAATCTTATTGAAAATGCTGATCGGCGGCAAGCGAAAGCCGGATAACCGCATTGGATTCATCGAATCCAATAAATCTCTCACCGCCTGACATCCATTAATAGCTATTTCATTTTCTTGGGAGGTATCCTTACGATTCTTTCGCCTTCAACCATTGATATCGCGTTTTGCGGACAGAAATACGCGCACACACCGCACCCGATGCAAAGCTCTTCTTTTCTGCCCGCTTTTTTATTGTCTTTCATATAAGCTGCGTAAGTATGACAATGTTTCACGCATGTACCGCACCCGATGCAAAGGTCTTCATTGACCATGGATATGAAATTAGTCGCGTTAGTTATAGGCGCGATCATATTATCAGCTCCGTTGGCGCAGCAGCATCGGCAGCAATTGCAGATGCTGGTTTCATCTTTGCTCGTGTCAAAATTCGGATGATAGGCCTTATGCACAAGTCCTGCTTCCTCCGCCCGCTTTAAAACCTTCAGAGCTTCATCCTTCGAAATCATTCTCGAAAAGCCCTGCTCTGATGTAAACCTTGCCGATTTACCAAAAGTAAAGCAGGTTTCCCGTTCGTTTGTCTGTTTGCAGGGAGTGCCCAGCATATCCTTATAATGACGGCAGAAACAATGACCCAGTGCAATCTCGTCAAATT
The DNA here is from genome assembly GCA_035524255.1 of Smithella sp. GTDB lineage: Bacteria > Desulfobacterota > Syntrophia > Syntrophales > Smithellaceae > Smithella. The sequence continues at coordinate 40,729 of DATKPG010000017.1, read as the reverse complement.
TCTGAATGAGTTCCTCAACCTTTTGCGAAGGTACAATTCTGTCTATTGCCCCTTCCAGTTTTTTATTGATGACGATTTTAATGGGTTCATTTTTCGGTTTGTTTTCAAAAACAGTTACGGTTCGGTCGACAGGCGGGGCGGTCATGAGCATGGGCACAATCGCATCATAGTTGTCCTGAACCATGCTCTTTAATTCCATAAACAATTGACTAAACAAAGCGCTTATTTCTCTGTCCCTGTCGGTTTTTTTCAGTTTGCCCATGAATTTATACTCAAAAGTCCCGACGTTGAACAGCGGCAGCAATCTGAAAACCATGATCCCTTTGCTGTTTGGCTGATTAAATATTACACCTCTGGCAGCCAGTGATGTCACTTTTTTGTTAATCTCTTCTTCCGATAACCCGCTTGATTGTTTTAACTGCTCCATTGTCTGTGATTTTTTATCGGCAAAGGCGGCGATAAAGTCCACTTCATCTTCCATAATAAAATACTTTAAAAGTTTAATAAGGGTATCGCTAACGGGAAGCGGCGTTCCTCCTGCCGTGCTGATAACTTCACCGGCTTTTTTATATTTTTCATCAATATTCATATTGGTTCCTCCATGATTCATTAATCCTTTGAATAAACGGCCACTCAGGGCGGTGAAAAAGAATTTTTCGTATCAAATACATTACGAAGTATCACTTTTCACGTGGGAGTATAGGGATGCCGTTTTTTCTTGTCAATTGATATTTTGCGCAGACTTGAAAGCGCTGACAATGCCTGCCGCTAAAGTTTTTTAATCTCCTCAATCAACTGGTTCAGCTTTTTTGGCGATACCGGATAGGGGGTTTTAAGTTCCTGCGCGAACAAAGATACTTTATATTCTTCAATCATCCAAAACAAATCTTCAATTAGCTTCTTTTTTTCTTCTGAAAAATCCAGCGAAATATCATCTTTAAAAATACTTATGTCTTTGATTCCAATATGCGACGGAATCAAGTTTATTATGGCTGGTGCAAGCAGTTGTTGCAGTTGCCGTGAATAAACCATTACTTCCTGTATTTTCTTTTGCGCTGCTGCAAGATTAAGCGATCCCCGCTCAGCCCTCAGAGCAAGCGCTTTGCAGTAGCGCGCCAGATCCTTCATGCGGTCAAACGCATAAAACTCCGGAAAATCAACCGGTACAAGGTTCTTCAGTCCTGTCAGAATATCCCTGAGGAATTTCAACACAGGATTATTGCCGGTATTTTTCTTCGTGAGTTTGTGAATGCTTATATAAGTATCGTCAAAGATTTTCAATACGGGCGCTATGGAAACAAGCACTTCCTGGCCGTATGGCAATATTTCGGAATTCAGAGAATCGGCGTGTTGAATAAAATCTTCCTCCCTGCGCCATGATTTAAAAAATAAATCTTTTTTTACTCTGTTGACGATGGACTGCTCCAGTTGTTTAGGATTGCCGATATTTGCCGCTATTGCTTTCATTTCGGCGTTCAGAGTTACATTTTTTCTGAGTTGTTTCAGCATCTCGGCAAAATGAATTTCATAAAGCGCCGCAACGCCCTGAAGATGCATAGCGGCGCTTTCTTTCGGATCAGAAAAAAGACGAAGATGAATAGAATCATCTGTCCGATGCAGAGCCGGATAGGCATAACCGGCAAAACCCTGAATGCCGGTGAGAGGAATTTGCTGAGGCAATTCTCCAAAGTCCCAGCGGGTAATCCCTTCCCTCTCCCATTGGCCGCGAACCTTATCCATCGCCGACGTATTAACCGTGCCGGCAAGTTCTTTTTGCAGCAGATGAATGTTTCGGCTGTTTCTTATTTCATTTCCTTCTTCATCTCTAACACTGTAGCGTATATTTAAGTGAGCAGGTAGTCTATCCATTGCCCATGCGTCGAGGGGCACAGTTATCTTGTATGTATCGAGTAGAAATTGACTCAAAGACTGTGGTAAAGATTTATTTAAATATGATTTTTGGTCCAGGAATAACTGTGCAATTTGAGCAGGCGATGGAAGTTTCTGACGAAGGGATTTAGGAAGCGATTTCAATAAGAGAAAGGCCTTTCCCTGCACTAAGGACGGCAGGCAACCATCGATATTTTCCTGTGCAGCCATGGAAACAAAGCCCAGGGGAACATTTACGGTTACGCCGTCATCAATTTGGCCCGGCTCAAAATTATAATGACATGTTAGAGCGGCATCTCCGATTTTTATTTGATCGGGATAGTGAGATATTTCTTCAGGATCAGGTTCATGGGCAATTAAATCTTCTTCCCGGAAACGTAGAAATTCATCGCTGCCTTTTTCTTTAATAAGATTCAGTAAAGACCGGATATCGGAAATTACCGGCAATCTTTGTTCGTAAAGACAGGCGATGGTTTCATCATCAACAACAATACCGCGTTTGCGCAGTTTTTCTTCCATTATTTTTGCCTGATTCCATAGAGACAGGTTGTGTTCCAGAAAAGGAATCCTGCGGGGAATTTCTCCGGTGACGAGGGCTTCGCGGATAAATATTGATTTGGCTTCTTCCTGATTAATTCGTTCATAAGAGACTCGCCGTTGTTCCACAATGGTTAAACCAAAAAGCGTTACTTTTTCCATGGCGACAACCTGCCCGCGATATTTTTCCCAATGGGCGGCAGCATAAGTATAGCGGCAATTGTCTTTGCCCAGTTTTTCCAGCCATTCACTTTTAATATTGGCGACATTGCGGGCAAAAACTCGCGATGTCATGTTTATTTCCGCCGCCACGATCCAATTGCCTGCGCGATTAAACAAACCGGAACCGGGGTAAATCATTACCGCTCTGCTCTTGGCCGCGTTGAAAAAGTTCTTCTCTTTCTTTTGGGCAATGTTGGAAAGATAACCGCTGAGAATACAGCGATGAATTTTATCGGCGATATCCTGATCTATTTCAATATGGAGTTGTTTTTTACTTCTTGTCGTTCTGTTTTTTTCGTCGATAATATCCATTATTTGATGATAGATATCACGCCATTCAATCATTCTTTTGTAGGAAAGAAAATGATCACGGCAAAATTTTCTCAATTTGTTTTGTGTCGGCAGGGTCGTAAGCATCCCGTGATAACGATTCCAGATGTTAAGATAGGTTAAAAAATCCGATTCGGCATGATGAAAGAGAGCATGAGCCGTTGAGGCTTGATCCGTTTTATCATAGGGCCGTTCGCGCGGATCCTGAATGCTTAACGCGGCGGCAATGACGGCTATCTCGTTTACGCATCCTTCTTTCTGCGCTTCGATCAGCATCCGGGAAACTCTGGGATCAAGCGGAAACTGAGCCATCGTATTGCCAATTTCAGTCAATTTGTATTGATTTGTTGCTTCGGAGCCGCACTCTTTGGCCAGCGCTCCTAAATCGCGTAAAATTTCAATGCCGTCGCGGATGCTTTTGGGTTGAGGCCTGTCAATGAAGGGAAACGAAGTGATTGAGCCCAGTTTTAAGGAAAGCATTCGCAGAATGACGCCGGCCAGATTTGAACGCATTATCTCCGGCGGTGTGTAAAGAGGCTTTTGGGAGAAATCTTCCTGTGAATAGAGCCTGATACAAATGCCGTTTTGCACCCGGCCGCATCGTCCTTTTCTTTGTTCGGCGCTGCTTCGTGAAATAGGTTTTATCGGCAGGCCTGTGGTCTGGCTGCGGGGATTATATTCCAATATTCTCGCAAGCCCCGCATCAATTACATATTTGATGCCGGGAATCGTCAGTGACGTTTCCGCAATATTGGTGGCGACAATGATTTTTTGCTCAGACGCCGCGGCAAAAATAAGTTTTTGCTGCGAGCCGGAAAGCCTCGCGTATAAAGGCAGAATCAGGCCTGTGCATTTTTTGGTTAAAAGACCACAGGTTTCCCGAATATCCTGTTCGGTGGGCATAAAAATCAAAATATCTTCATAGCGTCTTTCCTTCTGTAAATTCTCCACACAGGCAACGGCTTCATCAATATATGTTGTTTCGCCTTTTTCCTCTTTGACCGGATCAACCGGCCGATAGCGGACTTCCACCGGATACATCCGTCCGGAAATTTTGATAACCGGCGCGTTATTAAAAGCTTCGGAAAATTTTTCCGTATCAATCGTTGCCGAGGTGATGATGACCTTTAAATCTTTTCTTCTGACAAGAAGGGTTCTCAAATAGCCTAAAATAAAATCAATGTTCAGGCTGCGTTCGTGAGCTTCATCAACAATGATAGTATCATAAGCCAGCAGGTCATGATCTCTTTGAGTTTCCGCAAGCAAAATTCCATCGGTCATCACTTTAATGAGCGGCTCCATTGAGCTTTTCTCTTCGAAGCGGATTTTATAGGCGATAGATTTGCCGCATTCTTCACCAAGTTCAGCCGCAATACGCTGGGCAATGCTGACAGTGGCAATACGCCGCGGCTGGGTAAGACCAATCATTCCCCGCAGGCCGCAGGCGGCCATAAGACACATCTTTGGAATTTGCGTTGTTTTTCCCGATCCGGTTTCGCCGGTAATAATGGTGACCTGATTGTTTTTAATACTATCAATAATATCCTGTTTCTTTGCAGATATGGGCAAGTCTTGCGGAAATTTGAGCAAAGGAATACTTAACGCCCGCTGACGATAACGCTTATTGGAAAGGGTTAAGATTTTTTTCAGCCGGTTCAGTATTTTTAAAGAATCCGCTTCATCTTTAAATTTATTTTTTTCAATGTCCTTGATCTCACTAATGATATTGTAATAATCCGCAATCATTGAATGATCAATAAGTTTATTGATTTGTCGAATATATTGGATAATGCTTTGCAATTCTTTTTCTCCAAAAAGAATGTTCATGAGTTGTTTTATTTCATACAGAGAGTATCACTGTCAATGCGGGATATGTTGCCATTAAATTAACCAAAGACCGGAAGCGTTTTTGAAAGGGGAGCGTATCATCACTGTATGGGAGTTACTTTTTGCATAGTGATCATTATAAGCAAAGCCATATGGTGTTGAAGCTTCCTTACGTTTTTTGCGATTTTTTTTTAAAAATACTTGCAGCTTGATCGGCAACGGCGGATATAGAAAAAGAATCGCTTTTGTAATCCGGCTCGAGAGAACCGATTAAATCCAATTGAATTTGATTAATATTGCGCGTGTTAAACAGGAAATGGCCGGGCTGAAACAGTTTATTGGTTCCGGTAATTAAAATGAGTTTCAGCGGAGCGTTGCAGTAACGGGCTATGGTGAACACGCCCTTGTTAAAAGGCGCGAGCTCTCCATTGCGGCTTCTTGTTCCTTCGGGAAACACAAACAATATTCCTCCTGCTGCCAGATGCTTTTTTATATCCTCAAGATTATTTATCATGGCCGGTCCAAGCATGTTTCTTGCTCCCGAAGAAATATAACCGGAATTGCTTAAAAGCCAGCCGAAGACGGGAACCTTGAAAAAAGTATGCTTAACAATAGTTTGCTGCCGCTGAAAAAGCGATATCAGCAAGATAGGATCAAGATAGGACAGATGATTGCAAATAATGACAGAGGAGTGAATTTTCCGCACCTCTTCGGAAATTTTAAATTGTGTGCGGGGAATCAAAAACCGTGTCAGGGCAATGAAGCACTTAAAATGGATGTGATTTAAATTTTGAAACGCGATGACGCGGCTCTTCGCGAAAATATAAGCGGGTATATATAAAATCGGCAAAATAACCGCATAACCGAAAAGAAAATAACACCACAATATCAATGTTATGAAAAAATCAATTATATCATTAAAAAATCGGACGAAGGGCATTCTAATCTCAGGAAAATTTTCTTATCATTAAGATGGTATTGACTCCGCCAAAGGCGAAATTCTGTATAGCCGCCGTTGTTACCGGCTCTTGTAATATCTTTTGCACGTGCTTAATCATCGAGCAGCGTTCATCAACTTCATCCAGATTCAATGTCGGCGCGATAAATCCTTCCTGCATCATGTACAGACACATGATCGTTTCAATGGCGCCGCAGGCGGCCATGGTATGGCCGGTATAACTTTTCAAACCCAGGACGCAAGGATTGTTGCCAAAGACAGCATGGATGGCCTGTGCTTCGATGATATCGCCCATCTTTGTGGCGGTGGCATGGGCGCTGACCAAGTCAATATCCTGAGGGTTCACACCGGCGTTCTCCACTCCGAGCTTAAGGGTATTGGTGATGCCTGTTAAATTCGGCAAAATCATATCGCCGCCGTTGTTATTGCAGACAAACCCGATAACTTCGGCCAGAATATTCGCTCCTCGTTTTTTAGCAAATTCATATTCTTCCAGCATGACCGCTCCGGCGCCTTCACCCACCACAAGCCCGTCACGTGATTTATCAAACGGACGGGGAGTTTTGTGAGGTTCGGAATTGAATGCCGTGGAGCATGCCAGCAGATTATCGAAAACAGCTACGGTTAGTGTATCGTATTCATCAGCGCCGCCGCAAAGCATGGCATCCTGCATCCCGAATTTGACAGATTCATAGCCGTAGCCTATGGACTGGGAGCTTGTCGTGCAGGCGGTTCCCGAAGATATTACGCGTCCGGTAATGCCAAACATTTTTGTGATATTAACAGCTGTCGTATGAACCATTGATTTCAAGTAATCCACCGCGCCGATTCCCTGATATTCCGATTTATCTTTGCCTTCAAAAAAGATTCGGTAAATATTTCTCTGAACCGTCGGAGAGCCGTGAATGGAACCGAAAGCTACTCCCAGCCTGCCGGACGTGATAAAATCTTCGCTTAGCCCCGATTGTTCCAGAACTTCTTTGGCCACTTGACAGGCGTAATAGGAGACCGGCCCCATGGTTTTGCGGTGATTTCTTTTGAAATCATATTCAATGGGATAATCCACCGTTCCATAAACACGGGAATGAATATAGCGGCCGATTAGTTCATCTTCGCGCAGCGGCTTTATTCCGGAAACCCCATTTAACAGACTTTTGACAATTTGATCCTTTCCGTGACCAATAGGCGTGATAGCCGAAGAACCTGTAATAACAACTCTGCGTTCCATAATCATTTATGCCGGTGATAGAAGGTTTCGTTTTTTCGCGATCTTTTCAATATAGTCGCAAATCTGATTGATCGTGCGGATATTTATGGCTTGTTTTTTTTCTTCCTGGCTGATTTCCGTACCCAAAAAATTTTCTATGGCCAGTAAAAGCTCAATGGCATCAATGCTGTCGAATTCGTATGTCTCCCGCAGATCGGCATCCATGCTGGGATTTTCGATTTCAAACTCGCGTTGAAAAACAATTATTACTTCGCGTTCAATTTCCTGACGTGTCATTTTCTCTGATTTAACTTTCCGGATTAAATTTGACGCTTTTTAACAAATATTGCATTACTTTTCAATAATTTATATTTATTACGCATCCCACTTGATTTCCTGAACAAACCTTTTATCGCCGATAATTTGTCTGGCCGCGTTAAAAGAACCAAGAATGCATCCCATGACTCCAGGCGCCATGGCGTTTTGTCCCGCCAGACACAAGCCCGGTATAGGAATATTATTTAACGAAACTACCTTAAGCAATTGACCCGACGAACGCATTGCTCCATAACAGGAACCTTCAGGAGAATTTACATAATCACGGACGGTAAGTGGTGTATATACATCCAATATCTGAGCATCTTTCAGGTCTCCGAAAATTATTTCAGCGTTTTTCAACAAGCCCCTGGCGATGCCCATTTTCCTTTCCTCATAATCACGGCCTCGCCGGCCGGAAGCCGTGTCTTCCCATCGACTCCATTCACTGTATAATGATTTTGTAATAATAGAAAGTAAATTGAATTCTCTGGAATTGGCGCCGCGTAATTGATAAAACACACCGTCTTTGATAACGCCGTTTTCGTCTTTTTGGAGCCGGTAAATATTGTGATCAATTTCCGGATGCATCGCCGCATTAACGCTTATGTTGACCGCAATAACGCCTTCAGTTTCTTTAAGCCCCTGTATGCGCAGGCGATGAGAATCACGTAAAGCATTTTCATCCAGCAAATTGAGCAATGTCTTCGGATGTATGGCGGCAACAACAGCATCAGCCGGAAGACTGATTCCAGAATTCAATATAACGCCTGTCACTTTGCCGTTCGCCAGAGAGATTTTTTTAACGCCATCATTGAGAATAAGGTTTCCGCCGAGTTCCTGAAAACGGCGCACAAAAAAATCCGTCATTTTTCTGCCGTTTTCCTTCAGCTTCCACGAGGAAAACAAATAACCTGCTAAAACGATATGATGAAATATTACCGGGCAGTCATTTAGCGGCACGCCGATAAGCTGGCAGGGCACGGATAATATCGCTCGAAATTCCGCGGAGGCCCCCAAATTATCCAATAATTCTCCCATGGGTTGATAATAGTCCATATTCTGGAAGGGATCGCCCTGATTAAGTAAAAAAGAAGGTTCCAGCATGCGGCTGGAAATATCGCTCAGATTTTTCATAACGACATTCAGCGCCGCCGCGTCTTTGGGGAAAGCGCTTCGCAGATTGGTTTCCATGGCATCGATGCCAGCGGGTAAATCGAAAAATAAATCATCAAAAATATAACGATCGATGATGCCATCCTGTCCCATAGGTATAAACAGTTCATTAACCGGGATGCCCAGAATATGGAACATTTTGCCCAACGGCTCTTTGTCGCCCAAAGCGCCGACATAATGAACGCCGACAGGACAATCAAATCCCGAACGGCGATAAGAACGCATCAACCCACCGGGCAGAGGATTTTTTTCCACAATTGTTACCCGAAAATTTAAAAGCGATAAAATAATGCCCGCGCTCAGTCCGCCTATACCGGAACCGACGATCACAATATCTCTGCCTTTTACAGGACTTCTCATCTTTGCGTGTTCCTGAGTGATTTTGTTTGGAGCACCTTACTTTTTACCGGCTGGGCTTCGAGTAAGGTCATCAATAATGAATAATTAAATTGTTCGTGTGCCTGCAGTTCAATGCGTTGATAAATATTTTTTGCTGTTTTGTTAAACCTGATCTGTCGTCTCAGTATTCCGGAGGATGAGTAGCGTTTTATTTCCGTGCCCCCTGATTTATTGAAAGATACGTCAATCCAACCCCCGTTTTCCTCACTATAGCGGCAGACAGCCGCTCCGTCGGGAAGATTGCCTTTGATTCGGGGTTTCCCTTCCGGCGCGAAAAAAATCAGTTTAATATCGTCAATCATATTTTTTGCAAAATCGGCGGAATCGAAAGGTGGCAGAGCCCGGTTTACTTTAAGCTCGCCCTGACTCGACTCGGCTTCAAACAACGTCATTCCTTCCGCGGTCATAATGGCGCAGGAGACAGAGCGGGTGGAGGGATCAGCCACAGTTACACCGATAATTGTACCTCGCGTATCGCCAGCCATACGTGTTTCGACGGCGTGTACCAGACGGTATTTTTCTTTTAAGAAAGGATAGGGACACGCAAATGCCTTTTGATCGGTTGAAGAAACGGGCGAATTTATCATTGGCAGCGTCTGAGGCAGCATCTGGGGCAGCGCCTGGCAGGAGGAAAGAAAAATGATGAATATTAAAAATAATAGGCGTTTCATTTCACATCCTGAAATACCGAGGGATTGATCGTATTATTGATTTCCACATTTTTAAAATTTATCTGAGTGAAGGAATCGGCATCTTCGATAATCTTTACAGATTTGACGGTTGCGGCTTTCCCTGAAAGGACGATCTCTATTTTTTTAATGAAGCCTGCCATGCCTTGTCCCACAGGAGTTAAAGTTATCATGGTATTGGTTCCTTCGTGGATGACTGCTGTAAATGACAGATTTTGGACGAATCTGCCGTTAATCCATCCGGTAATTTCGTTCAGCACGATATTCATTGCCTGCGCGCCGCCCATTTTGTTTTCCACCATTTTTCCGTCGGAATCAATGTAGCGTTTGGTGCTGTTATTATGGGCAATGACAATACTCCTTACAGGTTTTACGTATTCCCAGCGGATAGAGTCGGGAGCGGCATAATAAAAACGGCCTTCCGAGACCAGAGGCCTGGATAAAATTTTCATGGATTTCTTTTGTTCGAAATTGGCCTGGAGTGTTTTGAGATTGGCCGATTCTTTACGTAATTTCTCAAAAGCGTTCGTCCCGGCGTAAATTTGCGGACTGAAAACAAAAAAGACACCGGCGGCGATACAAACAAAAATATATAAATTGCGGTAAATTTTCATCAGCAAATTCCGCCATTGATGCCAATAACCTGCCCGGTAATATAAGAGGCGTCATTTGAACACAAAAAGCGAATGACGCCTGCCACCTCTTGCGGTTTGCCTAAACGCGCCATGGGAATCATCTTTTTTATTTCGGCGACCGGTGCGTCTTTGATCATATCGGTTTCAATTAAACCCGGCGCTACAACATTAACGCGAACGCCAAAACGCGCCACTTCTGCGGCAAGTGATCGGGACGCGGCAATGATTCCCGCTTTAGCCGCGGCATAATTTGCCTGCCCCCGGTTGGGCATTAATGCCGAAAGCGAGGAAACGGAAACGATGGAACCGCATTTATGCCTTACCATTTCGCGCAATATTGGTTTCGTGATGTTATAAAAACCTTTCAGACTTGTGTTGATGACGCTGTCCCATTCTTCTTCGCCCAATAACATAAAAAGACCGTCGGCATTTATTCCGGCGTTGTTAACGAGCACTTGAATGTTTTTATGCTGTTGAACAATCTCTTTAACAGCATCTTTTGTCCGGGCATTATCGGCAACATCAAATTGAGAAATTTCTCCGGCTCCGCCGGCGGCTTGTACAAGATCTAATGTTTCCGCCGCCGCTGTTTGATTGGATTTAAAGTTTATTATTACAAAATATCCGGCTTTTGCCAGTTCCACGGCCGTGGCGCGACCGATGCCGCGGCTCGCTCCTGTAATGATTGCTGTTTTTTTCTCATCCATATTATGGGACTCCTTATTAATATTACTGGTCGTCTTCATTCAGGCGCAGGGCCTGAAGAGTGGCTGTGGCCAAAACTTTTTCCCCTGTTTTAACAGTTCCTTCTATCACTCCATAATTATCAAAAGAATACTTGCTCGTAATGCGGATCATTAAATTTGTGTTTGCCGGTATTTTCTCTATATTAAATTCAGCCCTCTTGATGCCTACCAGCCATCCTTTAACACCTGATTTGCCCCTCTTTTTTCTATTGTAACCCTCAACAATCGCCGCCGTTTGAGCAATGGCCTCGACTAAGACCAGTGAATTTACCGAGCCTCCATCATAAAGAGGCCAGTCTGGATTTACGATCGCGGTGCAGATGGCAAAGTCCTCTTCTATTTCAATAATTTCATTGATAATTTTTATTTTCTCGCGATGCGGAATCAAGCTATCAATATCAATGTCAAGCATAGGCAACTTTTAGAAAATTTTTTCATAAGCTAATGAAAAAACCGCATAGAAGTCAACAAGAATCGTATTTCGTTTTAAAGTAAGTGATTTTTTTCTTTTTTTACGATAAACCAGAAAAAAATAATTAGAATAAATTACCGGAATATGACCGACATAAAAGAAGACTCCTTTATCAGTTTATATAGGACGGCTTTGGCGCCATCCAAAACCGTTTGCCGAAAAGAATTTACATTGTCAGGGTACAGTTATGGCGATGTTTTTGAATTAGCCGCCGGCCTGAAAAAAATTTTAGCGGGGCGAGGCCCTGACAAAGTCCTTTGCTTGTGTACTGTGAACAAATCTGTTACCGCTGCCTGCGTGCTGGCAGCGCTTGCCGGTTCCTGTAAATTAGCCTTGCCTTATTCTTTTTCCGCCCATGCCATGGCAGAAATGTATGATGCCACAGGTTTCAACTATGCTATAACCGATCATCCCGAAGACATGCCGGCCGGAGTGGAAATAATCACGCCGCTTCCCGCCGAGATAGAAAACACAGGGACTGAATTCATCCGCGATCCGGATGAGCCTTTTTTGTGTCTTTTTACCGGAGGCTCAACCGGCAAGCCGAGAGTTTGGTCTAAATCTCCTCGCAATTTGTTTGCTGAAGCTTTTTATTTAAAGGAAAAATTTTCCCTGTCGGATAAAGATCTTTTTGTGGCCACCGTTCCGCCATATCATATTTACGGGTTGCTTTTTTCCGTTTTAGTTCCCTTTGTCGCTCATGCACGGGTGTTGCCCGATATTTACACTTTCCCGCAGGAAATTATTTCCATAACCAACAAGCATAAAGCTTCTGCGCTGGTCAGTGTGCCCATACATTACCGCGCCATGAAAGTTGCTAATTTGTCGCTTCCTTCTCTTCGGGTCGCTTTTTCTTCTTCCGGCCCGCTGGACCATTCGGATAGTTTGCATTTCTATAAAAAAACAGGATTGGGAATAACGGAAATCTATGGCTCCACGGAAACCGGCGGCATTGCTTCGCGTTCGATCAGTGAGCATACGGATAGTTGGAAAGCATTCGACGTCGTATCCTGGAAGCTAACAGGCAGCAGGCTATCCGTTAAGTCCGAGTTTACCTCTCCCGAAATGGGGCACGCCTCCGATGGCTTCTGTCTGACCGGGGATGAGGCCAGTGAAGACAAGAAAAAACGTTTTGTTCTTCTGGGCAGAACCGATGGTATTGTCAAGGTTGCCGGAAAAAGAGTTGATTTGCTGGATGTTCAGAACAAAATAAAAACATTGCCTACGGTCAGCGATGCTGTCGTTATGGCTTTTCCAACAAAGAGGGGAAGGGAAAATTTTATCGCGGCAGTTGTTGCCTGCGACCTGACGGAAACTCGCTTAAAAAAACTTTTAATGGATACGCTGGAGGCTTACGCTGTTCCCCGCCGCGTTAAAATTGTTTCCTCGATAGCCAGAACACCCACCGGTAAAATTGACCGCCGCCGTATGGAAAAAATTTTCCTCTCTTAAAAAGAAATTACTAAACATTCATTCAAAGCCTCATTTTCCGGAATGTAGTTTTGCCCGAACAAAAAGATTATAACAGACGCAAATATTTGCGGTGTATGCTCTTTTATGGAAATTGTTATTTCACGGTAATTATGGTACTTATATAAAAATAAAGTTCAGCAATGTCATGATTACGGGTCCATAGTGATATGGGCAAACTGGTAATTATTCATAAATTTATAGATAAATTATGAACATGAACCTGCATCCGCTGACACTTAAATTTTCCGGCGAATCGTCGACACTTGAAGAGCAATTTCAGAACTATTATTATAAAGCATCGCTTAACCAAGTCCGCATATTGCTTGTTCTGGGCGCTGTGATTTACGCCGCTTTCGGTATTCTGGATGCGCTTTTAATGCCCCAACAAATGTTTACGACATGGTTTATCCGTCTTATTATTGTCGGTCCCGTGCTTTTCGGATTATTACTAATATCTTTTTCCGATTTTTTTAAAAGTTATATGCAGCCTGTTTTGGCGTTCGTTTACATTCTGGCCGGAACGGGCATTATTTGCATGACCATTATTGCTCCGTCGCCAGTGAGTTATTCCTATTATGCCGGTCTGATGATTGTTCTTATATGGGGCTATACTCTCATCCGTCTCTTTTTTGTTTGGGCTACGTTTGCAGGATGGGTACAGGTAATATTGTATGAAATTGCGGCTATCTGGATACATCCAGTTCCCTTTAATGTTCTTATCAACAACAATTTTTTCTTTATTGGTGCGAACGCGTTAGGAATGATGGCCTGTTATGCGATTGAATTATATGCACGGCGTGATTTTTTCATGAGGCGACAATTAGAAATTGAGCGGGAAAATGTTAATTGGATCAATCAGGAATTGGAAGATCGGGTCATTAAGCGGACCAAGGATTACCTGATAGTTAATCAGGCGTTAAAACTGGAAATCGAAGGCCATAATCAGGCGGAAAAGGCCCTGCGGGAAAGCGAGGAACGATATCGGGCGCTGGTGGAAAATGCCAACGATATGGTCATACGGACTGACAATAAGGGATATTTTACCTTCGCCAATACATCAACCGTCCGTGTTACAGGATATGAAGAGCGGGAAATTATTGGGAAGCATTATTTGACTATGATCCGTCCGGACATGCGTGATGCCGCCGTTAAGTTCTTCGGTTATCAATTGGCCAAAGGAATTCAAAACTCATATTCGGAATATTCTATAATAAAAAAAGATGGCGGTGAACTTTGGGTTGGACAAAATACGCAGTTAATAGTTGAAGATGGCAATATCACAGGTTTTCAAGCGGTTTCTCGCGATATTACCGAACGCAAAAGATTGGAGAGAGAGTTAAAGGAGAGTGAAGAAAGATATCGCGAATTAAGTATTATTGATGATCTCACCCAGCTTTATAATTCCAGGCATTTTTACGATCAGCTTAGAATGGAAATAGACAGGATCGAACGTCACGAGTATCCATTAACGCTGCTGCTTCTTGATCTCGATGATTTTAAAATATTTAATGATACTTACGGTCATATTGAAGGAGACCAGGTTTTATTTAGGCTGGGTCAGGTGATAAAAAGATGCCTGCGGAAGGAAGCTTCGGCCTATCGTTATGGTGGAGAGGAATTTACGATCATTTTGCCGATGAGCACAAAAGAGGATGGAGCTGTGACTGCGGAAAGAATCCGGGAGGAATTTAAAAAAGAGAATTTTTCTCCGGTGCCGGATAAAAACGTCAATCTCACCGTCAGCATAGGACTCGCGCAATATCAGAAACAAGAAGATATGAGAGTTTTTGTCAGCCGGGTTGATCAGCTTATGTACCGCGGCAAAAAAAACGGAAAAGACAGAATTTGTTTTGAATAATAGCTTCAATAAAAGCTTAAGTTGCCACACCAGGCGCCGCCCTAAAGAAAATGGCATTAAATCGAAACCGTCTTATGAGAATTATCTTTTATATTTTCCCATTAACTGGGCTTCCGCCAGCGCGTGTCCCTTCATGGCTTTGAGCAGTTCTTCTTTTGTCAATCCCGCTTTAAAATTCAGCATGGTATCCAGAGCGTACAATTTAAAATAATAGCGGTGCGTGCCGCCCGGTGGACAAGGTCCATCGTAGCCATAACGCCCGGAAGTGTTTTTGCCGTTTTTCCCCAATCCCGTGATTTCTTCCTGACGTGAAACTTTTTCCGGCAGAGAATTAACAGTGGCCGGCATGTCAAACATTACCCAGTGCACCCAGGTGCCAGCCGGCGCGTCGGGATCATCGCAGATAAGCGCGAAGCTTTTAGTTTTTTCAGGCGCGCCAGTCCAGAAAAGCGGAGGTGAAATATTCTGGCCATCGCATGTGTATTTGGCTGGAATCATATCTTCATGATTAAAAGATGAACTTTTTATTTCCATAGTTCTTCCTCCTTCTTTTTTAACGTTTTGTTGATCTTTTGCCTGAAGCGTTTCCGGGCCTGCGGCAATTAAACAAATAGTTAGGAAAAAACAAAAAAAATAAATTTTCATTCCTCTTTCATCTCCAAACCAAATCATGTTTGTTTATGACTATTTTAACCGGAGATCAGTAATCCGTCAATAACTCTTATTGATCCGGTTCCTGTTGATACCTGCATTTTCTGTGCTATCATTATATGACTTTGTGTTTGGCAAGGAATAAGATGAAAATAGATAAACAGATAAGCCGGGAAATCGGTGTGCATGGCAAACTTTGGAACGCAATGCATGACGGATATTTTTCAAATTCGATTATAGCCCGTCCTCTCATTGCAACGATATCTCAGTATCTGTCCGGTTCGAATACGGATGTACTGGTAGATTTGGGAGGAGGGACGGGATTCATTCTTTTGGAACTGATCGCGCAAAGTGTAACTCAAAACATGGTTCCCGTGAATCTGGATTACTCTGCGACTCAACTGGACGCCATGGAGCAAAGCGGCATATCCTGTATAAACGGTTTGATATCCGACTTCAGCCGGAACGATCTGGCTACCTTCGGCAAACGAATTTCTTTTATTATGAGATCCGTGCTGCACTACTTTGGCAAAGACGGATTGATCCCCGTTCTGAGCCACATTCGCGATCAGGCCAGAACGGGAGAGCTGTTCATTCACCAGACCGCGTGCTTTGAGAATGCCCCGGAAGCGCAGTGTTTAAATGTTCTGTATCAGGAGATGGATACCCCGAAGTGGTACCCCACAATCAATGAACTACGGGACGGTATGGCAAACACGAACTGGCAGGTGATTGAAATATGTCCGGCGCCGCCGCTGAAATTATCGTCCGTTGAACTCGGACGGCGGTACGGACTTAAGTCACAATCCCTTGAGAGAATTTGCGGCAGGATTATGGAGGAATTCGGAGAAATCAATCATGTTTTTCAGCAGGTGCCGGGCGGTTTCGTCGCTTATCTTCATTACCGGATTTACGTCGCGAAGGCGGCTTGAGCATGGATGATTTTAATAGTGTTGAAAGTGTTTTAAAAGTTGAAGCGGATCCGCCGGGGTGGACCTGCTTCACCTCTGACAGAAATGAAAGAATAATGTGATGTTTTGTCCAAAATGCGGCAACGAATACAGGGAAGGCTTTTATAAGTGCGCCGATTGCGGCGCTGATCTGGTTGCAAAACAGCCTCCGGAGCTTATGGAAGAAACAAGTTATGCCGATCTCATTGAAATTTATTCCACATATCGGCAAAGCGATATTTCGTTTATAAAGTCGGTCCTTGATGGCGAAGGCATTACTTATTTTTTTGAGGGAGAAAGCCCGGTTTTAATCAGTTGGGCCGGATCCTATGCCCGCCTGCTGGTAAAAGCGGATGATGCACCGCGGGCCAGAGAAATTTTACAGGAATTGGGATTTTTGGAAAGAAATTAAATCTTTATGGAAATATCAGGAGTAAGTGGCATGCTTTGCTCCATAAATTATTCTCCTGATTCTTAATCAGTCATGGTTTTAATTTCGCGGACAGCTTTAGTTTGGCATTGAATTCAGTTTATGCTATAGGAGCACAAGTATGATGACTCAGGAGAACTGCAAATCATGATCTACAATGAAGAATTTGAAACTCTGCCCCGGGAAGCCCTGGAAGCGCTGCAACTCAAAAGACTGCAACAGGTTGTCTCGCGGGTTTATAGTAGCGTCGATTTCTATAAAAAGTCCTTCGATAAAGCGGGCGTCTCGCCCGATAGTCTAAAAACACTCAGTGACCTTAAACGTTTTCCCTTTACCACCAAACAGGATTTACGGTATAGTTATCCTTTCGGATTATTCGCCACGCCGATGAGCAATGTCGTCCGCCTGCATGCCTCATCCGGCACTACCGGCGCGTCCACCGTGGCCGGCTATACAAAACGCGATATTGAAACGTGGGCGGAATTGATGGGACGCTGCTTTGTGGCTGCGGGTCTCACCAAAAACGACATCATCCATAACGCTTACGGCTACGGACTGTTCACCGGTGGCTTGGGCGCTCATTACGGCGCGGAAAAAATCGGCGCCAGTGTGATCCCGATGTCCGGCGGCAACACCAAACGTCAGATTATGATTTTGCAGGATTTCCGGCCGACGGCTATCTGCTGTACGCCGTCATATGCTCTTAATCTGGCCGAACAAGGGCGGGCAATGGGTGTGGACATGCGCGCGCTGGCGCTTCGCGTGGGAATTTTCGGCGCGGAACCATGGAGCGAAAAGATGCGTGGAGAAATTGAAAAAGCTCTGAACATCACGGCGATGAATATTTACGGTCTTTCCGAAATCATGGGTCCGGGAGTGTCGATGGAGTGTAGCGAAGTGCGCGACGGTATGCACATCTTTGAAGATCATTTCCTGGTCGAAACCATCAATCCGAAAACCGGTGAAGTACTTGATGCCGGTGACGAAGGAGAGCTCGTTTTCACAACGCTCACTAAGGAAGCCGTTCCGCTCATCCGTTACCGGACTCGCGATATCGCCCGTTTGAATACCGAGCCCTGCCGATGCGGGCGGACGCTCAACCGGATGGGACGCGTTATGGGACGCAGCGACGACATGCTGATCATCCGCGGCGTAAATGTCTTTCCCTCGCAGATTGAAGCTGTGATGATAGGCATCGAAGGCCTCGAGCCGCACTATCAGCTTATAGTGGATCGTGAAGGCTCGCTCGATACACTCGAGGTTCAGGTAGAATTAACAGAATCACAGTTCGCCAATGCCGATGAAGTCAAGGCGCTCCAGAAACTGGAGGGACAACTGAAAAAAGACATGAAGGATTATCTGGGTATTACCGCAAAGGTCAAACTGGTGGAACCCAAAACCATCCAACGCTCAGAAGGCAAAGCCAGCCGGGTTATTGATAAAAGAAAGATTTAAGTCCTGAGATTAGCGGGGCTGTCAAAACTCACAAAAGATACATCAGACTATACTCACGCTGCGCTCTTAAATTACAACAAAGTATTGTGATGACAAATGACAGCTGAATTATTTTTTATATTCAGCCTCAACGGTTATTCCGATGCCTCCTCGTACGGCAAATTCCGCGCGAACAGAGCACCAGCGCGGCTTTAGTGCGGCTACCAGGTCATCAAGAATTACATTGGTGACATGTTCGTGAAAAACACCTTCATTGCGAAAAGACCATAAATACAATTTTAAGGATTTGGATTCGATAATTTTCCCATCCGGGATGTACTGGATTTTAATTTTGGCAAAATCGGGCTGGCCTGTCTTGGGACAAACACAGGTAAATTCTTCGGTTTGCAGGGTTACCACATAATCGCGGCTGTTATTGTGATTGGGAAACGTCTCCAGCTTGCGCACGGGCTTTGCCGCTTTTCCCAGAAGAGTTAAACCGGCCAGATCATTTTTTTTGGTGTTCTTGGGCATCCTTTTAACCCTGATAAAAATACTAAATTTGCTTACTTGAATTAAAAAATAATATCAAATATTCGTTATTGAAAGAAGAAATTCTCTATTCAATGGTTTTCTATCGAGTTTTCGACTCGACTAAGAATCTTTGAAGCTATTTTAAACAGCTTTTGATAATACGTTAATTTTTACTGGCCGGGCACGATGATTTTCGACGCATCCTGACGCCTCATTTCCTCCGCTTCGGCAATCATTGCCTGAACGGTTTTTTCAATGGCTTCAGGTAATTTGGCCGCCGCTTCGCTTAAGTTTTTTACGCCTTCGATAAGACATTGAACCGGAATCGGGCCATTGGGTGACATAAGCTGGGTCATGCCGGTGAAAATGGTTTCTCTGCTTTCGTCTATCGAGCCATCAACCTTGACGGGTGTGAGACGCCTGATTGTGGCAAAGGTCAGGTCGGTGAATGCTTCTTCCTTATAAAGATTATTGGGGTTAATTTTAATGTCCGTTATTTTAGTTCCGCCTGCGTTATCCATTAGTTATCTCCTTCTGAATATGTGGGGTTTCTTTTTCTTATGCCCCGAAAAAAACGGAAACTGTAGGCTATACGGCCTCCCTTTTATCGGATCATTACTTGCTCAGTGTTCTTAAAAAATTCAGTTACGTTAAATTCAGGAAAACATCAATTAATATTTTTCACCGCTTCTAAATCAAAGAAAATCAATGACCACAAGCGCATCCCACAGAGGATGAGCATAATGAATCTGTAGCCTTGTCTTACAGACTTTTGCCGCTGCAATGTTGTAATCACGGACGAATGGGGTTCAGCTCTTTTCCATGGTCTTAAGAAATTTAACTTTTGGCCATTCTTCCATTGTATGCGTGAGGCGCCAGTCGGATAATGCCAGATAAACAAGATTCCCTTCTGTATCTAGAGCAAGATTAGACTGGTTTTTTTTCTGAAAATCTTCCATGACTTTGGGGTCGTCACAAGTAACCCAGCGGGCAGCGGCATAATCGGTTTTTTCATAATCGGCGTAAACGCTGTATTCGTCTTTTAAACGTGACATCGTCACATCAAATTGAAGAGCGCCTACAGCGCCCAGAATATTATCCGAGCCCCAAAGAGGCTTAAAAACCTGAATAGCGCCTTCTTCGGAGAGTTGAGTCAGCCCCTTTTGCAGATGTTTCATCCGCAGGGGGTCTTTGAGCCGCACACGGCAGAAATGCTCCGGCGCGAAATGCGGAATGCCGGTGAATTTGAGAGGCTCTTTCTGCGTGAAAGTGTCGCCGATTTTAATCGTGCCGTGATTATGAATACCGATAATGTCTCCTGGATATGCCTCTTCGATATTGGTGCGGTCCTGCGCCATGAAGATGGTGGCGTTGGCGAGGGATACTTCCTTGCCGATACGGTGATGAATGACGCGCATGCCGCGCTGAAATTGTCCTGAACAAATCCTCATAAAAGCGATACGGTCGCGGTGCGCCGGATCCATGTTGGCCTGGATTTTAAAAACAAAGCCGGCAAAGTCATCTTCATCGGGATCGACATTTCTTGTGGTTGTCGGGCGGGGTACCGGCGGCGGAGCGATTTCCACGAAAGCGTCAAGGAGTTCCTTGACGCCGAAATTGTTAATGGCACTGCCGAAAAAAACCGGCGTCTGACTCGCTTTTAAATATTCCTTGAGATCAAAGGGATTCGCCGCTCCCTCCAGCAGGGCAATTTCCTCACGCAGTTCACCGGCCTGACTTCCTAATAGTTCATCAAGAAGCGGATCGGATAAATCATTAATGACAACTCCGCCTTCCGAACGCTTTGCTTTTCCCGGTGTAAAGAGATGAAGTTTCTTATCATAAATATTATAAACACCTTTGAAACGTTTGCCCATGCCAATTGGCCAGGACAGGGGCGAACATTCAATCTGCAGTTTGTCTTCGATATCCGCCAGAATGTCCAGAGGAGGCAGACAGTCGCGATCGAGTTTGTTGATAAAAGTTATAATCGGCGTATTGCGCAGACGACAGACTTCCATAAGCTTTTGGGTTTGCGTCTCTACGCCTTTGGCGCCGTCAATAACCATCAGCGCGCTGTCCACGGCGGTAAGCACGCGGTAAGTATCTTCCGAAAAATCCTGATGGCCGGGCGTGTCCAGAAGATTTATATCGCAGTCCGCGTATTCGAATTTCATGACCGATGAGGTAACGGAAATGCCCCGATCCTTTTCAATAGCCATCCAGTCGCTCAACGCGTGCTTTGAAGCTTTCCTCGCTTTAACTGCTCCGGCCATCTGAATAGCTCCGCCAAATAGCAAAAGCTTTTCCGTGAGCGTGGTTTTACCAGCGTCAGGATGACTGATGATGCCGAATGTACGGCGGCGTTCAATTTCTTTTTCCAGGTGTTTGCTCAAATTATACTGTCTCCAAATAAAACTGTTTAATTAAGCGGCGTATATTAACCATAATGAAACATCTGTCAACAATTATCCCTCGTGTCATATCCCTTTGTAAAATAAAACATTACCAGCCATGCCCTCTTTGATTGCGCCTTCCTCTTTGAGTTCCTTCAAATAGACAAGGGTTTCATTCAAGGCCATGAACTTTTCAAAATCGGTTAGTTCCGAACGGGATATCTCGTTAGATATAGCGCAGCTTGTCTTTGGATCTGTGTTTACATGATCAAGAATAATGCTTTTTCTTTTTTCATGGTGCTTACGTGTGTCTTCTATTCTCTCCTTAAGATCAATAAAGGCGTTGCCATGTCCCGGATATATGGTGGCAACAGGCAATTTCTCTATGGCGTTTAACGAATCCAGATACGTTTTAAGCGGGCAAAAATTATCGTCGAATATATCGGGACTCAAAATTGGCGATATATAAGGCAGAATGTGATCGCCGGCCAGAAGGAAATTTTTTTTGGGGAAGAAAAAACAAACATGTCCGGCCGCATGTCCGGGAGTGAAGATTATTTCAAATTTCCAGTCGCCGAATTCGCGGGATTCATTGTTCTGCAAAAAATTATCGGCATTAAATTCGGTAATGATGCTGCGTATATCTTCATATTCTTCGATGATAAGGTCAATTTGACGGGGCGACATGCCCTGACGTGAATAAAATTTCTTTAATTGCTTCACGGCCGGATCGGTTTGACGGAAATGTTGGTATTCTTCGTGGGCCGCAGAGGAAAGATAAATTTTCGCGCCTGTCTTTTTTTGCAGAACCCCTGCCATGCTGCAATGATCCGTATGCACATGGGTTAAAAAAATATGTCTTATGTCATTGATACTTAAACCCGCGCTTTTCAGATTCTTTTCCAGCTCTTCAAAAGAGCCGGGCATATTAAGCCCTGTATCAAATAGAGCCAACTCCTTATGATGGGCAAAAAGGTAAGCGTTTACGTGTTTTAAACGATACGGCATACGCAAAGTGATGCGGTAAAAGTTTTTTTCAATCTCACTAATCATTTTTTATGGACTTTCCCTTCATTTTAAAGAGAGGGAATTTTTTACGTATAAACTCTTTCTCAGGCATTCCCTTTTTTCGTGTGAAAAAGAGGTTAGGGCGAATTAACAAAAACCAACCCCCCCTTAATCTTTACAAAAGGAAAGAAGCCTTCTAAGCAATTTCAGCATTTTCTCATTAATTACCCGTTCTAAAAGACAGTAAAAATTCGCGATCGATTTTGTGTTTATTCCTCTTTGCGACTTTTCTGTAGACGTTTTGTCGCATCCAGTTCCATCTTTCTCAGACGGACACTTTTAGGCGTTACTTCCACAAGCTCATCTTCAGCAATGAATTCGATGGCCTGATCCAGAGATAGAATACGAGGCGGCCTCAAAATGATGGTGGCATCCGATGTGGATGCCCGCATATTCGTCAGTTTCTTTTCTTTGGTGATATTAACGTTGAGATCGCTGCTGCGGTTGTGTTCTCCCACAATCATGCCTGAGTAAACCTCAGTGCCGATATCAACAATCATCTCTCCACGGTCTTCCATCGCAAAGCTGGCATAAGGCGTCACGCGGCCCGAGCGGTCGGCGACCAGCGCGCCGGTTGTTCGCTGAGGAATAGGGCCGAACCACAAAGCGTAATCTTCAAATAATGAATTCATCACGCCGCCGCCTTTGGTGTCCGTCAGAAACTGGCTGCGAAATCCGATCAATCCCCGGGACGGGATTAGAAATTCCATGCTGACCCTGCCCGATCCTTTGTTGACCAGACTTTCCATGCGCCCTTTTCTGATGGATAACTTCTCTGTAATTTTCCCCACAAAATCTTCCGGTATATCCAGGAAAAGTCTTTCCACCGGTTCGCAAATTTTGCCTTTTTGTTCCCGGGTGATTACGCGGGGACGTGAAACCATCAGTTCATAGCCCTCGCGGCGCATGGTTTCGATTAATATCGCCATTTGCAGTTCTCCGCGTCCGCAGACCTCAAACACATCGGTTCTTTCCAGTTTTATGATTCGGATGGCGACATTTCGCAGGGCTTCTTTTTCCAGCCTCTCCAGCAGATGGCGCGAAGTAAGATATTTTCCTTCTTTGCCGGCAAAAGGACTGTTGTTGACGTAGAACATCATGGACACCGTCGGTTCATCCACCTGCAGGCGGGCAAGCGGCCGCGGTTCATTCAGGGATGATATGGTATCGCCGATAGTGACATTTTCCACGCCCGATAAGGCGATAATGTCGCCTGACTCGACCCAATCAACCAATTTTTTGGTCAGGCCGTAAAAAGTGTAAAGCGCTGTGAACTTAACGCCGGGGATTATTTTTTCCTTGGTGCAAAGGCTGTAGTGATTGTTCATTTCCAGTTTGCCGCTCTGCAGTCGCCCGATGGCAATCTGTCCGACATAGGGATCGTAATCCAGGTTGGTGACAAGAAGCTGAGGGATATCTTCATCATTTCCTTCAGGCGCCGGTATACGATCGACGATGGTTTGCAAGAGCGGCTGCAGGTCGGCGCTGTCATCGCCAATCTTTTTATGGCTTTGGCCAAGTTTGGCGTTCGTATAAAGTATCGGAAATTCAATTTGATTTTCTTCCGCGCCTAAATCAATGAAAAGATCATAGGTTTCATTGATAACTTCTTCAATGCGGGCGTCGCTTCTATCTATTTTATTGATGACTAAAATTATCGGAAGGCCCAGCATCAGAGCTTTTTTTAAAACAAATCTTGTTTGCGGCAAGGGACCTTCGCTGGCATCAACCAGTAGTATCGCGCCGTCAACCATATTAAGGCTGCGTTCCACTTCGCCGCCGAAATCGGCATGGCCGGGCGTATCCACAATGTTAATTTTTACGCCATTGTAGTCCACAGCGGTGTTTTTTGCCGTGATGGTAATGCCGCGTTCTTTTTCCAAATCCATCGAATCCATAACGCGGTCTTCAACGGCCTGATTGGCCCGAAATACTCCCGTTTGCTTCAGCATCGCGTTGAGCAGTGTGGTTTTGCCGTGATCAACATGGGAAATTATAGCAATATTCCGTAAATGATTTTTTTTCATTTTTTAAAATCCTTTCGAGTCATGAGTTTGAACTGAAATTAATTGAATTCGTCAGCGAGTATTCCCTTAAAGCTTTCAGCGGGGAATCATCGATAGCAGTTTTGAACACAACCAGTTTTAACTTTAAGACAGGTAATATACATTTGAGAGGATTATGCTATAAATTTCTTGACTTGTAAATCTCTTTTTCCTATGCTCACCACAATTAGTCTAAATATTTTATATTTTTAGGAATATCATCATGCTGAATTTCTTACCGTCAAAGCTTGTGGGAGCTATCGCGGGATTTCTTTTGTCTATAAATGTGCTGTTTTGGGCAACAATTTTATTCATATTTTCCCTTCCGAAAATTCTTTTGCCCTGGCCGCCGCTTTTACGTGTCATCAACAGAATCCTTCATTGGATCGGGGAAAACTGGATTGCCGGTAATATTGGATGGATGCGCCTTACTCAAAAAATACAGTGGGATGTGCAGGGATTGGAGGGTTTGAATTATAACGGCTGGTATCTGGTTGTCAGCAATCATCAATCATGGGTTGATATACTGGTGATGCAATATCTTTTGAATCGCCGCATCCCCCTGATGAAATTTTTTATTAAGAGAGAACTTATTTGGGTGCCTTTAATGGGATTTTGCTGGTGGGCGCTCGATTATCCATTCCTGTACCGTCACAGTTCCGAATATTTGAAAGAACATCCTGAACAGAAAGGCAAAGATTATGAGGCAACGCGAAGAGCCTGCGAAAAATTTGCCACTGTTCCCACCAGCGTGATGAATTTTCTCGAAGGCACGCGCTTTACAAAAGAAAAACGTGACCGGCAGAAAAGCGAGTACAAATTTCTTCTGCGTCCAAAATCAGGCGGCCTCGCGCTGGCGTTAGACGTCCTGGGCGAGAAGTTTCATTCTTTGCTGGATATTACCATTGTGTATCCGGATGGAATTCCTACCTTTGGGGAATTTCTCTGCGGTAAGGTCAAACGTATAACGGTGCGTATGAAAATAATAGAAATTCCGGAAAAGTTTTTGCATGGTGATTACGAAGGCGACCCGGCCTTTCGCGATGCCATGCACAAATGGGTACAGCAGTTATGGCAGGATAAAGACGAGCAGATAGAAATGCTTACGAAAAAGGCTCAATCGAAATAATCACAGGTTTTTACCGGTTAAATTCGTAAGCGAGTAAACATATTCACCGGCCATAGGGTATATGAGTAAGTACTGAAATATATGATCCTTAAGAATTAAAGATTCCCATGGCTTGCCCAGGAAGGGTTTTAATAAATCAGGGTGCTTAATTCCATCAAAAATTATTTGTAGCACCTCTAAAACAAAGATAACGCCGCAGGCTATCCGAAGACTGAAAATTTAACATTGTTTTCGTTAATTGACGGATTCAAAAAATTATGCAATGTTATAACATTGTAATCATTAAAATATCGCGACAGCACTTAAAAAGTAACTCGTCTCAAGCGGAAAATAAATTAATGGAGGAGGGGAGTTAGTAATTAATGGGAAAGACGTTGGGAAAAATAGTAACGATTGCAGCAGTCGTTATTTTAATGGTTGCTTTTATTACTTTAAGTCCTTCCATGGCGGCAAATAAGGCCAGGACAGTCAATAAGGCCAGCGGCGGCCGTTTCATTACTTATAATGACGGGACCATATTAGATACGCAAACAAATCTGCTTTGGGCGACCAGGGACAATGGGAAAAATATTAGTTGGGCAGATGCGAAGTTCTATTGCGAAAACTATAACGGAGGCGGCTATAAGGACTGGCGGATGCCGACGAAAGAAGAACTGCAGAGTTTGCATGATAGGATGATTTTTGGAAATAACGGTTATCACATAACAAAACTGATAACCCTGACTGCTCCTTTTGTCTGGGCATCCGATGTAAAAGAACCTCAAGCGGCATACGTTAGCTTTATTGCTAATCGTGTTTCATGGTGGTGGGACCCCCAGAAAAACAAATATAGAACCCGGGCACTGCCGGTGCGGTATGGCAGAGAAGGTAACATTGCTATGATTGAACAAAAGCACGCGGCTGTGGCGCCGCCGCTGGCCAGGCCTGAGCCTGTTCACGTTGCACCACCACCTCCTCCGTCTGAGCCACTTCCTGTTGAAGTTTCTCTTGAATCAGAGATTGCTCCTACGCCTACGCCCACGCCCACGCCTGAGTCTGAGCCATCATTACCACCTCAGCCCATGAAGGAGATTGCCAGAATCACTCTACACGTTGAGTTTGATACCGCAAAATCCATTATAAAAAAGGAATATCATAACAACATAAAACAGGCAGCTGATTTCATGAAAGCGAATCCCGAAATTTACGCTGAAATAATCGGCCACACCGATAGTATCGGCAAAGAAGGCTACAATATATTGTTGTCTCAGGCCCGCGCTAACAGTGTACGGAAATACCTTATAGACAAATTTGGGATTAAAGCGTCCCGTATATACGCTATAGGTTACGGTCCTCATAGACCCATTGCCAGCAATGCCACAGCAAAGGGACGGCAGAAAAACCGCAGGGTTGAAGCTGTTTTTGAAGTGATTTTGACAAAATAATTGAATGACTTTTTAGAATTTTAAAGACGAAGGCCCCATGATCGATATAAGATTATGGGGCCTTTTTTAAAGTGTTAAAAATATCTTGACAATACCCCATATCTTTATTTAAAATTAACCAAGAGGTTTAAATAACCGTTTAGTTAAATAACTGTCGGAAAGAAAAATATTCCTGCAATCAGCTATTACCGGAGTTTTCGATAAATGAAGGATATACGTAAAGAAAAATCAAATAAAACCATTGAACGTATTCTTATCGCGGCGAAGACAATTTTTGCCGAGAAGGGCTATAATGGGGCGCACATAGATGAAATTGCCCAGCGGGCCGGCGTGAACAAGGCAACGATCTATTATCAGATTGGCGATAAGGATACTTTATATACTAACGTCATTCATCAGGTTGTGGGTAATACCGCCCAAAATATTGCTAGGGCAGTAGCCCAAGTGGATTCACCCGAAGAAAAGCTTAAGGCTTATATAAACGGCATCGCATCGAATGTGGATAAAAATCCAGAATTCCCGTCGATTATGATGCGGGAAGTTGCTTCCGGCGGCGCAACACTTCCGCGTGTTGTTATCGAGGATATAGCTTCGGTCCTGACTATTTTAGTTGGCATTCTCGATGAAGGAAAACAAAAAGGAGTATTTATTGAAACTGTGCCATTTCTTATCCATATGATGATTGTAGGTACGATTATTCTTTATAAACAGGCACAGCCGATAAAGGACAGGCAATTATGGCTGCCCGCCACGCTCAAGGCTAATGATAAAAAAATAAAAGGAATGCTTGGGGAAGAGGTGGCGAATCTGGTGCTCAAGGCTATAAGGCAATAAACAATATTATAAAAAAATCCGGACAGACAGCAAAGATAATATTGCGAAGTAAAAATTAAACGGAGGGTAGGCGTTGAAAAAAAGAATCATTATTATCGTTTTTATCATTCTCTTTGTTACGGTTGGCTTGCTTGTTTATTTCGGCCAGAAAAATAATCAGAAAAAAGAGCTCTATTATTCCGGTACTATTGAAACCACGCAGGCGAATATGTCTTTCCAGGTTCCCGGGCGTGTGGCGCAGGTCTTTGTTCAGGAGGGTCAGCCCGTTTATAAAAATCAGATTATAGCCCAGCTTGACCGTGAGGAATTTGAATCACGTCAAGCGCAAGCCAAAGCGAATCTGGAACGGGCGAAAAAAACAAGAGATCAACTGGAGACAGAACTGGAAATAAGCAGGAAAACTCTTCCCCAGGAAGTTACCAGAGCCCAGGCTTCCGTGCAAAGCGCAAAGGACACTTTAAAGGATGCGGAAAAGAACTACAATCGTTTCGAAGAGTTGTTCGGCAAGAGTGTGGTCACAGAAAAAGAACGAGACAGCATGAAATTAGCATATGATGTGGCCAAATCGCGTCTGTCTGAAAGTGAATCCGAGCTGAAACTGGCCGAAGGTAATTTAACAAAAATAGATGCCGTGAAACAAGATATCGCAGCCGCGGCCGCGCAAATAAACGCATCATCCGCGTCATTGAATGAAGCGGCCATCCAATTGGATTACACACAATTAAAATCGCCCACAGACGGCATTCTAACCAGTAGAAATGTTGAACCGGGCGAAACGGTGACACCCGGAAGAGAAGTCCTCACTATTTCCGAACTTGCCCGTGTTGATCTGAAAATATTTGTTGATGAAACGGAAATCGGCAAAGTTGCGCCCGGCCAGAAAGTGGATGTAAAGGTAGATACCTTCCCGGGCAAAACCTATATGGGATATGTGTCTTTTGTTTCGCCTGAAGGCGAATTTACGCCAAAAATTATACAAACAAAAAAAGAACGAGTAAAGCTGGTGTATCTGGTTAAGGTGTCCATCCTAAATCCGAAGTTTGAGCTTAAGGCGGGAATGCCGGCAGATGCCTGGTTACGCCAATAGAGAGGCTCTGATGGCTGCCGTACCGGAAAATTCACTGCCAATGGTGGAAGTCAAAAATGTCACGATGCGTTTCAACAGCGTTGAAGCGGTAAAAGATGTTTCATTGACTGTCGCCAGAGGCGATGTTTTGGGGTTGGTAGGCTCCGATGGCGCCGGCAAATCGACGCTTTTAAGGCTTATTGCCACCATGATTAAACCTTTGCTTGGAGAAATATATATTGACGGCCTCAACGTCATTTCCGAAAAGCAAAGAGTAAAAAACATTATCGGATATATGCCTCAGCGGTTCGGCTTGTATCAGGACCTGACGGTTGAAGAGAACATGCAGTTTTTCATGGATATTTTTGATGTGCCGCGCCAGGAACGAAGAACACGCCGGGATAAATATCTGGGATTTTCCAATCTTCTGCCGTTTACGAACAGGCTGGCCGGCGATCTTTCGGGAGGCATGAAGCAGAAGCTGGGGCTGGCCTGCGTGCTGGTGCATGAGCCGCAACTGCTGATTCTTGACGAACCGACCAATGGCGTTGATCCGGTATCGCGTCATGAATTCTGGGAAATACTGGGCAATATGCAAAAAGAGGGCATGACGATTATCGTCTCGACGGCCTACCTGGATGAAGGCGAAAAGTGCGGCTCTCTGGGATTGATGCATAATTCCGTCCTTCTGGATATGGCGGCCCCGGCAGTTATTCGCGGAAGTTTTAAGACGCTGGAAGAGGCAATCATAGAACGAATTAAGGACGCGGACGGAGAACTGGCCCATGACACTTTCCTCATCTGATTCCATTTCCGTAACTGATCTGGAAAAAAAATTCGGCGCGTTTGTCGCGGTTAACAAAATCACGTTCTCCGTAAAGAAGGGTGAAATATTCGGTTTTCTGGGCGCGAACGGTTCCGGAAAATCCACCACCATTCGCATGCTTTGCGGAATAATAACTCCGACATCCGGCGGGGGATTTGTTGCCGGGCATGACATTATGACTGAATCGGAAGACATAAAACATTCCATAGGTTACATGTCGCAGAAATTCTCTCTTTATGAAGATTTAACGCCTTTTGAAAATTTACGCTTTTATCTCGGGGTCTATAATATTCCGCGATCACAGTGGCCCGAGCGTATTGACTGGGTACTGGACATGGCGCAGTTGCAGAAGGTCCGTAACCGTAAAACCCGGGAATTGCCGCAGGGATGGCGTCAGAGACTCGCGCTGGGTTGTTCGCTGTTACATAAACCGGATATCCTGTTTCTGGATGAACCGACTTCGGGAGTCGATCCCGTTACAAGGCAGCATTTCTGGAATTTCATCAGGCAACTTGTGCGTGGCGGAATGACTATATTTGTCACCACGCATTACATGGATGAAGCGCGTTTTTGCGAAAGAATCGTTATGATCAATGCCGGTAATATCGTGGCTTCGGGCAGCCCCGCTGAAATTATTGCCGGAGCCTGCCCGGACCAACCCGAGGCCGATCTCAATGACGCTTTTATAACATTGATGAAGAGGGACAAGACTTGAAATTCATAAGACTCAAAGCCATAATCCGCAAGGAATTTTATCATTTAATCCGTGATTACCGCAGCCTTTATCTGGCTTTTGCCATACCGCTTTTGCTGATTATTCTTTTCGGATATGCTCTAAGTCTCGATGTGGATAACGTGGAAACGATATTTGTCGATTACGACAAATCCGAATTAAGCCGCGATTTTATCCGTAAATTGGACGCCTCTTCTTATTTTCATGTCGCCGGACTATTGCCCCGGACAAAGGATGCGATTGGTTATCTCGATCATGACCGGGCAAAATTAGTTATTGTAATTCCGCCCGATTTTATGAAGAGCATGGAAGCCGACCGGGAAACACCAGTTCAAATTATTATTGACGGCAGCGACCCGACTTTTGCCAATATCGTTCGCGGTTATATCACCTCATTTACCGAGCAGTATAATCAAAAGATGCTGATAAACTTTCTCAACCGAAATGGGCAGGAACAAATAAAACCTCCGGTGGACGGACGCATCCGCATCTGGTTTAATGAAGATTTGGAAAGCCGTAATTTTATTCTTCCCGGAATAATAGCTGTCATCATTATGATTGTCGGCGCGCTTCTCACGTCTTTGATCATTGCCCGAGAATATGAAAACGGCACAATGGAAACCATCAAATCCATGCCGGTCAGGGCAGGAGAATTACTTCTGGGCAAAGCTATTCCTTATTTTCTCATCGGGCTTACGGATGTGTTGATATCGATTCTGCTGGGACAATTACTGTTTGGCATCGTGATGAAAGGAAATTTCTGGCTGATGCTGGCATCGTCCTCTCTTTATTTATGTGTCGCTTTATCGCTCGGGCTTTGGATTTCCAATTTGACAAAATCACAGATGATGGCCAACCAGATAGCCATTTTAACGACCTATCTGCCGTCGCTTCTTCTTTCCAACTTTGTTTTTCCGGTAATCAATATGCCGAAATTTTTGCAACTCATAACGTGGGTTGTTCCGGCGAGATATTTTATTGATATTTTATCGGGAATCTATCTGCGGAATCTGGGGATCGACTATTTATGGCCGAGCATGCTGGTTTTGTTCGTGATGTTTGTGGTGCTGACATTTTTAAACTTCAGATTGTTGAAAAAGGAAGGGCTATGAGCTGGCTCAGAATCAGAGAACTGGTGCGCAAGGAATTTATTCAGCTTCTAGGCGACAGGCGAAACCGCATGATGATGTTTATTTTTCCCTTTATTCAAATGCTCATATTCGGTTATGTCGTCAATTATGATATCACCAATATTCGCGTAGCTGTTCTTGATTATTCCAAAACCTCCGAGAGCCGAAAACTTATCGAGAGCTTTACCGGCGGCAAAATATTCCATGTCACAAATAACGTGGCTAATGAACAACAGATGGCTGAATTGTTGTTGCGGGATAAAGTGGATATGGGTATTAAAATCGGCCAGGATTTCGCGTCTTTAATCAGAAAAGGACAAACAGCCCCGGTGCAGATTCTTGTTGACGGCTCCATGAGCAACATGGCTTCCGTGAGAGTGGCTGATACCGCGTCGGTTCTGGATAAATTTAACAGCGAAGAGTTGCGCAAAATATATCTTCGGACCATGAAATATGGCAAAATAGATGGGCGCATTAGAACGTGGTATAACCCTAATCTCAATAGCCAGTACTTTTTTGTTCCCGGAATTGTCGCTGTTTTAATCATGGTTACCGCTTTTATTCTGACATCCATCGCCATCATCAGGGAAAAAGAAGATGGTACGATGGAACAATTAATAGTGACCCCTCTGAAATCATATGAATTTATTATCGGTAAAACCATTCCCTATATTATTATCGCTCTGGGCCAGATGGTGGCGGTCACGGGAGTAGCCGTTTACTGGTTTGAGATACCATTCAACGGGAGTTTTTTACTGCTTTTTGCAGCTACATGCTTGTTCTTACTCAGCACCCTGGGGATAGGACTCTTTATATCAACAATATCCGCGACTAAGCAGCAGGCCATGATGACATCGTTCTTTTTCATTTTGCCGTTTTTTATGCTCAGCGGTTTTGTTTTTCCCATTTCCAATATGCCCGAAGTTGTGCAATGGCTGACTTATCTCAATCCGCTGAGATATTTTCTGGTTGTTCTGCGGAATATTTTTCTCAAGGGAGTGGGTCTGGATATACTGTGGCCTCAATATCTGGCGCTGAGCGTATTGGGAACAATCGTTTTTACAGGCGCGATCAGCCGCTTTAAAAAACGGCTGGATTAGTCGGAGATTATTTTGTAGTATTGCTTCATTACGATTCAGGGGAATGATAATTCATGCTCAAAGTAATCGCGGATCAACGGGCTATCAAAAAGTATGCCGGACAATTCAATAAAAAGTTCAAGCCCTTTATTGATGAAGATATAAAAGTAAAGCTTGGGCATCAGGGCGCGGGTTTCCCTGCGAGAGTGCACTGGTCAAAAAGTCTTGGCATCTGGAAGTTTTCACGCGCAGTAAAAGATGTCCGGTATTGGAATGCCTTCGGTGTGGGTAAGCCGGGCGCCTCCGGTGTTCTCTCCATTGCTTCCGAAATTAATTTCCCCTGGGCTCAGATTGATCGAAAAACAGGAGGCGCGTTTGCCGAAGACGCGTGGGGCAATATGTTTGTAATTCACCGGGGAAAAATCGGCGGCGGAAAAAAGGGTATCGGTAAATCGCTTTTTGAGCATAACTACCGCGGCGTCTGGTCCTATATGGAGGACGGAGATTCCATCAGTCAGGTTGCCGTGATAGGCGACCTGAAATCCGAACGCTTCGCCCTTCAGGCTGCTCAATTTGTGAAAAAAATTGAAATGCTGAAGTCTGCTGTGGCCACGACCACGCAAATGGAAATTAATTTTTCCGAGATGACTTTCCGGGAAGATTTGATCGGCAGCACAATTCCTTCGGCGGAGGATGAAATCGTTTCCGCGTGCGACCGTGAACTGGTGATCAGCGAACTGGCCGCTTGGCTTCAAAAGCAAAAAGTCAAAATTGGCAACGATACGGAGAATGAACTTTTCACGGTTAATACTTCTGAAAACAGAATTTCTCATATTTTTGAAGTTTTAACGGACACAAAAGAAAATGCTTTGTTTGCCGCCGCCGGGAAATTGCTTTTGCAGACGTCCGATGCCGCGCTAAGACCCCATCCCGTCCTGGTTCTGCCGGAAGACAAAATGAGTCATTATGCGGATGAACTCCAAAGAATTAACATTTCCATTATCGGTTTTCACTGGCAGGAAGGGAAAGCTGTTTTTTCAGGCTTAGAAAAAATCAAATTTCGTTGATGCCCGATCGCCTCATCAAATTTTATAAGTATAATCTATGATACAATCAGTTTAATCGTGAGTAAGATGTTTTACGACGCCTCTTTGACAGCCGGGTGTATTTAATTAAAGAATTATTTCTGTTGACAAATAGCTTTTATAAATCTATTATACAAGAAAGTTGGAAATCGAATAATACAATGATGACAATGAATTTTCGCGAAATAATAATTAGCAATATTATAATTAGCTTCTTCATAGGAGGCCGGGTCGCGGAATAGTATCAACTCTAAATAAACGAATTTTGATCCGCTGCCAGGCAAACCCGGTAGCGGTTTTTTTTTGAAAGCGAGGAGAAAATGACAAAAAATAAAGTACTGGTTTACGATACAACACTAAGAGATGGCACACAGGGGGAGCAAACAAATTTTTCGGCGGAAGAAAAATTACGCATTGCCCAGCGTCTTGATGATGCTCATTTTGACTATATTGAAGGTGGCTGGCCAGGCTCCAATCCGAAAGATATTCGTTTTTTTGAAATGGCCAAAACTTATAAATTTAAAAATTCGCGCCTGACCGCCTTTGGCAGCACAAGACGCCCGCATACTAAAACGGAATCGTGTCCCAATCTAAAGGCTTTGATAAAAGCAGGCACTTCCGCAGGCGCCATTGTCGGAAAATCGTGGGATTTACATGTAACTGAAATTCTTAAAACTGACCTCAATGAAAACATTGCCATGATTGCCGATTCTATTGAATATCTAAAATCCATGGGCAAAGAGGTTCTTTTTGACGCTGAGCATTTTTTCGATGGATATAAAAACAATCCCCGCTACACGACAAAGGTCGTAAAAACAGCGCTTGCCGCCGGCGCCGATATGATTGTTCTTTGCGATACCAACGGCGGTTGTATGCCGCATGAGATCAGTGAAATCGTCAGGAATATTTCATCACATATTCCATTAAACATTATCGCGATCCACACGCATAATGACGGAGGTCTTGCCGTTGCCAATTCCATTGCCGCTGTGCAGGAAGGCGTGAAAATGATTCAGGGCACCATAAATGGTTACGGTGAAAGATGCGGCAACGCCGACTTGATTTCCCTGATTGCCAATTTACAATTAAAACTTGGTAAAAATTGTCTGCCTCCGGAATCAATCCGGCAACTAACCAATCTCTCTCATTTCGTGAGCGATGTAGCCAACGTCCCGCCACTTAACGCGCGGCCATTTGTAGGACGCAGCGCTTTTGCGCACAAGGGCGGAGTGCATGTCAGCGCCGTGGCCAAAAACTCCAAAGCCTATGAGCATATTCAACCGGAATTGGTAGGCAACCGACGGCGCGTCCTTGTTTCCGATTTGTCGGGAAAAAGCAATGTTGAATATAAAGCCAAAGAATTAGGCATTGATCTCGGTAAAAATGACGCTATCAGTAAAAAGATCGTGCATGAAGTCAAGCTGATGGAAGATCGCGGTTTCCAGTTTGACGCTGCCGACGGATCTCTTTCCCTGCTGATTAAAAAAACAATCGGAGAATTTATCGAACCCTTTAACCTGGAAACTTTCAGTGTCATTACTTCGCGCACGGAAAATAACCCGTGTCTTTCTCAGGCAACCATTAAAATATCCGTCGCGGGCGAAGAGGAGTTGACGGCCGCCGAAGGCAACGGTCCTGTGAACGCTCTGGATCACGCTCTGCGCAAAGCGCTTACAAAATTTTATCCGCAAATCAGGGAAATGCGTCTGGTTGATTTTAAAGTGCGCACGCTGGAAGGTTCGGAAGGGACAGCCGCCGGCGTCAGAGTGCTTCTGGATTCGACGGATGGTGAAGAACTCTGGAGCACCATAGGTGTCTCTGAAAATATTATAGAGGCCAGCTGGCAGGCTCTGGTTGATAGTATAGAATATAAGCTAAGCAAAGACAATCTGGCCGTAAAATAGGGCAAAGTCTCCTCCTTTTTGGGGATCTGACGTCTGTCAGGCAGCAGATCCCGGACGGTATGGTATAATTAAAATTTGTGGCTTTCTTTTCTATTCCTGAAGCTTTCATTGCGAAAGTGTCTGTTTCTTGATATATATACCTTTTATTAATTAAAGATTTATCAGGAAGCTCAAAAAATGTTGTTGTCTATTAACAGCCAGAATCCGCAGACGCGCCTCATTAAAAAGGCCGCGGAAATACTGCGTCAGGGCGGGATAGTTATTTATCCTACCGACACAGTTTACGGCTTAGGCTGTGATTTGTCCAACAAAAAGGGAATTGAAAAGATTTATGAAATAAAAAAAAGAAATAGAAAAGAACCTTTGAGTTTTGTTTGCTCCGATTTAAAACATATCAGCCAGTACGCCCAGGTTACCGACTATGCGTATAGGACCATGAAAAGGCTTTTGCCGGGAGCGTATACATTTATTCTTGAAGCTTCGCGTCTGGTACCTAAAATTATTTTACCGAAAAGATCAACGACAGGAATAAGGGTGCCTGATAATCAAATTTGTCTGGCTCTGGTCAAAGAACTGGGCCAGCCGATCATCAGCACCAGCGTAAAAAATACACAGGGTGAAACGTTGGGAGATCCCTCTGTCATAAAAGAGTACTTTGGCCGGATAGTTGACTTAATTATTGATGGTGGTATTATTATGCCGCAGCCATCGAGCGTCATCAGTCTTGTTGATGACAATATCGAAATTTTAAGAATTGGTAAAGGCGATATAAGCGCCTTTCTATAAATACAAAAGGTTCGCGCTAATATTTTTGATGAATAGACACATAAAAAGTCTATCCCTGTATGGGTACGAGCAAAAATAGCGCCGGCCAAAAAGGACATTTATGAAACATACGATGCTTGTGAATGCTGTTCACAAAGAACAGCTGCGGATGGCTACCGTTAACGAAAAAGGTATCCTTGTTGAATTCAATATTGAAATGTCAACAAGAGAGCCCATTACCGGTAATATTTTTAAAGGCAAGGTTCTTAAAGTTGAGCGAGGCCTCCAGGCGGCCTTTGTTGATTATGGCGGCAGTAAAGATGGTTTTCTTCCGCTTAAAGATGTCAGCCATGAGTATTTAACCGCGCAGACAAACGGTCAGGCCGATGGCAAACCTGTTTTGAAAGCCGGCCAGGAAATAATAGTGCAGGCTGTAAGGGAGGCAATCGGCAATAAAGGAGCTCTATTAACTTCATATATCTCTCTCCCCGGCAGATATGTAGTACTCCTTCCCAATAAACCCGGCAGCGGCATCTCCCGTAAAGTGGAAAATGAAGAAGACCGGCAAAAAATAAAAAGCATCATGAAGCAAATCAAAATCCCTGAAGAAATGGGATTCATCGTCAGGACAGCGGGATTCAACCGGACGAAGCAGGAAATTTCCCGAGATTATTTGCTCCTGATGCGTCTCTGGAAGGAAATATGCAATAAAGTAAAAAGCATTAGCAAGCCTTCTTTAATTTACCAGGAAACCGACTTTGGCGTTCGCAGTTTACGCGATTATTTGACGCCTGAAATTGATGAGATTCTGGTTGATGACAGGGATACGTATGGCAAAATGCGCGCTTATTTAAAAGCCGTGGCCCCGCGTCATTTAAGAATTATCAAACAATACAAAGAAAAAACCCCTATTTTTGACAGTTTTCAATTGGAAGAACAAATACGCGTTATTTATCAGGAACGAGTGGACCTGAAATCTGGCGGGCACATTGTAATAAATCCGACGGAGGCAATGATTACAATAGATGTGAATTCCGGCCGCGGCTCCAATAAAAGGAATATTGAAGAAACAGCCTTTAAAACGAACATTGAAGCCAGTGAAGAAATTGCCCGGCAGTTGCGCTTGAGAGATTTGGGTGGATTGATTGTCATAGATTTTATCGACATGATAGACAAAAAACATGTTGCGGAAGTTGAAAAATCCTTTAAAAAAGCGTTGAGTATGGATAAGGCCAGGATTCAGCTTTCACGTATTTCCAAATTTGGGATGCTCGAATTATCGCGGCAGAAAAAACAGTCAACCATTCAGGAAATAAGTTACACAAGATGTCCTTACTGTAAAGGGAGCGGTTTGCGCCCATCTCTGGAATATGCCGCTCTGGGAGCGTTTCGCAAAATTGAATCAGACGCTGTCAAAGGCATTTATTCGGAACTAAAAATAATTTTACCTCATGAAATCGCCGATTACATTCTGAATCGCAAAAGAAAGGAACTTTTGAATTTAGAATCGGAATTCGATCTCACTTTGAATATTTCGGGCAGCGTGGATGTGCCGTGGGATAGTGTGGAAATACGGCAAATCAACAAAGAGCAGTCTGAAATTCAGGAGCCGCAAGAGGAAATTTCCGTAAAAACAGATGAAAATTCACCATTGACGACTGATGAAAAAAGTTCAAAGGAAGAAAACGGTTCGGCAAATGGGGGAGCGCCTGCTAAAAAGAAAAGCCGAAGGAGATCTCGCCACAAAAAAAGAAGACCGGCTGAGACGGTGACGGAAATTTTACCGGTGCAGAACGTTTCGCCGGATGCGGTTTCCGAAATCCCGGCTGATGAAAATCTGCGGGTGATGCAGGATCATCCCGTGGAGCATTTTCCGCTTATTATAGAATCGGCTACGGAAACGGTCAAGGAATCGCCCGAGCCGGAAGCAAGTATTGTTTCTTCCGGACCGGAGAAACCGGAAAATAAAATCATCGAAACGCAAACAAAGGACGAAGAATAAAAACTTGCGGATTCAATTTAAAATTGATCCGGAAGCTATTTCCCTGAGGCAAGTTCTTTAGATCGCTGTGTCGCCGCCTCAACGGCGGCAATGATTATCTCGCGAAGTTTTTCTTCATCCATTACCTTTAATCCGGCTGCGGTAGTGCCGCCGGGCGATGTTACCATTTCTCTTAATTGCGCCGGTTCTTTATCGCTTTGAAGGCACAGGTGGGCAGCTCCCAGCATGGTATGCGCGGCAAGTTGCTTGGACAAGTTACGCGACAATCCTTTTTTTAATCCGGCCTCAATAAGAGCTTCGATAATAAGAAAAAAATAGGCGGGACCGCTGCCGCTCAGCCCGGTTACAGCATCCATATGTTTTTCTTCTACACGTAAACTGACACCTACGGCGTTGAATATAGCCTGCGTAAGCTTAACGTCGCCGGCTTTAACGCGGCTTCCCGGGGCCACTGCAGTAGCACCCTTGCCGACAAGTGCTGGCGTGTTGGGCATTACCCTTACAACGCGGACGCCTTTTGACAGGGCGTTTTCAATAAAATTTGTTGTTATTCCGGCAGCGATGGAAATAACCAGCTTTGATTTATTAATAACGGAGCTAATCTCTTTGAGTGTGACGGCCATATTTTGCGGTTTAACGGCGAGGATAATTATGTCCGCTTCTTTTGCGGCTTTTTCATTATTACCAGAGACCTTTAACTTCATTGATGAACGTAGAGAATTGAGTTTTGCTTTATCAATATCAGTCACAGTTATATTTTTAGGGGTAGTGATTTTATTGGCAATTAACCCCTGGGCGATGATGCTTCCCATTTTACCGCCGCCAATAATGGCTATCTTTTTCCCTTTGAACATACTTATATACCTCCAATATTATTCAAGCATCTTTGTGGCTTTTAAAAACGTTCATCTGTTTCGTTGCGCTGCGAAACGCACCGCTCAACATATATCTATATACGTCTCACAGTTCGTATTTTGCGCGCCGTGCATCTGAGCATTTTTAAACAGCCGCGCAAAATGAGCTTTCAACAACAACGCCTTTTCTTCTTATATTGTCAAATCGAATCCGGTCAAGCGCTTTATTCTTCCATTGCATTAAATTTTGCTTTTGTGATACTTAACTTCCAGGGGATTTGAAACATATGCTGAAATATTTTAACATTGAATCGGCAAGAATTGCCTGTCTGGTGAGCGAAAGCGATTGGAGCCATGACAAATCAAGTCTGCTTTTTATCCACGGTTCCGGCGGTGACCACAGTGTATGGTCGCACCAGTATGCCCGGCTGCGTAAGAAATATAACATAGCGGCCGTTGATCTGCCGGGGCATGGACTCTCCGGAGGCAGTGGAGAAAAGGACGTCAGCCGCTACTGTATATGGGTGAAGAAATTGCTGGATATTCTCGATTTGAAAAATGCCGTGCTGGCTGGCCATTCGTTAGGTGCGGCCATTGCGCTTGGATTTGCCATAAACTATCCCGAAGAGATCAGAGGAATTGTTTCCGTTGGCGGCGGAATGAAAATGCCGGTCAATTCTTTTATTTTAGATTATTTAAAAACAAACCCGGAAAAAATACCGGCGGAAATTACAGAGTTGATTTGTAAATTTTCACTGGCT
Source organism: Smithella sp. (assembly GCA_035524255.1). Lineage (GTDB taxonomy): Bacteria > Desulfobacterota > Syntrophia > Syntrophales > Smithellaceae > Smithella. The sequence goes on along the minus strand of DATKPG010000017.1, from coordinate 895 downwards.
AAAGAAAACCGTCCCAAATTTCTTGATGTGCTGCAAAAAAATATTTCTCGGTCAAACATCGGTTTTTTATATGGCGACCTTTTGGCGTGCAATGAATTGGACTTAACTTCTGCATTAGATAAAATCAAAGCGCCTGCGCTAATGATTTGCGGAGCGGAAGATAAAATGACTTCACCGGATTTTTCCCGTCAGCTTGCCGCGGGCATCGGCGGGGCAAATCTGGAAATAATTGCCGGGGCCGGCCACATGGTGATGATGGAGAGGCCGGTGGAATTCAATATTGCTTTGGATAAATTTTTAGCGTCAATTTCAGAGAACTTTCCCGAAAGACGATAAACTTTCCATGGAGGGGATTTTATGTTTGTTTTAAAGTATTTTATCGAGGCACTGGCCGAAGTAATAGACATTGTCTTGCTGAGTTACATGATCATCATATTCGTCCGGGCAGCGATTTCATGGGTTAATCCTGATCCCTATAACCAAATCGTTATCTTTTTGTATCGCGTAACCGAGCCGGTTCTCAGACCCATCCGCCGGAAACTGCCCATGAGCAACGCGGGGATAGATTTTTCGCCTTTTATAGTTATCCTGGTGATCTTTTTTTTACGGCGATTTTTAGTGCCCACTATGGAACATCTGGCCCAGCTTTTTTAATATCCGTCAGAAAGGAAAAATCCTCTAAACAAGATGATTAGTTTGAAAGAGTCGAAAAAGGGGCTGACCTTTGATATTCAGGTCATCCCGCACGCGTCGCGTGCAGAAATAGCGGGAGAGCAGGATGGCGCCCTCAAAATGAGAGTTACCGCGCCGCCCGTGGAAGGAGCAGCCAATGAGGCTTGTATAAAATTATTGGCCAGTGAACTTGGACTGAAAAAAAGCCAGATGGAAATATCCT
>DATKPG010000016.1:0-40848 GCA_035524255.1 Smithella sp. | reverse complement strand
GCCAGCCGACGCCTCGATCCGGCAGTACCGCTTTGAACTGGACAACGGCCACATGAGCGAAAGCCAGTTGGAAGAAAAACTGGTTAAAAACTATTCGCGCCAAATTGTTCAAATTATTTTCATCATGCGGCACCGCGAATGCCCGCATCTCGAAGCCGAGAGGCTGAGGAAAGTATTTCAAATCTCAGCCAAGGTTTTTCCCCATCAGCCCAACAAGGTTTTAGGTGCCTGTTATACCCAGTACCTTGAAAACGGAAACGTTTTCAATCGCAAAGGACAGGCGAAACTGAAACCGATCCGCGCTTAACCAAGTTTAACCAAATTAATAGAAAGGAGGTTTTATGTATTCACCAAAAATAAGTGAAGAGTTCATTCCGTATCTTTACCAATGGGCGAAAAACGAAGGCGTCTCTATGACGGCCTTGGTTAATCGCATGATCAAAAATGAAATCGAAAATAATCAAAGAAAGGAGAAAACAAGCAATGACGAAAAAGATAAACGAAACCCTGAATTCCGTTTTAAAAATCTTTAAGTCCGGGCAGATACCGGAAGCGGTTTCTTACGCGGCCTTTCCTTCCTTCGATATTCCCTCGGAGCAGTGGAGCTACCTGAACCGCATTATTATGTGGCTGAACGGAACCCACGATGCCAGAGGCTACCGCCAATGGGAAGAAGCCGGACGGCATGTTAAAAAAGGCGCAACCGCTTTTCACATCTTTGCTCCCCGGCTGGTAAAGGAAAAGAAAGAAAACGGCGAGGAAGATTTTAGTTTATTAGGCTATTTGCAAGTTCCGGTCTTCTGCTATGAGGACACGGAGGGCGAACCGCTGAATTACAAGAAAACGGGAATCAACTCGTTTCCTTTGATTGAGAAAGCAGAGGAGTGGGGTTTGGATGTCCATGCCGTATCTGGAAACGGCAGGTATTGGGGAGCGTATAACGGGAAAGAGATAAAATTAGCCACGCCGGAAGAAAGCGTCTTTTTCCATGAACTGTCGCACCACGCGCATAAATTGGTTATCGGCAAACTTGCACCTGGCCAGGATTGGAAACAGGAGATTGTCGCGGAATTATCAGCCGAAGCCTTATCAAGGATATTCGGGCTTAAGACTACCACTGGAAATAGTTATAAATACATTGAGGGCTACGCAGCCCAAGCAGGGCTATCGCCCGTTGCGGCCTGTCTGCAAGTTCTGAGCGATACCGAAAAGGTTCTAAAACTGATCTTAGAGGAGGACAGGCCGGAAAACAAAATGGCCGGAGAAATGTAATTTGAAAAGTTAATTAAGTGATCTACTGAGGGATTGAAAAATCCCTCAGTAGCCGAAATCCCCTGTACCCAAATCGAGCCTGCTCGGAAAACAAAATAATCAAACCGTGATTCTTCAAAGATACGGATTAAAGCCGTCTCGCGTCCGCCGCCCCAAGTTCGGCGCGTCGACGCTACGACAGCATCAATCCGACAATTCTTACCAGTTTGCTCATTTCATTTTCCTCGCAGGACAAAGATATTCCCACAATCCCGCCCTATTGCTATATGCGCCCCACAGGGGGGCTTATAAACCACCGGGGATTAGGATTGGGTTAAGAATAAATGCTTCATAGGAATCTCCTCGCTCCGCTCGGCTCCACCTTGACTTTCAAAGGAAACCGGACGCTTTGCCTTTGAGAGCCAAGGGAAAGCCCCTGGCCTGGAAAGGAGCGTGATTAAAATGGATGTTTGGGAAATAGACATTGCCGACACAGTCGTCTGCGATTTCTGCAATGACGACTATACCGAGTCGGACATGCAGGGCGGTTTGATTATAGACGGATATGCCGTCTGCCCAGCTTGCGAGAAGCCGGAGATGCTGAAAGAAGCCACCCACGTCTGCCGTACGGGTGAAAGTTTCAAACAGTTCGTTCTGAGAAACAGACCGGACAACAAGATCGGAGTTTACAGTTGGTAAAATCTTAACGGCTATCAGGAAGGGCTTTCCCTTGGCTCTTCCATTGTAGCGTCCACCTTTGAACGTCAAGGTCCTGCTTTTTATATTTTAAAATCCACGCGGGATTTTCAGTCTGATTCTGTTTGGGAGCCAGTGGGCGAATCTTGAGGAGGCTCCTCAATGCGATTTAGTGCCGCTGGTGAAGCCAGAGGTTCGGAGCTTTCCGAAAGAAGATAGTTATTTAACAATAGAAATAAAGGCAATTTTAGTTTGTTTAAGAGATTAAAGATTTTATATTCCAATGTGTTGGAAGACAATATGATTATATGGAATTATGAGCTGTCATGGGAAGCAGTAGGAAGTATTAGCAAGTTTAATGGATGTTGTTATGGCATAGCCTTTTAAGTCAGGGCACAGGTATTAGAGGGTAGTCTTAGAGCATAGCCTTGGAGTTTATCATTAGAGCATAGTATAAGTTGGCGTAACCTTTGAAGAATCGAATAGGGATTTGGCTGCGCCTCGCTACGCTCGGCGCTTCGCTTTTGAAAGCTAGCAAAGGTAATAGTTAGATTAAAGGATTTAGATAAAAGGATAGATTAATCTTCATTCAAGTTCTTGAACCAATTATGAATTTTTAGTTATTTTAAAAAAGTTCTTGCAAAACAATTTTTGGTTGGGTATGTTGGTACCGCCTCAATAAAAAAACCCAACACAAACAAACTAAATCACACAGACACAAAAGGAAAAAACCCTTAGGAGGTGTTTTTGTGGCTCATGACGATTTAGTTTGCGAGTTGATGAAGGAGCTTCATATCGCCGACAAGCACATTATTGGCGACATCATGGCTCATAAAGGTTTCTGGACAGCGGGTACTTCCGCAATAAACAATTCCTATAAAATTCTCACAAACTCCAACTTTGAAAGGGGGGACGGATGGTTCCGTGTTAAGGGCTGTCTGTCAGAATATAAGCCTCATGCAAGAGGCTTAACCGCCGCTCTGGCGTCAATCATTAAGTTAAACCTCGATTACAAAATTCTCCGAGAACCTACCTTAAAAAATATTGGGTTAAGACCCGATAGTCTCATCATGTTAACCAAAAATGACAAATCTATTGTCATGGTTCTGGAAGTTTGCCTGAACGAATTGCCAATTTTTTTAGACCAAAAGGTACACGCTTGGCAACAATATGATGCCGCTCTCGAAGAATTGTCAACTCTGTTTCAAACCAAAGTCAAAGCGTACGACATCGTAGTTTTGGGAGATTACATTCCCGAAGGAACCTTTGAATTTAACCAATATCTCAAAGACGTTAAAGAGGTGAACCAATGAAAAAACTATTCTTGTTATGTTTTATCTTTTTCGGGTGCACTTACGCTCCGCAGTATTCAATGGTTAAAGATTCATATAATACCTATGCGCCCGTGTATGCACCGACTTCAACTTACGCTCCCGTAAATACTAGAAACACATATCCGACTCGCACGCAACAAGCTTATGCATATCCAATTTACGCTCAACGGAATGTGATTCCGGTCCAGCAGTATCGTACCATCAAATTTAGAAGGAGGGTGCAATGAAATTTATAATCAGCATTCTGTTCATCATTCTTGCATTTTCCATTTTTATGGCGCTGAAGACGGATTATAACTCCACTCAAGCTGCCAAAGAAATGCAACTGGAAGAAGTTGCAAAGATTCCTGAGAAAGTTCAAGAAGTCGCCCCTGAACCTACGCAAGAAGAAGTTTACGGCGGAGAAAATGAAGAAAATTTGGGCACGGAAGAAATCACAGAAGAAGAACAGCCGCCTTATTTTTCAAACATTGAAACAGAAATAGCCGATGTTTTTGGAACTGAAAGTAGAATTGCTTTAGCAGTTGCTAAAGCGGAATCAGGTCTTAATCCTAAAGCCATAAACAGAAATAGGGATGGCTCAAAAGATGTAGGAATTTTTCAGATCAACGATAGGCACGGTTGGAGCGACGAAGAGCGTTTAGATTGGAAAACGAATATTCGTTTAGCCAAAGAATTGCGGGATAGTCGCGGTTGGGGTGAATGGGCAGTTTACAACGACGGAACATACAGAAATTATTTATAAGGAGGAAGTATGATTTGGTACATCATTGCAGGTTTCGTGTCAGCTCTTTTATTAGGATGGGCAGCCGGTATTTGGGTAGGAACTGTAAAAGGATATAACGCCGCGATTCAGGAACAAGAGGAACGGGCGGCGCAAGAAACGTGGTCAAACTTTTTGAATCAATTCAAAGGAGGGAAAGATGAAAACTAAAAATAAGACGGAACTTTATAATCCGATGCAGGACTTAATGCAGGGAAACATGCCTGGACTTCCGCAGATTATTCAAAACGCCATGCCACTCCCTTTACCTCAAATGAATTATAACGATGGTCCAGTCAGCATGATTTTTGGAAACTTTAAACGGGCAAGACTCGTAAAAGCAAAAAAGTTGGAAGCGGAAATTGCTGAAAGTTCCAATAGGGCTTTAGTTGCTAAACTTAACGCAATTCATGAAGTAGTTACGTTTAGCGCAAGAGTAGCCAACACGTTGGCACAATATGAACACGCAAAAACCATGAGAGCCTTAGAGATTCAAGAAAAGCAAGCCGACATCTATATTAAACAAGCCCAGGCACAGCAGATCGGATATGAAGCCAAACTCACCGAACTTGATTATAAGATGAGGTCTAAACAATATAGCGAAATAGCGGGTGATGATGATGAATGATTTGCCCAGATTGAAAATCGGTTTTGACAATGAAACAAAAATGCCCGTCTATATAACAGACAGATACGTGCATACCCTTTTAACAGGAAAAAGTGGAGGCGGGAAAAGCACCTCTATTTCCAATTGGTGGGAACAAGACCATTATTTTAAGAACGCTAAAGTGCTGGTTGATCCGTCAGGCTTTCTTGCCGGTGATGCATATTCGATTAGCCGGGGAATTTATTGTTCGCTCGACCATGACGTTTCAATTAATCCGATGATAACACCTTACACCGATAGTCAGATTTCTGAACTAATCGCCGATTCTATTAATCAGATGATAACCGTTACGACTCACAATCAACCGTTAACTGCAAAAATGCGAAATATTTTGGACGACGCGATTAAATATTGTTTAAAAAACAATCGCCGGACTCTTTTAAATGTCAGGGATTATATTCTCAACTTAAGAGGAGACGGAGAAACAAGAGACGGGATTATCGCAAGATTAAATTTTATTCTGAATGACGACAGAATGGTTAAAATTCTTTGCGGCAATAATTCAGTCGAGTGGGGTGAGTTAATCTACAAAAAGCAGACGTTCATTTTAGATTGTTTCGGAATGGGAAAAGAAAAAATGATTTTCGCAGGGAGTCTGATTACGAATGGAATCAAAAACTATTTCCGTTATTCCCGACCCAAAGAGTACAAGCCACTTTCGCTGTATATTGACGAATGCCACAATTTTATCAATCCGTCTCTGTTCGACATTTTAAAGGAGGGGCGGAAATATAAATTAAGTTGCTGTCTTTCAACCCAAGATTTTGCGGTTATTGACGACAGAATGGCGCGGGTTATGTGCAACGTGGGAAACATTCTCAGTTATCGAATAGGTCATAGAGAAGCCCAAATAATTGCCAATGAAATGGGTAAAATTAAAGATGACCTTATCGAAAGAGTTTTTGATGGAAAAAAATATACTGAAAAAGTAACCGTTTTTAACACAAAGGATATTCTTCAGAATCTTGAAAAATATCATGTGGCATACATGACCTCAAAGTTAAAAGGAATAGCCAAAGCTTCAAGGCCACCCTTTTTTATACCCGCAAAACCACCGATAAAGGTAGAACCCCAACGGAATTCTAAAAAGCCTTCATGGTTTACTTTGGAACCGTTGGAGTCCTACCCAAACAGCCTGAATCAAAATGAGGGCTGAAGGTGTTTGCTAGTAGCTCCTTTGAACAAATGCGGGCGAAAACTCTTTGGTAGAAGATGCCGATAGGCCTAGTGCTGAAAAAGACTTTCGCGATGGCAAACATGGAAAACGTGTCTTTGGCGAAAGAATGACACGCAATTCTAAAGGACTATGGGACTCCTGCCCTCGCAAGAGGGCGAGGAGAAACCCGTGAGGCAATATGGAATTTCTAACAGCCGAAGAAATAGCTAAAATTCTGAGAACATCCGTTTGGTTTGTTTATCAGCACAGACAACTTTTAGGAGGAATCAAAATCGGAAAGGTAGTCCGTTTTGATAAGGCAATTTTTGAATCCAATATAAAGGAGGTGATGAAAAGTGTCAGTGTACCGCCACCAGGGGAAATGGAAATTCGACTTTTGGAAAGCGAATGTCCGCCACCAAGAAGGAGGATTTCCCACGAAGCAGGAGGCGAAAGCGGCGGAAGCAGAAGCCCGAAAAAATCTAAAGCAGATGAATTTGGACTTCATGAAATTATGCGGCAGTCGCCTAAAGGAACTTAAAGAGAGAAGGACGGAGCAATATCTGCAAGAAAATTTTTTGCTCATTCAAAATTTAATTGTCAGGTGGAGAATCAAGAAGCAGATCACCCGTCAAGATGTTGAAGAATACATCGAAGAACGGGCTGAGAAATCCAACAATTTAGCCAACCGGGATTTACGGATGATCAAAGCTTTGTTTTCCCACGGCAAAGAAAGGGATATGTGCGACAATCCAGCCGAGAAAATAAGGTTTTATCCCGTAGTCAAAAAGAAGAAATACATACCGCCGAAACAGGATGTCGAGGCCGTGCTTAAATTAGCAACGCCCCGCCAAAGAAATTATCTTTTGGCAATCATCAATTCATTGGCGAGAGTCGGAGAAATCAATAATCTCAAATGGACGGATAACTTTGAAAACCACATTGTTCTCAGTACTAAGAAATCAAAGAATTCTAACATTGTAGAACGTAAGATTCCCAAGAATGCTACGCTCAGAAAAGTTATTGATGAGGCCGGAAAGTACGGGGAGTATATTTTCTGCTATAAGGCCACCGGCAAGAAATACCGCTACCGCAGCAAAATGATAACCAGCTTATGCCGTCAGGCTAAAGTCAAACCTTTCACCTATCATAACTTGCGGCATTACGGAGCCAGTAAGCTGGCTGAGGCCGGAGTCGGTATTACCGACATCCAGTATCTTTTAGGACATCAGCGAGCCACGACAACCGACATTTACCTTCAATCAATATCTGAAAGTTTGAAGGGTGCCATGAAAAATCTTGAGTAGTCCCTAATATTAGTCCCTTATATCAATTTTGGAAGTCTCTGAAAGCCTTTGTAGTTGGTGCCCCTGGCGTGAGTCGAACACGCGGCCCACGGATTAGGAATCCGTTGCTCTATCCTGCTGAGCTACAGGGGCAGCCATTTTTAAAGAAGTCGCCGCGATTTAACATGCTTTCACAAACCTGTCAATTGTAAGAAAAGCTGCCGCATCTTATGCCGCGGATGCGCAATTAGCGCTTATATATTACTTTTCCGGTTCAAATTGGTTCTTTGCCGACCAGAACGCCGGCAGGTGGCGTAGTAAATACATAAGGCTTTTACGATGCTGCCAGATGCGTTTACGGAATTTTTCGCGCCATTTTTTATCGGAATAAAAACGCTTTACATGCTCATTGTAGAGTTTGTCGAGTCTTTCCCTGGAAGCAATCCCCTTGGGCACAAAAACAAAATTCAGGCAGTTCATCAGGCGCCAGTCTTCATTGAAAGCGCCCTCATCCTTTATTGTGCTCCACAGCGGCGCGCCGGGAAAAGGCGTGAATTTGGCCATGTTCATATCGTCCAATCCAAGCGAAATGATAAAATCGGATGTGCGTTTAACGGATTCTTCCGTCTCACCTGGAAGGCCCATCATAAAAAGCCCTTTGGCGCGCAAGCCCGCATTCTGAATCCGCCGCACTGTGTCGCTCACATCATCAAGTGATACGCCCGATTTATGCCTTAAGAGCATTTCCGGATCAGCCGATTCAATGCCGAGTGAAACCATCAGGCATCCGGCATTTTTAAGCATCCTGAGTAAATCATCATCGGTATAGCCCACGCGCACGGCGCAGTTGAAATGAATTCCCAGAGGATGCCGCTCCAGTTTTTCGCAAAGCTCGACAATCCGTTCGCGATTGGCGGTGAATAAATCATCGTAAATGTTGATGTGCCGCACGCCGAATTTTTCCCGCAAATATTTCATGTGTTCGTAAATGTATGCGGCGGAATTGTAACGAAAACCTTTTTTGAAAACTGAGCGGTCGCAATAGGAGCATTGATACATACAGCCTCGTGAGGTAATCATCGTAGCTCCGGGAGTATTGATGTAGCTGAATAACGGCAGGTGGTAATCATTGGGAAAACCTTTTAGTTTTTCGTAGGCGGGAAACGGCAGAAAATCCAAATCCGGTATTTTCGGACGCGGATCATTGGTAATAACTTCAGTTTCGCTCCGCCTGATCAATCCTTTAATTTGAGCGGGGTCACAATTACAGGCAAGTTCAGCCATCGTTGCTTCGCCCTCTCCGGCAACCAGAAAATCAAAAGCCGAATACTTCCGCAAAAGCTTTTCTCCCAGAGCGGAAACATGGACTCCTCCACAGACGGTTAAAATGTCAGATGATTTTTCTTTGATTTTTTGCGCGAGGTCGGCGGCATCGGGAAACGATGAGGTCGTCGCCGAAAAGCCTACAATCTGCGGCTGATAGGCTAGAATTGCCTGTGCCTGTTTTTGCAAATCAAGCGGAGCATCAGGGCTAAGGCAATCATAAACATGAACATCGTGGCCTTGTTCCAGAAGATAAGCCGCGATGGAAAGCAGGCCCTGCGGCACCATTCTGTTGGCGATATCCGTGATATCACGCTTTCCGGGGAACCAGTTAAATCCCCGCGGATGAACTAAAACGACGCGTTTTTTTTGTCCAGAGGAAACCATTATTTTAAACGTCTTCTCCCGTCCGGCAGCAACACGGATTGTGTTACTTATAATGTCATTTTACTACAATGTTCAACTCCGCCGGCACTATACATTTTTATGAATTGTTTTTCCAATAAACGGTTCAAAATGATGCCATTCAAAGGGATGCAGGGCGGCAAAACGGGCAAGATCATCGGCGTAGGCCTGTGCCGATTCCTGCACCGCTTTTATCCGGTCCGTACGCGAGGCAGCCAAAACCTGCCGTCCTTCAGAGACTTTAGTATGATATTTTCCCCAGGTTTCCTGATACACAAAAAAAGTCATCAAAGGAGCGCCTGTCATCAGGGCGAATAAATGCGGCGTTTCCGGCAGACACGCTTCATGCCCGAGAAAATTAACAGTGACGTAATTCTGATCGCCCCAGAGACGGTCGCCCGCCATAGATACAATTCCTCCTTCGCGGAGGAAATTGATTCCCTCAATCAAAGCAAAAGGTGATTTCTCATCTTCGGATGTAACCACGACCCTGATGCCGCTTTTCACCATGAGCTGTTTTTGAATATGCTCCATCTGTTCTTTGTGCTTTGCCCCCAGATAAAGCATAATCGGCAGTCCTTTACCATGGAGAGTCTGCGCGGCCAGTTCCCAGTTGCCGATGTGCGACATCAGCAGTATCGCCCCCGTCTTTTTTTGCACCGCTTCTTCCAGATATTCCCAACCTTCTCTGACATATGCGACATCTTCTTTGTTAAACCGGATAAACCGGTGAATATAAACATCCGTAAAATTATGATACTGCCTCCACGCGCACCAGAGGTGATAGAAAAACAGGCGCCTTGGAAACAATGCACGATAGAACTTGATGCTGTTGGCCACGCGCAAAGGGAAAATAAAAAAATATCCGGTCGCGATAAACCAGGCAAAGACTCGGAAAAACCACAATCCCAACTGTCGCGATAGATATAGCAATATTTTGTAAGGCAACTTTTTCATAAATATCAGTATATCATAAATGGCGTCATCACGAGGCATATCCCGGATGCCGTGGCTCTTTAATACACAAACAGGATTGCTGCCTCACTGCGTTATAACTTTTTTCCCACAAACCACTTTTCTTCAACGCCTTCGGTTGGTGAAGTATAAATCCTCGCATTGAAACCGGCGGCGGTCATAAAACCGGCAATTTCGCTTTCCGGACGAAATCTATTTCCCATGCCCACAATTTTTAATCGAGTTGCTTCAATCCATCGTTTCCAGGGTACTTTTCGCTCCGATGGAATGGTTGCGCGAATCAAAATCGTGCCGCCTGTTTCCAGTTTATCGTAAATCCGCCGAAAAACAATTTGCACTTCTTGGTCGGAAATTAAATGCAGCATGTCCAGCATGATCACGTAATCAACTAAACCTTCAACCCGCGGCAGATCGGGAGCCCCTCCGATTTCCACCCGGCCGCGGCTGCCAATGGCATAAGAGGCAATGCGCACACGTTCTTCATCCGGTTCCAAGCCGTAAACTTTCGCTTCGGGATAAATCTCCAGAAGCCAGGTAGCGGGAATGCCATAGCCGCAACCGATATCAATAATCCTTTTGGGATTTTGCACATACTGGTTCAATTCTTTAAACATCGGATCTATCATCATTTTCATCCGGGCAAAAATCCGTGTATATGCGGTCAAATGCCTGTAGCGCAAAACGGTCCGGCGCAAATGTTCGCGAGAGCCAACCGTAAAGGAGCCGCAGGCATAAGTAACCGGAGCAAATATTTTTTTCATCAGCACCGGTAGAATGAAGAACGCGCCCAGAATGGAATAGCCGACTCCCAAAAGGGATGTGATGCCGATGCTTTTCATAAGCGCGTGGCTGGCAAAGGCTAAAACGCCAAAACCGATTAATGTTGTAAAAGACGCCAGAAACATGGCGAGTTTAACGATATCCATTTCCGGCGAACTCTCATCCCGATAGCGTTGATAGAAGCAGGCATAATAGATGGAGTAGTTAATTCCCATGCCCATAATAACAATCCACAACATGATACCGGGGATATCCAGCGGATGACCGATCAATTTCAGCGTGCCCAATGTGGCGATAAGCGCGAAGGCGATGGGCGCGAGTACGGCAAGCGAGATGAGCCAATCCAGATAATATATAAATACGATAAGCATCGTGCCGATACCGATAATAATGGCGATTTGTATAAAAATATTTTTTAAAAAGTCTCCCATCCTTTTGTTAAATAAGCCGACGTCAAATAATTTAGCCAATCCCGTGGGGATCAGACGGGAGAAAAAATCCTCCGCGTCATAATTTTTGCCGGTGGAAAGCAAACTCAGTTGCGTGAAACCTGTGGAACTTTTGGCAATGCCCATCATTTCATAATATCTCTCAGGTATTTCAAAAGTCCCCGGGTTTTTCTGATTTATGATTTTCCAGAATGGCGCGAATGCTTCCGGTTTAAAGCCGGATTCCCGCGCCGCCTCGTCCAGGTCACGCCTAAGCGCCGCAACGCGCTGCTTATTCCAAAACTCACGCCATGCGGAAAAATTACTTCGAGCTGTCCTGGCCGAAGGAAATAAAACGGATGGAAGGAATACAGGCGATAGTTTTTCCTGCCGCACATCAGCGGACAGCCAGTTCATGAGTTGATCATTTTTATTCTGCAATTCGTCAATGCTTTTCGCTTCCAGAAAAACATAGCATTTGCCCGAAAAATCACCCCATGCCTGAAGGGTGTTTCCCGCCTCCACGGTTTTTTGACTGATGGAATTCATCGCGTTAAGATCGACATTGAACTTGGGCCACGCGAACAACAGCATGATGAAGCCCAGAATAACTGCCGCAGTCAATTTCCATTTCGCGGGTGAGGCGATTTTTTTTATGGCATTTAAAAGCAGAGGATTACTCTGACGTGTCGCGGCAGGCATTTTCGGAAAGATTATCGGGAAGACAAAAAGCACAAAGATAAGCGCGAAAAAAACGCCTAAAGCGGTAAAGACGCCGATTTCTGCCAGGATTTTAAAGTCGCTGATGAGCAGCAAAAGAAACGATCCGACAGTCGTCAGCACGGCCAGAAGTTCCGCCGACCACACCGTCCTTGTTATTTTTCTGCCGTATGTTTCATAGGGCTGATCCAGAAAAAGCAGATAGGTAATGCCCAGATCAACGGTAAAACCCATAATGGCGCCGCCAAAGCCAATAGCCAGCATAGATATGGATTTAAATAAAAAGGAACAGACAAAAAGAGCGGCAATCGCTCCCACTGTCGACGGAAGCAGCGCCAGAAGGCCGACAAGCGGACGGGGAAAAGCAAAAATCAGCAGAAGCGCGATACCCAGTGTTGTCAGGATTATAGCCAGCCGGGTATCGCGTTTGGCGATGGTTTCATTATCGAGCGCCGCGCGATACGCGCCCGCTGAAGTCAACGTATATTTATCTTCCTTCAAACTCTTATCGGCTTTTAGTTCCCGCTCGCAATCTTCGATCGTTTTTTCAATTTTTGCCGCGGTTGCCGTATCTGTGCCTGAGCCGGCAATTCGGGCGATAATGAGCGCGTGTTTGCCGTCTTCAGAGATGAGTTGCCCCTGATAAAATTGCGCCTTATTGGCGGGAAGCAAAGCGGACAATTGCCCAAGAATCAGGCCGGAGAAACCCAGCGGATCTTTCGTTATCATGTCGCTACGGCCTATCCCTTCGAGTTGCTCCAGACTCCGGCGGTTTTGCGCCATCGTTGCCTTGATTTTTTCGGGTTTTAGAAGCGGCGCAATTTTTTGCTCAAGGTTGGACGCGCTCAAAAGCGATGGCAGATTATTGTTTACATGCGCTATAAGTTCCGGAAAATTTTTAGCGTCATCAGCAAAGCCTACTTTGGTAAAAAGTCCGCTATGGCTTAGCTTGCCGGAGACGATAACGGCCGCTTTCACGAGTTTATCTTTGTCTGCCGATTCGTGGCCCAGATCGATAAATATTCTGTCCTGAATAGGTAAAAGCCGGATAATCTGACGCGCGTCGGAGAGCACCGGTTCATTTTGCGGCATCGATTCCAAAATATCCGTTTCGATTTTCAGGTTTTTTGATTCCCAGAAAAATAGTGCCGCTACAATCAACGAAATAATAAGAACAATAGGCCACTTGATTTGATATTTACGTATAGACATGTAACCCTGTAAACTCGTATATGATTCAATATTTGACGTGGATTTTATAAACCATATTTTGACGGTAGTGGCAAGACAAAAAGGCCGCAATAGACAGGTTCACGATCCTCTTTTCTTCATCTTTTTTAAAGGGGGGTAAGAGGGCTTTTCAACAGGTCATTTTATAAAATCTTCCCTAACCCCTCTTTAGAAAAGAGGGGTTTAGCTTTGTATTATTGACTCAGTAGTTATTATTTTAATGAAAAGATTCTTCTAAAAATCAAACGGGTGAACGTTGAGGAATTGCGTAAGAAATCCACAAAGGGGCGAAAATGAGAAATTCTGGCGCCCCCGGGATTATAATTGACGCGTACGGGAGCTTCAATTACGGCAATGCCATTTCTTTGGGCTTGAACTAAAATTTCCACTTCAAACTGGAAACGCCGCGCCTTTATCTTTAAATGAAGCGCCTCGGGCAGGGGATAAATACGAAATCCGCTTTGAGAATCAGAGATTGCCGGCCCGCCCGCGGTCCGTACCCAGAAATTGGAAAACTTCCTGCCGAAGCTGCTTGTCCAGGGAACATGTTCACCGGGTGTGTAATCTCTGGCTCCCACTACAATAGTTCGGTTTTTTTTAAGGATAGCCCTGATTAGTTTCCTCGCATCCTGAGGGTAGTGTTGTCCGTCGGCATCTATGGTGATTGCATAATCGGCAACAGTTTGGGCTTGGGCAAAGCCGGTCATAATGGCCGCGCCCTTGCCCTGATTTTGCTCATGCCGCAGAATTGTAATGCCGGCTATTTCTTTAATCTGATCATATGTGTTGTCGGTTGAGCCGTCATCAACGACAAAGACGGGAAATCCCAGCACCTGCGCGTCCCCTACAACCTGCGCCACGGTTCCGGCATGATTGTAAACGGGAATGACAAAAGCAAAACGGTTATTGTAATTATTTTTATTCATATTAACCTATGGATAAATATTATATACGGCTCTCAATAATCATCTTGAGCGCCGGGTAGATACTGTTTTTTCCAAGTTACTTTTTCCAAATACTTTAACGGCTTCGTAAAAAGTTCCAGATGCAAGGCGCGCGAGTCCAGAGGAATGAGACGTATTTTATGATACGTCGCAATGACAAAGGACGAAGCGTAACGCAGCAGATGGACTTTTTACAAAGTCGTTGCTTCAGGTAGAAATGCGATTCCCCAAGTCCCCGGCCCCATATGCGCGCCTGAAGTTAGCGACAGTGGCTGCACGATGATCTCTGCCTCGGGATAGCGTTGGGCAATCGTTTTTTTAACAGAGCCCTCTACCCAATTCTTATTGTCGGAATATTCCAGCATGATAAGCGCCCGGGAATTATTCTTAAGCGTTGCGGCAAGTTTTTTCAAAGCCATTTTCAGTTGATCATCCTGATTACTGACCATGCCGACTTTTTTTGCACCCGAAGGCAGTGGAGAGATCACCGGTTTCATTTTCAGCATATCGCCGAAAAAGGCGCTGGTTTTGGAAAGACGGCCGCCGTGAGACAGATATTCCAGTTTGTCCAGAAACACATATTCCTCACACGCGTTCGTTGCCCTTCCGGCAAAATTAAAAGTCTTTTTCAAGTCATTTGTTTCGATAAGATATCGAGCGGTTGCAAGCGCGATGACCCCTAATCTGCCCGATGCCGCGCCGGTGTCGATGATCATAAATCTGTCTTGCGGATCGTGCTCTTTCTTCCATTGAAGAGCCACCTGATAATTGCCAGTATATACGGAGCCGACACACAAATATAAAACTTTTTCAAACCGCTCCAGCGCGCCCTCAAAAAACTGATGCCTTTCATAAACAGAAGCCTGCGACGTGGATACTTTTATTCCTTTTTTCATCGCGCGATAAAGTTCTTCGGGATGAAAATAAGTTTCCGGCAGGCATTTTTCGCCGACCGTCAGATAGCTGTTGAGGAGCGTGAAGCCGAATTTTTTCGCGTTCTGATTTGTTACGGAACCTGCGGCATCGGTCATGACGTGGAATGTCCGGGCGATATTGGAATATTTGAAGTCGTTGATTTGGGAAGCCAGGTTATCATCTTCCCAGTTCACCACATTACCCAGTTCGTTTATTTGATCCCTGACTTTTTCCTTATTTTCAGTATGCAAATGTATTTTATAAAAATTACCTTCCGGAATGATAATAACGTTTTCTTCGGCACTGGTGATGATTTTTACTTCATCGGGGGAATAATTTGGAGCTTTTACGACAAAATCAACGCAATATCCTGATTCCGTCTTCTCCTGAAACGCAGGTAGTATCCGCAGGCGATTATTAAATGTTTCCGTGACCGGACGGCACTGATCAGGAAGACCGGCAAGAGCGTTAAAAAATCCTTCGAAGAAAATGTAAATACCCAGAGCGCCCGCGTCAACAACTCCGGCTTCTTTTAATCGGGGCAACTGTTCATAAGTTTCATGGACAGCTTTTTCCAGAGCACCGATGATCGCAGTAGCAGTTTGTTGATCCGGCGTTATTTCCTGCGGCAGAATATCGCCCAGAACATCAAAAACGCTCAGCATTGTTCCGGGACGCGCATCACTTACCGCCTGCCATGCCTTCGCGGCGCCTTCTTTGGCGCAGTCTGCCAGTTGAGAAATATTTTCCGCGGCGCAAAAAGCGGAAAAATATTGAGAAGCAATATTGCCGGAATTGCCACGCGCCGATAAAAGAAGCTGATGGACAAGCTTTTCTTTGGGTTCGCCAACACCGCGCAGCGGAGTAAGACTTATGGAAAGATTTCTTCCGGTGTCTCCATCCGCCACCGGAAACACATTGATGGAATCAAGCAAATCCGCCCGGGCAACAAGACGTTCCAGACCGGCAATAAATGATTTTTGTAAAACTTCTTCCATTTAAAAACCAAAAGCGCGGCGAATTTCTTCCGGAATGCTGAAGATGGTTTCCATTTCAGGAACTTTCACTGTTACCTGTTCCGTGCGGCCGCGGGCGCAGATTTTGCCGTCCGCCGCTGTCCTGATTTCAAAATCAACAACCAGTTTCACATAGGCGTCAACGAGTGTCGCCTTGCAGATAATTTCATCACGGTGACGCAAAGGAAGAATATGCTTCGTCGAAGTTTTGATGATGGGAAAGATTAACTGGTCCTTTTCGTAAAAAGAATAAAGATCAACGCCGTTATTTTCAAAAAGGGCGGCCCGCGCGATTTCAAAATAGTTCAAATAGTTGGCATGCCAGACTATTTGCATGGGATCGAGATCGAAAAACGGCACTCTTATTTTTACTTCAAAACTTTTTTTATTTTCATTCATTGTTTTATTTTAAAAAAATCGGAATATTTTATGGCTGTGCATATATTTTCAATGTCTTGATCCATGGCCCTGTCTTCCACGACAGGCGCGCTGACAGATCTTATTTTTTCCATAAGGCTGCTCAGGTGCGGCCTCACGCCAACATTGTTTCTTATATCGTAAGCCTGTGCCGCCGTCAAAAGATGAATGGCCACAACGCGCTCCGTCAGCGTGCAGATCCTTTCAGCATCGCGTGCGGCAATGGTTCCCATGCTGACCTTGTCCTGATTATGGGATTCGGTGGAACGAGAAAATGACGCTGCCGGCATGGTTGATTTCAAAGCTTCCGCCGTCAGCGCGGAAGAGGAAATTGACATGGCCTTAAAGCCATGATGCAACCCTTTTTTCTTGTCCGCGTTTCTGACCAGATCGCCGGGGAGCCCCCTGTTGGAATTCGGATTAACCAAAAGCATGATCTGGCGGTCGCACATATCGGCGACAGAAGCCAGCGCGGCTTTCAATCCGTCCATGGCAAAAGCGATATGCCCGCCGTAAAAATTACCGCCCATCAGCACCTCGCCTGTCGCGGGATCGAAAATAGGATTATCATTGGAGCTGTTGGCTTCAATCACCACCCATTTTTTTATCCAGTCCAGTCCGTCGTATAACACACCGGCCACCTGCGGAGCGCAACGCAGCGAATAAGGATCCTGCAGGGTGTCCAGAGAATCGTCTTCCAATTGACGCACCGATACTTTAGTTTTCAAAAGATTGATAATCTGGGCGGCGACAAACGCCTGACCGGGGAATGGTTTTGCTTTCGCTATTACCGGATGATAATGCCGGGCGTTTCCCTTAAGGGCGTGGATGGAAAGTGCCGTAGCGTAAATCGCGGCGCATAAAATACGCCAGGCCGATTCGACGGCTAAAACAGCAATTCCCGTCATCGTGGTTGTTCCGTTAACCATCGCCAGAGGCTCTTTGGGCAGATATTCGTAAGGCTTCAATCCCGCCGTCTTCAGGGCCTTTACCGCGGACATTATTTTATCCTGATAAATAACTTCTCGCTCGCCCATCAGACAGGCTCCGATATAGGACATCGGCGTCAAATCGCCAGACGCGCCGACCGAACCTTCGCAGGGAACGATCGGGGTTATGCCTTTGTTTAAGAAATCGGCCAGTTGATGAAGCAGGGCAATGGATACGCCGGAATAACCACGGGCCAGACAAATAAGTCGGCACAGCATGGCCGCTCTGGTTTCTTCAATGCCGATGGGCTCTCCCGTGCCGCAGCCGTGAAAACGAAGAATGTTGATGCCATTTTTCAAAGCGATATCCAGAGGCATGCGTTTGCCGCATGATTTGCCGTAACCGGTTGTGACGCCATAAACGGGGATTCCGCCGCGCATGGATTCCATAAGCATTTTTTGAGTTTTTTCCATCTTCTTTACGAAATTGCCGGATCCGCTTATTTTCACCGGAACGCCGTATCGCGCTACGGCGATGATATCATTGAAGCTGACAGGGCTGCCGTCTATCACCACGGCCGCTTTGCTGCTGTTCTTTTTCATCAGCTCAAATCTCCTTTTGCCGCCGGCAGAATCTTTTCGCGTACGCGCGGCTTGAACGTGCCGTCTGCTTTTTCCTTATCCATCACTTTTTTCAGCAATTTGAACATTTTATAAGATTGCGGTTCTTCTTCATAAAATTTATCCCAGGCGTAATAATAAAGGGACTGTAATTGTTCAGGCGTGAGTAATTTAGGCTGAAAAACAACTTTACCGCAGGTGTAATCATTCCAGTCGTAGGAAAAAATTCTTTTTTCGTTATGCAGATCGTCAAAAGTACGGGTGTGAGGAAAAGGAGTAAGCACGGTGAATTCCGCCATGTCCAGATCAATCTCCAGCAGAAAATCAACCAACTTTTTTATGTAATCTTCAGTGTGATAATCAAGCCCGAGCAGAATGCTTCCTTCCACGGCAATGCCGTAATCATGGTAGCGCTTGATGCGGTCACGGATGAAATCGGAACAATCGAAAATTGCCTGATAAACAAACCAGGCCCCGGCCTGCGCGGCCAGATCCAGCACCTTGTCGTCATCTTCAATAGGATGGCAGCACCATTTCTTTTTCAGGGGGATCATTTCCCGAAACAAGTCCATTTCCCATACTTTATCCTGCGCCAGCGAATTATCCACAATGAAAAGCCTGTTATTATTAATGCCGGCCATTTCTTCAACAACTTTATCCAAAGGCCGGGGGCGGAAATTTCTCCCTCCCAGAAAATTAACACAGCAGGGATAACAGTTAAACCGGCAGCCGCGTGAGGCGTGTACCAGATCAACCATTTGTACGCCGCGGTAATTGTACATCTTGCGGTCTAAAATACTGCGCCTCGCAGTTCCTACACTCTCTATAGCCGGGAAATTCTGCATGAAGTTATAAACTTTTTGAAGTTTGCCGTTTTTAAAATCCGTAAAGACCTGCTCCATCCGTCCCTCTGCCTCTCCCAGGAAAACGCAATCGGCATGTTCCATGGTTTCTTCGGCATGCAGCATGGCGGCGATGCCTCCGAACATCACTTTGCTTCCTTTTTTACGGAAGGTGTCGGCTATTTCCCAGCCCCGTTTTATTTGCGCGGTCAGCATTACGGAAATGCCGATAAAATCCGCCGTCTGATCGAAATCTATTTCCTGGATGTTTTCATCGATAAATTCCACATCTACATCATCGGGCAGCGCGGCGGCAAAAACAACCGGCCCGTGCGGCGGCAGGGTAAACCGTGTCTGTCTGTCTAACTTTTCCCATTTCGGATAAATCAATTTAAAATTCATGCGTTGTTATTCTATAAATTCATGGGTTAAATATTCATAATCCTGATGTTTACAATATTTTTTAATTTACGCCAATAAAAAATCTGCCCCGGTTATCGCCAATATTCCGGTATTATTTGCCGAGAATCAAATACGCGTAAGTCCCGCCGAAAGATATACCGGCAAGAGCCGCGTTATGAATTTCCAGTTCTTTTTTCTCCCCGACAATAAACGGAAACGGTTGCAGCGGATTTACAAGACCGGCCACGGGCGGCAGAACATTTTTTTCAAGAGACAGCGCTAAAGCGCAAGTCCTGATCCCTCCGCCGGAGAAACTTTCTCCCGTTGCTCCTTTAAGCGAATTGATAAAAGGCATTTTCTCCGAACCGTCAAACATTTCGGAGTAAGCCCGGGCTTCAACTTCATCGAGAATTTTGTCGCCGTTGGCCGCCGCAAAGATAGCTTGAATGTCGTTGGGCGAGATGTCCGCGTTTCTCAGCGCGCGGCTAAATGTCCGTTTTATGCCGTCCGTGTCCTCCGACCATTTCATAGGTTTTGCGGGCGATGAGCCCATACCCGCGCCTTTAATTTCGCAATAGGGCTTTCGTCCTCTGGCAATTGCCGATTGCAGGCTCTCCATGCAAATTATTCCACAACCTTCTCCGGCTGTCATTCCGTTTCGTTCTTTATCAAAAGGACGGCAGGCCTCCTTCTCCCCGTTCTGAGGAGAAAGGCTGTGAAATTTTGTAAGCGCTTCGTAGTAAAATTTGGATAAAATATCCACGCCGCCGGCAAAAATAAAATCAACGGTGCCGCGCCTTATTTCCGCGGCCGCGTAAGCAATCGCGTTTTCAGCGGAAACAGCAAAATGTGTCACCGTTGTGTTGACGCCGCGAAATCCCAGCTCAATGGATGTATGACCGGCCGCGGCGTTCATCACGGTGTTAGGCACCAGTATCGGATTGACAGAATCAGGCCCTTCCGTAAACAGTGTTTTTAAAAACTGGGCGGTTACATCAGTGGCGCCGAACGCGGTGCCCAGCATAATGCCGACGCGATCGCGGTTCTCCTGCGTGACTTGAAAGTCTGCGTCTTCCATAGCCAGACGCGCTGAAGCCGCGGCCATCAGGGATATTTTGTCCATCCGCCGAATGTTTTTCACGGAAATAAAATCACGCGGGTTGAACTTGGGAACCTCCGCGCCCAGATGCGAGCCAAATTTAGCCGTGTCGAAAGATTGTATTTCCGCAATGCCCGTTTCGCCTTTAAAAAGCCTTCGGCAAAACTCTTCCTTTCCAATTCCCAAAGGCGTTACCATGCCAATACCTGTTATAACCACACGCTCTGCGCTGTCTATCTGCTCGTAGTTATTCATGGACAGCGCCCCTTTCGGAATACCTGCCGAAAATGAGAGTTGTGTTGTTTCCTCCAAAGGCGAAAGAATTGGACACAACGGCGCGCAGATTGGCTTTTCTTGAACCGGAGGTGACATAATCCAGATCGCACAGGGGATCGCTTTCCTGATAATTGATTGTCGGCGGTATAAAACCATGCCGCAATGCCAACACGGAAACAATGCCTTCCAGAGAGCCCGACGCTCCTAATGTGTGCGCGTGCATGGACTTGGTTGAACTAACCGGAATTGAATAAGCGCGCCTCCCGAATACTTCCCTGATTGCTTTGGTCTCCACAACGTCATTGACCGGAGTGGCCGTCCCGTGCGCGTTGATGTAATCAATGTCATGAATGGAAAGGCCGCTGTCTTTGATCGCCGCCTGCATGGAGCGCACAGCGCCGGAAGCCCGTTCATCAGGAGCGGTCATGTGGTAAGAATCGCAGGTAATGCCATAGCCTAAAACCTCGCCATAAATTTTTGCTCCTCTGCCCAAAGCCGTTTCCAGTTCCTCCAGAACCATGATCGCCGCGGCCTCGCCAAGCGATAGCCCCGCGCGGTTCTTATCGAAAGGCCGGCAGGTTTCCGGATCGACTGATTTCAGGGCATTAAAGGCGGCATAAGTCAGCCTGCACATGGGCTCCACGCCTCCGGCAAGCATAATAGACGCCTGGCCATTCGCGATTAAATCCCGGGCGTAGCCAATAGCTGTGGCTCCCGCTGAACAGGCCGTCATGAAAGTTGATTTTGGCCCCCCAAAACCGAAAAAAGAAGCAATACGATCAGCGGAAGAGGCACAAAATAAAGATGAAAGGGTGGAAAACTTCGCCCTTTTGCCATTTTTTATTAATAAATTTTTATAGAATTCTTCCGCTTCCAGAAGCCCTCCGGCGCCGCCGCCAATGGCAAGACCTGTTTCTTCTTTGAGCTCTTCCGGGAGTGGATAAAGTCCGGCGTCGCGTAAAGCCTCCATTGTCGCGGCAAATGATAGCTTATCCGCCCGCGACATTCTTTTAATAGAAAAATTCCGGGGAATATAGTCGCGCGCGATAAAATTTTTAATCTGGCCGCCCGTCTGGCTGCGAAATCCGGCTGTATCAAAGAGGTTAATCATCCCTATGCCGCATGAGCCTTCCTGCAGGGCTCGCGCGAAATCATGAACATTGTTCGCCAGCGCGTTTAATGTGCCCATCCCTGTGATAACAATACGTTTTTTCAAGTCAAAGCCCTGTCTTATTGCAGTGGTTAGTTATATTTGTCTCAACTTTTTGAAACTTAAATTGGCATCGGTAAAAAGTCAAACAAATATTGCCGGCAGACTAAGGCACTCATGCTGTTATTGATTAAAATTCCTTTGACAGACGATTATAAATCCCCTATGAATTCTTTTTAGGAAATCAAGTTCTTATCAAACCAAAGCCATGTCCTTATGGGCAGTATTCATCATTTAAGCCTTCCTGAAAAAAACGGAAGGCAGGAGGATCTGATTGTACAGGAAATTCAAGCCGGAGGCATTCATCCGCTTTACCGTCATTATAGCCATGTTGTTTCTGCTGAGCGGCGGCGCTCTTGCTCAGGATAATCTCAAAATTGCAGACCTTGGCGATTATACTCTGGAAAATGGCCAGGTTATACGGGATTGCCGCCTGGCCTACCGCACCTTTGGCGATTTGAATTCTACCAAATCCAATGTCATCTTGTTCCCCACCTGGCTTGCCGGAACAACTCAGGATTTGGTCGATCTGGGATTAATCGGGCCGGGGAAAACGGCCGACAGCTCAAAATACTTTATTATTGCCGTCGATGCTTTCGGCAATGGCGTATCCTCGTCACCATCCAACAGCAAAAGTCAGCCTGATCAATTATTCCCTCGATTTTCGATTAAAGACATGGTGAACGCACAGCATCTCCTTCTCACCCAGTATTTGCACCTGCCCCGTGCCTATGGCGTAATCGGCATTTCTATGGGAGCAATGATGGCTTATCAGTGGATGGTTTCCTATCCGGACTTCTTCAATAAAGCCGTTGCCGTTGTCGGAACGCCCCGACTGACTTCGTATGATCTGCTTCTGTGGCAGTCCGAACTAAGTGCAATCGATGCCGACAGAGAAAGACCGCATGGGGAAAACAAAGCCATGAAAACAGTAGGCGCCATCCATAATCTTCATCTGAGAACGCCCCATTACATAGTGACACATACAACGCCGGAAGCTTTTCCGCAATTCCTTGCCGAAATGGAAAAAAGCTTTATGAAACGCAATGAATTCGATTGGGCGTGTCAGCTCAAAGCCGTTATGGATCATGATATTTACCGCTCCTTCGGAGAAGCGATTGATCCTGCCGCAAAAACCATACGGGCAAAAGCCCTCATCATTTGGGCACAGCAGGACCTCACAGTAAATCCCGAACCGGCCAAGGAGATCGCCGGGTATCTGCATGCCGACACTTTTGAATTTTCCGGTGATTGCGGCCATTTGTCCTTTTTGTGTGAGGGTGATGCACTCAGAGACGCGGTCAAACGCTTCATGCAATGAGTTTAATGCTGACAGGATGATGATAACAATTCGTTTTTTAAGATAAAACCTCAAAATATGTTATTCATCAATTGTTTTTAATGTTTATCCCGCCGAACTAAGTATTTTCCATATTTTATTCAACGACTTTAATGTTTCATTAAAATAAATGGACAAAATAAAGGATTCGTGCCCTAAAACCAAGGGACCTTTTTCATAAATAATATTAAATTTCATATAGTTAAAACATTTTTACTATTGTGAGTAAAAATGGCACGATAATTTCAGTATATAAAAGCAAATACCTGAAAAGGAGGAAACAGATCATGAAAAAGACATTAGGAACAATAGCAGTAGCGGCGGCGGTTATTCTTTTAACGGCAACTTTTGGTTTCGCCGAGTATGCGGCAACTGGAGCAGCTAATTTCCCGTTCTTTCAATTGGGCTGCTTGATCCTCGGCGGTTTGATTTTGATGACTCTGAAAAAGAAGTACGAAAAGATGTACGTAGCGGAAATGGTTGGTGCCTTCGCTCTTTACGCGATACTGATGGCTCTGTTCACCAACCCGGTTATTGAGGCAGTTAGGAACCTTGTAGCATAAGCAAACGGTTAACGAGATTTGTGGATTGAGTAAATAGTTTAATTAACCGCTGCAAATAAAAAACATGATCTGTTTATATAGCGGTTGCCCCCCTTGAGGATTCAGCCTCAAGGGGGGTTTTTATATCCATACTATTTAGCCTTCTTCGGCTAACTTTGTTGGCTGCGTCATCGGCTTCCTCGACGTATCACCTATACGCCTCCGGAGCCTCTTCCTTGCCGCCGCGTTATCCTTTGAACGCTAAATAGTATATTTAATTATTGTCCTTTAATAGAAAAAGAAGTTATGCTAGTTTGATACACAAACCTTTTCGGGAAATTTAAAAGAAGATTTATTTTGTATGAATTTTCTCGCACTTGATTTTGAAACAGCAAACTATTACCGCGACAGCGCCTGCGCTCTTGGTCTGGTGCGCGTTGAAAACAATGAGATTGTTGAACAGGTCTCGTTTCTTATCCGGCCTCCCTATAAATATTTTGTATTCACTTATATCCATGGAATCACATGGGAGGATGTTGAAGACCAACCAACTTTTAAGCAGCGCTGGAAATCAATAAAGCCGTTTTTTGAGAATATTGATTTCGCTGTGGCGCATAACGCGAGCTTTGACAGCAATGTGCTTAGCGCCTGCTGTGAAAGACACAGGATTATAAAGCCTGAAGTTGATTTCTGGTGCACCATGAAGCTTTCTCGAAAAGTGTTCGGTCTTTATCCTACCAATCTGCCCGCCGTTTGTAGAAATTTTAATATTGATTTACACCATCACGACGCCCTTTCCGATACCCTTGCCTGCGCCAAAATTATGATAGAGATTTTAAAAAAGACAAAAGCATAGTGTTATTAATATAATAAAAAAAGAAGAAGCTTATGCGCATCTTCAAATTGGCGAAGAAATTATCATGTGTTATTTTTTATAAAGCCGGATGCCGGCGTTCCCTGCTACGATATCAACGACGCCAGGGGTCTTGCTGATTTGATTGAAAATCAATTTTTAAAATAGCAACATAAGCGGTTGAAGAGATATTTTTTGAGTTATTCTTTAATCTTTAAATTTTGTTGCAGATAATTTTTAAAATCATCGTAATCATTGGTTATCGAAACGGCGGAGCCCTGTTTGTGGTCAATGTCCTTCATGCTATCCGGCAATGGCAATGTTAATCCCAAAAGGTTTTGAAGTTCTTCAGGAAATTTTGCCGGATGGGCGGTTTCCAGGCAGATAGCCAGTTTTAAATCCGGGACTTTTTTAAAATATGCTTCCAGTCCAGCCCAGCCCACAGCGCCATGCTGTTCCAAAACGACATGGTAGCGATTATAGACGTTCTTGATAGTTTCCCGGGTTTGCTCATCCGTCACGCTTACCGAAAAAATATATCGCCGCATTTCTGTAAGATCTGGATAGCGATGAACGTGCCCCACGCGGTCAACAGTGCCTCCGTATAATTCAAAGAAGCGGGCTAAATTGCTGGGATGCCCGACATTCATCGCGTTGGAAATGCACGCGCGCGAAGGAGAAACTTTTCTATATTTTCCTGTCGCCAGAAAAATCGGAAATTCATCATTTTCATTAGTGGGCATGACAAGTTTAGCCACCGGCAAGCCCATCCGTCGCGCGTATTCACACCCCAGAGCATCGCCAAAGTTTCCCGAAGGTACGGAAAAGATCACCGGCTCTTCCGGCCCCGCGAGCTGGGCGTAAGCGTAAATATAATAAATTATCTGCGGAAGAATCCGGCCAAAGTTGATGGAATTAGCCGAAGTCAGATTAAATTTTTCAAGTTGAGGATCGGAAAACGCCTGCTTGACGAGATTCTGGCAATCATCAAATTTACCCTGCACGCAAAGCGCCTGCACATTGCCGCCGATAGTGTCGAGCTGCTTTTTCTGGCGGGAACTTACTTCTGTTGCTGGATAAAGAATAGTAACATCAATGCCCGCCACGCCCTTGAAGGCGTCGCCCACGGCGCTGCCCGTGTCGCCGGATGTGGCGACAAGGATATTGAGCCTTTCTCCCCGCGGCCGGCAATGACTCATCAATCTTGCCATCATGCGCGCGGCAAAATCTTTAAAGGATGCCGTCGGCCCCTGATCCAGGCGCATGATGTAGGCTTTTGATTTTACCTCCTCCAGAGGAACGGGATAATTATAAGAGTCTTTAACCACTTTTTTAAGAATTTCTAACGGGAATTCATCGCCAAGAAATACCTCAGCGACAAGCAATGCCGTATCACGATAAGGTTTGCCTTTAAGTTTCTGAATTTCTTTTATAGAAAGGACGGGGATGCTGTCCGGCATAAACAAACCTTCATCCTGGGCCTGTCCCTTGAGCAGGGCTTCTTTAAAAGAGACCTTGCCTGTAAAAGGGGTAATTCCCTCAACATTATTTAAATGACGATTTGTGCTGTAGTAACGTATTGACATTTCACTTCCTAATCTTTTTTAAGTATTGTTTCTTTAAACTTAAATGCGCAAAAAAATCAATTCAAAAAACCACTGTCCCCAAGATTTCATTGACATACAAGACTGTTCCTCTTATAAATCCTTTTATCAGAAATAAGCTTTGATAAAAGAAAGACAAAAGTTTAAGTGGACAAGTAATGAGTGATGAAAAATTATACATTGTTTTAATGGGGCTTCCCGCGCGGGGCAAATCCACACTGGCCATGCGCCTGCGGGATGCTTTCCGGAAAAACAGTATTTCCGCCCGCATATTCAATAACGGAAATTTGCGCAGAACATATTGTCCGCTTGGCGAAACGGCAAGTTCTGAATTTTATTCTCCAAAAAACTCAACTGCCGTGGAAATGCGGGAGGAATTTGCCCGCATGAATATGGAAAGAGCCAAAACTTATCTGCAAAACAACGGTCAGATAGCGATTCTGGACTCGACTAACGCGGAGAGAAAACGGCGGGCTATCATTGAGAAATATCTCAACAATCATCCGCTTCTCTTTATCGAGTGTTTAAACGACGATGAAGATATCCTGCGCCTGAGCATTCAGGAAAAGATCAAGTTGCCAGAATTCGCCAAACTTAAAGATAAGGCGGCAAAAGAATTTTTAAAACGAATTGAATACTATCGGATGATTTATGCGCCGTTGAAGTTGGAACGAAATTACCTCTGTATAGATTCTTTGCAAAACATGATTATCGAGGAAAAACACAGCGATGTGATTCCCTTTTATGAACGGCTGCGCGACTATCTTGTTACGGACGAGGTAAAAAATCTTTTTCTTATCCGGCACACCGAAACGGAATATAATGTAGCGAACAGAATCGGCGGCGACTCGCGGTTGACAAAAAAAGGCAGGGCACAGGCAGAAGCTCTGGGACAGTTTTTCAAGAAAAGGAAAATTTCATATATTTTTACCAGCGGAAGAATCAGGACGATAGACACGGCCAGGGCTATTTGTGGAACGCAGGATGATTGCAGAATTATTTCACTTAAAGAGTTTGATGAAATCAACGCGGGGATTTGCGAGAAAATGACTTATGAAGATATCGAAAAAAAACTGCCCCACGTTTTCAAAAAAAGGGGTGCGGATAAATACCACTATGTTTATCCCGATGGGGAAAGTTACGAGACCATGAAGTCCAGAATCACCCAGGGAATAAAGAAGGCGTTTTTTTTAAACCGGCGCGCGAACAACATTATGATTGTCGGTCATCAGGCCGTTAACCGGATGATCCTCTCCCATTTTCTTTACCGGAGGGAAGATGATGTTCCCTACATTTACGTTCCTCAGGATCGTTTTTATCACATCGTCTCCACGCAGGACAAAAAACTTTTTGAACTCAAACGATATGACTAATTGTTGTATGGGTTTGCGGTCAATATTCCCTTGACATACCATACTGTTTTCCTTATAAATTTTACGGATGGACGCAACCTTTTAACTCATTATCTAACTTAAGATAACCCAGCGGCGTCGGAATTAGTAAGGCCGCTGTTGCCGGCGATATTGTTGGGGATTATCCCGGTAAAATATTTGTTGATTAAGGAGGTGGAGCTGTCAGAATCATCCACGCTCGATCCATGAAAGTAGATTCCATTCCGGTCAAGAAAGAGACAGAACTGAATTTCAAAAAACTAATGGAAATCGTCATGCCTGATGATTCATTATTAGTGTTGATGCATGGCAGTCCTGATCCCGATGCCATCGCATCGGCCATGGCATTGCGCGAAATAATCCAGCGGACAAAAGGCCTTTCCAGATGCGCTTTCGTTTCTACGGAACCGTTGATCAGACAGCAGAATATTGAATTTGTTTCCTGCCTGCGTCTTCGTATTCAATTAGCCTCTCAGGTGGATATTAATGATTATCGTGTCACTGCCATTCTGGATGCCCAGCCTTCTTTTTTTTATAAAGCATTAAACGTCATAAAACCGCAAATTGTTGTCGACCATCATCCCCGCGAAGGCCAGTGGCAGGCATCGCTGGAAGATATCCGGCCTGAGTACGGAGCGCTGTCGAGTATCTTAACCGAATATCTGCTTTGTTCCCGCGTTAAAATTCCCCGTAATCTGCATACTGCTCTTCTTTATGGAATTAAAACGGATACAGACAATTTTAACCGGTCAACTATTATTGAAGATATAAGCGCTTATACCTATCATACAAAATATGCCAACATGGAATTTATCCGGCGGATCGAACTTAATCAAACACCCGACAACTTTTTGAAGTATTATAATTATGCTTATCACCACATGAATAATTTCCGCGGACGGCGGGTTTGTTTTCTGGGAAATGTCGAGAGCGCGGATGTTTGCGTTCAGATAGCCGATTTTTATTTGCGTTTAATCGGCACTTATTATGTTGTCGTGGCCGGAATTATTGAAGACAGGCTCATCATTATTTTTCGTGGCGATGGTTACAGGCAGAATTGCGGCGCCATAGCGCAAAGAGCCTTCGGATGGATCGGCAAAGGCGGTGGGCATCGCAGCGCCGCGCGAATCGAAGTTTCCCTGGATTTATTGAGAGATAGTTTAGGAGATGATTTATCTCAAAAAAATGTCGAGAGATTTCTTTTCCGGAGCCTGAGGAGAGAATCAAAAACTGATTCCGGCAAGGATTAGTATTCCAAAGAATACCAAAAGAGGGAAATTTATGAAAGAAGTCGGATTTAAAAAAGAGATAACAACAGGATATTATCTTGATCCTTTTAACGGTTTTCAGGAAAAGAAAATGACTATTGAATTGCGTTATGATGAAATCACCGGGGTCGCCTGCCGCATACTACCTTATCGCATCCGTCCTGCCCAAAGGCCTGATCTGGATATATATCTGGAAAAATCGCCGGAATCATTATGTTCTTTTTGCCCCGACCTTATTGAGAAAACGACTCCCAGGTTTACATCCGATATTATTGAGGAAGGAAAATTCAGGCGGGGAGAAGCCTGTCTGTTTCCCAATGCCTTTCCTTACGATCAAAATAACAATGTGGCAATTTTTTCGTCGCGTCACTTTGTCCCTATGAATGAATTGACTCCCGAGATGATGCGGGACGGTTTTGGCGTTTGTCAGGATTATTTTCACCGCGTCGCCGAAATGAACCTGGGTTATAAATATTGTTCGATTAACTGGAACTATATGCCGCCGTCGGGAGGAGGTCTGGTTCATCCTCATTTACAGACCATTGCCGGTTATAAACCTACAAATTTAATGCAGCGGCTTCTGCACAGCGCTCAAAATTATGCCGCGGTGGCGGGCGGAGATAACTTGTGGAATAATTTAATCGCCGTGGAGACGAAAGCGGATAAAAGATTCATCGCCAATACCGGTACTATCTGCTGGCTCACAAGCTTCGCGCCGAAGGGAATGGCCGGCGAAATAGATTTTATTTTTCGGGAAAAAACATCATTTTTCGATTTAACCGAATCTAATTTCAGCGAACTTTTGACGGGACTGTCCAGAATATTCAACTATTTACATATAAATAATTTTGTAAGTTTCAACATGTCTTTTTACGCGGCAATGACAAACAATAATTATTTCTGGGTGCAGGGGAAAATTGTTCCGCGCTTTGTTCTCGGTCCATTAGGGACGAGCGACCTGAATTATTTTGAGAAACTGCACAATGAAATTATCTGCCCTACCGTTCCGGAAGAATTGTGCCATGAACTCAAGCCCTATTTTAAGGACTTGGTGTAAGTATTAGTTAATACAGCCAAGAGCATTGTAAATTATTCATTTCCCAGTTTGATCTTTAATAATAGTGAATTTTGCAGCTTCTGTATAAAAAACGCTAAGTGACTTCCGGCGATAAAAAAGGAGGCGGGTATAATGAATATCTTTCCCGAAGACGACCACAATCAGATTTTAAGAATCAAACGGTTTTTCATGGCATTTGGATCATACATCATGTGGCTGGCTATTTGCGTTTTGCTTTATTCACAGGGAGAAATGAACAGGGTGTCGTCCAATGTCCTTGTCATCTGGTTTTGGGGAATTCTTATTTGTAATCTTCTTATATATGGACTCATCAGAAGCGGTTTTAATAAAAAGTTCAAAGACCCCAGCATGACGGTTCTGCAGATGATTATGGCCACATTCTGGGTCATGGTGATTGTGTATTACTCCGACTCCATGAGAAGTCTGGTGTTGCTGGTCTATCTGGTTGTTTTTGTTTTCGGGCTTTTCAGATTGAATGTCTGGCAGTTTCTTTTTCTATCCGCGTTTGCCGTTATTAACTACTCGCTGGTGATATTTCTGCTCTACAAAATCAATCCCGGATTAATCAGCAAAATAGACATACTGAATATTGCAATTCTCGCCATGGTTCTTCCCTGGTTTTCCCTGGTTGGCGGATACATTACAAATCTGCGGGCTCAAATATCGCATGCCCTTTCTACTATCGAAAAGCTGGCCATCACGGATGACCTCACTCAGGTATTCAACCGGCGTCAGATGTACAAGATTCTGGAACATGAGAAAGCCCTTGTGGACAGGGGAATTCATCCTTTCTCCATCTGTATATTTGATCTGGACCATTTCAAAAGAGTTAATGATACTTTCGGCCATGCCGCGGGAGATACTGTTTTAAAAACGGTGGCTCAGGAAACTCAAAAAAACCTTCGGAATATTGACCATATCGCTCGATACGGTGGTGAAGAATTTATTCTAATTCTGACCAATTCGGCAAAAATAGAAGCCATGGAGTGCGCGGAAAGAATCAGGATGGTGGTTAAAAAAATTGTGTTTGAAAATATGCCCGAAGATTTCAGAATCACTATTTCCGTTGGTGTAACGGAATATCAGCCCAGCGAAGTCATTCAGGAAGCCATAAACAGGGCGGACACGGCACTATACAGGTCGAAGTTAAATGGCAGGGATAAAGTGGAATATGAGTCGATGGCAACCAATGTTCAGGATTGAGATGCAGCCTTTAAGGCACGTGTATTGATTTTCTCTCCGCGGGCCGCAGACATGGCCATATAATTTGACCAGCGTGCTTAAGCACGCTGGTCTCATTAATCTTCTTTGCTGGTTTTAGCCGCTTCAGTTTTTGCGGTTTCGTTGGTCGCGGAACTATCGCTTGTGTCTGCTTTTTTGGGTTTTGCCGCTGCCCCTGGCTTCTTTCCTTTGTAATCTGTTACGTACCAGCCTGAACCCTTCAGACTGAAAGAGGACAAGGAAACCAGTTTTTGCACCTTTCCTTTGCAAAATTTGCAGCTTTTTAATTCCGGATCGGAAATTCCCTGAAATGCTTCGAACTGGTTGCCGCATTTCTTACATTTATATTCATAAATAGGCATACTGAAAACATCCTTCCAAATATACAAAATTAGTATATCTAAATTTTTAAAAATTGCTGCTAAAGCAATCCAACACTATTTCTAAATCATGACCTTTGACAGGTTGCACAACGGCTCTGGTCAAAGTGTCTACGATAATTTCTTCTTTTTCCTTCTCTTCGTAATCGGCGTTAAAATCAATATCGCCTCTGTTAAAACGCAGAACATGGATCAACTCATGCACGGCAATATAAAGCATCAAAGGACTGAGCTTAATGAATGAATTAGCTCTTTGCACCGCGTCCAGAATGATATTGTCCTGCAGACAAATCCGGTAAAAATCAAAGTTGCTTTCGCGGTCTTCTGTTGCGCTGCCCCGTTTTTCAAAAGAGTACTTACAAAGATGGGCAAAAGCGCCCTCTTTGATTTCCTGCTCATCCAAATAAGCCAGCGTTTTTACGTCATATTTATTTTCTTTAAATTGCCCATCACTCAATCTAAAGTGACGCGATACCAGATTTTCGGCATCGTTAAAAGCCTTTTTTGCCATTGGCATCTGCGCCGCGTTAAAATAAAGAGTCATAAAATCACCTAACTAAACTCCTTCAACTTGAGCATAATATATGCCTGAAAAGAATCATTGTCAAGACAAGGGGGATTTAAATAAATCGTGTAATTATAACAAGTTACAGCCAATACGGTGCCTCAGGGCATTAGAAACCGATGGCCAGGCCCGCGTAAGGACCGTAAAAATCCATTTTACCGTAAAAATCGCTGACATTGTCAACCTTTAGAGACATCGCGCGGTAACCGCCATAGATATTTAAAAAAGGAAAGGGTGTTACAGAGATGTCCGCCATTCCGTCATAAATGTAGCTTCCGGAATAACCCATGGCCGCAAACTTTGCCCGCGCCTCCAGAATATTGGCAAGCAGCCCGATTTTAGCGCCGAGGCCGATCATAGGAACAGGAATGTGGAAATTTTCTTTAATATCTCCCGTGGCTGATGAGTTCATTCTTGCTTCACCGTCAAAGTATTTAACTTTACCGATAATTCCCAAAGACACGCCGGCGAGAATGTTTTTAATGTTTACAAGCTTATATTGGTATTCAAAGTCAATCATGCTTGTTTTTAATTCTGACTCAACATAGGTGCTGGCATTGTATGTCTTGCCGTCAAACACAATATTTCTATTTATGTTCTGTGCCCCGGTAAAATCTACCTGCGAATACGACAGGCTTATTTCGTGATTACCAATTCCGAAATAAGCTTCCACCCCCGGGATATTTTCATTGCCGATTCCCAGATCACTCTGGAGATTTATATCCGTGCCGGTAACTCCGTCTTTATCTACTCGCAAATCGCCAGAGAAAGTGGGAATCCAATATTCGGCACGCGCGCCGAATTCCAAAGCGAAAACGGACGGAGTGTAGAATATTGTCAATAAAAATATTGTTCCCAAAGTGGCGAATAAATTCTTTTTCATTCAGGAATCTCCTTTTTAGGTCTTTGCTCTTTTTTTTCAAATGCTGGAATTTTTGTTTTGGCCCTTAAAGGCTCGAAAAGCGTATAAATTTATTTTGAGGTTTTGTAAAGGTATTGATTGCGACTAGCCGACAAGAAACATATTGGAGTGCCAAAATTAAATTGACATCATTGCCGCTTGAGGCGTATATCCGGTTAAAATAACACAATAAAGAAATCCTCTAATCTGTCAAAATAATATTTAAAGGAAAAATATGGCGCGAAAAAAAAGTTTCAAAAAAGCGGCAAAAATAAGGATAGGCGTTTTATACGGCGGCAGGTCGGGTGAGCATGATGTATCGCTTTGCTCAGCCGCGTCGGTTTTTTCTGCCCTTGATCGAAATAAATATGAAGTAACAGCCGTAGGCATTGCAAAAGACGGCCGCTGGTATGTGCAGGATGACCCCAAAATTATTCCCGATAAGGATTTTGGCAGAAAAATGGCTTTGAAAAAGCGAGGCACATGGCTCATCAATCATTTCGAACAAAAAAACAGGCTGCACCTTTACAATATTAAAAACAAAAACCGGGAAGTTGTTCTGGACATTGTGTTTCCCGTGCTTCACGGCACATTCGGCGAGGACGGCACCCTGCAGGGCCTGCTGGAATTAGCGATGGTGCCTTATGTGGGCGCGGATGTAACGGGCTCGGCCGTAGGTATGGATAAAGATATTGCCAAGAGGTTGCTTCGCGAGGCGGGGATTCCGGTGGTTCCTTCCATCACTGTTAATAAACAGCTCTGGCTGGAGGAATCAAAGGGCATTATGAAAAATGCTCTTGCAAAACTCGGACTGCCGCTTTTTGTCAAACCGATTTGCACCGGTTCTTCCGTGGGGGTGAAAAAAGTAAAAAACAAAGGGTTGCTGGGGGCAGCTATGAACTTTGCATTTCAGTTCGACACGCGCGTCATGATTGAAAAAGCCATTAACTGCCGCGAAATCGAATGCGCCGTACTGGGAAACGAAAAACCCTCAGGCTCGATTTTGGGTGAGATTATTCCAAAACATGAGTTTTATTCCTATGAAGCCAAATATATCGACCCTGATGGCGCCGCGCTTTTCATTCCGGCGGAACTTGAAAAATCACTTGCCGGTAAAATCAGAAAGATAGCCGTTGAAGGATACATGGCTTTGGGCTGTTCTTCCATGGCGCGGGTTGATTTTTTTCTGGATAAGAAAACCAATGAATTTTATCTCAACGAAATCAATACGCTTCCCGGTTTTACCAGCATCAGTATGTATCCCAAACTTTGGGAAGCCACCGGCCTCAAATACAGCGATCTTTTGGATGAGTTAATTTCGCTTGCTTTCGACCGCCACAAGAAGAAGTTGGAAATTAAAACAGAAAATATGTAAATGAAATGAAGGACGAGATAATTTCCTATAGGCGAATGTGTGATGCTGAAAACGTTAAAACACTTCAGCGTGGTATGAACTATAGGCTTAATACAAACTATTCAGTTATATTAATGTCTCAAAGACATAATGCTCCTTATAAAGATCGCATTTTATCTGATGGACTTACGATTGAATATGAAGGGCATGATGTACCAAAAACATCATCAAGCATTAACCCTAAAAATCTCGATCAACTCAAAACCACTATGTTGGGTAAATTAACTCAAAATGGATTATTTGCTTCTACAGTTGATGATTATAAGCTTGGGAAGAGAAGACCGGAAGTTGTTCGAGCTTATGAAAAAATTTTTTCAGGCGTTTGGTCAGAAAAGGGTTTTTATAGTCTGATTGATTATAAATATATTACTGTAAACGACCGTAAGGTTTTTCGCTTCTTTTTAGAAGAAACAGAAATAGATTTTTATGCTGATGGTATTATTGAAAATAAACTCCGTACACGAACTAGAATAATTCCAAGTGAAATTAAAAAAATTGTTTGGGAAAGAGATAAGGGGCGTTGTGTCATTTGTGGTTCATCTGACGAATTACATTTTGATCATGATTTACCTTATTCCAAGGGTGGTACTAGTATTACTGCAGAAAATGTACGTATCCTTTGTGCAAGGCATAATTTACAGAAGTCCAATAAAATTGAATAAGAAAATATACAATTTCCCAGGAGGTAAATTATGAAACGTCCGGCGTCATTGATTGTTGGTATTTTACTTCTTTTACTGGCCTGTGCCCAGTTGTGCCGTTACCTTTTTGATGTCAGGGTAGTTGCAGCGGGAATTGAAATCCCTCTCTGGCCCAGTGTTATCGCAACTGTTATTCTGGCGCTTTTAGGTATTTGGCTTCTTAAAGAAAGAAACAGTTAAACATACCACGTCTGTTAATGTTGACCAGACCCGCGCCACATGCTTGGAATTATCGGGAATATAGGGGCTGTTCAAAAATGCTCAGATGCAAGGCGCGCAAAAACCGTATCGCGAGGCGTATAGGTTCATACGTTGAGCGGTGCGGTTTGCAGCGCAACACAGCAGATGAGCGTTTTTCAACAGCCCCATATCCTAGGTGTCCCAGATAAAAATCACACCGCTCGTCGGGAATATCCATTCCTTACCGGATATTTTTATATCGATGGATTTGCCTTTTCGTAGCGATACGGAAGGTTGGGGATGCCTTCCCGAAAAAAAACTCTCTTCCCTGACATTCTTCAAATCTGCCTTTTCGTAATTGAAGTTAATATCTAATCCTCTTGTTGGATAGACAAGGTACACGGGGAAGATTTTGTTGTCCTTAGCCTGCCAGGTGGCAATTTCGATTTCAATTTTTACCTCTTTGTTTATCTTTTCTTTAAGTTTCTCCGAGCCGCACCATACTTCGTAGCCGCGTTTCGTCTTTTTTGTTTCGATAATGGGGATGTCTTTGTTGTCAATGCGCACCCTTTCGACGGTAAAATCGCGTTCAAGGGATAAATTTCTGCCGTCGCTCAACAGCCAGCGGTATTCGCAGTGAGGATCTTCGAACAAAGCGGATAACTGTAAATGATTAGAGGCGCACCCGATCATAAAAATATTGTCGCGGATTGTTTTTTTATATTCTATATGCGTACTGACGCGGAAATAGTCCCTGGAATACGCGTCGTTTTTTTTCTCCTTCGGCAATTGTCCTATGCGGATGTTGTAGCGGAAGCCGGAACGCAGTTCAAGCCGGCGGTCCTCTTTGCCGAAAAGGGTTTCAAACATTTCGTAATAAATGGCGTTGCCCAGTTCCTCGTCGCGCGCCCTTGTTTGCAGGCAATGACGGATAATATTATCAATGCGGGAGATGGATTTTTCTTCGTCGGGAATAAATATCCGCCGTAATCGGGGTTCGACCGCATTTGATTGTCCTTTTTGCAGAAAAACGCGGGGCGCCCTTTTTCCCAACGCGCAAAGGACCTCATAACTGATCGTTTTAGCCTTGTCGGCAATTTCATTGGCGCTTATATACTCTTTACCCTGTTTGCCCAGAAGAACTACTTCATCACCGACCTTGCAATTTGGAATTTGAGTAACGTCAATTGTGCACATATCCATCGAAATACGTCCAACGATGGGCACGCGGCGGCCTCGGATTAAAGCTTCTCCCTGATTGGAAAGAATGAAAGCGTAACCGTCTCCATAACCAACCGGGATGGTTGCTATACGCGTCTGCTTTGAAGTAACGAAAGCGCTGTTGTAACCAATGCCATAACCGGGCGGAAAGTCTTTGAGCAAAACAATACTGGTTTTAAAAGACATCACCGGAGCAAGCCTCGCTTTGGATAAATTATCCGGTGACGGATAAATGCCGTAGGTCATGATTCCGGGACGCACCATGTTCAATTTAAATTCGGGATAATTTAAGATAGCACCGCTGTTATCAATATGCCGGAAGGGAATATCGATGCCCAGGCGCTTGATATCGGCAAGTAGATCCGTAAAAAATCGCCATTGTTGTTCATTTTGTGAAGTCATTGTTTCGCTGGAAGCAAAATGGCTGAAAATTCCTTCCAGTATAATATTGGGTAATTTACATATTTCGCGGATCAGATTCATCGCTTCGCTGTGCATGGTGCCGCCACGTCCCATGCCGGTATCCACTTCAATATGCACCGGTAACTTATGACCCGATTTAGTAAGCGCGGTATTAAGTTTTTTCGCGAATGCCGTGTCTGAAACCGACGGCGTAAGATTGTATTTGATAATTTGTTCGATTTCCGCGGCGGTCGACGGCCCTAAAATAACAATGGGCGCTTCAATGCCGCTTATTCTAAGCTGAACGCCCTCATCGGCATTGGCCACTCCCAGCATCCGCGCTCCATTTTTCAACGCGGCACGCGATATTTCTATGGCGCCGTGTCCGTAAGCGTCCGCTTTTACAGCCGGCATGAAATCAACTTTTGGCCCGATGATTCTTTTTATTTCTTTCAGGTTGCTGATGAAATTATCAAGATCAACTTCGACCCAGCTGCGATATTTTTGTTCCTTCTTTAATGGCATGTTTAAGGATACTATCAAATCATTAATGAAAGTCAAGCCGTGTATGTTTTTTAAAAAAATCAGCAATTTAACTTGAAATTTATTTATTTTTGGTTAAAATGAAAAAAATACCGGAGGGTGAATATTAAACCCCTCACAACGAGGAGGAGAGAAATGTCGAGAGCAAAGGCTGGAGATGTTCTGAGTTGTGAAGTATGTGGACTTGCTGTCATTGTAGATGAAGAATGTGGTTGCGCTACAATAGACCTTATTTGCTGTGAAGAACCGATGGTCAATATTGGTCCGGCAAAAGCAAAAAAAATAAGTGCCGCGGCTGCGCCGAAAAAAAAGGCGGTCGTAAAAAAAATAAAAGCCGCGCCGAAAAAAAATCCGGTGGCAAAAAAGAAAACTGTAAAAAAGGTCGCGAAAAAACCTGTAAAGAAAGCTGTAAAAAAACAGGCAAAAAAGAAGTAATTAATTTGCCGTACGCTAATTCTTTGATCAAAATGGAGCCTCGCTTCGCGCGGAGCTCTATTTTTTTAACTTATCCCCCCCCGGGAATGCGTCTCCGGTGAACAGCCCATAAAAAGCTTAATTATTCCAAGCCTGTAAGTTCTTAACTTGAAAAAATGCGCGAATTCTGATTAGTCTTTTGCAAAAGGTTTTCCAACATGACAGATAAAAAAAATCCAGCTAAAAAAAGTGAGGAAATAAGCTCGTCCGCCCTAAAAGTGAATCTGGAGCGGACAGCCGCAACCATAGAAATCCCGGAACAATATTCTCCACTGCTCAAAGTTGTGGAAAGTCATTTCGGCCTGCGGAAAAAGACCCGTGATCTGCTGACGGAATTAAATCACCCTTTCGTTAACTGGGAATATGTATTGAAAGAACTTAAATCCGTCTCCATCGGGGATTTTTATGTTTATAACAAGCATCAGGACGGACTTTCCGCTCTTTCCGTAATGCTGCAAATTTATTTTGACGTTATCAAATCTTCATCAAGTAGTGACGTTAAAGACAACGCAATACATTATTTGTTCGATTATATTGATACAATATATACTCAAAGCGGCGAATTTCTTCCAAGAAATTTATCTCTATTTCCGGAAATTATAAAATCACT
The DNA here is from genome assembly GCA_035524255.1 of Smithella sp. Classification (GTDB taxonomy): domain Bacteria; phylum Desulfobacterota; class Syntrophia; order Syntrophales; family Smithellaceae; genus Smithella. Next base: position 2,476 of record DATKPG010000016.1, on the reverse strand, counting down.
TCTGAAGGTTGTTGATGAGGATGCGATTGTCTTTAAGAAGTGTTCATCGTATCTCAAAAAAATCATCAAAAGTATTACAGAAAACAATATAGACATTCAAGCGCCCCTATTTGATGACCTGGTCTACAAAATTTATAAAATCACATATCAATTTTGGCTTACCCAGCCGGACCCGTCCGGTTGGTTTGTTGTGGGAAATGGAGAAACCCAGGAATCCGTGAACGCATACAGGGATTTAATCCAGCCCCTCAGCCACGAATATGTTCAAACGCTTATCGAAAAACTGGAAACCCTTCGCCCGGACACTCAGAAAAAAAGCGGAGAAAACATCAAAGAATATCTGGATATGCCGGATTATTTTCAGATCGTTAACGGATATTTGCTGGCCGCGGATCAGCTGGAGAAATCACCTGCGCATATAGGCCGCCAGCATCTGGTCGCGTTGCGCTTCCTGTTTAACATCATGGATATTTCCAGTCTTGCCGATATTCACGCAAGCGCCCTGAGGGAAATCAATCATTCCCTGAATATGGTTTTTAAAGAAGAAAAAAAAGAAAACCTGAATGACTTTGTGCGAAAGATATTCAGCTTTTTAAAAAAGAATAAATCCCAATATGAATTCAGTGTCGCGATTTTTGATTGCATTAACACGACGGCGAAAGAAGTTTTTGCGCAAAACAGCCACCCTCTCGCGGATACTTTTATTGATGAGCTGATTGCTTACGGCTTTCAATATCCTGAGATTAAAGGTTCAACCGAAGAATGGCAGGTGAAAGTTAATCCGGCTCATATCATCAACATACGTTCATGGCTCGAGATTATCGGGATGAAGCCCAGATGGACAAAAAGATTGATTTCCGCATTGATAATTAATTTGAAAATCGGAGGGATTTTTATCCGTGATACAGACCTCATTCAAAAAAATATTTCCGAACTGCTCAATACCGATATCGCGCCGGCATACAGTCTGATAAAACAGCTTCTTAGAATTTTTCCCGTCTACTTCAGCGAAATCGGCGCGGAAGGGGAACTTAGGGATATTTCCACCAAGGTGGATGAGCTCTCCTCCCGTAACGACAAACTGGTATACTTTTTCCGGAAGCAATCGCATGTTGAGAGCAACAGTCTGCTCTTTAAATTTATCGAAGATATCTTTCAATACTGGAGTTCAGGGAATAAGGAGTTCCTCCGCACGCATCTGCCCGATGAAGTGTATGAGCAGATTGTGAATTCCGGAGAATATTTCGACGGAATGCACAAAGCGTTTAAACATTTTTTTTCGAAAGTTAATAATAACACCCTGAAATTTCTTGATTGGGACAACCAAAGAGTCTGCCGGGAACTGAATCATATCAAGGGCATTAATGAAAGAGATCAAGAGCGAATCAAAATTATGATTCGCATTTACCAGTTAATCTATAAGAAATATTATCCGCAGTTTATTGATTTGATAAAAGATCTGGAATCGGTCAATGCCTTTCCCAAGGCCGATATTTTATCGCTGAAACGCGCTCTGAGCGTTAAGAATTATTATCGCAGCATTACGATAATTTTAAAATTTTTATCCATATTGAAAGAAAAAATTATTTCTCCCAAGAAAACGCAGTTTTATGAAAACATATATTACAAAAGGCATATCGCGGCAGGCATCCCCTCGATGTACGGAACCTACTACGAGAAGAAATTCGAGGCTGTCGGCGTGTCTCTGAGACTGGAAACTCTGGCGACTATGCTGTTTGAAGAATTGGGCCGATCGCTTAATCTCAAATTCATTACAAAACACACTATCTTCAAGATTCACACATACCTGTGGCTTTATATCAACGCTCTGGAAATTGAAGGCATTGCCACGGAAGGTCTGTCAACTAAAGTCAAATACGTGACAAACGCCCTGCCCGTTAAGCAGTTTTCCATTGATCAGTATGTGGATATTTTCCGTTTTATTTCCAAAGATATTCAGGATATCATCCGTAATTACTACATCGATCCCCACAGTTTAAATCTGTCTGTTATTATCGGACAGATTTATCAAGGGAGCGTCGAAACTGATACAGAATCCGCGCATAAAAAAAATGAAGAATCAATCTATCAGCACTCGGAAAATTTTATCAGAGGATTAATATCGTCGGCTTTCGGTATTCAGGTGCTGGATAATTTTGTCAATGCGGTTATTAAAACTCTAAATGCTGAATCGGAAAAATTCAAGGATAACAAACAAATTTTGAAGGTTGTTATGGCGTACAACCCTGAGTTAACCGTTTCATCCTTTTATAAAAAGAACAAAAAATTGGACAATCAAATATTACTCGGCAACAAGGGATATTTTCTCAAAGAACTGATTTCATTTGGTTTTAATGTGCCTCCGGGATTTATAATAACCACGGAAGTATTCAGGGGATATGAAGCAGTCTACGGTTATAAATATATCTTTAATGACCTTGCTGTTCGCGTAAATAAAGAAATAAGAAAACTGGAG
>DATKPG010000015.1:0-5342 GCA_035524255.1 Smithella sp. | reverse complement strand
ATCATTTCAAAAGGGATGCAACAAGCTATGGCTAAATGCCATACAAAAAATATAGTAATTAAAAAGGAGGAATAGTTAATGTTTAAAAACAAAAGAAGTATCTGGACATTATTATTGAGCACTTTGATGTTCATGCTCAATGCTGGCGCGGCATTTGCCAGCGAAGCCGACATAAAGGTGCCGGATCTGACGCAAGTCAGCTTTTTAGGTGGTTCCCTTGCGGGGTTGACCATCCTTAATGCCGGATTAATCGTTTGCGCCATTGGAATGATTTTCGGCATCATGCAATATGTGCAAACCAAGAATTTGCCAGCACACAAGGCGATGCTGGATGTTTCCCAGACCATTTGGGAAACCTGCAAAACCTATTTGTTCCAACAGGGTAAATTTCTCATCGCATTGTGGATCCTGATCGCTATCTGTATCGTTTACTATTTTGGTGCATTACAGGGGAAAGTAGTGTCTGACATTATAATTATTCTTGTATGTTCAGTTGTCGGTATTCTGGGTTCTTACACGGTGGCCTGGTTTGGTATTCGTATCAACACCGTAGCTAATTCTCGTGCAGCTTTCGCATCACTTTCCGGCAATCCCTTAAACATCGTCAACATTTGTCTACGTTCCGGTATGAGCGTTGGACTTCTTCTGGTCAGCATAGAACTATTCTTCATGATTATCATTCTGGCCTACATTCCCAAAGAATTGGCAGGTCCCTGTTTCATCGGTTTTGCCATCGGTGAATCTCTGGGCGCTTCCGCTCTACGTATCTGCGGCGGTATCTTCACCAAGATTGCCGACATCGGTTCCGACCTGATGAAAATCGTTTTCCATCTGCCGGAAGACGACCCCAAAAACCCCGGTGTTATAGCCGACTGTACCGGTGACAATGCTGGTGACAGCGTTGGCCCCACGGCGGACGGTTTTGAAACTTACGGTGTTACAGGCGTTGCCCTGATCGCCTTTTTGGCTCTGGCTCTGGCCGGAAATCCTGAAATGGGCGGCAAACTGATTGTCTGGATTTTTGCTATGAGAATCCTCATGATCCTGACCTCTCTTATTTCTTATTTTTTCAATGATGTTATCAGCAAAGCAGCTTTTGGTGCTAAGAAAGAATTTAACTTTGAACATCCCTTAACCAATCTGGTTTGGATTACCTCTATTGTTTCCATAGCGGTTACTTTTGCCGCCAGCTATTACCTGCTGGGTTCCGGTCTTGATCCCAAGTATGCCGATTTGTGGTGGGCTCTGGCTGTCATCATCAGCTGCGGGACCATCGCCGGCGCTTTGATTCCGGAATTCACGAAAGTATTCACCAGCACTTCTTCACGTCACTGCGAAGAAGTTGTCAACGCTTCCCGTCAGGGCGGCCCTTCTTTGAACATTCTTTCGGGATTGGTTGCCGGTAACTTCTCTGCTTTCTGGGAAGGCCTGACGATCATGATTCTGATGCTGATTGCCTACATGGTATCCAAGAACGCGGCAGTCATGGCTTTGATGCCTCCGGCATTCGTATTCGCCGCCCCCGTGTTTGCCTTCGGTCTGGTCGCCTTCGGTTTCCTGGGCATGGGTCCTGTAACCATCGCTGTGGACAGCTTTGGACCAGTTTCGGACAACGCGCAGTCCATTTATGAACTGTCGATGATCGAATCACGTCCCGACGCAAAAGACGTTGTGAAAAAAGAATACGGAATTACACCTGATTTTGAATTGGCCAAGCACTTCCTGGAATCTGCTGACGGTGCGGGCAATACCTTCAAAGCGACAGCCAAACCCGTGTTGATCGGAACCGCCGTTGTCGGCGCCACCACCATGGTTTTCGGTATCATCATCATGCTGGAAGGTCTCTTCGGAAATGTTGTCTCTAAACTTTCTCTGGTTCAGCCGGAAATCATTTTGGGCTTGCTGATGGGCGGCGCGGTCATTTACTGGTTTACGGGCGCTTCCATACAGGCAGTTACCACCGGTTCCTATCAGGCCGTTGTATTTATTAAGAAGAACATCAATCTGGATAAAAAAGAAGCGTCGATTGAAGACTCCAAGAAAGTCGTTCAGATTTGTACCCAGTATGCTCAGAAGGGTATGATCAACATCTTCATCGTGATCTTCTTTATGTGTCTGGCGCTGGCCTTCTTTAACCCCTACTTCTTTATCGGTTACCTGATCGGTATAGCCTTCTTCGGTCTTTACCAGGCGATCTTCATGGCCAATGCCGGCGGTTGCTGGGATAACGGCAAGAAGATTGTTGAAGTCGATCTCAAGATGAAAAACACTCCGCTGCATGAAGCCAGCGTTGTCGGCGATACCGTCGGCGACCCCTTCAAAGATACCTCTTCGGTTTCTCTGAATCCGGTCATCAAGTTCACGACTCTGTTCGGATTGCTGGCAACGGAAATCGCGGTTACCATGACCAATGCCAATTTGAAGTATGGTCTGGCTACAGCCTTCTTCATCATCGCCTTGATTTTCGTGTACCGTTCATTCTACGGTATGAGAATCTCCGCTGATAAACTGGGCGATTAATCATAAGGAAGTTTAACCCTAAAACTAAAAGGCGCTCCCGAAACGGAGCGCCTTTTTTTATATCAATTAAAGCCAATTATTTATTGATCAGTTCAAAAAATTTATCCATTATATCAATTCATCCGATCATGAAAACAATGGTTTTGCATCATACGAAATAGATATTTCTGATATTTGGCAGATATTTAATATTGACTGTCTATAGAATTATAAATTTTAGGATGTGTGCAAACTTCATAGTATTTTTTTGATATTTTTCCGGTTACATCCAGCACGGCCGGTTTTACTTTGTGAATTGCCGCTTCCCGGATAACAATACGTTGATAATTTCCGTTGGCCATGGGAACTTTGCCCGCATAGAATTTTACATTTTCATCATCTTCTGAAGGATAGACGAACACCTGCAGGTTAATTTCCCGGCCAAGCTTGTTAAATCCCTCTTCGTTGAGTTCAATACCGTTGACATTGTAGCGGTAGGTAGAATCATCCACACCGGTTTCAGTGATTTCTTCCGATTCATTTTCAAAAACAAACAAATTAAACACGTCATTTTGACTTTTAAATATTTTGCGAAGTAATTTATCGCAACTGGATAGACGGTCCGCCAGGTTAATGGCCGGAGAAATCATGATTCTGGAATCGCCGTCGAACAAAAAGGTCGGCGGGCCCTGACTGTGGCAGATTCCAATTCCCAACTCCAGCATGGGAAGATTATTTTCCCTGTTTTTCTCATTGTAGCTTTGAACAATCTGCAAAATCCTAATCGCCAGTCCGCATGCCCGCGCGACGCTGTAATTTTCCTGCTGGGTATCTTCCGTTTCAAAAATGGATAAAATAATCGCGTCTCCTTCAATGAACACTTTGGACGCTCCATATTCAGAAAGAACAGCAGAAATAGGATCAAAGAAATTCAAGCTGAAATATGACGCGGGATTGAGCCCCATTTTCCTCATCACATGGTTTATGGTCATTGAACCGCGTATATCCGCCTTAATGATGACATGATTGGCAATAGGTTTTTCTTCTTTGACCCGTTCATCCGGCAGCAGAAACTCAAAAAGCGAATGGTTTTCCCGCGATAATAAAATAATTTTTTCGTCCGTGATGAGATTGATGGAGTCCATCGCATCTTTGATTATTCGAAAATTATATATATCTCTATGGTATTTAGAAAATAATTTTAGAAACATAATCAAGTATTGTTTTTTTGCATTCGTGTCCGTGTTGTTGATATGCTTGACGATTTGTAGAAGTGGTTCAAGAGAGAATTCACTGCCGTAAAGCGATTTTAAGCGTTTTTGCTGATTTCTCATAGATATTCTTTCCCAGAAATCAACCAGAAATTTTCTGACTTGCATGGGTGACATTGGCGGGCAGTAGTTTCCGTATACAGGCTTCATTTCAAAATCAGCGATAATCAGACGGATAAGACGGGATTTTTTAAATTTACGGTAAAAAAGATTCAGTAAATATTTCTGAGTTTCTATTCGCTTTTTGAATTTTTCAAGAGTATCTTTGGACTCTTTCAGTTTTTTTGTTTTTTCGTATTGTTCCTGCGAATCGAAATAGTCGAACAGTCGGTCAATGTTGCCGGGACTCATGATTAATGAATCGAGCAGGTAATTTTTAGCGTCAACGACGCCCTTCACCTCCTGAAGCTTTTTTTCACTCGCGTCCTCACGATCATCCCTGTCGCTTTCGCCGTTAAAATCAATTTGGCCAAGCAGTTCATATATGATCTGCTTAATGCTTTGGTAGTTATCAATATCTTCAGATCTTTGTCCCATGAGTATGTATTCTTCCATGAGAAAAGATTCATCATTGGGATTATTGGTATGGAACATAGGGTTTGCCAGATAATGACCCGGCATAATATCATGGGGGACGAAATGCGTCTCTCTCATATCCCTTAATTTTCTTGCATTAATATCAGTCAATAATTCAAACAGTTCCAATCCCACAAGGCGGATGATTTGAGCCTGATGAAGCTTTACTTCTGACAATTTTTCTTTTATTAAGAAAACATCATTTTGATCGTGTTTCGCGGATAGCTGATACATTTTGATCAGAGGTTCGATTTGCGCCACCATAAATTTGTATTGGGATTTGATTTCCTCCAAAAACAATTTTATAATAGCAATCTGCGCAAGGAAGTCGATCTGAACCTCTGAGGCAGCCTTGGCTTTGTTGATTCCATCAAGTAGGACATCATTTAAAATGCGTTTTAAGGCATCTTTTTCAATTTCACAAAATTCTCTTTTATAGTCTTTAAAAAAGATTTCCGTTTGGCTGTGTTTTACCATTAAAAGAAGCGTTGTTTTTCTTAAAGCGCTGTATACTTGAGGGCTGATATGGACATCCAAATGAATGTTGTCCACGCCTAAGGCTAGCCTATTGAGTGAACAATAAGCCCTGTAGTGTTTGACGCCTAAATTTTTAATATTTGGCGGTTGTTTAAAAGTATTTAGCATGGCGTCCTTTATTAAATTGATGAACGCTGTATATGCGTAAGGATTTCCCTCATCAACATAATACGGATAAAAAATACGTTAATGGTTTTTGTCAATCAGTACAGTCCGAATCAGCGGCACGCTCCGCGGCTTTTCGTTAATTCCAGTGCTTTGCAGAATCCCAGTGAGCAGGCTTTTTGCACGTCGCTGCAGCCTTTTTTATCGTTGCCCTGCATGAAATAAGCAAGCCCCCGATTGTTATAGGCGTTAGCGCTATTGGGCGCCAGCTTGATGGCCTTGTTAAAGTCTTCTATAGCCATCGGATAGTTCTTCATTTTGTTGTAATTAATGCCCCTGTTGTTGTATGCCTCG
>DATKPG010000014.1:0-43823 GCA_035524255.1 Smithella sp. | reverse complement strand
TATGAAACTTGATAAAATTCACCATAAGTTACATGCAAGGTGGGCGTGTCATCATCAGGATAAGCCAATGCCCGGCAAAATTTCTCCCAAAGCGAAGGGAAAAGAATAAAAGTCTTATACATGGCCTGTAAACTAAAAAGGTGGCAACAATATAAAGGAACCCCTTCATGCAAAGGAAAATTATGATTCTTCTTTGCACCTTAATTGTTGCCGCCTTAACAGGCCGTTAATCGCCATACTGGAAACAACGGCACGTCGATTTTTTGAATTTAATTTCAGATAGAATCAAAATTAAAAACTTGATGCTCACCCTTTAGATAATCAGCAGTTCCCCGGTTCGCAAATCTTAAATGATGATAATCCAATTTTTTAAATCCCCCTGCTGGTTATTTATTATCCGGTTTATTTCCCATTCCGGATATTAATTACCCAGTTGAATCATTATTGAAAAATTAAAAATGAAGTCATATTCAAATAAAATTAGTTATTACGGCGCTTTATAGCGTTAGGTGCTTTTGGCATAATGATTGCTTTTAAAACTGTTGTTTTAAATATCAGTTTAAGTTGCTATTATGGAAGCTGACAACATCTCTAAAAAGATGGCTATCATTGAAGCTGCCGGTGAAATCTTTGTGCAGAAAGGTTTTCACGCTACAACAGTGCGCCAAATCTGTGCGCGGGCCGGTGTGAATATTGCCGCCATCAATTATTATTTTGGCGATAAAAAAAAGTTATATATGGAAGTGCTTCGCTATTATAAAGATATAGCTTTTAAAAAGTATCCGGCCGATATGGGAATCAAAGAAGCGGACTCGCCCAGGCAAAAGATAAATTCATTTATTTATTTCATGATTATGCGTATGTTTGAAAAGGGCAATCCGACCTGGTTTGGCAAACTTTTGGCAAGAGAATTTATCGAACCGACGGGGGCGCTGGATATTCTGATTGAAGAAGTCATCAGGCCTTCTTTTATAATGCTTGCGGCAATCATAAAAGAAATATTGGGAGAAAAAGCAGCGGATAAAACGGCCTGTCTTTGCGCGATGAGTATTGTAGGGCAGTGCTTATATTTTCGTAATTCGCCGCAGATTGTCAGCCGAATACTCAATAAGGATAATTTCAGCCGGCAGGAAATCCTTGAGCTCGCGGAACATATTACTCATTTCTCGCTTTCCGCCTTAGAATATTATATGCTGAAGCCGCCACCGGTTTGAGAATTACGCATAGGACCACCGGAACAGTCATGCGCTTCGTTTTTGAAACTTGAGTACCTTGAATAAATTTTCATCAATGCCGCGAGTGATGCGGCTGAAATGATTATCAAAAAAGAATAGGTGAAATAAATATGAAACAAACATCAGAGCTTGAATCCAATGGAGAATCGGGACAAACCGGAATGCAAAAATTTTTTCATTTTGTCAGACGGCATTGGGTGATATTTCTTGTTGCCATTGTGATCATTTTAATTGTCTTCAGAATGTTTATTGCGCCGACGATAGCCAAACGCAGAGCTGACAAACAGGCTCAGGAAATGAACCAGCGTCCCCAGCCGGTGACAGCCGTCACCACCAGAAAAGCCGATTTTGATGTATATTTAAAAGCCTTGGGCACAGTCACTCCCATTAATACGGTTGCCGTTAAATCTCAGGTCGGCGGGCAGTTGATGAGTGTGAACTTCAAAGAGGGACAACTCGTGAAAAAAGGCGATTTGCTGGCCGAAATTGATCCGCGCCCTTTCCAGGTTCAACTCATGCAGGCCGAAGGACAACTTGCAAAGGATGAGGAATTCTTAAGAAATGCCGAGTCCGATCTCGCGCAATACAAGATTTTGCAGAAACAGGATTCGATTGCGGTGCAGCAGGTAACGACACAGGAATCACTGGTTAAACAATACAGGGGCATCATTCAAACGGATAAGGGCGTCATTGCTAATGACAAGCTTCAGCTAATTTATGCCCGCATTCTCGCTCCGCTCACGGGGCGTGTAGGTTTGCGGCAGGTTGATCCCGGCAATATGGTCCAGGTTAATGATGCCAATTATCCTAACGGCATCGTGGTGATAACACAACTCCAGCCGATTACGGTTGTGTTTTCAGTGCCGCAGGATAATTTGCCGATTGTTTTGCAACGCATCAGTCACGGTGATGTTCTGCCTGTTTTCGCTTACGATCAGGAGGGCAAAGTTATGCTGGCCAGCGGCAGGCTGCTTGCGGCGGATAATCAAATTGATACGACAACAGGAACCATCAAGTTGAAAGCAATATTTGATAATAAAGACAATAAGCTTTTTGCCAACCAGTTTGTGAATATTAAGCTGAAAGTAGATACACTGCCCGGCGCGACAGTGATGTCGACGGCTGCCGTCCAGAGAGGCAGCATCGGTACTTTTGCTTACGTGGTCAAGGTGGACAAAAGTGTAACCGTACGCACATTAAAGCTTGGCCCCACGGAAGGAGATAATGTGGCCGTCACCGATGGTTTGGCGCCGGGAGAACTGGTCGTGACCGTGGGAGGCGATAAACTGCGTGAAGGCAGCAAGGTTGAAGTCATCATGCCCGAGGGAAAAAATGTGTCAGGGCAACCTCAAAAAAAGGTTGGTGGTCTAAAGCAAAAAAAATAATATTTGTCAAAATTTCGATGGACTATGTTAATCCGGGCCTCATTCCATAGTCCCCCAAACAAAATTACAACAGGCAATTATATATGAATCCATCCCGTCCTTTTATTTTACGCCCCGTGGCAACATCATTATTCATGGCCGCGATACTTTTAGCAGGTATCATCGCTTATAAAGTACTGCCGATTTCGGCGCTGCCGCAGGTTGATTATCCCACTATCCAGGTGGTTACGCTTTATCCGGGCGCTTCTCCTGAAGTCATTACATCTTCGATCACCGCGCCGCTTGAACGCCAATTTGGCCAGATGCCGGGTTTGAACCAGATGTCCTCGACCAGTTCAGGCGGAGCATCGGTCATCACTTTGCAGTTCAGTCTCAGTTTGAATCTCGATATAGCGGAGCAGGAAGTACAGGCCGCGATCAATGCCGCCGGCAACTTTCTTCCCACCGACTTGCCGATGCCGCCCATCTACAGCAAAGTCAACCCGGCGGATGCGCCCATATTAACGCTGGCGGTGACCTCGAAAACTTTGCCCCTCCCCAAGGTGCAGGATCTCATTGACACGCGCGTGGCTCAAAAAATATCGCAGTTGCCCGGAGTCGGACTTGTAAGCATCAGCGGCGGGCAGCGTCCGGCGGTGCGTATTCAGGCTAATCCCAAGGCCCTGGCAGCCGACAAACTTACCATGGAGGATTTGCGCACCGTGGTGGGCAATGTCAATGTCAATCAGGCCAAAGGCAGTTTTGACGGAGCCGAGCGCGCCTCGACGATTGACGCCAATGATCAGATCAAGATGGCGGCGGAATATGAAAAGGTTATCGTTGCTTACCGCAACGGCGCTCCTGTCCGGCTCACAGATGTCGCCGATGTCCGTGATGATGCCGAAAACGTAAGGCTGGCTGCCTGGCAAAATCAAACACCGGCTGTCATTGTGAATGTTCAGCGTCAGCCCACGGCTAACGTCATCGAGGTTGTCAACCGGATTAAGAATATCATCCCGCAGTTGCGGGCATCGCTGCCGGGTTCAGTGGATATCGTCGTCCTCGCCGATCGCACAACGACCATTCGCGCATCTGTCAATGATGTGCAATTCGAATTGATGCTGGCTGTTTTTCTGGTTGTGATGGTGATTTTTCTGTTTTTACGTAATCTGTCGGCTACGGTCATTCCCAGCATTGCCGTGCCGCTATCGCTTGTGGGCACATTCGGCGTTATGTATCTTTTCGGATTCAGCATTAACAATCTAACCCTGATGGCCATGACCATTTCCACGGGATTTGTAGTGGATGACGCTATTGTTGTCATCGAAAATATCGCCCGCTATATCGAACAGGGATTATCGCCGCTGGAGGCGGCGCTCAAGGGTTCGGCCCAAATCGGATTCACCATCATCTCTTTGACTTTTTCTCTGGTTGCGGTTTTGATTCCGCTGCTTTTTATGGGCGATGTTGTGGGAAGGCTGTTTCGGGAATTTGCCATAACGCTCGCCGTCTCCATTTTAATTTCGGCCATCATCTCTCTGACGCTCACGCCCATGATGTGTTCCAAATTGTTGAAACATGTTCCCGTGGAAAAGCAGGGCCGTTTTTATCACCAAAGCGGCATTTTTTTTGAACGTGTTATTGCCCGTTATGGCGAGATGCTCACCTGGGTGCTCAATCACCAGAGGGGCACATTGCTGGTTGCCGGGGCGACTCTCGTTTTAACCGTGCTTTTGTATATTTTTATTCCCAAGGGTTTCTTTCCGGTTCAGGATACCGGCATGATCCTCGGCATTTCCGAGGCGCCCCAGTCGATTTCCTTTCCGGCCATGGCTTCGCGCCAGCAGGCTCTGGCCAAAGTGATTCTCAAGGATCCGGCAGTGGAGAGCCTTTCGTCCTTTATCGGCGTTGACGGCACGAACGTGACATTAAACAGTGGACGCATCATGATAAATCTGGTTCCAAAGAGCAGGCGCGATCTGGATGCTTCAGGCGTTATCCGCCGTTTGCAATTAAGTCTGGCTCGCGTGGAAGGAATTTCCTTGTATATGCAGCCCGTGCAGGATATGACCATTGAAGACAAGGTCAGCCGTACGCAGTTCCAATTTACACTGGAGTGCGCGGATCCGGATGAACTGGGCATTTGGACGCGCCGTCTTGTCGAACGCATCAACCATTCGCCTTATCTTAGCGATGTGGCAAGCGATTTGCAGGATCAGGGATTGCAGGCCTATGTGGATATTGACCGGGACGCCGCGGGACGCCTGGGGATCACCACCGCCGCCATCGATAACATCATTTATGATGCGTATGGTCAGCGGCTTGTATCCACGATATTCACGCAATCGAATCAATACCGTGTCGTTCTGGAAGTCAAACCCGATTATAAAAATGGTCCGGCGTCACTCAATGATTTATATATAACATCACAGTCCGGCACTCAGGTGCCGCTTAGTGCAATTGCCAGAGTGTCGGAAAAAGCGACGCCGCTGGTTATTAATCATCAGGGACAGTTTCCCTGCGCTACGATTTCCTTCAACCTTGCCCCCGGCTCATCTCTCGGTAAAGCCGTCGACGCTATCGAACAAGCCGAGCGTGATATAGGCATGCCGATCAGCGTCAAAACAGGTTTTCAGGGAACGGCCCTTGCTTTCAGGGCATCGCTTACCGGCACACTGTTACTGATTCTTGCCGCCATTGTTACCGTATATATCGTTTTAGGCGTTCTTTATGAAAGCTATATCCATCCTGTCACCATCCTTTCGACCCTGCCGTCCGCCGGTGTGGGGGCGCTTCTGGCGTTGATGATTTCGGGTAATGATCTGGGGATTATCGGCATTATCGGCATCATCCTGCTCATCGGCATTGTAAAGAAGAATGCGATTATGATGATAGACTTTGCTCTCGATGCTGAACGTAAAGAGGGCAAGCCTCCCCGGGAGGCAATCTATCAGGCGTCTCTTTTGCGTTTCCGTCCGATCATGATGACTACCATGGCCGCCCTGCTGGGCGCTCTGCCGTTGATGATCGGGACCGGGGTCGGATCGGAATTGCGCCATCCTTTAGGCATCACGATGGTTGGCGGACTGATTCTCAGCCAGATTCTGACACTTTTTACGACACCGGTAATTTATCTGGCTTTTGACAATTTAAGCCGCCGGATCAAGTCTTATTTCAAACATCAAGTATCGGAGGCGGATACAGAAAACGGAATTGTATCATGAATATTTCTTCTCTTTTTATCCACAGACCGGTAGCCACAACGCTCATTACACTGGGCATTGCGCTGGCGGGTCTTATTGCCTTTAACTTGCTTCCGGTGTCGGCGCTGCCGCAGGTGGACTTTCCCACCATTATGGTACAGGCGTCGCTGCCGGGCGCCTCTCCGGAGACGATGGCCTCCACGGTGGCCACGCCGCTGGAGCGGTCGCTGGGGCGTATTGCGGGCATCTCCGAGATGACATCGGTGAGTTCTCTGGGCCAGACACGCATCATTTTGCAGTTCGATCTGGACCGTGATATTGACGGCGCGGCGCGGGATGTGCAGGCCGCTATCAATGCCGCGCGCAGCCTTCTGCCTTCGGGATTGCCCAGTAATCCGACTTACCGCAAAGTAAATCCGGCGGACGCGCCGATCCTGATTTTAGCCATGACGTCGGACACCATGACGCGCGGCCAGCTTTATGACGCAGCGTCAACCATTCTTGCACAGAGGCTTTCCCAGGTAAAAGGCGTCGGCCAGGTGAGTGTCGGAGGCAGTTCCCTGCCTGCCGTTCGCGTGGAGCTCAATCCCGCCCAGCTCAATCACAACGGCATCAGTCCGGAAACCGTGCGCGGCATGATTGCCGCGTCCAATGCCAATCGTCCCAAAGGTGATGTGGAAGCGGGAGATAAACACTGGCAGATCTACGCCAATGATCAGGCTAAAAAAGCCGTTGATTACATGCCGCTCATTGTTTCTTATCATAACGGCGCCGCCGTGCGTCTGACTGATTTAGGACAGGTTGTTGATTCGGTGCAGGATGTGCGCAATGCCGGTTATTTTAACGGCAAGCCGTGCGTCATGATCATTATCTTCAAACAGCCCGGCGCCAATGTCATCGAAACGGTTAACCGTATCAAAGATATTTTGCCGCAATTGCGGGCATCTATTCCGGCAGCTATCGATTTACGGATTGCCTCCGACCGTACTCCTTCCATTCGCACCTCATTGTCCGAGGTGGAGCGGACATTAATTATTTCCGTTTTACTGGTGGTTCTGGTTGTTTTTATATTTTTGCGCAATATTTATTCCACGTTGATTCCCAGCGTTGCCGTGCCGGTTTCGCTCATCGGCACCTTCGGCGTCATGTATCTGGCCGGTTACACACTGGATAATCTATCGCTCATGGCTCTGACGGTAGCGACCGGATTTGTTGTCGATGACGCCATCGTTGTTCTGGAAAATATCTCCCGCCATATTGAAGGAGGGCAAAAGCCTTTTGGTGCGGCGCTCATCGGAGCAAAAGAAGTCGGTTTCACGGTTCTGTCCATGAGCCTGTCTCTGATTGCCGTATTCATACCCATCCTTCTTATGGGCGGGATCGTGGGCAGGCTTTTTCGTGAATTTGCGGTGACGCTGTCCGCGGCGATCGTCGTATCCCTTTTTGTTTCACTCACCATGACGCCGATGATGTGCGCGCGCCATTTACGTTCGAAAGAAGAGTTGAAAACCGGCTGGTTTTACCAAAAAAGCGAACAAGTGTTTACGACTGTTTTGGATTTTTACAGACGGTCGCTTGGTTGGGCGCTGCGCCATGGACGGCTGATGATGTTGATCCTGCTCGTTGTCATTTGTCTCAATGGTTTTCTCTATTATATAATACCCAAGGGATTCTTTCCGCAGCAGGACACGGGAGCCATGATCGGCACCATCCAGGCTGACCAGAGTATTTCATTCCAGGCTATGCAAAACAAGCTCATTAATATTATGAATATTATCAGAAATGAACCGGCGGTGCAGGACGTGACCGGTTTTACCGGAGGCGGTCAGCGCAATTCCGGATTTATGTATATCATGCTGAAACCCGTCCGCGAGCGTAAAGTTTCGGCGGATCAGGTCATGGCCAGGCTGCGTCCCAAACTGGCGCGCGAGCCGGGCGCCAGAATGTTTTTGCAATCCGTGCAGGATATCCGCGTCGGCGGCCGTGCGGGCGGCGCCATGTATCAATACACACTGCAGGCCGATGACCTTAGCGAATTGCGCTTATGGGAAAAGCGCGTGAAGGATGCTCTAAGCGAGCTTCCTGAATTGACGGATGTGAATACGGATGAGCAGGATAGAGGATTACAGACCTCCGTTAATTTTAACCGCGATACGGCCTCGCGTCTGGGCATAACGCCGGCGCTGATCGACACGACCCTCAACGATTACTTCGGCCAACGAGAAGTTTCTATTATTTACAATCCTCTTAATCAATACTACGTCGTCATGGAAGCGTCGCCTCCCAACTGGCAGTCTCCGGAATCAATGAAAGATATATACGTGACAATGCCGGTCAGTTCTCAGAATCCCAATAGCGTCCAGGCGCCACTGCTTTCTTTTGCCGATTATGAACTGACGAATACTCCCCTAGCTGTAAACCATCAGGGACAGTCCGCGGCATCCACGATCTCTTTCAATCTGCCTCTGGGAATGTCGCTTTCACAGGCCACCGCCGCTATCCAAAAAACGATGGATCGTCTGGGGGTTCCCGGCTCCGTACGCGGAAGTTTTCAGGGAACGGCGCGCACCTTTCAGCAATCGTCTCAAAGCATGCCCTGGCTTATCTTAGCGGCCCTGATCGCCATATATATTGTGCTGGGGATTTTGTATGAAAGTTATGTGCATCCAGTCACAATTCTTTCCACGCTGCCATCCGCAGGCGTTGGGGCGCTTCTGGCGCTTATGCTTTTTCGTGTCGAGTTCAGCATCATGGCTCTAATCGGTGTTATTCTGCTCATCGGCATCGTGAAAAAGAACGCCATTATGATGATCGACTTCGCGCTGGATCGCGAACGAAAAGAAGGAAAGAGTCCCGATGAAGCGATATTCGAAGCCTGCATGATGCGCTTCCGGCCGATCATGATGACCACCATGGCGGCTATATTCGGCGCGATCCCGCTGATCGTCATTACCGGAGACGGTTCGGAGTTGCGTAGGCCTCTGGGAATTTCCATAGTGGGCGGATTGATTCTCAGCCAGATTCTGACGCTCTACACGACGCCCGTGGTTTATTTGTATCTGGATAGATTCAGACTGTATTGTTTGAGTATCGCACGCCGTAAAAAGCCGGTGCCCCAGGTAGCACTGGATAAAATTTAAAGAGGGAGATTATGAAAAGATATTTTTTAATGAACATGGTCTTAATGGTCTTGATCGGCTGCTCGGTTGGCCCGGATTATACAAGGCCCACCGTTGTGGTTCCTTCGGATTTCAAGGAACTCAAGGGCTGGCGCGAAGCTCAACCACGCGATCAGGAAATCAGGACAAAGTGGTGGGAAGTATTCGATGATCCCATGCTCAATTCGCTGATAGAACAGGTTAATGTTTCCAATCAGTCTATCGCCCTTTCGGAATCTCAGTATCGTCAGGCGCAGGCCGCGGTGCAACTGGCAAGGTCTAATTACTTTCCCACTCTGAGCGCGGGGGCTTCTTTCACCCGTTCTGCCGCTGCGGCCACTACGGGAAATAGTTATGGTACGGAAAATCAGCATGAAGTGTCGCTTAACGCCTCCTGGGAACTTGATGTTTGGGGAAAGGTGCGACGTCAGGTGGAAGCGGGAGTGGCCACAGCCGAGGCTTCTTTTGCCGATCTGCAGGCCATGCGCCTGTCCATGCAGGCCCAACTCGCGATGGATTATTTCCAGTTGCGCACCCTTGACGCGCAAAAGAAAAATCTGGACGATTCTGTCGCCGCTTACAGTAAAGCCCTTGAACTTACAAAAAACCGTTATAACGCGACGATTGCCGCCAAGGCCGATGTTGTTGCGGCACAAACCCAACTTGAAACCACTCAGGCGCAGGC
Source organism: Smithella sp. (assembly GCA_035524255.1). Classification (GTDB taxonomy): domain Bacteria; phylum Desulfobacterota; class Syntrophia; order Syntrophales; family Smithellaceae; genus Smithella. Next base: position 34,178 of record DATKPG010000014.1, on the reverse strand, counting down.
AATTGATGTGGGTGTACAGCGTGCGCAATACGAACATGCGATCGCCATGTTGATGGGTAAGCCTCCAGCTGATTTTTCCCTGGCTCCCTCTGAATTTAAATTGCCGCAAATCAAAATACCTGTCGGTCTTCCTTCTGAACTGCTGGAACGCCGGCCGGATATTGCCTCTGCAGAGCGGCAAATGGCTGCGGCAAACGCCCAGATCGGGGTGGCCAAGTCCGCCTATTATCCGACGCTCACTCTTGCCGGATCATTGGGTTATCTAAGCACTGAACTTTCGAACCTGTTTACATCACCGAATTATTTCTGGGCATTAGGCCCGGTGGCCGCGTCCGTCACATTATTTGACGCCGGGGCACGTCAGGCACAGACCAAGCAGGCGATGGCAGCATATGACGGAACAGTGGCCTCTTACCGCCAAACTGTGTTGACCGGTTTTCAGGAAGTGGAAGATTACCTTGCCGCACTGCGCATTCTGGATGAAGAAGCGCAGAAACAGGACCGCGCAGTAAATGATGCGCGCGAATCGGTTGTATTGACAACAAACCAATATAAAGCGGGCATTGTCAGCTATTTAAACGTTGTCACGGCTCAGACAACCGCCCTTGCCAATGAAAAGACAGCCATAGGCATCAGCGGTCAGCGCCTGAACGCGGCCGTCCTCCTGGTTAAAGCTCTTGGAGGGGGCTGGATTTCGGCGGATAATCAAAAGATCAGGCGGGACAAATCCGGTAGAATAATCTGGGAAGAAAACAGCGATGATTAATATCAGGCAGGGTTGTGATTGTTTTGATTTTTAGTGGCTATAGTAATATGTTACTGATTTGCAGGCTATGAAAATATTTTTTCGATAAATCGATGGTGGAAGATATTCGGCATTATAAAATTAATCTTCCCCGGTTTGGTATAATTTCCCGGCCCGATTCAAAGAAATTATACGGAATCGCAACGCGGATAAAATATTGAGGTAACCATTTTATATTATTCCGGAATTGACATAGATTCGCTGCTTTCTATAAGAACACACCGGCGCAATTTATTATGGATAAAAATAATTGACATACAAACCGAATTTACCTATATTCCCGTTCAAAGGAAACAGAGGTCTTGTCAGAAAAACAAAGCAAGCCAAGAAGAGCTTGGGCATTATGAAATCAGTGCCGGTCGCCAGGCGTTTGGATGCTTTTTAATGAAATTGTTTCTTATGTGCAAAAAGGCGAATTTGTCTTAAAATTTTTTGATGAAACGCTTATAAGAACAGATGTCTTTTGCTACGATGAAACTTTTTATTCTGCGGTAAAAATTTTATAAAATACCATGATTCAAGAAAGGATTTCTATGCGTAAACTTATGATTGCTTTTGTTGTTTTTTTAATGGCTGTTTTCATGGCTGTTTCGGCATGGGCCGCGCAGCCTCAGACTGAAGATCAGAAAACCCTCTATGCGCTGGGTGTTCTCATGACAAAGCAGCTGTCCGTTTTTAATTTGTCTGCAGATGAGTATGAATTTGTCCAGCAGGGAATAGCCGATGCCGCCGCCGGTAAAACACTGGCTGCAGAGCCGGAAGCCTATAAGCAAAGTATTACTAATCTGGCTCAAACAAGGATGCAGGCCGCAGCGCAAAAACAAAAAGAATTGGCTAAACCCTATTTAGAGAATGCAGCCAAGGAAGCCGGCGCCGAGAAATTGCCTTCCGGTCTTATTTACGTGCAAATTAAAGCGGGTACCGGCGCTAAACCCAAAGCCACGGATATTGTCAAAGTTAATTATACGGGATCCTTTATTGACGGAAAGGTATTTGACAGTTCCGTGCAGCGCGGCCAGCCCGTTGAATTTCCATTGGGGCGGGTCATTCCATGCTGGACGGAAGGTATAACCAAGATGAAAGTGGGCGGCAAGGCCAAACTGGTTTGTCCTTCAGATATCGCTTACGGCGATGCGGGTATGCCGCCAGTCATTTCAGGCGGTTCGACACTTATCTTTGAAGTAGAACTGCTGGATGTAAAAACTCCTGAAGCGCCGAAGGCGACTCCGAAGTCCAAAACAGGTTCAAAGAAATAGTCTAAAGTAATGACGGCGGCAAGCGTTCGTATTGCTCTGGATGAAAACGTTTATTTCTATGTAATGAGGCTCTTTGCTTCGGAGCAAAGATAAATTTTAAAATTTAATGAGAAAAGAAAGGATTGTTATGCGTAAATTAACGTTTATTGTTTTTATTGCTCTTTTGTTTATTTCTGCCTGTTCTCAGGAACCGAAAACAGACGAGCAGAAGACCTTCTATGCCCTGGGCGTTCTTCTTAACAAACAACTGTCCGTTTTCGATATGTCTCCCGAGGAGTTAAAATATGTTCAGCAAGGTATGTCCGACGCGGCTGCCGGTAAAAAATTGGCGGTAGATCCGGACGCCAGCATACCGAAACTAAACGAACTGGCTCAGGCCCGCATGGCTAAATCCGTTGAAAAACAAAAAGCACTGGCCAAACCGTTTTTAGAAAAAGCCGCTGCTGAAAAGGGCGCGCAAAAAACCGCTTCCGGCCTTATCTATACGGAAATTAAAGCCGGTACGGGCGCGCAGCCTAAAGCCGCGGATGTTGTTAAAATTCACTACACCGGCACTTTTGCCGACGGCAAGGAGTTTGACAGCTCTGCCAAGCGCGGCCAGCCCGCGGAATTTCCTTTGGGTCAGGTAATTCCCTGCTGGGCGGAAGGCGTCGGCATGATGAAGGTGGGCGGGAAGGCAAAATTAGTATGTCCGTCGGAGTTGGCTTACGGCGACAGAGGACGTCCTCCCATTATTCCCGGCGGAGCGACCCTGATCTTTGAAGTGGAGTTGCTGGATGTAAAAGCAGGCGCGGCATCTATGTTCAAGGCTCCTCAGGCTATGGCGCCTAAACCAGGAGCGAAGAAATAGTTTAAACAAGCGACATAGTCATTCCATCATAACCATCAAGGGGGCGGATTTGCAGTCCGTCCCCTTGATTCGTTTTTATCCTTTAGTTTACCGGTCAAGAACTTCGTAAATCCTGATTGAAGTATACCGGTAAATCCATTATAAGTGATGACAGGACTTGTATTGGGTTTATGGAAGAAAACAATGGCTTAAAAGACAAAATCGCTTCTTTCCCGCGGTGTCCCGGTGTTTATTTAATGAGGGACCCGCTGCAAAAGATTATCTACGTCGGCAAGGCCAATGATTTAAAAAGCCGTGTCACTTCTTATTTTACCGGCAAGGACACCCGTCCGATGGCGCCGTTTCTGATGGCGCGGGTACATGATATTGAATTCATCAACACCGCCACGGAAAAAGAAGCGCTGATTCTGGAAAACAATTTAATCAAACGTTACCGCCCCCGCTACAACATCAATTTGCGTGATGATAAAACCTATTATCATTTATCATTGGATCCAACGGAGAAATTCCCCCGTCTGCAATTGGTGCGCAAAAGGTTAAATGATGCCGCGCTTTATTTTGGCCCTTATCCTTCGGGACTTGCGGCCAAAGAAACTCTGCGCTTTGTTCAACAGATATTTCCGCTGCGCACCTGCCGCAACAGGGATTTTAAGTTGCGTCCAAGGCCGTGCCTGGAATATCAGATCGGACGATGTCCGGCTCCATGCAAAGGGTTGATCGATGAGGAGGCGTACCGGAGGATGGCCCAAAGCGCAGTATCCTTTCTGCAGGGACGGCGCCGCGAATTGATTTCAGAGCTAAAAAAACAGATGGATGACGCATCCGGTGGGCTTCATTATGAAGAAGCGGCGCGACTGCGCGACCGCATCGCGGCTCTTGAGCACGCGCTGGAAAAACAAAATGTTGATTGGGGCGGCACGAAAGATCAGGATGTGATTGGTTTATACGAGCAGGATGATCATTATCAACTCTGTATTTTGTTTGTGCGGGGGGGAAAACTTCTGGGCAGCAAATCATTCGCGCCGGTTAAAATTAAAATGGATCCGGTTGAAATTGTTTCATCATGCCTGACCCAGTTTTATGATGACAAAGCGGATATCCCTGATGAAATTATTATTCCCTGTCATTTACCGGATGAAGAAGTCATTATCGAGTGGCTGACGGAACAAAAACATAAAAAGGTCGTATTGACTGTACCCTCTATCGGAACAAAAAATGCTCTGTTGGATATGGCTGAGGCCAATGCCCGCAGTCTTTGGGAGGCGTCACACAAAAAGGAAGAACAAAAAACAGTTGCCCTGCAGGTTCTTCAGGAAAAGTTATTGCTGTCAAAATTGCCCCGGCGCATGGAATGCTATGATATCTCCAATATCGGCGGCAAGCATGCCGTGGGTTCAATGGTTGTCTTTCAGGATGGCGAGCCGGATAAAAGCAGCTACCGGCGTTACCGGATAAAGGCGTTATCGGAACCTAACGATTACGGGATGATGTATGAGATACTTTCACGAAGGTTTTCGCATGGAGAAAACCTGCCTGATTTAGTCGTTGTTGACGGCGGCAAAGGACAACTCAATGTGGCTCTTTCGGTGTTGAAGGATTTAAAAATTAAAATAGATGTTGTTGGTCTGGCCAAAGAGGAACGGGCTGTATTTCCCGGCAAGGGCGTTATAAAAAAGAAAAACGGAAAATTGGAAGATCGTGTCTATTTGCCGGGGCGCAAAGACGCGGTTTATTTGTCCGCCTGGCCGCAGGCGTTGCGGATACTGCAGCAGGTGCGCGATGAAGCGCATCGCTTTGCGTTGAGCTATCATCATCTAATAAAGCATAAAGATGATATGACCTCCATTCTTGATGGGATTGCCGATATCGGCCAGACGCGCAGAAAAATATTATTGAAGCACTTTGGTTCAAGCAAGGCGGTACAAACAGCGTCCCTTGATGAATTGCAAAAAGCGCCGGGAATCGGCAAGTCTCTGGCGGAAAAGATTTATACTCATCTTAAAAAAGAGCACGATGATGTAATATGACTTTCGTGATGATTTTTATACTCGCCCTCGGATTGGGACTTGATGCTTTTTCCGTGGCGATCGGTATCGGCGCCGGAAGTGATAAGAAATCATGGGCTCCGATACTGCGGCTGTCCGCGGCGTTTGGCCTGTTTCAGTTTGTTATGCCCATTATCGGCTGGCTGGCCGGCCTGACCATCGTTGAAATCGTGGCGTCATTTGACCATTGGATTGCTTTTGCGCTGCTTACTTTGGTCGGCGGAAAAATGATTTGGGAAGGGTTCGGAAAGGGAAGTGATGAAAAAAAGATTGATCGAACACACGGATGGCCGCTGCTTTTGCTGTCGGTTGCAACCAGTATTGACGCGCTGGCAGTCGGATTCAGCTTTTCTGTATTAAAAATGCCTGTTGTTACTCCCGCGATCATCATTGGCATCGTTTGCTTTTTTATGACCGCCACGGGAATGTTGTTTGGCAAGGCGCTGGCCGGAATCTTCGGCAAAAAAGTGGAAATATTCGGCGGCATGGTTTTAATTGCCATCGGAATAAAGATTCTTATTGATCACGGGTTGTGACAGGCCGTTGAAAAACGTCTCTCCACTGTGTCGCGCCGCAAACCGCACCGCGCAACGTATTAAAATATTCGCCTTGCGATACGATTTTTGCACGCCTTGCGTTTGGGCATCCCGCATCAAGAACTGGGCAAGCTTTAGAACAGCCTTGAAATAGCTGGATTAAAAAACATAAAAACACTATAATTTATATCATATGACAAAAAAATTATTATTAATATTCTTATTATTTTTAAGCATTAACCTCTGCTCCTGTTCCTCCTTTTTTTACGAACAAAGTGCCGCAGAAGTTTCTCATGGCCATTGCCTGCCGGTTTTTCCCGATCAAAATGGCTGGTATGGCGGTGACGGCGTCTATTCCATTTCGCTTGATCGGGAACGCACCCTGTGGCTTTTCGGAGACACATTTGTTTCCCGGGAGACGGGAAGAAAAGATCGCGTTGACATGGACTTCGTAGCAGGAACGACGCTTGCGATTTCCACGTGTTCCATCAACAATGAATTTAAAATTCAATACTATCTGAAAGAGAAAAACAAAGAATTTGTGTCCTCGTTTGGTGAAGACGACGAGTGGCTCTGGCCACAGGACCCTTTTATCGTTCATCATGTGTTATATATTCCTTTAATAGCGGTTACGGCGACAAATAAAGATGGGGAGCTTTTCAATTTTAAGATTATAGGACACAAATTTGCCCGGATAAAAGATTACTCGGCGGCGGATCCTTATAAATGGAATCCGGATTATATCGATTTAACACAGGCGATTCCATCGGACATTATAGCTTTCGCGACAACTTCCGTTGTTTATAAAGACGATGTTTATTTTTATCCGTTATATTCTTATGCCAGGGACAAGGCGAAAGTTTTTGGTAATATCATCGCCCGTATACCCATAAGCAAACTTAATGATCCGGCGGGAGCGATTGAATATTTTATGAAAGATGGAACATGGCAAAATAAGCTCGATCCCACGAAGATAAAAATTGTTTTTGACGCCGGCGTTTCCGAATTTAGCGTAAGATATCATACCTCCGATAAAAAATGGATTGCCGTTTATTTGACAACGCGAAACAAAGGTAATCAGTTTTTATATCAAATCGCGGATAAGCCAGAAGGTCCGTGGAGCGAGCCGAAAATTCTGGGAGATAAAATTCCGGAGGTCAATCCTCAAAGTCCCCTGTATGATAAAAATAATTTTTGTTATGCCGGAAAAGAGCATGTAGAGTTCTCCAGTAAGAAAAATCTTATAGTAACATATGTTTGTAATTCAGCGGAGGATCCTCAACATAGAACAAGTTTTGTCCGCCGCCATCTATTTCTCTACCGTCCCGTTGTAAGAAGTTCCGGTTATTGATAAAAATTTATTTTGAGGTGATGAGGGGGGTGCCATCCTCCTTAATGCCGGACGGCATCAAGATATTGTTGCAGCCAGTAAAGTGATATGCGAAATATCGAACTTGAATCCTAGAAACCAATCCATTTGATAAAATGATAAGCCGCTATTCCGCCAAGGTAAGAGATAAGCAGTGTCATGACAATTGAGGCATAAAACCACTTATTGTTACTCATTTCTTTTTTCAAAACGGCGACCGTCGCGGCGCAGGGTATGAAAAGCATCATTACCACGAGAAAAGCCGCGGCTGATGCATGGCTCATCATGGCGGGCAGTGTATTGGACAATCCTTCCCTTCCCACGGAATAAAGGACCCCCAGCGTAGCCACGATGTTTTCTTTAGCGACCAGGCTTGTTAAAAGCGCGGTAATCATCTTCCAGTCCAAACCAAGCGGCATGCCCAGCGGTTGAAGCATTTTGCCGAATGAGGCCAGAAAACTTTCTTCCACATTGCCCGTGGGAAAGTAAGACAAGAGCCAGACAATCAGGGAAACGGCCAGAATGATCGTTCCCGCTTTACGGACAAATGATAATGTTCGCGACCAGACGACCATCATGATCGTTTTGATATCGGGGGTATGGTAAATGGGCAGTTCCATGATAAAAGGAGCGTCCTGTTTCCAGAGCGTCTTATTGACAAAAATTCCTACCACTCCGATCATCGCAATGTTCAGCGCCAGGATGCTCCATGAGACGTAAACGGCTTTAGAACCGAAGATGGCGGCGGAAATTAATGTCAGTACAGCCAGCCTGGCGGTGCAGGGAACAAAAGGAATTAAAAGCAGCGTAATCATTCTTGCCTTCTTCGTCTCAATAATCCTCGCTCCCAAAACGGCAGGCACGTTACAGCCGAATCCCAGACACATGGGGATAAAACTTTTTCCATGAAGGCCGACAAGATGCATGATCTTATCCATCACAAAAGCGGCGCGCGCCATATAGCCTATATCTTCCAGAAGGGCCATAATGGCAAAAAAGATCACCAAAACAGGCAAAAAAGTAAGCACCGAGCCCGCGCCGCCAATAACGCCATTGAGCAATAATCCTCCAAGCCAGGCAGGCAAGCCTTTTGTAAACGGTTCAGAAAAAATGATGAATTGATGAATCAAATCGCTTAACCAGTTTTGCAGCGGCACTCCCACCGAATAAGTCAGAAAAAAGACAACGGCCATGGCCGCAAGCAGAATGGGAATGCCGAATATGGGCCTGGTGAGGATATGGTCAATTCTGTCGGTTAGCACGACTTGCCCCATTTTAAAACGGGAAACGGACGCTCTGGTAATGATTTCAATCCAGTCATAGCGGCCATTGACCACGGCATGGAGAGCGTCTTCATGCTTTATCAGGAAGCCTTCTATTTTATCCCACGCGGATTTCTGCGCATTTTTTTCGACTATTTTTGATACTTCGGGATCGCCTTCCATCAACTTTACCGCGATCCATTCAGGGGCATAGGGTTCCTGAATATAAGGCCGGACCTGATCCAGAATATCCTGATAAATTTGCATATGATCCGGAGAAACTTCCGGCAATCGCGGATGAAATTTATAGCCGGATAAGGCCGTGGAAGATATCTGTGCCACAAGTTCTTTAATGCCGCTGTTTCGTTTCGCCACCATGGGAATGACCGGTATTCCCAGAGAATCCTGAAGCGCTCTTGTGTCAAGCTGGATGCCTTGATTGGAAGCGACATCCAGCATATTGACGGCAGCCACGACAGGCCGGTTGAGCAGGAGTACTTCAGATAAAAGATAAAGGCTTCGCTCCAGGGCCGCGGCGTTTAATACAAGCACCACCAGATCGGGTTTTTCCCTGATGATGAAATCGCGGGCAATTCTTTCTTCTTCAGAAAATGCCGTGAGGCTGTAAGTTCCGGGCAAATCAACAATCCTGATTAATATATTATCGGCGCGATGGAAGCCTTCTTTTTTCTCCACGGTTTTCCCCGGCCAGTTGCCGACATGCTGGGATAAACCGGTAAGAATATTAAAAACTGTTGATTTGCCCACATTGGGTTGGCCGACCAACGCCACAAATATTTCCTTTTCAATGGGCGGTAGACAGGTTTGATCTTCGGGATTGATTTTACTGACCATTATTTTTGAAGCCTCTCCGCTTCCCAGAGCGATTCGTGTGTCTGCCACCTGAATGATGATGAGGCCTCCGCTGACCTGGGCTATGCGGAATCTGGCGTTCGTGACGATGCCCATTCCGGCCAGACGGCTGGTAATGGCTGATCCGCCTTCAATGGAATCGATAATTCCCTGATCGCCTTCGCGCAATGATGTTATGTTAATTGAACCGCTCATGAGCTTCTTCTTTCCAAATTATCTAATGCAGATACGGTATTTTTTTAACAGTAATTCGGGGCCGTAAGAACTTTTTGTCCGGCGTAAATTTTTATCACCCATATCCTCTTCGAGATTGAGATACTTATATTGAGACTTCAGCCGTTTGGCAGTGTCGTTAAACATAAATTCATAAATGCCATGGTACTTCGTGGATGCTTTGGCAAAATGCAGGCAAAAGGTGTCTGTGTTAAGCGCTTCGCCGATAATAAACCCCGCAGGTTCACGGTCAATGTAATATATTGTTCCCCAGAGTGCAAGCCCGGAAAATTTTTGCAGCGCTTCGCTGCATTGCTCGAAATCGGTTTTATCAGACGTCAATTTGGAATTATCCTGCCATTCCTTGAGCACACTCGCCGCGTCTTGAGAATTATTTGCGGATATGGGTTTGCCTTCGGGCGTATATAAGGAGAGAAATTGATTTAAATGATTTCGATGGCGAACATATTGCTTTCCCTTGAACCCGGCCATATTTTCCGTAAGGTAAAGATAGTCGGAATCGCTGTCGTCGCAGCTTATGATGAATTGATGCTCAGGGAAAAAAGAAAGCCATTCCCTGGGTATGGGAAAGAAAAATTTCTGCTCAGCTAAAAGATCTTTGAACGTCTGAAAATCACAGCCGTGCGGATCATTTAACGGCATGACGTAGTGCTGTTTTTGTTTATTCCGGCCCGAAATGAATAAACCACATTCCTTTGTTAAAAATTCATAATGGCTGATATTCCTGAACAGATAAACATTGGCGAAAGTATAATCAGAAATTTGCAAGTTCATTTGATGGAAGTGAGCCGTCAAACAATCACGGTGCTTCAGGTCAACGGGTTCGATGGTGTCCATATGAATATTATTTTAATCCTTTCTTGAATAGGTTCAAAGAATAAATTTATGATGGTTATCCCGGAGCCAGCGCCGGTGAATTTTGTAGTCCGGCATAATTCCTAACACTAAGTCCCAGAATTTTGAAGAATGATTTTTTTGACGAATGTGCATCAGTTCATGAATGACGACGTAGTCGATCACACAAGGCGGCGCCATCATCAGGCGGAAACTGAAAGCCAGGGAATTGTCTTCCGAACAGGAGCCCCACCGCTGATTGGCAGTCGTTATCCGGATGCCGCGGGGTTGAAGGCTCAACGCCTGGCTGAAATGTTCCACACGGTCACTCAGATGCGCTTTGGCTTTTTTCTTATACCATCGTATAAAATAATACTTTCTCATATCCCGGTTTGCGGGGCAATTGAGAAAAAAGCTGTTATTCCATAATATAACACCCGTGTTTTCCATCGGTTCAAAACGGGCATCCAGCGGATAGGGCTGTCCTAAATAATAAAATATTTCGCCGGTGACATAATCTTTTTCTTTGTTGAGAAGCAGAGCCTGTGAGCGTTTTTGTATCGTCCTGGAAATCCATTTTTGTTTTTCCTCAACAAAACGGTTTATTTCCGCGATCGGTGTATAATATGGTGCGCTAATCCTGATTTCCGAATTGTCGCCGATTTGCAGAGAAATCGTTTTTCTTCTTTTTTTACTTCGATGGAACGTGTAGGTGACATTCATGTAAAATTAATTGCTTTCCGCCACTGTATTTTGCTTAAGTGATTATCACAATTTGGCGGTTAAAGCGAGCCTGGATATGTAGTAAAGAGGTCTTTTCATTCATTTAATTTTGTGTTAATTAAAAAACAAAATTCATGAGTGGGAAAAATGGGAAAAATCAGCAAACGTCCCTGGGGCAGTTTTGAAGTATTGTCAGAAGGCCCAAACCATAAGGTCAAGAAAATAATCATTGAACCGGGCGGATGCCTGAGCCTGCAGCTTCATCATTTACGCTCCGAGCACTGGTTTGTTGTCGCAGGTTGTGGAGACGCTATTGTCGGAGACCAAAAAAAATCTTTAAGCGCGGGTTGCTCACTGGATATCCCCGAAAAGGCCAAACACCGCGTCCAGAATTATTCAGAAGAAAATCTGGTCATCATCGAAGTACAGACGGGTGTGTACTGCGGCGATGAAGATATAGAACGCTTCGAAGATAAATACGGCCGTGTCTGAACAATAGGTAAGTATCGTCATGTATAAATACACAATTACCGGAAATAACTCATTGCATATTTTAAAATTTAATTGCCGGAGGAAAGATTAATTTAAAAAAGTATTTTTGAAGGTTATTTAATGTTTACAGGGAGCCGTTTATGAAAATAGCAGGCGTTGATGAAATGCGTTTTATGGATCGTTTTGCCATCGGGAAATTAGGCATATCCGAAGAAATTCTGATGGAGAATGCGGGCATTGCTTCAATAAATGTGCTGCAAAGTAAAATCGGCTTGCGCGGGAAAAAATTTGTAATCTTCTGTGGTTCCGGAAATAACGGAGGTGACGGTCTGGCCGTTGCCCGTTTGCTTCATGCAGGCGGCGGTCTCGTAAAAGTATTTTTACTGAGCGACAGCGATAAGTATAAGGGAGCGTCGAAAACAAATTTCGCGATCATTACCCGGCTGCCGATAGAGGTGATTGGACTCGAAGGCGCGTCGATGGCTAAAAAGGATTTAGCCCGCTGTGACGCGGTTGTTGACGCGATTCTGGGCACCGGCCTTGATCGCGCAGTTGCCGGACTTGCCGCGGACGTTATTGCGCTGATTAATAAAAGCAGAAAGAAAGTATTATCTCTTGATATTCCTTCCGGCGTTAATGGCAATACGGGCGAAATCATGGGAGTGGCTGTCAGGGCCGATTATACGGTTACTTTCGGTTTACCCAAAATCGGCAATATGCTTTATCCCGGCTATGAACTTTGCGGTGAATTATTTGTCAGCCACATTTCTTTTCCGCCTTCTCTGTACGGGATGGATGAACTCCGGGTACAGACAAATGATTATATTGCTTTGCCCCAAAGACCTGCCGAAGCTTATAAAGGGTCGATGGGCGATGTTCTCTTTATCGCGGGAGCGGTTAATTACTATGGCGCACCTTATTTCGCGGCCATGTCCTTTTTAAAATCCGGCGGCGGTTACTCACGACTTGCCGCGCCAAAGGGTGTTGTTCCTGTCATTGCGAAACACGGCAGGGAGATAGTCTATCTTCCGCAGGAAGAAACGGCGGCGGGAAGCATAGCCTTGAATAATAAAAAGGCATTGCTTGCGGCTGCCGAAAAAGCGGATATGGTGGTCATGGGTCCGGGACTTTCCCTGCAGAAAGAAACGGTGAGACTTGTCAAAGAACTGACGGCGGCCATCAAAAAGCCGCTGCTCATCGATGGTGATGGTTTAACCGCGATTGCGGAGAATACGGAAATAATTCGCGGCCGGAGGGCGGCGACGATTCTGACTCCGCATCTTGGTGAGATGGCGCGGCTTACCGGAACTTCAGCGGCGGAGATCAGCAACAATAAAATCACGGTTTTGCAAAAAACGGCTGAAAAACTTAAAGCTGCTATTATTTTAAAAGGCGCGCACTCACTTATCGGTACAAAAGATGGCAGTATATATATCAACCTAAGCGGTAACGCGGGAATGGCGACAGCCGGTTCCGGCGATGTTCTCACCGGCTGCATCGCGGCAATGTACGGAATGGGCTTGAAACCTGATGAGGCGGCGCGCAAGGGCGTATTTCTTCACGGCTATGCCGGAGATCTGGCTGCCTCGAAAAAAGGCGTTGATGGAATTACGGCAGAAGATATTATGGACTATCTGCCGCAGGCCTTGAAACAGGACCGCGACGGTAGGGTTGACGCAAAATATTATAATTCATTTAATACAGAATTATTGACGTAAAAACTATTTTATAAAAATATCTCTTGCATCACGGATCATAAAATTACCCCATGAAAATGAATATGTTGGGATTGAGATTATATGTTTCTTGAGAGGATATAATCTGCAACCGCGTTTAAGTGATCTTTTTCGGGAGAGTCGCTGAAAATATTCAACTGGGATTTAGCTTCGTTTATGTATCCGGCCGCGATTTTGAGAGAAGAATCAATTCCGTTATATTTCTGAATTAAAGTCAAAATTTCCCGCGCTGCTTTCAGTGAGCTTTTTTTACGGATTATTATTTCTCTGATCCTGTTTTTTTCTTCGTCCGTGCTTTGTTTGAGGGCGAATATTAACGGCAGGGTTATTTTCCCTTCTTCCAGATCTTTGCCGATGGACTTGCCGAATTCCTTTCCTTTCGCCATGTAATCCAGGACGTCATCCGTGATTTGAAACGCCATTCCCGCATGTCTGCCGAAGAGCGCCAGAGCTTCGATTTTTTCGGCAGGCGCTGATCCCAGGATTGCTCCGGCGGCGCAGGAGGCTGAAATCAGAACAGCCGTTTTCTTTTCAATAATGCTGAAATACTCCTCTTCGGTCAGGTTGATATCGCCGCATTTGGTGAGCTGAAACACTTCGCCTTCGGACATGATATCTCCCATTTCAGAAACAAGTTTCAAAATATCCAGATTGCCGATTTCCGTCATCAGAGTGAAAGACTTAAAACAAAGAAAATCGCCGATTAGAATACTAATGGCATTCCCGTAGATTTGATTGGCGGCAGTTTTACCGCGCCGGATGGACGCGTGATCAATAACATCGTCGTGAAACAGAGTGCCCGTATGAATAAATTCCATCACGGTGGCCATGGGGAAGCGGTTCTCTCCCCCGTAACCGCAAATACGGGAATTAATCAGGAGCAGAAGAGGCCGGAATCGTTTTCCCCCGCTGTCAATTAAGTGGTGCGCGACTTCCGGAATCAATTTAATTTCCGAAATTATATTATCATTGATGCATTTTTCAACCTGCCGGAGATCATCTTTATATGCGGAAAAAACATCTTGAATTTGCATGTTAGGCTTCTCTTTTTTGTTTTTACCAGGGATCTACGAAAGCGTGGTTGGACTCCTGATATTGATTGGCGGGTACTGATTTCAGACCCTGTATAATCCACTGGCGGGTATCGGCCGGATCTATCACGGAATCTATTTCGAGATAGGATGCCATATTGATCGCCTTGCCTCTTGCGCGCAATTGAGCAACCAGTTGTTCATAGACCTTTTCACGTTCCTGCTCATCTTCAATTGCGGCCAGCTCTTTTTTAAAGCCGGCCTTAATGGCGCCTTCAATTCCCATGGCGCCGAATTCTCCCGTGGGCCATGAAGCCGTAAAGAGGGATTCATGGAAACCTCCCCTGGCCATGGCCATGGCGCCCAGGCCGTAACCCCTGCGCAAAACAATGGTAAGGTAAGGCACTGTTAAATGTGAGCCGATGACAAACATGCGACAGACGTGGCGCACCTGCGCGCGCTTCTCTATCTCCGGTCCCACCATGAATCCGGGCGTGTCGCATAAAGAGAGAATCGGCAAACCATGCATGTTGCACAATTGCATTAAACGAGCCGCTTTATCCGCGCCTTCGGCTTCAATGGCTCCGGCCATGTGCATACAGTTATTAGCCATGACGCCAAATGGCCTGCCTTCGATACGTATGAAACCTGTAATCATTCCAGGGCCGAATTTGGGGCGCAGTTCAAGAAATGAATCCGTGTCGGCAAGCGCTTTAATGACCGTCCGCACGTTATAAGCGCGTTTGCTGTTTTCGGGAATCAGATTGCGCAGGCGAAGCTGATCGGCGGCCTCCCACGCGGGAGTCGTTCCCTGAAAATAAGAAAGATATTTTTTGGCGATTGCTACAGCCTCCACGTCATCGGCGACTTCGATATCCACCACGCCGTTTTGCGTCTGCACATCTATCGGGCCGACCTCTTCCGGCTTAAATATGCCCAGGCCGCCACCTTCAATCATGACCGGGCCGCCCATGCCGATATTGGAATTTCCGGTCGCGATAATAACGTCGCAGCAGCCAAGCAGGGCGGCATTGCCGGCAAAGCACGGTCCCGATACGACGCCGACTAACGGGACTCTGCCGCTTAGTCTCGCGAACGCGCCAAAGGTGGATAAATCGAGACCTGCCACCATAATGCCTGTGGCATCCACATCACCGGGCCTTCCGCCGCCGCCTTCCGCGAATAAAACCAGGGGCAGGCGCTGCTCGAAAGCCAGTTTGAGCATCCGATCCATTTTTTTGTGATTAAAAAAACCCTGTGTGCCGGCCAGAACGGTATAATCATAGGCCATCAACGTGCAGCGGGACCTGTCATCTTTGAAAAAAGAACCGTTTACTGATCCGATGCCCGCGATCAGTCCGTCGGCGGGCGTTTTGCTGATAAGATCTTCTTCTGACCGCCTTCCACGCTGCGCGGCAATCGCCAGGGCTCCATACTCAATAAAACTTCCGGCGTCACATAAGTCCTCAACGTTTGCGCGTGCCATGCGCTGTTTTTTTTGCTGGCGTTTCGCCACCGCTTCGGGGCGTTTCTCGTTTTGCCCGTAAGAATGCCGCTTAATCATCTCGGCCAATTCAGGACGTATCGGATTAAGATCTGTTTCCTTTTTTACGGAAGAGGCGCCGCTCACCATTGCCTCTTCATTGTCTTTTGTCGTCTTCATTTGCCGCGTGCTCCTTTGTTTTCTTAAGACATATCCATAAGAAATTCATACAACAATTATAGTCGTATTTCAAAGGATAAATTAAGCGTTTGTTTTGCCACCGTGAGTTTTGGTGCTGTTGATGGATATCATGCGCTGTTGCATTGTTCGACAAAAGTACTGGATTTCGGTTGGCGATGTGCTAAATAAAAATGACAAGTGGAAGAAGTTGGATCCGGCCAGGCTTTTCATTGGCTTGAGTTTCATTCCGGGATAAAACCATTTATATATTTTTGACGCCCCCGATAATAATCTACTCGATGATTTCTCCAAACAGGTCATAAACATCTGCGGCGATTATTTTGCATGTCACCATTTCGCCGATTCCGGATTTGGATTTTTTGATATAAGTTAGTCCGTCTATCTCCGGCGCCTGTCTGCGGCATCTGCCCATGAAGGCATAGTCAGCCCGGTCGCTTTTCCCTTCAATGAGCACTTCCTGAATTGATCCAACCAGAGACTTATTTACGGCGCTGGAAATTGCCGCCTGCTCATTCATGATGATTTCCCGGCGTCGTTCTTTTTCCTTTTCGGATATCTGTGATTTGAAATTCGCGGCAATGGTTCCTTCTTCTTTAGAATAAATAAAGACGCCGAGATGATCGAACTTTGTTTCGTTCACAAAATCAAGCAACCTGTTAAATCTTATCGGCGTTTCACCCGGAAATCCGACAATCAGCGACGTTCTCAGGGCGACGCGGGGAATGATCCGGCGGGCCTGGGCGATAACGTTTCTGATTTTAGCGCCGGTAACTTTGCGGTTCATTGCTTTTAAAATATCGTCGTCAATTTGCTGAATCGGCAAATCAATGTAGGAGCAGATTTTTTCTTCGGCGGCAATCGTTTCCAGTAAATCCGCGGTGACGCGAGCCGGATGGGCGTAAAGCAGACGTATCCATTTCAAGCCTTTGATTTTTGCCATATCGTTTAACAGGGCGGATAATCGCGGCCGGCCGGTTAAATCTTTGCCGTAAGCCGTCGTGTCTTGAGCCGTAATGATGATTTCTTTTATTCCTCTGGCGGCCAGACCTTCCGCCTCCTTGAGTATATCATGCGGTTTGCGGCTGCGCACCGGGCCGCGAATGGAAGGGATAACGCAGTAAGTACAGCGATTTGAACAACCGTCGGAAATTTTTAAATACGTGCTTACGGCTGTTGAGGACAAAAGCCGCGGGTGTCCGGAGTTCATTAAAAAATCCGGTTTGGTGATGAGGGCTGATCTTGTGAAATTTTCCTGATTTAATTTACGGATGTGATGGACGATGTCTCCAACTTGTCCGGTGCCGATCAGTAAATCGATTTGAGGAATCTGCGCAAGAAGTTCTCTGCTATAGCGCTGGGCCAGGCAGCCGGCAACGACAATCCTGAAAGGCCGGTTGTTTTTCTTTTTTTCTTCGGCCAGCGTTAAGATTTCTTCAAGGGCTTCTTCCTTGGCAGGATTTATAAAAGCGCAGGTATTCACAATGACGACATCGGATGAATCGCTGTGATCAACCAGTTTATGGCCCGCCTGATTCAACAGGCCACCCATGACTTCCGAATCTATTTGATTTTTCGGACAGCCTAAAGAGATGATATGCACTTTGTTTTGACTTGCTTTTTTCAACTGGGGAGCTTTCTAATCAGGACTTTTCTTGGTTTCGCGCCGTCGGAAGGACCGACGATGCCCTCGGACTCCATTTTTTCAATGATGCGCGCCGCGCGGTTATAACCGATTTTCATGTAACGCTGGACAAGGGATATGGATGCCTGCCCAAGTTCGCCGATCAGGGCTACGGCTTCGTCATATTTTTCATCAAAACCGTCATCATCGTCATGCTGCGACTGCGCGGCAGCTAACGCGAATTTATCAATGGAGGAATCATATGCCGGCTGAGCCTGCATTTTAACGAAATCGACAATACGCGAAATTTCTTTGTCTGAAACATAAGCGCCATGGATGCGGGACAATTTGGATGTGCCCGGCGGAATAAAAAGCATATCTCCGGCGCCAAGTAATTTTTCCGCCCCCTGCTGGTCGATGATCGTGCGTGAGTCAATCTTGGAAGAGACCTGAAACGAAATGCGCGTGGGGAAGTTTGCTTTAATCAGACCGGTGATGACATCCACGGATGGTCTCTGCGTGGCAATGATCAGATGAATTCCCGCCGCTCTCGCCATTTGCGCCAGCCGCGTCAGAGATTCTTCCACGTCCCGCGGCGCGACCATCATTAAATCGGCGAGCTCGTCAATGATGACAATAATGTAAGGAAGCTTTGTATGCTTTATCTCCTGTTCGGCTTTGGCATCACATGTTGTGTCGGTTGCTTTTTCATCTTCCACATCGGGATCAATCTGTTTAGGCAGAGCTAAAACAGTTTTGCTCTTCAGGCCTTTCAAGAGCAGTTCATTATAAGCGTCAATGCTTTTTGCTTTCAAATCGTTGAGTATTCGATAGCGCCTTTCCATTTCTTCCACGGTCCAGCGCAAAACCTGTGACGCTTTTTTCGGATCGACAACGACGGGATGCATTAAGTGGGGTATGCCTTCATAAGAAGATAATTCCAGCCTCTTGGGATCGATCATCAGGAATTTGACATCATCCGGCTGGGCTTTAAATAATATGCTGCAAATCATTGCGTTGAGCGCCACACTCTTGCCGGAGCCGGTGGTGCCGGCGATGAGCAAATGAGGCATTTTTGTCAGATCGGCAATCACGGGCGTGCCCACAAAATTAACGCCCAGAGCAATCGGCAGCCGGAAAGATGACGCGGAAAATGAATCGTTGTCGATCACGTCTTTGAGAAAAACAGATTCCCTTTTTAAATTTGGTATTTCAATGCCAATAACCGATTTGCCGGGAATAGGGGCAAGGATGCGGATGCTCGGCGCCATGAGAGCCAAAGCCAGATCGTCAGACAGGTTGACGATTTTGTTGATTTTAACGCCGGGGGCCGGTTCCAGCTCGTACATTGTGATGACCGGACCAGGCAATACCTCGACGACTCGTCCTTCAACGCCGAAATCGGACAACTTTTTCTCCAAAATGCGCGAATTGGTAACCAGAGAATCCCGCTTTACACGGACATCTTTCTGCGGAGATTCTTCCAGTAATGTGTAGGGTGGCAGTTGGAATTTATCATCGGTTTTAGCTTTGTTAAAATCGAAATGGGTCTGTTCTATTTTTTTAGGAGGCGCTTTTTTTGCGACAGGCGTTTTATCTTCGAGAATGACCGGTTGCGGTTTCTTTTCCGTTTTCATGGCGTTGAAAACAAAATTCACAAAAGATGAAAGACGGTTTTTAGGGGGAGTGATTAAGGCCAGGGTAAATTGAGAGATCCTCTCCGTTACGGACACAATTGAAAATTCAACCATGAATGTCAGTGCCACCACAAAAATCAGAAATAAAATTATATAAGTTCCCGCAATATTGAAATAAATGCGGAGCAAATCGACAATAGTCACGCCGATGATGCCGCCGACTCCATAATTCAGTGATTCTCCATAAATCGTTTTGCTTCCGCTGATAAGGATCGACATGATTCCGGCAAAGGAAAGAACAAAAAATAAAAATCCAAAAGACCTGTGCAGTTTAATCGTAAATTCAGGTCGTAAAAAATATTTAAAACTGCAGACAAGAAGCATAAAAGGTAAAAGAAATGAACCGATACCCAAAAGCCGAATAAGGGAATCGGCGATGTAAGATCCGGCCTTGCCGGTAAAATTATGCGTTGCATGACCACTGCCGACAAAGTGGGTAAACGAAGGGTCTTGCGGATGATAGGAGGCAAGGCACAAAAGTAAAAAAAAGGCCAGCGAAAGACAGACGACTCCTTTAATTTCCCTGGTTCTTTTATTATCCGTTTGTTTTTCTGCCATGCCGTGTCATCGCCGCGCACTGAAATATTTTGTCAATATCAATTATTATTTCAGAAAAAAGGATATTTGACAAGTAAAGTAAACAATCCGTGTATCCGGTCCCAAAATCCGGCAAAGAGCTCATGCTGCAATCTGAAAAAAGTCCGGCCAACCCTTAAGAGCTTTCCCAAAATGACAAAAATCAGGCAGTTTCAAGTCGTCTCGCTCTTCATATCTTTCATGTTCGATTCTTCCGCTTTCTGCCAGCCATTATAGTTTTTTATGATTTCATTCCTGACAGTTTCGATAAGTTCATGCCGTTTATCAATATCAAAATTTTTCACTTCTATGGGTTTGCCGATGATCAATTTTATTTTACCCGGTTTGATTCTCAGTGATCTTTTGGACATTATTTTACCGCTGCCGATAATAGAAACGGGCACAATGGGCACACCTGATTTTATGGCGAGATAAAAACTCCCCTGTTTGAATGGTTTGATTTCTCCATCACGGCTTCCCGCGCCTTCCGGAAAGGTCATGATAGATTTTCCTTTCCTGATGCGCAGCGCGGCTTCATCAAGGCTTTGCAGAGATTTTTCCCGATTACTTCGATCCATTTCAACGTAACCGGCGCCTCTCATGGCCGCGCCGAATACAGGAATAGAAAACAAATCTTTTTTGGCAATCCACCGGAATTGAACGGGGATGTATGCCAGAGCAATGAGAATATCGAAATCACTCTGGTGGTTGGACATAAAAATTTGCGGTTTCCCGCGCAGCAGATTTTCTTCACCGATCACGGCTACCTTTGTATTACATAGAAAAAGTAAGATTTTAGCCCAGAGGTTAGCTGCTTTATGAATTTTATTGTCGACATCGGGGAAAATTGAAAAAACCACAGACCATAAGGACATAAAAGCAGTTATAGCAACACCCAATGTAACTAATAGCGCTGAATGAATCATAAAAGTCTTTCCTTATAGACTAATTTCCAAATAAATTTCTACTTTATTATATTAATGAAGTCAATAAAGATATATGGAATGATCTTCGAAGTCCGGGGAAAAAAGCGCACGTGCGGGCCGGCGCGGCGATGACTTAAGTTTTGTTCCTTCTGTCACAATAGTCTTACGTACGCATCATTTGCATGACAACCGCCGCCTGACGACCTCATTATTTTCAATAGAATTTTTCTATTCAATGGACATCAAAGAATTCCATCGTTCCCATTCTGTGGCATAAGGAAGATTATTTTTTTTGAGGATATTAACGATCGCTTCTTCATTAAATCGCAAATAAGGGTTTATCCTGCGTTCTTCAGCCAGGGTCGAGCATATTACGATATCGGAGCGATGAGCTACTCGAAAAACTTCGATATCCTTGTTGTCAGGTTCCAGATGGCGAGCGAAGGCAAGAGATGCGGGGATATAATCATGACCCGCGTAGATGATGGTTTCATCGGGCAGCGTCATGAGTTGTTTTATGGATAAATAAAAATTTTTTTGATTGCCGGAAAAACAATTGCCGACTGTGGCGTTAAAGAGTGTGTCGCCGGCGATTAAAATATTACCTGTGTGAAAGCAGACGGAGTCATCTGTATGTCCGGGAGTCCGGTAAACCAGTACGGTCTCTCCGTCAATGATAATAGCCTGATGGTCGGAAAGAGTCGCGGGATTAAGAAAATCAGCGCCCGTCGCTTTAATCAGATGATCATTTCCTGATGTGTGGTCGTAATGAGAATGTGTATTGGTGACCACTGTAAGAATGAGGTTTTTTGTTTTGAGGAAAGAAAGTATTTCTTTCCATGCCCCGCCGTCTATGGCCATGGCCTGTTTTTCTCCATAGATTATGTAGGCAAGATTGTCTGTTCCATATCGAAATTGTTCGGTTTTTAACATAGTCACACCTTTTTAAATTCATAAGCAGGGACCTTAAATAATCTGCTCCATTGAAGTTATTTTGCGCCCGCTGTTTACGCTGTCAATATTAGGTATATATTATTTATGTGTCAAGACAATCGTAGAGGCAGAGAAATTTATTCTATGACAGGTGTTTTTGTGTTTTTAGAAAATAATTGACAAATTCAGGTCTTAGTAATAATATCACACCGCTTTTTTGTCATGCAGGCGCGATAAGCGCTTTTTTAATTTTGTACTCTTAATTCTTTCAGGAGTTGTTTCAAAAAAGTGCACAGAATTTTAACAAAAAAAAGAGCACTGGAAATTATTGATAATTTCCCCCGGGTTGGTGTTCTTGTGGTCGGAGATGTGATGGTAGACCATTTCATCTGGGGGAATGTTTCACGTATTTCTCCGGAAGCTCCTGTTCCGGTTGTTGATGTTCAAAAGGACAGCATTTTACTTGGCGGCTGCGCCAATGTGCTGAACAATATTTACGCCATGGGCGGTAAAGTCTATGTTGCCGGGGTTATTGGCGCTGATAATATGGGGAAAAAGTTGCTGACAGAATTGCGCGGCCGGAAAATCGAAACCAAGGGTATGGTTGTTGATAAAAAGAGGCCAACCACTCTTAAAACGAGAATTGTTGCGCACGGACAGCAGATGGTGCGGTTTGATAAGGAAAATAGAAAACCGATTACGCAATCCAATATCGATAAAATTCTGGAATACGTAAAATCGCTGCGCAAAAAAATAGGGGCTATTGTTATTTCCGATTATAACAAAGGAGTTGTTTCTAAAGAACTTATCCAGGGAATAAAAAAGATAGTGGGGGATTCAAATATTTTCATTTGTCTTGATCCGAAACAAAACAATTTTTCCATATACAGGGGAGTGGATGTGATTACTCCCAATCATTATGAAATCCAGCGCGCTGCCGGTGTGGAAGTAACAAGTGCCAATGATATTGAACTGTTGAGCAAATCCCTTTTGAAAAAGTATGCCTTTCCGGCAATACTTGTGACACGGGGAGAAGAGGGCATGAGCCTGTTTGAAAACGGCCGCAAAATTGTTCATACTTATTTTTCATCTCAGGCTAAAGAAGTTTATGATGTGACCGGGGCAGGCGATACAGTTATCGGCATGCTTGCTTTGGGTCTGGCCGCGCGAGCGAATATGAAGGAGGCGACATGTCTGGCTAATCTTGCCGCCGGTCTTGTAGTTGAGAAAATCGGCACGGCCACAGTTTCCCAAAAAGAACTAATAGACGTGTTATGAGTAAACCGAATCCGGCCCAACCTGTAAAGTTATTTTTCAGTGTTTTCGCGATACAGGCCGCGCGATTGGACGAAACGATAAAACTTTTATCTTCTTCTTATGGACAACCGGATTTTATAAGTGAGATAATTCCTTTTGATTATACGGATTATTACAGCGCCGAAATGGGTGAATATCTTGTCAGGCGCTTTTTGACAATCGATAAATTAATCAAACCGGAGGATTTGCCCGATATTAAATTGGCAACGAACGAGATTGAGGATAAATATGCATTAAATTCATCGCGTCAGGTAAATATTGATCCCGGTTATATATCCAAAGCTCATTTGATTTTAGCCACAGGCAAGAGTTATACGCATCGTCCCTATTTACGGGATGGGATTTATGCCGATTTGACGTTAATTTATCAGGGGAAAAAATTCTGCTCCTTCCCCTGGACTTATCCCGATTACGCGGATGAAAAACAGCTTTTGATGTTGAGCAAAATCAGAGCAAAATATTTGTTGCAGTTA
The DNA here is from genome assembly GCA_035524255.1 of Smithella sp. GTDB lineage: Bacteria > Desulfobacterota > Syntrophia > Syntrophales > Smithellaceae > Smithella. The sequence continues at coordinate 10,905 of DATKPG010000014.1, read as the reverse complement.
AAGATACTGGGTCTGTAGAAGTCATAAATATTAAACGGGTATGGTGTATAAATGATAAAAAGCATGACCGGTTATGGCCGGGTGGAGACCATTTGTCAGAGTAAAAATATCGTTGTGGAGGCTAAGTCTGTAAACCATCGTTTTTTGGAAGTGTTTTTGCGCACGCCTTCTGCGCTTTCTCCACTGGAGTTGGAATATAAAAAGAAAATTACCGAAAGGTTCAAACGTGGACGGATTGAAGTCTTCATCAGATTTGAGGGGGAAAGTGCGGATGTATCCAGAGTAAATCTGAACATGGAAATTGCCCGCGATTATTTTGATGTTTTGAGCCGGCTTAAACAGGAATTCAATATACAAGCGCCTATCAGTTTAAAAACGTTGACCAGTTTCCGCGATATTTTTTCTCCGCCTCCGGAAACCCAACTGAATCCTGACTTCCTGAATCAAATAGAGAAAACTTTTCTGGAATCGCTGGCAACATTGAGCAATATGCGGCAGGAGGAAGGTCTTGCCATGTTTCAGGATATGCAGATGAGGCTCAAAGCGATTACGGGAATCCTGGAAAATATTAAATCGCGTGCGCCACAAGTTGTTTTGGAGTATCAAAAGCGCCTGTCTGAAAGAATTAAAGAATTAACAGACGGATTCGCGCTTGATGATGCCCGTTTGGCTCAGGAGGTCGCGATTATGGCGGATCGGACTGATATAACGGAAGAAATCGTCCGGATGCATAGTCATATCGGCCAGTTTGAAATGCTTTTGCAAAGCGATGGGACCGAAGGTAAAAAAATTGATTTCCTCCTGCAGGAAATGAATCGGGAAGTTAATACCATTGGTTCTAAAGTAAGCGATGTCGAAATAACACGTCAGGTGATTGAAATTAAAAGTGAATTGAGTAAATTGCGCGAACAGGCGCAAAATATCGAGTAATATTATGGCAAAAGGATTATTCATCGTTGTTTCCGCGCCCTCCGGCGCGGGGAAAAGCAGCTTATGCCAGAGGCTTAGGCAGGCATATCCGCAAATAAAATTTTCGGTTTCTTATACGTCGAGACCCCCTCGTCCCGGTGAAGTAAATGGAAAAGATTATCATTTCATTTCCCGCGAAGAATTTAAAAAGCGAATTCATCAGGGTGAATTTGTTGAGTGGGTGGAAAATTACGGACACTTGTACGGATCGTCCCGAAATGTTATGAAAGAGTTTATTCAAGATGGCGGAGATTTATTGCTTGATATCGAGCCGCGCGGCGCTAAAAAAGTTAAACAGGAATTTAAGGGAGGCATCTATGTGTTTGTTCTTCCCCCATCCCGTTCAGAATTATTAAAAAGGCTAGAAAAACGCGGTCATGAAGCCGATGATGTTATTCAAAAGAGGTTTTTGCAGGCGGATCGTGAATTAAAAGAAATTTCATGGTATGATTATGTTATATTTAATGAAGATCTGGAAATGGCCGTAAATCAGTTGATTTCAATCTATGTCGCAGAGAAATGTAAAAGAAGCAGATTACAAAATGAAATTAAAAAATTTAAAAAATAGTTACATATTTTAAGGAGAGTTTAAATCTATGGCTAGAATTACAATAGAAGATTCTTTGCTGGTCGCCAAGACAAGATTTGGATTGGTGTCTTTGGCCTCCAAGCGCGCGCATCAGTTGCTAAAAGGATCGGCACCGCTGGTGGCGAGTAAAAACAGAGAAATCGTTGAGGCCCTGCGTGAGATTGCCGCTAACAAGATCGTTTATGCCAATCCTGAATACTTAAACGGAACAAAAGAAGATTTCAAACCCATTCCGGATAATACGGAGTTTATCGGCGATGAAGAATACATCGAGTAAAGATGCTGCTAGCAAACTCATCTTTGCGCTTGATGCCGGTAATTATAAGGAAGCTTTATCATGGGTAGAACTTCTTTCCGGCCATGTCGGAATGTTCAAAGTCGGTAAGGAATTATTTACCGCTTGCGGGCCTGAAATAATCAAGGGCATCAAAGAAAAAGGCCAGAAAGTATTTTTAGATCTAAAATTTCATGATATTCCCAACACGGTTGCCCGCGCGGCCGAAGCTGCGGTCGGTTTGGGCGTTGATATGTTTAATGTTCATGCTTTGGGCGGCAGCCAGATGATGAAGGACGCGGCAGCTGCCACCTGGGCTTGCGCCGATAAACTGGGTAAAGCAAGGCCCATTCTTCTGGCGGTTACAGTACTTACCAGTTTGAATAACGATGATTTAACGGAAATTGGATTTCAAAAAAATACCGGCGAATTGGTTCTTCATCTGGCCGGATTGGCAAAACTATCCGGCGCCTCAGGTGTGGTTGCTTCAGCGCAGGATATCGCGATGCTTAGGAAAAATCTGGGCGATCAATTCATCATTGTAACGCCGGGAATACGCAGTGCGACTGAAGCAAAAAAAGACGATCAGAAAAGAACGTTAAGCGCTTATGAAGCTGTAAAGACGGGCGCTGATTATATTGTGGTCGGAAGACCGATTCGCAAGGCCGCTGACCCTCTGAATGCCTGCAGGCAGATCGCTTGCGAAATTGCCGAAGGGCTTGCGGCAAGATGACGCATTCATGAAAATGGGATAATGAATATGGAGGTAATTTACGGTATAAATTCCATCAGAGACCTCCTCCGGCAGCAAGCAGATGGATTGGAAAAAATTATCATTGCCTCCGGACGGAGCGGAACTTCCGTAAAAGAAATAATAGAGAACGCCCGCATCAAAAAAATTCCTCTGGAGTTTTGCCCCAGAAATTATCTGGATAAATTGGCAGGAACACTTGATAATCAGGGCGTTATCGGTTTGTGTAAAGGTTTTACATACGCAGACCTGGATGAATTAATAAAAAACCGCAACACATCTTTTAATCTCGACTTAATCTTAGTCCTCGACAGCATCATGGATCCTCAAAATCTGGGGTCAATAATTCGTACCGCTCATTGTTTAGGCGCAAATGGAATAGTCATTCCGGAAGACAGGGCGGCTCCGGTTACGGCGGCCGTTCATAAAGCTTCTGCAGGCAGCGTTAAGCAAATACCGGTTGCCAGAGTGGTCAATCTGTCACAAACGCTGGATTGTTTGAAAGACAAGGGATTCTGGGTTTTTGGCGCGGAAGCTCATGGCGGAAAAAATTTAACTGAAATGGATTTTAATTGTTCCGTTGTTCTGGTGCTGGGGGGAGAGGCAAAAGGTATCAGACCGTTGGTGAAGAAGAAATGCGACTTTTTGATAACCATTCCCCTCACGGGAAGTTTTGATTCGCTGAATGTTTCCGTGGCCGCGGGAATTATTCAATATGAGATATTATGCCAGCGCAGTAAAACTCATGAAATTAAACATAGAAAATAGAGACTTCCCGTTTAATATGTAATTTAAGCGGTCTGCAATTAATCATCGGGAAATTTCTGTTATGGTCAAGGCGGTTTTTTTCTAAATAAGAGTATTTTAATTACCGGACATTATTAATTTTAACTTGTTGAATTTATATGCGGGCTGGTTTATAATTATTTAAATTTATCCGATGTATTGAAAGGATTTTTAAATATGCCAATTTTTCTTTGGGAAGGTGTCACAAAAAAGAATGAAGTAAAAAAAGGAGAACTGGAGGCGGCTGATGAAGTTGCGGTCCGCGGACTTTTGCGCCGCCAGGGTTTTAAATCCATTGAAGTAAAGAAAAAACCCAAAGACCTTGCGGAGTACCTGCCTTTTTTAAAAAGCAAGATTAAAGAAAAAAATGTGGTTGTCTTTTGCCGGATTTTTTCCACAATGATCAATGCGGGGCTTCCACTGATTCAGTGCCTCGATCTTTTAGCCCAGCAGGAGCAGGATAAAAATTTTTCCAAAATTATTCGCTCCATAAAGGAAGATATCGAAGGCGGCACCAGTTTAACGAATGCTCTCAAGAAATATCCCCAGATATTTGATGACCTTTTTGTGAATTTGATTGCCGCCGGCGAAGCTGGCGGTATATTGGATGTTATTTTAGAACGTCTTTCAAATTATATGGAAAAAGCGATGAAGCTAAAGTCGCGTGTTAAGGGCGCGATGACTTATCCCGTAGCTGTTCTGGTTATTTCACTTGCGGTCATCGCTTTGTTACTTCTGAAGGTTATTCCTGTATTCAAAAAAATGTTTGAAGGCATGGGTGGGCAACTGCCAGGGCTTACTCAAGCTTTAGTTACCGCAAGTGAGTTTACTCAAAAATACTTTATTTTTATGTTCGCTATCATTGCTGTCATTTATACGGCTTTTAACAGATTTCACAAAACGGAGAAGGGGCGCTGGATTGTTGATTCCCTATTGCTGAAATCTCCTGTTTTCGGGGATTTGTTGAAAAAAGTTGCTGTGGCCAAATTTTCGCGTACGTTATCAACTATGATGAGCTCCGGAGTGCCCATTTTGGAAGGCTTGACCATTGTCAGTAAAACTTCCGGTAATGTGGTTGTAGAAGATGCTTTATTAAAGACACGTCAGAGCATTTCTGAAGGCCGTACCATATCGGAACCGCTTGCCGAGACGGGGATTTTTCCGCCCATGGTTGTGCAAATGATTTCCGTCGGCGAAGCCACGGGCGCCCTGGATTCAATGCTCAGTAAAATTGCCAATTTTTACGATGATGAAATCGATGTCGCCGTGGATTCACTGACCGCTCTGCTGGAACCGGTTATGATGGTTTTTCTGGGAACTATCGTTGGCGGTATGATTATCGCCATGTACCTGCCGATCTTTAAACTTGCATCGGTTGTTGGCGGTTAATGCAGGCAGCCTATCAAAATCGGACACAATAAAATGGTCGGGATGGCGCGATTTGAACGCGCGACTCCTGCGTCCCGAACGCAGTGCCCTACCAGGCTGGGCCACATCCCGACACGAAACGGACGATATAGAATTTATTCATAATTGTCCACTTTTTTATTTAGTTTGAACCCACTTTCTTTCATTTAATATAAAACTTATCAACTCTTTCCATAAAAATTTTTCCTTTCTTTAATTAATATAGGCAATTGTATTTTATTTCAGGGCGTGTTATAAAAAACAAAATTTTACTGTAAAAAGGATAACCTGCGGATGATCATTTACGATTTAAAATGTGAAAAAGGACACACATTCGAGGGCTGGTTTAAAGACCGTCAAACATGGACTTTGCAAAATTCGCAAAAGTTGGTTTCCTGTCCGGTGTGTAATAGTTCAAATATCGAAACAATTCCTTCTTCTATTACAATTATGGGAAAGGATTCGCGGCTGGAAAACAAGTCTCAGAACAAGGAACTTTCTCCCGCTAATGCTCTGAAAATGCTGCATCAGTATATTGATAAAAATTTCGAAGATGTGGGCGATAAATTTGCCGAAATTGCCATAAAGATTCATTATGGTGATGAGGAAAAACGAAACATTAAAGGAACAAGTACGCCTCAAGAGGAAGAAATTTTAAAGGAAGAAGGCGTTCAGTTTATTAAAATTCCTCTACTAAAAATGGATAGTTAAATCTTTTTTTGCCCCGGCGTATTTTTTCAGAATAATTGATATTTCCAAAACCCAACCCGGGTTTTTTTATTTTACAGGACTTCATCGATGAGTAAATTTTACAAAAATGTTATCGAAGGCATTGGCAATACGCCGTTGGTTGAAATTTGCAGGCTCAATCCTAATAAAAAAGTTAGGATTTTTGCTAAAATAGAAAGCGCTAATCCCGGAGGTTCCATTAAGGATCGGACCGCGTTGTTTATGATTGAGAATGCGGAGAAAAGGGGAAGCCTGAATCATGATAAGATTATTTTAGAAGCAACCAGCGGCAATACGGGAATAGGTCTGGCGATGATTGCCGCTGTGAAAGGTTATAAGCTTTGTCTGATGATGCCGGAATCGGCCAGTGAAGAGAGGAAAAAGATTTTGCGGGCCCTGGGCGCTGATTTGTATTTCACGCCGGCGAATCAGGGTACGGATGGCGCAATAGAAGTAGCTTACAGGATGTTGCGCGAAAATCCGGATAAATATTACGGCACCGATCAATTTAATAATGAAGATAATATAGCCGCCCATTATTATGGCACTGCTCAGGAAATATGGGAACAAACCGGTGGCGCTGTTACAATGGTGGTAACAACCCTTGGCACCAGCGGCACGGCTATGGGAATTTCCAAAAGGCTTAAAGAACTTAGCCCGCAGATAAAAATTGTCGGTGTCGAACCTTATCTTCAGCATAAGATACAGGGATTAAAGAATATGCGGGAGTCCTACCGTCCGGGCATATTTGATAAAAACATGCTGGATGAAAAGGTAAATATTCTGGATGAGGATGCGTTTGAAATGTCCCGCAGGCTTGCCCGTGAAGAAGGCTTGTTGGTGGGAATGAGTTCAGGCGCTGCCATGCATGTTGCCGCGCAGAAGGCGCAACAACTGGAAGAGGGGTTAATCGTTGTAATTTTTCCGGACGGCGGAGAGAGGTATTTAAGCACGGATTTATTCACGTTTAAAAAAGAAATTCCCACGCTTAACCTTTACAACGCCTTTAAGCGCCGGAAAACTCTTTTTAATCCGGTTAAAATTGATGAAGTAAGCATTCGTACCTGCGGCCCGACAATTCATGATACCCCTCACTTGGGAAATTACCGCCGTCTGGTGGTTTCCGATTTAATCTGCCGCTTTTTAATTTATAAAGGGTACAAGGTAAAACATATTTTGGACATTGTTGATTTCACGGACAAATCAATAAAAGGTTCGGAAAAGGAGGCAATGGAGCTTGCCGATTATTCCCAGAAATATTTGCAGATTTTTATGGAAGACGCGCGAATTTTGAATATTCATCAGGATAATATCTATGTAAAAGCGTCTGAAAATGTTGAGGCTATGTTAAAGATTGTCGAAAAATTAATCGACAAGGATTACGCATACGAAAAACTGCATTCAGTTTATTACAATATTTCCAAATTGGCTGATTATGGTGTTCTTTCCAACATCGATTCGGCAAAAACAAGACAGGGGAAATCAATTGATCTTGACGATTATGAAAAAGACAGCCCTGCGGACTTTGCTCTGCTGAAAAGATCGAATTTGGGAGAGTTGAAAAGAGGTATTTATTATAAAACCATATGGGGCAATGTAAGGCCAAGCTGGCATCTGGAATGCGCGGCTATTTCATATAAGTATCTCGGCGCGAATTATGATATTCACGTAAGCGGAGCGGATGAGACTTTCCCGCATTGCGAAAATATTTTAGCCATCAATAAAGCTTTTTCCGGTCATAATGGCCCTCAATACTGGATCAATGCCGAATTGGTCATGGTGGATGGGCGAAAGATGTCCCGTTCCCTGAATAACGCATTGCCTCTATCCCAATTGATACAAAATGGCTATGGCAGCATGGATATACGTTTTTTTCTGCTGGGAGTACATTATCGCAAGCCGGTTAATTATTCGGAGGATGCATTACAGACGGCAAAAAATACGGTGAAGAAGATAAATACTTTTATTTACCGGTTAAGCGCCGTCCATCATGATGGCAAAGACGATTTTGCGGAAATCGATCAATTGATCTATAATCTTAAAAATGAATTTACAGCAGCGTTGGATGATGACTTAAACATTGCAGGCGCTTTGGCAGCGATATTTAATTTTATCGGTAAAGTGAATCCTCCTTTGACCAAAGGTGCCGTAAATAACAGCAGCGCCGGGAAAATTCTGGCAGCGCTTAAAAATATCAACGAAGTGTTGGGGATCATGGATTTTGAGGCTCAGGTAGCTCAAGGTGAAATAAGCGATTTGATCAATAAGAGAGAAGCGGCAAGGGGCGCTCATAACTGGGAGGAAGCTGATTCCTATAGAGCGCGGCTGGCCGAACTTGGCGTTGACGTTTTGGATACGTCCCAGGGCGTGATATGGAGGTTTAAATAAATATCATGAATACTCTTAGAAAGTCGGTAATAGCCGGTTCCTGGTATCCCGGAAATCCTTCAGTTTTGAGAAGGGACATTGAGACTTATTTCAATGCTGTGCCCGAATTGAAATTGAAAGGGGAGGTTATTGGATTAGTTGCACCGCACGCCGGTTATACTTATTCCGGAGGCGTTGCGGCAAACGCTTATAACCTTATCCGAGAGGAAAAATATAATGCAGTTATCGTTGTTGGACCAAGCCACAGGGTCGCTTTTCATGGAGCGTCTGTTTTCAGCAGGGGCGGTTTTGAAACCCCTTTGGGAATTGTTCCGGTTGCCGAAGACCTTGCCGAAAAAATAAAAAAATCAAATACAATCGTTGCGGATATTCCGGAGGCTCATCTGCAGGAGCATTCTGTGGAGATTCAGCTTCCCTTTTTACAGGTTGCATTGGGCGATTTTTCTTTTCTGCCGCTTGTCATGGGAGACCAGGACGCAAATACATGCCGTAAACTTGCTGAGGCAATATATCAGGTTATACACGGTAAAAAAATCTTAATCGTGGGCAGTTCCGATCTATCTCATTTTTATCACTATAATACTGCAAAAAAGATGGACGCTGTGGCACTGGAGCATTTAAAAAATGACGATGCCGCCGGTCTTCTGCGAAGTCTTGAAAATGGAGAAGTCGAGGCTTGCGGCGGAGGACCAATGGCAGTGGCTATGTTAGTCTCGCGTATGATGGGGGCTGATAAAGCGCATTTATTAAAATACGCCAATTCAGGAGATGTCACGGGTGACAAGAACTCGGTTGTTGGATATGCGGCGGCAGTTTACTGTAAATAGAACCAGCTGTCCGCAGTTGTCGATGGAAATCATTTTTATAACTTTATTATTACTCTAAAGGCTGAGTTTAATGAAGGAGCATAAAATGGAATTATCAGATAAAGAAAAAGCAGATCTTCTGAATATCGCCCGATGCGCGATTGCGGCTAAACTCAATTGTGAGGAAATGCCTGAATTAAAAATTGATTCAGAGAATCTCAAGCAAAAGAGAGGCGCGTTTGTAACTTTGAAAAAACGCGGTCAATTACGCGGCTGCATAGGTTATCTTAACGCATATAAGCCGCTTGGCGAGACTGTGCAGGAGATGGCCGTTGCGGCGGCTTTTCACGATCCGCGATTTCCGTGTTTAAATTTGGATGAGTTTAAACATTTAACTTTTGAGATATCCGTATTGAGCCCTTTTAAGCGCGTAAAAGATATAAATCAGATCAAAGTGGGAAAGCACGGCCTTTACATCGTCCGCGGATGCAATTCAGGTCTGTTATTGCCGCAAGTGGCCATTGAGTATGAATGGGACAGGGAAACATTTTTAATGGAGACTTGCTGTAAGGCCGGATTGCCGCTTAATGCCTGGATGGATAAGGAAACGGAAATTTATATCTTTTCAGCAGATTATTTTGGCGATACCGATTGACCTTAAGATTCATAAGCGGGTAAACCTTCACTTGTCGCGGTAAAGTGAACGAACATGGAATTATAACTTTCCTAAAGAATCGTAGATTCTTCGTAACCTGCCGCAAAGAGCGTCAGTATTCTTTATTGAAATTGTATTTGACGGGGGCAAAAGATAAAAGATGGAGCCTCTGATAAATAATAAGATATTTGATATAATAACCATTCCAAGGATATTCTCTTGATAAAACGCAGTAAAGGTCTGGTCATCTTGATTTTTATTTTGATGTTATTGGCAGGCCTTATTTTGTGTTCGCCGCGGTTTTTACTTTTCTCTTCAGAGTATAAGAAAGCAGATGCGATAATACTTTTGCTGGGGCCGGATTTTAAAGCACGTCAAAAAGAAGCTTATGAATTAATCAATGAAGGAATGGCTGATTTCTTAATTATTCCGGCGTATCATAAGACCTACGGAATTTATGATAAAGGGAATGTGAAATATTTATTACCTGATTTACGTTCAACCCGGAAAGCCAATGATAATGTTTTACATCCTCCAGGATTTTATGAAGATACCCATGTGGAAATAATTGAAGCTCAAAAGATAATGTCCGCATACGGGCTGAAATCGGCAATATTTGTCAGCTCTCCGTACCATATGCGCCGGATCAAATTAATTGCCGGGAAGGTATTTGATCTCAATAAGGGTAATTTTTATTTTGTTCCGACTCGTTATGAAAAAGTTCCCGTTAACTACTGGGAGTTGTCGACGGCAGACTGGAAAAAAGTGAGGAGGGAATACGGCAAAATACTGTGGTTTTTTATTTACTTTACATGGTCAGAGTTAGTCCATGATTAATTTCTTGAAAATTATATAAAAACCCCCTTAAGACATTTTATCTTAAGGGGGCGGGTGAATACTATATTACAGATCATGTATTAGATACGTAAGCTAAACATCTTTTCTTTTTGCGCAGGCCTCCTGATAAAGTCTCATGATGCAGAGGAAGAAGCCTAGGAAAAAGAAGCCCAGCATGAAATCGGGAGCGGTTCCCAGTATACCATCCAGTAAATGTCCAACGTAAAGGAACAGGAAAGAACCGGCCACCATCGTAAAACTCCACGCGGAAAGCATCATGATTTGCTTCATATTGTTTCGTTGTTCATAAGGTGTTTTGTGTGCTGCCAACATGGCTCATTCCTCCTTTCTTAAACAGATTTTGCTTAAATTCCTTAGCTTACGATCACCTTTACCGTTTCAATCACCGGATTGGTGAAAAGCGCCATCAGGATAGTGTACAGAGCGAAGATGCCAACGACTTCGCCGATATACATCTTTTCATATTTACGTTTTAAAGAAACCAGAATCAATCCGCCGATGATTAAGCAACCCAGTTGGAAAAACGGAAAATTGGTTGCTCCTGCCGCGGTGTACTCCGCAAAGCTGAAGGTTGCCGTTAAAAGAATAACTGCCGCCGCTACGATGATTGTTCCTAATGTCTTTTTCATGATCTGTTACCTCCTTTAGGGTAATTTGTTTATTTGCCTTTATATTATTGAAATTATCGTGCCA
>DATKPG010000013.1:0-7493 GCA_035524255.1 Smithella sp. | reverse complement strand
AAGAATTAAAAGAAAAAATAAATAACTTGAAATAAGAAAACATGTTGTGAGAAGATGACCACCAAAACCAGCGTCGCTTCGCTCCGATTAACTGGCCTTCTTTCCACCGGAATCGATGGCCGATTTCACCGGAATAAAAAGACAGTCCGATTATTATTTTTTCCCACACTGCCATTTTATGATATAATGCAAAAAATTACGGATTTATAAACGGAATCTGGAGAGGTCATATAATAATGGAGAGAAAACAGCTTATACAAAAAATTGAAGGCTTGCGTAAATCACGCGTGGTTACTTACCTGACAAGCGACCGTCAGGGACCCTTTAACGCGCGCATCGCGATGGATGTGATTCCCTTCATCAGTAAACAAATGCAGACTTTCGGTAAAACCAGAAACATTGATTTGTTTCTCTACAGCGCTGGCGGCGACACTATGGTCCCATGGCGGCTTGTTTCCATGATCCGTGAATATTGCGAAAAGTTTTCCGTGCTGATTCCCTACAAAGCCCACAGCGCCGCGACGATGATCGCGCTGGGCGCCGACGAAATCGTGATGAGCAACCTGTCTGAAATTTCACCCATCGATCCTTCAACCGCGAACGTATTTAATCCTCCTGATCCGGCGAATCCGCAAAACAGAATACCGATAAGCGTCGAAGACGTGATGGCCTATTTTGATCTGGCTAAGAACAAATTTAAAATCAAAGGCGATGAGGAGCTCTCTGCGATTTTTACGAAATTTGTGGATTCGAATCCGCAGATCCATCCCTTAGCGCTGGGGAACGTCAACCGCATACACAACCTAATCCGCATTCTCGCCAGGCGGCTTCTTAAAAGCCACACGCTTGGGCTCAAAGAAGATGAAATTGAGAGTATCGTCGATTATTTTACGGAAAAGCTGTATTCCCATCAGTATCTTATCGGAAGAAAAGAGGCCAAAGAGGATTTAGGCATCAAAACAATTGTAGACGCGGATAATGAACTCTCGAATGTGATGACTGAACTCTACGAAGAATATCATAAAGAACTGGAATTCGGAAAAATATGGAATCCCGAGAATGAACTGGGAGCAAACACCGTGCAAAACAAAAAAGACTACAAAATCGCTTTTGTTGAAAGTTCGTCTTTTTCCAATTTCTATGAGATTTCCGTAAACTATCTGAAACAGCAGCTGAATGTTTTACAGCAGACACCACAGGGACCCGTTCATCTTCCGCAGGAACAGGTCGCATTTAAAATCATCAGCCAGGGCTGGAAATAGTTTGACAGAATGTTTACAATTGCGGAACACGGCATGGTTCATTTACGACCCATCACCGAAGAAGATATTGCCCGGATAAAAAACTGGCCGGCCTATGTTGACGGATTCGCGCCATTGGATTATGCGTTAAGAGAAAACGGCTGGCTTGATGAATACCGGGATAAGCCAAACACATGGATATATATCGCCGAAGAAAGCCTGCAAGCCGCGGGATTTTGCCTGCTTAGTTTAACGGCTGCAGGCGATGCGGAATTCCGTATCGCCATCCACCCGCACAAGACGGGCATGGGGCTGGGCAGGAAAGTTGCCATGGCGACGCTTGAAAAAGGATTCGGTGAGCTCAACATGGATATGATTCATCTGTTTGTAAGAAAAAATAATCTTCCGGCGATCAGGCTTTATCGAAGCATCGGATTTAAAAAATCCGGCGAAAGCACGCATGCGATACGGGGGAAACAAATCGAATGTGATGATATGGCGCTGACTAAAGAGGAGTTTAAGAATCTCAGCATTGAGGAGGCAAAATGAATACCGCGCTTATGTTAATTGATATACAGCAGGATTATTTTCCCGGCGGAAAGATGGAGGTTCCCGGGGCTCTCGAAGCAAGCGAGGCCGCGAAAAGACTCCTTGATTATTTTAGAGGGGAGCATTTACCCGTTGTCCACATACAACATATTTCCATGCGGGCGGGCGCGACATTTTTTCTGCCGGACACGGATGGAATAAATTTTCATGAAAATGTCAGGCCTGAACCTGATGAAATGATCATCCAGAAATATTTCCCGAACAGTTTCCGCGACACGGATTTACAAAAGCATCTTGAATCTAAAGCAATAAACGAGATGGTCATTTGCGGGATGATGTCGCAAATGTGCATTGACGCGACCGTGAGAGCGGCCTTCGATGAAGGATACGCCTGTGTTGTCGCTCACGACGCCTGCGCGGCAAGACATCTGGCTTTTAACGGTATGGATATTCCGGCATCCCATGTTCACGGAGCATACATGGCGGCGCTCGGCGCGGTTTACGCGAAAGTTTTAAGCGCCGAAGAAATAATTGAGACACTGAGAAACACCTGACAAATCGGGCATGCGCGGCGCGGCGCAAAATTTGCTGTTTTTTAAAAACTGCCGTTTATGTTTTTTATCATATTTTGCAATGGGTAAGAAAAGGAGGCTTTTGTGAGGAAGATACTTTTTTTTATGATGGTCTGTATGGTCTTTTCGGGATGCGTTCTGAACAAATCCGTATATATCCCCTATGATGATAAAGGCCATAAAGACGCTTTTTATGAATGGTCTCCCCATGATGACGGAGGCGAGTGGTGGTACGTCACCGGGTACGCGTCCGATCAGAACGATAAGCTGTACCTTTACCAGATAACGATATTCCGCGGATACGCTATTCATAACGTGGTTTCCCTGTTGGAAGCGTACGCTCTGCATTTGTCTTTCACGGATTGTTCGACCGGGCAGCATGTGTTTTCCGAAAAGATTAAAATAAGCTCCGATGATGTCTATGCTAATTCACATTGCGCTTTCTTTAAAGACAGCATGATGTGCCTGGATAATCAGCAATTCAAATTAGTGGGCAGGAGTGACAAGTTCAAAATGAACATTGAAGGCACAGCCACAAAAGATGCCGCGTGGCACGGGAAAGACGGCGTGATCGTCATGGGTCATCCTGAAGATCCCAAACAGAGGAGTTTCTACTATTCCTTTACCAATATCAAAACAAAGGGAGAGATCGAATTCAAGGATAAAAACGGCCAGTGGATAAAGATTGACGGCAACGGCAAGGCCTGGTTCGACAGGCAGTGGGGAAAGTTCAGCGAGCTGGGCTGGGAATGGTTTTCCTTCAGGTTTTTTGATGATGAGGAGATCATGCTTTTCCCTTTCCCCAAAACGGGAAGCAAGGAAGGAACCTATATTGACAAGAAAGGCGCTACGGTGAGTTTTGATAATTATACCTATAATGTAAAGAAATTTGAAATGTTCAACGGTAAAAAGATAGGACTGGGATGGAACGTGAGCGTTCCGTTTAAAGAAAAGGAATATGAGGTGGTTCCTGTCGTTGAAGACCAGTACAATCCCGCGTTTATACAGGATTACTGGGAGGGTATCTGTAAAGTGTTCAACAAACAAGGCGAACTTGTCGGATATGGTGTTATTGAAACGCCGGGTAGCGCCTACTGAAAAAACCCCCCGAACCCTGGAACTGGGCAGGTGATTTATGCCTGACAAAATAATTTTTTCGGTTGATAAAAGAAGGCGGAGTCATCAATGACTCTGCCTTTTTTACGCGCAATCCTATCAGCATTTGTCAATTGCTGTAAAAAAATCAGGTTCAACAGTAAGAGGTAAAACAAATAATCCGATAATTAATAAAAACGTTGTGATAAAATTATTGAAATTTAAAAAAATAGGAGTATGGTCTTAACCGTTTTTTGATCGTAGTAAAAAATAATCGAAAAACAAACTTTCGCCTGTTAAATAACAGGCGCAGTTATAACAGAAAGATTGCCGCATGGAAAATCATGAAGAAACATCGCAATGTCCTGGTTTTCGGGATCGCAAAACAGGACTTGTCATGTTCGGAATCCTTGAACTTATTCTCGGCGTGTTATGCGCGCTTATAATGTTCGGCATTATTGGATTCCCCTCTCTTCAAAAATATCCCGCTCCGCCGATGAATGCGGGCTCTATGGCGCGCGCAGCTTTTCCGGCATTTTTATTGATCTGGACGGGAATCGGTTCCATGAAAATCCGCCGATGGGCAAGAGCGCTTTCATTGATTATAGCGCTGTGCTGGCTTCTTGCCGGAATCAGCGGCCTTATTCTTATGTTCGTGTTTCTGCCCCATACGCACGGCCAGATGTCCCAGAGCGTTCAGGCGGCCAAAGAGGCGCCTGTGTTTGGCAGTTATTTGATGCTCGGGCTTAAGGCAGTCATTTACGTGATTGTACCGGCAATTTTTATTCTGTTTTACGCAAGCCCCAACGTGAAGGCCACCTGTGAGCTAAGAGACCCCGTGGTCCGCTGGACAGATAAATGTCCTCTGCCTGTTCTTACTGTGAGCATGATGTATGGATTGGCGGCAGGTTTAATGCTGTCAAGGGGATTATCCTTTTGGGCGATTCCGTTTTTCGGATTTGTCCTGAGTGGATGGGCGGGTTCAGCGGCGGCGCTTATTAACATTTTATTGCTTAGTTATGTGGCCTGGGGCACATACAAATTGAAAATTACGGCATGGTGGTGCGCGGTATTCATGACGGCCGCATGGGCGCTATCCGCGACCATTACACTTTCGCGTGTGAGTTTATGGGATTTCTATGAAAAAATGAATTTCCCCAAACAGTATCTGGAAATCATGACGGATTACATTATGCCGCACTATTCTTCTGTGGCCATGTTTTCCCGGGTCTGGGTTGTCTGTATCCTGGGTTATTTGCTCTTCGTAAAAAAATACTTTTCATCCCGATCCGCCTAAATTAAACAGCGCCTCTTATGCCATTGATCTTTTCTGAGGTCCCCTTCCCTTCCATCTATTGAGTATGCTTTTATTACGGCGGCATCCCTGTCAAATAAAATGGCTGGAGCGGCCGTCTAAAAAACATTTGTAAAAGGCTAAAAAGTATAAATCGTCCATTCATTTTCCACCATATTTGGTTGATATACCATATATGGGTGGTCATTTGAATTCACAAAAAATTCCTGTTCGCAAATCCTTAATTATATCATGATGATAATAATTATTATCGGTTTGTCTATTATGGCCCATATTTTGCTTTTGTTGTTAGATAATAATGCTTGCTACCTGATAGTGATAATCATTAATGAGGGAGTTGCATGTATATTTTGAGTAATGGCTTAGAAATGCGGTACCGTATCATCCCGTCATTTCAATACATTCTGCGAAATCCGCGAATCGTTCCTAAGTCAAAGACTCATGATAAATCGTTAAGAGAATCTCTATTTATTTCTATTCCTGTTGTTTTTAATTTCTTAACCTTAATAGCTGGTTGGTAATCAGCACGGTCCGGCAGCTATTACATATAAAGATATAAAAAATCGTCAAGACAAGGAACAAGCATGAACAACAAAACAAACGGGTCAGAGGGGAGGCAGAAGCATGAATAACTCAACCGCGGTAAATAAAAATCAGTCCGTGGGAGTTGATCCCCGTGCCGGTAAATATCTGACCTTTTTTCTTTCCAATGAGGAATATGGAGTTGAGATACTCAAGGTTCAGGAGATCATCGGCCGGATGCCGATCACACCGGTTCCGTTGACATCCAAATACATCCGGGGAGTTATCAATCTGCGGGGCAAAATTCATCCC
This sequence comes from Smithella sp., assembly GCA_035524255.1. Classification (GTDB taxonomy): domain Bacteria; phylum Desulfobacterota; class Syntrophia; order Syntrophales; family Smithellaceae; genus Smithella. Next base: position 1,887 of record DATKPG010000013.1, on the reverse strand, counting down.
ATTATGGATCTCAATGTTAAGTTCGGCATGAATCAGACCGGGATTACCGACGAAACCTGCATCATCGTTATCAAAACATCCAGTTTAATGATGGGGATTCTGGTGGACAAGGTCTCCGAGGTTGTCAATGTGTCTTCCGATGATATTGAAGACACCCCGTCTTTCGGGTCGGACGTAAATACCGAATATCTTTTAGGCGTGGGGAAGACCGGAGGACGCATCCGCCTGCTTCTGGATATTGAAAAGGTGATCACGGCCTATGATGTCATCCATCTGCAAAAGGCAGGCTCGGATACCAAACAGTAAGGGGCCGAGTAAAAATAAATTTAATTTGAACGAGGTATCATGACCATAATGAGAAGGGGATGATAAATGCACATTAACAACATTAAAATAGGTACCAGGCTGACCGGAAGCTTCCTGCTGATCGTGGTCATTCTAATCGCGGTGGCGCTGACAGGCTACATCAATATAAGGTCCATAGCGATCCGCAGCGCTGCCATATATACCCAAAATACCGCGGCCATCGAGGAAATGGGCGCGATCAATGCCAGCCTCGAAAGAATACGGGGGGACATTTACCGCTATATCGATCTGCCGCCGGAAAGAAGTAAAACAACCCAAAGTATCAACGAACAAATCCGTATAGTAAATGACATAATAAAGGCCTACCACAACCGCGATGATATAACCCCCGAAGAGAAAAAACTGATTGCCGATTTTGACAAATCCTGGCCTGAAATGCAGAGGGGTTATCAAGTTGTGATGAAAGACGCGGATGACAATAATCATGCCGATATCATCCGCCTGATGACTGACGGCAGTTATGTCGTTGAAGCCAGAAAGAAAACCATAGCCACAGTTCATGATCTCAACAGTTTCAACCGTACCAGTGCTGAAGCAGCCAATAAGTTAAATCATAACGCCGCATCAAAAGCCGCAATTGCCGTATTTATTGCTGCCATATTCGCGGTGGCATTGGCTGTGGCAATGGGATTGATAATGACGGCATCCATCACCGGACCTTTGAAAAAGGGTGTATTGATGATGGAGGAATTGGAAAAAGGACACGTATCGGGCCGGCTGGGAATGAAGCGGAGGGACGAAATCGGAATATTGGCTCAGGCCATGGACAGGTTTACCGAAAAATTACAGAAAGTAGTGGTTGGCACATTAATAAAGATATCCGCCGGCGATGTCGCGATAGAGCTGCCTCCAATGGATGACAGGGATGAGATCGGTCCTGCCCTTAAACTGATGATGGAGAGCATCAATAATCTGGTCAAGGAAATGGATACTATGACCGGAAGCGCTATGGCCGGCAATCTTGATGTCAGAGGTAATGCCGGGGCATTTAACGGCGCCTATCAGGAAATCGTCGCCGGTGTCAATAAAACACTGGATGCCATTATGGGGCCGATAGGCGAAGCATCTGTGGTTTTGGAAAAAGTAGCTGACAAGGATTTATCCGCCCGTGTCAATGGCGATTATCAAGGGGACTACGCCAAGATCAAAGAGTCTATTAATTCGGCTGTGGAGAACCTGGATAAAGCCCTTAAGCAGGTGGCCATCGGCGCCCAACAGGTAGCCTCGGCCAGTGTTCAGGTGAGTTCAGGCGGACAGGCGCTGTCGCAGGGCGCAAGCGAGCAGGCCAGTTCGCTTGAGGAAGTCTCCAGCTCTCTGCAGGAGATGTCCTCCATGACCAAGCAGAACACTCAAAATGCCCGGGAGGCCAAGGGGGTGGCCGACCAGGCCCGCCAGAGCGCCGATAAGGGCGTGGAGAGCATGAGCCGGATGTCATCGGCTATCAATCAGATTAAATCGTCGTCGGATTCCACAGCGAAAATTGTCAAGACCATCGACGAGATCGCTTTCCAGACCAACCTA
>DATKPG010000012.1:0-199630 GCA_035524255.1 Smithella sp. | reverse complement strand
CGCGCCGACTTTATGGATATTTTCTATGCCAAGATGGACACACCCGGGACCGATGGATTCCGACAGGCCGTAATTCGTGTCGTAATCGTGGTTGGGGAAATATTTCTTCCAGCGTCTGATCAGACTGGGAGGAACCGGCTGCGCGCCGATGTGCATCAGCCGCCACTGATCGAGTTTGTAATCCGCAAGCTTTATATCCCCGCGTTCGATGGCGTCCAGAATGTCCTGCGCCCACGGAACCAGAAGCCAGACGATGGTGACCTGCTCCTCGGATACGGCTCTTATGATCCATTCCGGTTTGACGCCGCGCAGCAAAACAGCCCTGCTTCCGGCAAGGAAACTGCCGAACCAGTGCATTTTAGCGCCGGTGTGATAGAGCGGCGGAATGCAGAGGAAATTATCCTCACGCGTCTGTTTATGGTGATTCATTTCCGATTCGCAAGACAGCATCAGGCTGCGGTGCGTATGAAGAATAGCCTTGGGGAAACCGGTGGTGCCGGATGAAAAATATATAGCGGCGTCATCGTCGTCGGAAAGCGTGATTTTCGGAGCTATTGAGGAGGAGCACGCCGTGAGCGCGTAATAATTTTCGGCAAACGCCGGACAGTCCATTCCCAAAAACAGCCGTATTTTTACGTTCGGAATCTGCTCGCGGATCACGTCGATTCTTTCAGTAAATTCCGGCCCGAAAATTAAAACATCACATTCGGCCAGTTCAAGGCAGTATTTGATTTCATCTTCCGTATAGCGGTAGTTCAGCGGCACCGCGATGGCGCCTGTTTTCAGGATACCGAAATAGATCGGCAGCCACTCCAGGCAGTTCATAAGCAATATCCCGACCTTGTGTCCTTTTTCCAGACCTCTTTCGAGCAAAAAGTTGGCCAAACGGTTTGCCTTGTCGTCAAACTCGCGCCATGTCATCTCCCGCCTGTATCTTTTTTCGGGATTGGTTTCGACAAGATCGTATTCCTTCCAGCTTGCTTTAATTTCTTTGATCTGGGGATTAATTTCAACAAGGCTTATTTCATCGCCGTACAGGGCGGCGTTACGGGTAAGAATTTCTGTGATAGGCATCTAGTATTCCTTTTGATTTTCTACTGTTTTGCCGGTGTTACGCGGTTATTCTTCATCATTAACAAGTTTTATAACAACTTGCTTTTTACGGGAGACAAGATACGAATTTAAGGCTTGTATGTCAAGAATGATTTAGCCATAAAAGGCAGGGTATAATGACACTTTGTATTGCGTCACAAGACGGAATCAGGGCGCAATACCTAGCTATAATGCAATTGCCTGCAAATCACTCGCCCCGCTTTATCAAAAATTATCCCTTCATTTTTCAACAAAGCTTTTTTCATTTCCACACCGCCCTGAAAACCGCCAAGATGATAATTGGAGAGGATTGCCCGGTGACAGGGAACGATCAGGGGATAGGGATTACCGGCCAGAGCGTTTCCCACCGCCCGCGCTCCACCGGGTATGCCCAGATGCGCCGCGATAAGCCCGTAGGTGCTGACACGGCCTCGCGGAATCGCGTGCTCGGCGCGTAAAACCGACTGCTGAAATTTCGAACACAATGATAAATCGACAATATTCAGCGGAAACTTGATGTCCTCTCCTTCGAGATATGCCTTGATGGAAAGAGCTACCGCGTCAATTTTAGGGCAGGAATATGTTCGGGAATCCGGGAAAAGCGCGGATGTCTGAACTTCAACCGGCAGTCCCGGCCGGGGAAGCAGAACATAAACAATCCGCGGCATGTTAGTTGAACCACGCCAAATCAGACAAACACTGCCGAAAGGCGTGGGTTTAATGATCTTTTTATTCATCTGCTGACATACCTTTTATTGTTCAAACTTGCTTTTTTAGCCAGGCTCTGGCGGCCTCGATATTGGAGAACCATTTAAAAGAGAGGCCGGCATTAACAGACGTGCTTTCATGAAACGACTGATATTCCGCGTTTTGGGCAAGATCGACGCAGGCAATATTTACTCTTGGCAGATCCGAGGGATAATCCCTGACGCGAAAATACGCTTCCGTAAATCCGAAACGCCCTTTGAGCGCGCTCACATCGACCAGCACGTTTCGGGGATTTATTGACTGCGTAACAGCAATGACTTCGTTTTGCAATTTTTCGATACAATCAGCAGTTATTTCCCCTGTGATGATAATTTCCAGGATGTCTTCATTCACAGATGTCGAAAGGTTATATGTTTGCTTCTTCTCCATTTATGAACTCATATCATGGCTTTAATTATCAAAATTTGCTTGGAACATTATAACTATTCTAAATAATATTTTCAAGTATCTCCACCGCGTTTGCGACACATACCTTGCATACTTTATTAAAATAATCGTTATCCCGGAATGTCTTCTGCCCTTCTTGAGTCGTTAATTCACAACCATTTAACAAGTCGCGACAGATGTAAGAGCCGTGCATTTGGGAAAATCGATCCATGAATTCCCTTATCTTTACATACGTTTTCTCCGTGGCGCTCCGGTCTTCGTTTTCTCCCCTGCCGTACTTTGCGCTAATGACCATAATCCCGCCGCTCACCGCTCCGCAAACTTCTTCCTGCCTTCCCATGCCCGCGCCGAAGCCGCAGGCAATCCTGAGCGCCTTATCCTTATCCAAACCCAGATCGTCACAAAAAGAAAAAAGAACCGACTGCGCGCAGTTATAACCGCCCGCGAATTTGGCAACCGCCTGCTTAGCTCTGTCCATAAGTTCTCCTTATTTGCTCTAAAAGCATGTCGTCCTGTTTATGAAAGATATTTTACGTTTTACAATAAAATCTTTCAATCCAAAATTTGTATAAAAAACGAATTGAACTTTTAAAAATTACGAGTATATTTAATCCATTCCTTATCACTGTAAGATAGCTGGAAGTTTCTTCCATTCCCCCTGTTTGTGAAATAAAAAAACGAGAGGTGAACTATGAAGAAAAAAGATTATCTTCAGCGTACGTTGCTACTATCCATCTTTTTTTTAGCCCTGGGCGGCTGGCTGCTTCATCTGCGGATACATCCGCTTGCTAAAGACGCGGAAAATATCATACCTGCCGCGGCCGGTTTTATCAGCGTTGTTATCATTCCCGTCCTTTTTATGTTTCGTTCAACAATATCTTTTGCCTACCTTTTCAACGGCATGACGGTTATCATCGGCATCATTACGATGACTCATTTTTCCATTGAAAATCACCCTGATGTATGGACGCTGCAGACCATCTTATTCGGAACATGCCTGCCTGACATTTTTCTGCTTTGGGGTAAATTCGCCGTGGGCAAAGCCCTTTTTGATATGGAAGCCGTTGTGCAGCATCCCGACGACCAGGTGGTCGGCGGCAGATTTTTCCGCTTTCCCAACATGGGATTCTGGTACGCGCATGTTGTCACATTAACCACCGTTTACCTTATCGGTAAATATTTCCGGAAATAGAAGGAAGGAGGGAGCCATGAAATATTTTATATTGTTTAAACCGGGCTGGTGGATATTGCATGTCCTGGCGATTTTGCTTCTTCTGTACATAGGACATCTGTAAACCGCTTTCGTATCCCCTTCCTAAAGAGAGCGCGGGGGAGGATATGTAATAACATTTTGTGCTGTTTGACACAATCACAGGACACGCGAAAGTTTCCTGGATGTAACAAAAGAATGATCAATTTTAAAATATTTTCCGACTACATCTGCCCCTTCTGTTATATCGGCAAGGGCATTGTCGACCGGTTAAAAAAAGATTACGCAATCGTAGATACATGGGTAAGTTACGAGCTTCATCCCGAGACGCCGCCCGGCGGAGTATTGCTGTCGGACAGATTCAGGGATTATGATCTTAATGCGTTTTATGACCAATTGCGCAAACGGGGAAAAGAATTAGGCGTTGTCTTCGGCAGTCACAAGGTTCTTTCCAATTCCAGATTGGCGCTGATGGCCTCTGAATTTGCGCGTGATCACGGCCGATACGATTCTTTTCACAAGGACATGTTTCACGCGTATTTTACCGAAGGCCTGGATATCGGTAAGCCCGATGTGATTGCCGCCGTTGCCAAAAAAAGCTCCCTTGATGAAAAGGAGATGTTAAGCGCCGTTCGCGAGGGCCGTTACGAATCGCGCTTGAATAACGCCAGAAGAGAAGGAGCATCGATCGGCTTGACGGGCATCCCCCTGTTCATCATAGAGAACAAATATCAAATCGTCGGGGCCCAGCCGATACAAACCTTCCGTGATTTTCTGGATAAAATTAAATGAGGAAATACCTGGTTTGATTGAAACACAAATATTTTGAAGGAGCAACTCTATGGAATTTACTTTCGCCCATAATAATTTCAATGTGCTTAATCTGGAAAAAAGTATTGCCTTTTACAAAGACGCCCTGCAACTTACGGAAGTCCGGCGAATCAAAGCGCCGGACGGAAGTTTTATTCTCGTGTTTCTCGGCGATGGTAAAACACCGCATCAGTTGGAGCTCACGTGGCTAGCCGACAGAAAGGAGCCTTACAATCTGGGCGACAACGAATTTCATCTGGCTTTTAAGGTGGATGATTTTACCGCCGCCCATGCTCTGCATGAAAAAATGGGCTGTATCTGCTTCGAAAATAAAGCCATGGGAATCTACTTCATCAATGACCCGGACGATTACTGGCTCGAAATCATCCCGCAAAAGCGATGATGTCCGGCGGATTCCTTCTCAGCACAATAATGACAGATATCAGGATGGTCTGAAACTAATCGAGTGCTCCGTTTTTTTTCAAAAGCGCTGCGACAGCCTCGGCCAGACGGCGATATCCCGCGGCGTTGGGATGAATTAAATCCGACTTTAGAGAATCATCGGCCAATATGCCGGATAATGTTTTTTCTTCCAGAGGAATTTTAAGTTCTTTGGCTATGTCGCGATACATCGGCGCCGGTGAGACCCAAAGACCGAGCGATGGCACCGCGATTAAAACAACCGCCACGCCTCTTTGCCTGGCAAGTCCGACCATTTCCCTGATGTTACGGGCTGTCTGCTCACGGCTCAACTGCCGGAGAGTATCGTTGCCGCCGTGACATAAAATCAACAAGGCCGGCTTTTCCGTATCCAGTACTTGCGGCAGACGGGACAAGCCTTCGGCGGTGATTTCTCCCGGCACGCCCGCGTTAATCACTTTTCTGCCGATCATTTGTTCCAAAACGGCGGGATAGCTCTCTTGCGGCCCTGCGCCGGTGCCGAAAGTTATACTGTCGCCAAACGCGACAACAACATCACTTTTACCAAGCACAGGGAGCGAGGCAGGCTTCTGACAGGCCGCCAGTACAAAGACTGCCAAAATCGCCGGCAGCAGTAATATTACATTCAGGGATTTTTTTATAGTCATATATTCACCTGATGTTATCCACAATAAACACGATGATGCCTCAGGCAGGCTCATTTAAAAATGTTTACGAATATTTGTCAAGAAAAGCCTTTGCGCGAAAGGTTTTTTCATTCAGGACAAAACCTTTCGGATAAAAATAATTGACATGCAAACGGCTTTCCCCCTATACTCCCTGCAACCAAAAAAAGCAGAGCCCTGTCAATCCGTAATCAGAACAGGTTCATCATCAGATTATTAAACTGGCCGTATAAAGGCTGAAATAAAAAAGAGAGGTGTCCATAATGTTTAAAAAAATGTTATTTTTGTTTGCAGCCATTCTTGTCCTTGCATCCACCGGCTACGCGAAAGAAGTTGCCGATGTAGACATGCCGGATAACATCCTGGTTGGCAATGATGTTCTGGTACTAAACGGGGCCGGAGTCAGAACGAAATTATTTGTTAAAGCTTACGTGGGCGGACTTTACCTTAAGCAAAAAAGCGGCGATGCCACCGCGATCATAGACGCCGATGAGACCATGTCGGTCAAGCTTCAAATCACATCCAAAATGATATCGGGAAAAAAGATGGAACAAGCCACCCGTGAGGGCTTTAGTAATTCCACGAACGGCAACACGGCACCTTACAAAGACAAGATAGATACGTTTGTTTCAACGTTTAAGGATAACATCAAACCAGGCGACGTGTATGATATTATATATACGCCCGCGGAGGGAACGAAAGTATATAAAAATAAAGAGCTTAAGTGCACGGTACAGGGACTGGATTTCAAAAAAGTGCTTTTCGGAATATGGCTCGGCGTCAAACCGGCTGATAAAGATTTAAAAGCGGGGATGCTGGGCAAATAAGAGCAAAAGAAATTTTTACCGTTTCAAACTTACCGGGGCGCAAAGACGCATGAATGATATGAGTCTTTGCGCCTTGATTATTTATGGAAGCAATGGTTAATTCTCCGTTTGATAATGCAAGTTGACATACCGGTCTTTTGCTCTTATACTTTTTAAAAGTAAGGAGATTTGTTATTAAATCATCGTTTAAGAAAAGGCGCTGGTTGTAAATAAAAATCTACACGGTCAGCACATTCGTGCTGCCCGGCAAATAAGACAAAGCAGGAGGAATCAACATGTCAGATCTGCACGCGTATTTAGGCCCACAGTGGAGCGATGAAGCGCTCAAAAGACTTCAGTCGGAACTTACCCCGGATAAAATGAATAAGGTCACCACATCGATGTCCAACATTTACAAAAACTGTCCCGGCGGGGTGGAGAAATTTTTATATGTTGAATGCAAAGACGGGAAAGTGACCCGGTTTGAAACAGGAACAGGCGAACCTCCCAAGGCTGAATTTTTAATCATTGGCGATTATGAAATTTTTGCCAGAATTTCCCGCGCGGAACTGGGCGCGCAAAAGGCGATGATGACCGGGAAACTTAAACTAAAAGGCAATCTGGCCAAAGCGCTGAAACTCGCGGCCGTGTCAGACAGAATGAATAAAGTTCTGGCCAAGATTCCAACGCAGTATTAAGGGGAGGCAGCATATGACCAGAATATTGGATCCGAAAGACAAGTATTATATAGACAACCCGGGACGCGTCGCGGCAATACAGGCCGAAATGCATAAGCGGGGCATCGATGTGTATCTCGGCTCGCGCATACGCACCATGAGTTTTGTCATGGATACATTCTGTCCGTGGAGAAGTTATATTATCATTCCGCCCCAAGGCCAGCCAACCTATTTTACCTTTGTCGTTGACGCGATGCGTGTCGGTGACGAAACATGGCTGGATACCGACCATGTTCGCGCCTATGGGCCAATGGGCGGTATGGATCAGGTCTCCGCGATAACCGATTTCATAAAAGACGACCTCGGGATTAAAAAAGGACGTCTCGGATATGAGGACGGAATTTCTTCTTATACAGCCGAAGGAAATCTTTCCCATTGGGAATATACCCACTTTAAAGACGCTCTGCCCGATTTTGAATGGGTAAACTCGCACGACATTATCGATGCGCTTTCCCTGATCAAAGACAGGGGCACCATTGAACGTTTTCGCGCCGCTTCGCTCATGGTCGATGAGGGACACAAGGCGGCGCGAGCGGCGCTTGAGCACGGCGGATACAAAGGAATGACGGAAACAGTGATTGCCGGTATCGCGGCGCTGGCCATGCGCAAAGCAGGCAGTGTGTCCGAGTGGAATTTCGCGGGACTCAATGAAATTTCCAGCGGATACCGCACGGGATTGGGCGCGTGTACGCCGCCCACAACCAAGGAGATTAAAGCGGGCGAGCCGCTGATGCTGGATTTTCACGCGATGTTTAAGCTGGCTCTGGGCGACCATTCGCATAATTATCTGATCGGACCCGCGACAAAACGTCAGCGCTGGCACGCGGATAATTTTGTCGCGATTGTTCAGAAAGTCATCTATAATTACCGCGCGGGCACAACACCCGGAACGCTTGCCGCCCTGATGATGGATTTCGCGGAGGGCCGCGGCTGCGGCGATTTTATCCAGCCCGCCTGTGAACACGGCATCGGTCTTTTCGGTGATGAATGGCGGATAGGCGCAATTGTTAATCCCGACCTTCCCTACTGGACCGACCAGGACCATGTCTATCAGGAAAATGAAATGGTCGTCTGCGCGATGCAGTATGCCGCGCCGGAAGAGAATATCGGATTCCGGTATGAGAATGATATTGTCATCACTAAAGACGGCTGCGAAATTATGTCAAAATATCCTCTCGGCATAGAAGAGATTTCATAAACCCTTTCATCCCCCCGGCGCAAAACATCGCGCCGGGGGGATGATGGTCCGGCAACTGCCTTCAAAATTGGATAACATCAATGATGTAAACCGTTTCAGAAACCAATGCCGGGAAAAATAGAAACATGAGAAAATCAATATTAAGAAATTATATTGGATTGTTTTTCCTGGCGGCCATACTTTTACCGTCAGGTTGCGCTACGTGCAAGTCGGCCTCTGCGATCGGTCCGCGTCCTTTGGCATGGGCTGTCCAAATGAAGAGCACCTGCAATGTATCTAATTTTTACAGGATAAACAAAAATCTTTACAGAAGCGCGCAGCCAACCGAAATCGGATTCGCGCAACTTGCTGATCCCGGGGTTGGAATCAAGATCAAGACGATTATTGATCTGAGAGAATTCCATGGGGACGAAGGCCGCGCTATCTTGTCGAAATTGCGTATCGAACGAGTACCTATGAACGCGGGTGAAGAAGACTCGAACGTGATTGACCAGGATGTGATCACGGTTATGAAGATTGTCTCGAATCAAAAAAACGGGCCGTTTCTTATTCATTGTCTTTATGGCTCGGATCGAACAGGTTTGATGAGCGCCATGTACCGGATCATTTACCAAAGGTGGACGAAGGATCAGGCGATTGATGAAATGGTCAACGGGGGATACGGTTTTCATACCATGTGGTACAATAACATTATTGAATACATTCAAAGAGCGGATGTTGACAGGTTGCGAAAACAAATTCATTCAAAATGAACGCATGTTTTGATATAAGATTATCTCACTTCAAGGGAAATAGATAAATAATAAATTTGGGGAAATATTCCTTACTGCAAAATATAATTTTAGGGCTCTCCCTTGCCGCCCCGCTTGGACCGGTCAATCTGGAAATTATTAAACGCGGATTGAACTTTGGATTCAGGCAGGCCTTTCTTACAGGCCTGGGCGCGATGAGCGCCGACGCGACTTACCTGACGCTTATCTTTTTCGGCCTTACGTCTTTTTTAAATATCTCCCTCATAAAAATTGTTCTCGGCGTCGCGGGAAGCTTCGTTTTGATTTATCTTGGTTTGGTCAGCGCGAAAGAGTATTTTTACAAAGCCGCTCTGGAAAATCAATCGCGCCGCGTTTATCAAAATTCTTTTATAACCGGCTACGTTCTGGCTATTTCAAGCCCGATGACCATTATCTGGTGGACAGGCGTTTTCGGAGCCCTGCTTATGTCGCAAACCGGCGCGCAAACGAATTTATCCGCTTTTTTATCATGTCTTTCCATTTTGCTTGGCTGTTTTATCTGGGTGTTTTTCCTTGCCGCCTCTCTGCACTGGGGCAAAAAAATCATTCATGAAAAAATGACGGGATATATTTCTTTGATCGCCGGAATATTTCTGATCGTGTTCGGGATTTATTTTTTATACCGGACGATCATGTTGATTGCGTAAAGACATCTTCATCAAAAATATATTTTTTTTGAAAGGAATCTACATGTTTCAATGGTTTGCCAATCGCCGCCGCGAAAAAATCATGGCCGTTCCATTTCCATCCGCGTGGAAAGACATCATCCAGCGCAATGTTGCCCATTATTGCATGCTGAACGACGCTGAGCGTAAACATCTGCGCGAATTGATCCAGGTATTCATTGCCGAAAAAAATTGGGAAAGCGCGGGCGGACTTGAACTGACCGACGAAATACGCGTTACCATCTCCGCGCAGGCCTGTCTGCTTTTACTGGGATTACCCCACAACTATTATCAGAATGTGGAAACCATCATTGTTTATCCTTCCACGGTGGTTCCACCCCGGCGTAAACTTGGTTTTTTTGAAACCGCGCAGGCGCCGGTAGAACTCAGTCATCCGATTATCGGCCAGGCCTTCCGGCAGGGGCCTGTCATCATTATTTGGGACGCGGCGCTGCAGGGCGGCCGCCATCCCGAATCAGGTCATAACGTTATCTATCACGAATTCGCCCACAAGCTGGATATGCTCGACGGCGCGGCTGACGGCACGCCGCCGCTTCGTGACAGGGCGGAATACCGCGACTGGGTAAAGACGTGTTCCGCTGAATACCTTCGCCTCAAACACGATGCCGAACGTGGTAAAAAATCATTTCTCAATGCCTACGGCGCTACCAACGAAGCTGAATTCTTCGCTGTGGCAACCGAGCAATTTTTTGACCAGCCCCGTTTGATGATCAAACACGCGCCCGATCTTTACAGGGTGCTCAAAGAATATTACCGGCAGGATCCTTCTTCGCGTTTGGGACAAAATAACTGTAAGGCCTAAAAAAACGGGTGAAGCATATTAAAATGCTTCACCCGCAGTTGCTTAATATCTAATGATTTACTGTCTATTCATTCATCGCGTATTCGCCGTTTAAGGCATACACGTATTTTGTCCATATCCTGTTGTACTGGGCATCATCTCCCTGTGCCTTGATCAGCATGATATCCTTGCAATAGGCGCGCTGTTCATCCTTGGTGTTGTGCATGCCGTAAATCTGCAGGGCAAAGCGGGCAAAGTCACGCACCATAAAATCAAAAATCTGATTGACGACATCCGCGTCCATATTGTCAAATTTGGCCTGTTCCAGAATCAGCTGACCATAAACAACGATGGAGAACATCTCTCCCACCGGCAGCGACCATGAAGGATCCATGTCCTGCGCCTTGTCCGGACCCGCTTTTTCCAGCAATTCTTTGAAGAGATTAATCTGCTGAATGAAGATGGCCACATTCGGAAGCTGTTTGTTGGCTTCAAAGACCGGCTTGTAATCGTGGAACTGAACCGCGCCCAGTCCCTTGGTCGGTCCCTGATTAAACAGGAAAAGATCGTCCTTGAGAGAAAATTCCGGAGAAACCGGAGCGTACTGAGCAGGACTAAAAAAGTAGTTCTTCATGAATTTGCGAATAAGCTGGACGTTCACATGAACCGTCCCTTCGAGTTTGGATGGTCCCCGGATATCGCAGGCGCCCATGGAGAAATAGGTGTCCTTTTCAAAACCTTTGGCGGCGACGACGTCCCAGAGCAGATTAATCACTTCCTCAGCCTGCAGAGTTACTTTCATCTTACTGGTGGGATTGTAAAGAAGATAGCGTCTGTCTTTATCATTGGCATTGCGGAAATAGTCGGTGGAACGGCGCTGGTAGAGTTTCATTCCCACGATACGCAGCCAGGCGTCGATGAAATTTTTCCGCACATGCGGCATATCGGTTACGGGCATGCCGTAGAGTATCCTGTTTGCCGCGTGGGTTATTGACTCATAAAAGCAGTGTTCCGCGACACCGATGGAAGCGGGGCCGATGTTAAACTTGCCGATGTTCACGGTATTAAGGCCGGAATCCCAGGCATGAGAACCGCGGGAAAGAATATCGTCCGCGGTAATGGGATAATCATGGAGCGCGAAGTTGGAGACGTATTCCTGATGGGAAATAACATTCTTTTTGAGCTCGTAAGCTTTGTTTTTATAATTGGTGACGAAGAAAACATAATCGTCGGTGCCGTCCTTAACCTTGCCCAGCGTTGAAACCATCTCGGCCTCATTGCCGTTGCCTATGTAATATTTTTCACCGTTTGCCACCCATGTGCCGTCTTTTTGCGGCGCAAGAATCGTTTCGGTGGAATAGATATCCGCGCCGTGCGTTTTTTCGGACAGGCCGAAGGCAAATATCGCCCCTTTTTTCAGTAACTCCGCGGCCTTTTTCTTGGCCTTTTCATTGGGGCTCATCCAGATGGGACCAAGCCCAAGAATACTGACCTGAAAGCAATACCAGTAACCCAAACCATAAAAAGCCAGAAGTTCACTGTATTCGCTGTTGCGGGCCGTGTCCCAACGGCAATCCGGATCGCCGCCGCCGTACTGGCTGGGGGTAAGAAGCTTGGCAAAGATTTGCTCTTTGGCAATGAAATCGACAAACTCGCGATACCATACTTTTTTATTGAAATCTTCAGTAAGTTTGGTCTTTCCGAACTTCTCGAAGAAAGCAACGGTCTTGTCCATAATATCCTTTGAACCTTTGTCGGCCATGAGGCTCTGATATTTTTTGGGCTGCAACAGATAATTCATTTGACTCTCCTTTCATGTAACAATCATTTTTTTGATTTATATCGTCTTCAAAACAATATTCTGTAATATGCGTTAAAGTATCTACGCTTTTTTTTTAAAAAGCGCCAGTATAAAAATTAACCTATCGATAAAACAGGCGATTATCGTTACTTTCAATTTTTACGCGGCCGGCATGGTCGTGAAAACGCCGCGCGGATCCACCTGGGTGCGTATGATCTTCAAGGCCTCGTCCGTGATCAATTTCGTCTCGGGAATCCCGCCTTCCGGCTTAAGAAGCTCAAAACCGGTGAGAGACTGAGCGATCTCAAAATTGACGCCGGGGGTCAGGGATTTTACCCTCATGCGTTTGCTGACCGGCTCGAAATCGTAAACACCCCACGGGCTGATCACGGCCGCCGGTCCCTTGCCGATAAGACCGGCTTCCTTGCGCGAATTGCCTCCGGTCAGATATCCCACGGAGGTGATAAAATCAACCTTTTCCGGGAACTTATCCGGTGTCTGGAGTCCAACCAGCACCATATTTTCCGTCAGGGAGGAAAGATCGTTATTACCGCCGCTGCCCGTCATTCGAACCTTGGGTTTGTGAAAATCTTTGCCGATCATGTGGGTGTTCACATTGCCGTACATATCCACCTGGGCAAAGCCTAAAAATCCGATATCCACATATCCGTTGTAGCACTGCGCGAAAGAATAGGACATCTCCATGACGGTCGGGGATTTGCGCCAGGTAAAAGGGCAGCCTACCGACCAGGGCATGTCGCCTTCAATCGGATCCTGTCCGCCTGATTCGTAGACTAATGTAATATTGGGGGCATGAGTTTTCTTGGCCAGAATCCCTGCCACCATGGGAATTCCTGTGCCGATATAAACGATCGCATTATCATAAATTTGCTGCGCTATAATATACGCCAATGTTTCTAACGGATTGGCGGGAGCATTTAAGTCTTGCATGGCGTCCTCCTTAATTAATAGAAAAGTCCTGAATCATGATTCAGGGTATACTCTTCGTAGGTAAAATCGATGTCTTCGTTGTCGCCCTCAGCGGCTTTGGTTTGGCGGCGGGCCTCGGCAATCCACTTGGCACCGCCCAGCTTATCGACGAATTCAAACTGATCCTTGGTGCCTAAAACCCATTCATCAAGAAACGCCTTCATATTTTCGTCGGAGACACCGCCGAAACGGATGAGTTTTTCCCACCACTGACGGGACCAGTAGTAACATCCGGGCATATTGCCGGGCACCGCCCCAAAAGGCATTTCCACCACAGCATCGGCATAGAAAAACGGAATAATCTGTCCCTGTTTGTTGTAGCGTATGTCGTTTTCGGGAACAATTTCTTCGGCGGTGATGATGAGCTTGCGGGTCGCGGCCGCCACGGCCAGATCATTCACCGCGGGACCGTAAATATAGGCATTACCGAATTTATCCGCCGCGTGACAATGAACGATCGCCACGTCGGGATACAGGGCGGGAATAAAAACCACGGGATCATGATAATTACTTAAGGGGTTCTGCATGACCTTGAGGTAGGGATTGTAGCGAACAATATCACTGCCGAGCATTTGCTTGCTGAAGACTCCCGGAGTGCCCAGTTGGGCGGCTTTGAAGCCCAGAGCCACGCCTCCATGGCTCCATTCGGAAAGGATCTTAAGCCGCTGGGCCTTCAGCATGCGGTCATAGCTTTTATCAATACCGCGCATTTCCACGCCGACGTATGAGTTGTGGGAATAGTAGACGCAGCCATACACGATTTGAAAACTCTGATTCGTGTTTGGCGCTCCGATCATTTGAAGATTCTTTTTACCCTGACGAATAATCTCATGAAATGCCTGGTGTGGTGTCCGTACATACGAAAAACCGCCATCGGTCATTATATCGCCGTCCTGCACAAATGTTGAGATAGCCTCTTTAAGAGACATTCGTTTATCTTTTTTGGCGTGATCTTTCTTCAGATGCGCCTCGCGGGCCGATTCAAAATCCACCAACCTGTCCAAAATGGACGTATCGCTCAACCTGAGGTTTTCGACCGCCTCCTGATTGTAGAGATACTTTGTCATATACATACCTCCTTACTGCATTTTGCTGCATAACAATATTTTATCTATCCTACACCGACAACATTTAACGGTCAAGTATTATTCGATATCGTTATTTCAAGCTATTGATATCATTATAAAATATCTGTGACCGACAGTCAATAATTTTGACTGGCTTTTTTCTTAACATTTTTGTTCCTTATAAAATAATTGGCGCGGATTAAAGATAATAAGGACTAAAATCAATGATAAAAATATATGCGGTAAGCTTTCATTTATGATAAAAAGTAAAGATCATTAATGATTTACCAAAATCCGGTAAATCTTTGATTATTATTAAAAATCGCGGGGCAGTTCATCCAGCTGGGCCAGCGAAAACACGGGGCCGTCTTTACAGACATACTGACTGCCGACGTTGCAGCGGCCGCATTTTCCTATGCCGCACTTCATGCGCATCTCCAGCGACGTCAGAATGTTCTCCTTGGAAAAACCCAACTCAAAAAAGACCGGCAGCGTAAATTTGATCATAATGGGCGGACCGCAGATGACGGCTACCGCATTCTTGGGAGAAGGCGCCGTTTCCTTGCAGACAGCGGGAACAAAACCTTCCCGGCCATTCCAGGTCGCGTCACCCTTGTCAACGGTCACGACCATTTTGATATCGTCTCTCTTTTCCCAAGCGGCAAGTTCGTCCTTATAAAGGAGCAGGCCCGGATTTCTTGCGCCGTAGACCACGGTAATCTCGCCGAATCGTTTCCGGTTGTCCTTGTACAGCATGTAATTAATCAGCGAACGCAGGGTCGTAAAGGCAAAACCGCCGCCAACCACCACGATATTTTTATTCTCCAGAAATTCAATCGGCCAGGAATTGCCCAAGGGACCGCGAAGGCCGATTTGAGCGCCCTCATCCAGATCATGAAGAGCGGCCGTCACCATACCCGGCACGACCGTTCCGGCTCTCTGAACGGTAAATTCAACATAGCCCGGATCCGTAGGTGAAGAGGCGATGCCGATGGGCGATTCCCCCCTGCCATAAATGGACAGCTCGCCAAATTGCCCGGGTGTGTATTTAAATTTTTCTTCGTCTTCCTTGTTCAGAAAAGTCAGCCGGAATGTTTTGATATCGTTCGTATCAACTTCGTTTGTGATCCTGGCAATCTGAACCGGTACAGGTATGTAAGGGTTGTTATTTGACATCTCTTTTCCTCAAAAATGTTTCTTCAATGCACGCAGCTTAAACTTTTTGCGCTTCTTCGACAATCGAATATATATCAATGTTGACCGGACAGGAACGCGTGCAGCGTCCGCAGCCAACACAGGAAATTACGCCATATTTTTTCACATGATACGAATATTTGTGATTGATTTTCTGCCTTAATCTCTGGAAAACCTGTGTTCTGGGATTATGGCCGCTCGCCTCCAGCGTGAAATCCGTAAACATACAGGCATCCCACACTCTGCGCCTCGTTCCTTTGCTGAACATTGTATCATCGCAAATGTCAAAGCAGTAACAGTTCGGGCAGACAAACGTGCAGATACCGCAGCTCAGGCACGCGGATGAAACTTTTGTCCAGAAATCGGTGTTATTAAAAATGGCTTCCAGTTTTTTGGCAACGACGTCCTGATCGATGCACTGAAAACGTGTTTTATATTCCTTGCCTTTTTTCAGAGTTTCTTCAAAATATTTTTCATCAACCGCGCCCGCGTCAACAAGGGTATTAAGCCCCGCGAGAAGCTCCTCACCTTTAGGGGTAATGCTTTTGAGCAGCAAATCCTTGTCTGTCTTCACCATGAAAACATCGCTGCCTTCGGTATCCGCCGCATAAATTCCCAGCGAATTATAAAAATCGGCGGCATCAACCGGTTTATTCAAATCGAAGGCATAGCCGAATATGGTCGCTGCTTTTCTTCTCTGGCTCCAATAGGGATCAATGATTCCCGCGGCATTGAAGTGAATATCCATAATGGAGAAGCTTTTGACGTCGCAAGGACGGACTCCAAACAGGAACACCGGTTTCGGATCCATGGCTACCTCTTCGGCCTCCGATACGGGTTTGCCCGTATTATATTTAACAAAATCCTCCTTATGGGGGAAAAACGCTCCCTTCGGGCTCAGGATGGTATTGTAGAAATTCAGATCAACTTTTTGCGGATCTTTAATCTCCGCGAAGTTATGACCGGAGGCTTCTTTCACAGGGGCAAGAAGCGACCCCTTATCCATCAACGCCGCTGCCAGTTCGGGTATTTTTTCTATGGCTGTTTTCTTCAACACAAACCGCTCCTTACTCCAAAATTTTGTCTGAATCTTCCACCCGGAAATTGACCAGCACGGGCTTGTCTTCTATGCTCATACCGGACGCCTGCTTAAACATTTCCTCGCACTCCTTGGCCACCTTTTTATGGAAAAGATATAAAGGAATATCCACCGGGCACGCGCGTGAACATTCGCCGCAGTCAATACAACGTCCGGCCAGATGCTGAAAACGAGTCAGGTGATACATCATGTTACCGGGAGACTGAGGCGCCTTGTCGGCCCATTTTGGTTTTAACTGATCGATAAAGCACGGGTCGCAATAACACATCGGACAGGCTTTGCGGCAGGCATAACAGCGAATACATTTATCCAGTTGACTCTTCCAGAATTCCCATCGGGCTTCATGGTCCATCGCTTCATACTTGGCCAGAACATCGTAGGGGGAAGCCGCCTTCTGTCCGTGAATTTCCTCGCCCAGTAAAACATCGTAAAGAACAGGATTAACCATACCGCACGTGGTTTGGCTGTCGATGGCTTCGCCTGTCTTGGCATTTTTCATGCCGCTTACGGGAATACCCAGGAGCACCATGTTTTCTCTCTTGACTTTTTCTTCCTGGATCAACTGAACCACCGCGCGGCTGTCGGCCGGCTTCACGGCGATGGCAATTTTTGTCCCCTGCGGATAACGAACGAGATAACGGGCCATGTTATGGGTGCAGTATTCGTTGAATACGATATTTTCGACGTCCGCAACACTTTTTGCCGCGTAAGGCATCGGATGTTGTTCGTCAAAGCCTTTTCCGTACGCCAGCACCACGGCCACTTCGCCGGACTCTAAAAGCCTTTTGGCTTCCTTCTTTAAATTTTCTTCGATTTTTTTAAAATCAGTCATATTATCTCCCAACCCTACTCCTGAATCTTCATCTTCGTCTGGGGGCCAAGATTCTTAATTTGAGTTGTAAACTCCTCAATAACTTCCGCAAATCTGTTGCCTTCGGAAGCGGAAATCCATTCCACCCGGAATCTCCCCGGTTCTATTCCCGCAAATTCCAGTATCTTTTTGGTCGTGGCAAGCCTTCTTCGCGCGTAGAGATTTCCGGTATTATAATGGCAATCTCCGGGATGGCAACCGCCCACAAGAACGCCGTCCGCACCAAACTGAAGAGCTCTGAATATAAAGGAAGGATTGATGCGGCTTGAGCACATAACCCGGACAACCCGGACATTCGTCGGATACTGCAATCTGGTTGTGCCGGCAAGATCCGCTCCCGTGTAAGTGCACCAATTGCAGGCTATACCCAATATTTTCGGTTCAAACGACATATATATTCCTCTCAATAAAATCATTGCATGGCGTAATAAAAAGTTCCAGAGGCAAGGCGCGCGATTTTCGCGAAGCGAAAAGAAGCGCAACAAAGCAGACGGGCGCTTTTATAATGCCATACCTAAAACTCCATGAGTCCTTCCATCTCCGCCAAAACCTGCTCGTTGGTAAAGTGACGGGCAATAATAGCCGATGTCGGGCAGACCGACGCGCAGCAACCGCATCCTTTACACAGAGCCTCATTAATTTCCGAAACCCGTTTATCAGGATTATATGAAGGAGCGCCGTAAGGACACACCCGCACGCAGTTCTGGCAACCGCAGCATGCCGCAGGATTGACCATCGCCGTGGTCGCGTCAAGTTCCATTTTGTCATTGGAGATAATCGTTAAAGCTTCCGCGGCAGCGCCGTTTGCCTGAGCTACAGTATCTGGAATATCTTTCGGGCTTTGACAAACACCGGCGATAAAAATACCTTCTGTCATGGTAGCCAGAGGCGCGAGCTTGGGATGCCGCTCCATGAAAAATCCCTGCTTGTCGGTGCTCAGATTAAACAGTCTGGCAATTTCCTTCGCGTCCTCCCGCGGCACGATGGCCGGTGAAAGAACAACCATATCCACGGGCACTTTCATAAATTTACTGGTAATGGTATCTTCCGCTTCCATAATCAGACGGCCGGGCTCCTCTTCACTTTCCGTGACACGGGCGCCTTTACCGCGTATAAACTTAACATCTTCTTCTATCAGACGGTTGTAAAATTCCTCATAACCCTTTCCCGCCGCTCTCATGTCAATATAAAACTGGTAAACATCGGCGGAGGTTTTTTCTTTGAAGAGATGAGCGAATTTAAGCGAGTACATGCAGCAGACACGGCTGCAATGTTCCTGATAATTTTTATCACGGCTGCCGATACAATGCAGGATGGCGATGGATTTCGGTTCCGACCCGTCTCTGAGCGTCACCTTCCCGCCGGTGGGCCCCGCGGAATTAAACAGTCTTTCGACTTCCAGCGAGGTATAAACGCCCGGATATTTGCCGTAGCCGTATTGAACAAGCGGTTTGGTATCCATCAGATTATAACCGGTCGCTACAATGACCGCTCCGACTTTTACCGTGGTGAACGTATCCTGCTGTTCGTAATCAATCGCTTTCTGTTCGCAGACTTTCTGGCAAAGTTTGCACTTGCCTTTGATAAAATAAGTACAGGACTCTTTATCGATAACAGGTTTTTGCGGTACGGCCTGCGGGAAGGGAATGTAAATCGCTTTTCTTTTTACCAGCCCTTCATCCCATTCAGAAACGCCTTTGCCGGGACATTTTTCCGTGCAGGCCAGACACGCGTTACACTTGCTGTGATCGACATAACGCGCCTTCTGTTTAACCGTAATATCAAAATTGCCGACATATCCCTTGACCTCGCTTACTTCGCAATAGGTCATTAAATTTATATTCTTGTGCTGTAAGACCGCGTCCATCTTGGGCGTCAGAATGCAGGCGGCGCAATCCAGCGTGGGAAACGTTTTATCGAACTGGGCCATATGGCCGCCGATGGTCGAATTCTTTTCGACCAGATAAACTTTTTTCCCGGTATTGGCCAATTCCAGAGCGGCCTGAATCCCGGCGATACCGGCGCCGATTATCATAACATCGGGGTTGACGTCGATGACACGCGAGCTCAGCGGCGCCAGATTCCGCGCCCGGTAAACGGCGCCATTCAAGAGCGCCTTTGCTTTCGCCGTGCCTTCTTCGATATCATGCGTTACCCAGGAAAGCTGTTCACGGATATTAACGACGGTCAGCAGATATTGATTCAAACCCGCGTTTTCAATCACTTTGCGGAATGTTTTTTCATGCATCAGCGGTGAACAGGCGGTAACAATGACACGATCCAGTTTATATTGCTTGATATCGTTGGCAATCATCTCCTGTCCGGGCGTGGAGCACATGAACTTGTAGTCCCTTGCTATAACAACGTCAGGAAGTGTAGCCGCGAACTCGGCCAGTTCACTGACGCGAACCGTCTTGGCTATATTCAAACCGCAGTGGCAAACAAAAACACCAATTCTGCTCATACTATCTCCCTACTTTTTTCCTTCAGAATCATCATTCTGACTTTATTTATTTTCAACTGCGTTAAACGTTGCAGGTATCCGCAACCGGCTCGTCAATATCAATTCCCAGGCTCTCCAGAGCAAGTTCCGTGACATCCTTCACTGAAATCTTATCATCAGCATTGAGCGTCCGGATGCTGTCTTCAAACATGGTAATGCAATACGGGCAGGACGTAGCCAGAATAGACGCTCCCGTAGAAAGCGCCTCTTCAATTCTCAGATCGCTTAAACGTTCTCCCTTGAGTTTCTCCATCCATAATCCGCCGCCGCCGCCGCCGCAGCACATGCTTTGTTCGCGGCTGCGTTTCATCTCGACAAATTCAAGGCCCGGTATGGCCCTGAGCACATCGCGCGGCGCGTCATAAACACCGCTGTGCCGTCCCAGATAGCAGGGATCATGATAGGTGACCTTGACGCCGCCAAAATCTTTCTTGGGGGCAAGCTTGCCTTCCTTTATCTTTTGATCAATCAATTGACTGAGATGGATGGCTTCATAATCCTGGCCGTAATCTTTCTTGAAGGACGCCAGGCAGTGCGGTGATACGGTAATGATTTTGCTCACACCGGACGTATTGAAGAAATTCAGATTATTGTTTTTCAGCCGGTCGAACAACTCCAGATCGCCGACCTTTTTTAAGCTCTCGCCGCAGCAATTGACTTCCGTGGACGGCAACCCCCAGCTGACTCCCATCTGATTCAAAACCTCAGCGGCAGCTCTGGCGAGTTTATTATTGCGGGGATCATAACAAACGGTACAGCAGCTAAAAAACAAATATTCTGTTTCTTTGGTGTAAAGAGGGTATTTTTCCTTGGCCCAGGCGTTGCGGTTGGCCTGATCGCCCGACCAGGGATTTCCTCTGGCTGACATGGAACCGACAAATGCGCGCAAACTCTGCGGCAGCAGACCGCCTCCGCTATAGACATTGCGGATGGCCGTAACCACGTCAATTATTTCGACACCGCGGGGGCATCTGTCCACACAGAACTTGCAGGTGGAACAACCCCACATAAACTCTTCAATGCCGTCCATGCCCAACTGGCCAAAACGGACAAGCTTGCGGATATTAAAATGGGTGATCGGGGTCCATGGACAGGTGCCTGAACAGGTTCCGCACTGATAGCATTTTTTCAGCGCCTCGCCGCCGGCATCCATTATCGCCTGGGACATTTCAAGGTAAGGCGTAACTGTTTGTGACATTCAACATCTCCCGTTATTTAGAGATCCATTTATATTGATTATATACGGCAATCTCAAATTATCAAAATCATTTTTCAAAAATTGCTTCACTTTTAATAAAAAGGGGAACCAGCAGGTTCCCCATAAAATTTAATTTTTGAAGCACCTGAGTTCTTCTAATATTCAGGCGTTAATTTATCCAGTTCCGCCAGAGAAAATACAGGCCCGTCCTTGCAAACATATTTACTGCCCACATTGCAGCGTCCGCATTTGCCGATCCCGCACTTCATTCTCATTTCCAGAGAAGTAATAATGTTTTCCTTGGAAAAACCAAGATCAAAAAATACCGGCAATGTGAAGCGGATCATGACAGGAGGCCCGCAAATCACCGCGACAGCGTTTTCCTTGCTGGGCGCGACTTCCTTACATACAGCGGGAACAAAACCTTCCTTGCCCTTCCAGGTCGCGTCGCCTTTGTCAACAGTGACATTAAGATTTAAATCGGTTCTCTTGCCCCACTCGATTAATTCATCTTTATAAAGCAACAGGCCGGGATTACGCGCGCCGTAAATGATCGTGATATTGCCAAAGCGTTTACGGTTGTCGCCGTAGATCATGTAATTGATCAGAGAGCGCAATGTGGTAAACGCAAACCCGCCGCCGACAATGACAATATTTTTGCCTTCAAGAAATTCCAGAGGCCAGGAGTTACCCAACGGGCCGCGGATGCCCATCACGGTGCCTTCTTCCATTTCATGGAGCGCCGAGGTAACTACTCCGGCTTTTTGTACGGTAAATTCAATATAGCCTTTTTGTGTCGGAGAAGAAGCGATACCGATGGGCGATTCGCCCTTGCCGAAAATGGAAAGCTCGCCGAACTGGCCGGGAATGTAATTGTATTTCGCTTCGTCTTCGGGATTTACGAATTTGAAACGAAAAGTCTTGATGTCTTTGGTATCGACCTCAGTAATGATTTTATCCACCACAACAGGATAAGGTATATAAGGATTTTGCATTACTAACTCCCTAGTTATAATTTTGAAATATCTTCAACAATTTTTCGAATATCAATATTCACAGGACAAGACATAACGCATCTGCCGCAGCCCACACAGGCAATCGCGTTAAAATTATCCACATAATACTTGAACTTGTGCATCGTTCGTTGACGCCATCTTTCTTTCTGCGAAGATCGTGGATTGTGACCGGACGTTTCCTTGGTAAACATGGGGAACATGCAGGAATCCCACGACCGGATTCGAATGCCGTCGCTGCCTTTGACCTCGTCACTGATATCGAAACAATGACAGGTGGGACACAAATAGGTGCAGGTGCCGCAAGCCAGACATTTGGCATAAATCGTGTTCCAGAAAGGATTATCGAAATTCTTGTCCAGTATCGGTTTGATTTCGTGAGCGGGTATTTTGGACTTAATCATTTCTTTGGCCTTGGCCGCGATTTCGCTTTTCCTGGTTTCCGCCGCCGCGTCGGCCTTTGTTTCACCGAAATATTTAACCAGTTTCTCTCCCTTGGGTGTAATAAACTCAACCAGATAGTGAGAACCAATATCCGTCAGCAGAATGTCCGCGCCGTCCGAGGAAACAGGCTCGCCGTCAACCGACGTGCAAAAACAGCTCGTGTAAGGCGGTTTTACACAGGCCATTGAAACAACCGTTGTGTTTTGCCGCTTGGCAATGTAGTAATCATCCTTGTATTTTTCCTGATCGAAAAGTTTATCCAGCAGGACAAAACTATGCGCGTCACAGGGACGCACGCCGAATAAAACAGACTGCTTCGCTTTGTTTTCGTCCTCGGAAAAA
The DNA here is from genome assembly GCA_035524255.1 of Smithella sp. Lineage (GTDB taxonomy): Bacteria > Desulfobacterota > Syntrophia > Syntrophales > Smithellaceae > Smithella. Next base: position 176,736 of record DATKPG010000012.1, on the reverse strand, counting down.
ACCATGCCTTTTTCCGTCCGGGTATATTTCATCATTGTTTCCGTGTGCGGAAAAAATACATTCTTCGGTGCATTCTTGGAATTTAAATAAGCAAAGAAAGGTTCAGCATCCTTTTGCAAAGGTTCAAAAAGTATATTGTCTTCTTTTTTCACCGGAGCCCAAACCAGGAAATCCCCTGCCATCTTTTTGGCAATGCCCGCCAGTGCGTCTTTCTTGATTAAACGTTTTTCCATAATTTTCCCTAATTAAGAATTTTCTCCAGCAACTTTACTTAAAAAAAGCATGAAGTAAAATCAGCTTATAAATTATCAAATCAACCGCAATTCTCTCAGCAGCGGCTGAGGATCAAATATGTGTGTTTTGAACGTTTCTTTCGATCCGTCAAGTCCCAGCGCCAGCGACATCAATTCTGAAAAATAAAAGACCGGCATTTTCATCGCGCTGCTGGGCCGCATGTCCAGATTGGCCATGCACATGGGACATGCCGTGACCAGACAATTAGCGCCGGCTTCCTTCGCGGCGCCCATCAGCTTGTCGCACATGTCAATGACAATAGATGTTTTACTGATCGACATGGATCCGCCACAGCAATCCGTTTTGTATGACCAGTTTTTAACGTCGGCTCCGATTGAACCAAGAATCTTATCCATCATGAAAGGATTTTCATAATTTTCAAATTCACAAACTTCCGGCGGTCTCAAAAGCAGGCATCCGTAATAGGAAACGGGTTTTAATCCGGCCAGCGGTTTGACAACTTTGGCCGCCAGCGCGTCAATGCCGATTTCATTATAAATGATATCAATGGGATTGCGAATGGCGATGCCTCCCTGATATTTCGCGCCGATAACGTCTTCAATTTTTGCCTTCAGTTCTTTATCCGCTTTCAGGTTATGTTCAGCGGTCTTAAAACGATTAAAGCAGGCCGCACAGGGGACCATGACATCCATCGCGTTTTTTTCCGCGGCAACCAGATTGCGCGCCGACAGAGCGATAGACAAATCAAAATTAGTGTTATGCGCGGCTGACGCGCCGCAGCAGGACCAATCATCAACTTCTTTGAGTTCGATACCCAAGGCACGACTGACGGCCTTCATGGACTGATCATATTCTTTTCCCGTCGCGTGCAGCGAGCAGCCCGGATAATATGAAACTTTCAAGAGAGTAGCCTCCTTTTATACTTGTTACTTCTCTGTATCAGGCCGGTGATGGCTCGATACGAAACAATTCTGCCATTATATACTTTTTGTTTTCTCAAAAATATTTTTAACCGATTTCAAATCCTTTGTCCGCGGAGGCAAAAGCGCCAGCTTTCCTTTCAGGAACATACCCGGAGCCATCAAAGCATCCGAGAGAAGATCTCCCGATTTGAGTTTGTAATGAACCGTCATCATCATTTCGTTGATGCGACCGCCACGCTTAATGGAGGCGAGGAACGCTTCATGGAACTTCAAGATGTTCGCCTCGCGCGCGCCGACGCCGCTTTCAATCGCCATCTGCCGGAGCACATCCATCATACGGGCAATATCAATCTGATTAGGGCAGCGGGTAATGCAGGTTTCGCAAGACAGGCAAAGCCATATTGTCGAACTGTTCAAAACCTTATCACGCTGACCGTTTTGTATCATTTTGACAACTTTGTTGGGGTTATACTCCATGTGGGCAGCCACAGGACAACCGGCCGTGCACTTACGGCAATGATAGCAGCGTTGAATGGGAACACCGTTAATCTTTTTGTTTACTTCTTCCAGAAAATTTTCCATGTAAGCTCCATCATTTCAAACTAATTATGGGTTGAAGATAAAATCTTCTTTATCATGATGTTCATCATATTTGCCGAGCGGCGGCATATCTTCCATGCTGGATCCCGCGCGGTTAGCGAAAAGTTCCCAGCAATCCTTATCAATCTTCTTGAGGAATTTCCTCAAGTCAACACCCATCGGGCAAACGGAAACGCAGGACCCGCAATCAACACAGCGCCCGACCATGTGATACAGACGCATAAACTGAAACACCTGGGTATCGGTCTTATCTTCGCCGATACCTACCCACTGCGGCTGACTTTGTTCCACAAAGCATGTCGGGCAGTAACAGGAGGGACAAGCCTGACGGCAGGCATTGCAACGGATGCATTTTTCCATTTCCTTGACAAAATATGCCCAGCGTTCTTCAATCGGTTTGGCTTCAAAATCTTTTACATCGTTATATTCGGCATCGGGATTCATGGCGGGAGCATTCTGCCCTATCATGATATCGGAAATAATCGGATTGTTGAAACGGCAGGTAAGGCAGCTGTCCGCCAGAACATCTTTAAGCGCCACTGTTTTATCGCCGTCGGAAGTTTTCATTTTAATTTGTCCGCCGTCAATGGTTCCTTCGACTATATCCGCGCCGCCCACAGCGACTTTCAATCCTTTGCCATCCAGATAGCCGTCGCAGGGAACACCGATGATATAAACTTCGTCACGCTCGTATTGTCTTTCCTGCAGGTGAATGATCAGCGATCTGGTCGTGCAGCCGCGTGCCACAACACCTATGACTTTTTTCTTCCGGTCTTCCGGCTTGACACGCTTTTGCGAATTCTTATGCATCATAATCAGATCGTGTACAAACTTGGCCAGATTCTGTGTGCAGAGATTATTCCAGACAAGCTTGTCGGCTTCTTCCGGCGTGGTAATAAAACAAGGTGTTGCCGTTAATGGAAGCGTGCCTTTTTCATAGCCGATAATCACGTCGGCCTTCTTTTCCAAAAGCAGCCTTTTTGCTTCTTCCCGCAATTTTGTTTCGATGTTTTCCACAGTGATGATTTCCCCGTTTATTTTAATGATCTTTTATATTTAAAATTATTCCATCTTTTTAATTAATTTTTTAGCCGGTCCCAAAGCCTTGACTTTCGCCGTGACGCCTTTGATGACCTGCGCAAAACGATCGCCTTCGGACGCGGAAACCCAGGTAAACAAGGCTCTGTCGCCTTCCACGCCAACGTAATTAAGAAAACTTTTCAACGCGGCGAATTTACGGCGCGCAACCAGATTGCCCGATATATAATGACACTCACCCGGATGACATCCGGAAACCAGAACGCCATCGGCGCCGGACTGCAGTGCCTTCACAATGTAGAAAGGATTGATTCTTCCCGTGCAGGGAACGCGGATAATGCGCACATTCGGCGGATACTGAATTCTGCTGATTCCGGCCAAATCGGCTCCGGCATAGGTGCACCAGTTGCAGACAATAGCGACTATTTTAGGTTCCCATTCTTTATTTGCTAAATTCTCAGCCATATATTCTCCATCCAGCGGCCAAACGTCTATTCAGCCGTTTGCCTAGTTTAAATTATATATCTGTGCCAATACTTCTTCGTTATTGAAACCATTAAGATCAACGGCATTCATGCGGCACGACGCCGTGCAAACTCCGCAGCCCTTGCAAAGAACCGCGTTAACCTCGGCGCAACCTTCAGCGGCGTTAACCCTGATCGCGCTGTAGGGACAATTGATTTCGCATAGACCGCAGGCAGAACATCTTTCTTTATTAACATAAGCCGTCTTGCCTTCAGCCTGGATGAAATCAAGTGTCAAAACCATGCAGGCGCGCGATACCGCGGCGTTGGCCTGGGTGATCGATTCGTCGCTGAATTTAGGCGAATGCGACATACCGCACATAAAGACGCCGTCAGTCGCGAAATCAACCGGGCGCAGTTTAACGTGCGCTTCCAGGAAGAAGCCGTCCTGATTGGTAGGAACTTTCAGCATCTGGCCGATGGCCGCGTTTTCCGGATTCGGCACAACGCCGACGCTTAAAGCCACGATATCGGCCGGCAGAATAACCTGTTCGTTGAGAATCGGGTCAAATACTTTGACTTCCAGTTTATCGCCGGCGGCAACCACTTCCGGTTTCCGGTCTTCTTCGTAGGACACAAATTTAATATTAAGCTCGCGCGCTTTCTTGTAATAATCTTCCTTAAAAGCGAAGGTGCGGATATCGCGGTAAATAATGGTGATATCGCGTGACGGATCAGAAGCCTTGAGTTCCAGCGCGTTTTTAATCGCCTCGGAACAGCAGTAACGGCTGCAATAAGGTCTTTCTTTATCGCGGCTGCCCACGCATTGAATCATAACGATATTTTTCACAGAAGCCAGTTTGGGATCTTTCCCGTAAATCAGCGTCTCCAATTCTCTTTGCGTTTTCACCCCGGAGTTCTGACCGAATAGATATTCTTTGGGCTTGTTTTCATAAGCGCCGGTAGCCACCAGAACTACACCGTGCTCAAAAACCTTCTCGCCATCTTTGGTTTGTACCGTTGTTTTGTAGTTGCCGATGAAACCTTCAATCTTTTTAATTTGGGCGGACGTTAAAACCGTAATTAAAGGGTTTTTATAAATTTTGTCCAAAAGCCCCTTCAAATGAGCGCGCGTGTCCAAACCTTCGAGTGTCTTATACAGATGATTGTAATTACCGCCAAGACGATCCTCTTTTTCGACGATGAAAGAGGCAAAACCCTGATCTGCCAGGGACATAGCCGCTGTCATACCGGCCAAACCGCCGCCGATAATCAATGCCTGATGATTAACAGACAGCTGACCCGGTTTCAAGGGTTTGAGATACTGAGCTTTGGCCACAGCCATACGCAATAAATCTTTTGCCTTTTCCGTGGCCGCTTCCGGTTCGTGCATATGCACCCAGGAATTCTGGTCGCGAATATTGGCCATCTCAAACAAATATTTGTTCAAACCGGCCTTCTCGCAGTTTTCCTGAAACAAACCTTCATGGGTGCGGGGCGAACAGGAGGCTACAACAACACGGGTTAAATCCTTTTCCTTGATAACTTCAGCCATCTTCACCGCTGTATCCTGCGAACAGGTAAACAGGTTATCCGCCGCGTAGACAACCGTGGGCAGGTTCGCGGCATAGTCACGAACTGCCGGCACATCAACAACACCGCCGATATTGATACCGCAATGGCAGACGAATACGCCTGTGCGCACTCCCGTGCCGCGCATATCCTTTTCTTCCGGATTGTCCACCGGGGTAATCATTGTGCCGCGACGGGACGCCAGCAATCCTTCCGCGCAGGCCGCAGCGGCAGAGGCTTCCATAACTGTCTCGGGAATATCTTTGGGACCGCCGAAAGCGCCGCAAACAAAAACTCCGGGACGCGAGGTCTGAACAGGATTTTCCAGAGACGTCTTGCAGAAACCATGCTCTTCAAGTTCAATACCCATATTGGCGGCCAGCTGCCTGGCTTCCTTCGGCGGCATAAGGCCAACCGACAGAACGACCATATCAAATTCTTCTTCGGTTAAGGTTCCATCCTGATTTACATATTTAATCAGCAAATTATTTGTTTGCTGTAGTTCTTTAATGACCGATGGCATTGAACGGATGTAACGAATGCCGTATTCATCTTTGGCACGATTAACAAAACGGTCAAAATCCTTGCCGTGAGCGCGGATATCCATATAGAAAATAGTGGGCTCCAGCCCCTTGGCATGTTCTTTACCGATAATCGCTTCCTTGGTCGCGTACATACAGCAGACCGACGAGCACCAGCTGTTATCACAGGAAACATCCCGTGAACCAACGCATTGAATAAAGGCAACCTTCTTCGGTTCCTTACCGTCGGATATTCTCTGCACATGACCGAAGAAAGGACCGGACGCGGACAGAATTCTTTCAAATTGAATCGCCGTAACAACATTTTTATAAATGCCGTAACCGAATTCACCGCGCAGTCGGGCGTCAAATACTTCAAAACCTGGAGAGGCGATCACCGCGCCGACTTCAATGGTTTCTTCTTCATAAGTCATATCGTGGTCAATGGCCTTGGCTATACAGGCATCCACACACTGATAACATTCCGAACAAATACCGCAATTCAAACAACGAAGAGCTTCCGCGATGGCTTGCGCCTCATCAAAACCAATACCGACTTCCTTGAAATTGGTTTTTCGGTCTTCCGGTTTCATGAGCGGATATTTTACCCTGGGTACCTTGGCCACATTGGTAGTATCGCCCTTATCCGCCAGATCTTTGGTCCAGTCTTTCTCACGGCCGGCTTTCATATCTTCACCGCGCAAATACCGGTCAATGGATTTTGCCGCTTCCTTGCCCGCAAAGACAGCCTTAACGACCGTCTGGGGACCGGTAGCCACGTCACCACCGGTGAAAACGCCGGCGATATTTGTCGCGTAAGTCACTTTATCGTAATCGATGTTGTTCCATTTATTGATGGAAACACCGCTTTCTTTCGTAATGAAGGATAAATCCGCTTCCTGACCGATGGCGGGAAGAATGGCATCGCATTCGACGATAAATTCCGAGCCTTTAATTTCGATCGGACGACGGCGTCCGCTGGCATCCGGTTCGCCCAGTTCCATGCGCGTGCATTCGATGCCGGTGACCTTCCCATCCTTGCCCACGACGCGTTTCGGGGCAACAAGGAATTTCATTTCGATTCCTTCCTCAATCGCTTCTTCGATCTCTTCCGGCGCGGCAGGCATTTCAGCGCGGGTCCGGCGATAAAGGATGAAAACTTCTTTCGAGCCGGTTCTGACGGCTGTGCGGACAGCGTCCATGGCCACGTTACCGCCGCCGATGACCGCGACTTTATCGCCTAAAGAAACTTTTTTGCCCAGATTAATCTGCATCAGGTAATCCACGCCGTGAATAACACCCTGCATATCTTCACCGGGAATACTGAGTTTACTGCTCTTCATGGTGCCGCAGCCGATGAATATGGCGCTATAATCAGATTTGAGTTTGTCGAAGGAAATATCTTTGCCGATTTTTGTGTTCAGGTGAATCTTAACGCCCAAATCTTCAATAACTTTGATCTCCGCCTTCAAAACATTTTTGGGGAGGCGGTATTCGGGAATACCAACGGCTAGCCAGCCGCCGGCAACGGGCAGCGATTCAAAAACGTCGACATCATAACCTTCAATCGCCAGGTAATAAGCGGCAGTGAGTCCGGAAGGACCGGCGCCGACAACGGCAACCTTTTTGCCCTTGCTTTCTTTCTTTTCGGGCAGGTAACGCGTATCGCTGTTGAGATCCAGATCCGCGACAAATTGTTTCAGGTGCATGATATCGATGGGCTCATCAACCTTGCCGCGCATACAGGCTGTCTCGCAGGGATGGTTACAAACGCGGCCGCAGACGACGGGGAAAGGATTATCCTGCTTGATGAGTTTGAGCGCTTCTTTAAACTTGCCCTGACCGATGAGGGCCACATAGCCCTGAACGCTGATATGCGTGGGACAATTAGACTTGCAGGGAGATGTTCCCAGCTTGTCAATGGCAAAGCCGCTCGGTATGGCCTGAGGGAAATGCCGGTAGATCGCTTTTCTTTCACTTAAGTTGCCGTTGAATCCCGCCGGGACAGAGACCGGACAAACATTGGCGCAATCACCGCATCCTGTACATTTATTCAAATTAACAAAACGCGGCGCGCTGGTTAATTTAACTTTAAATTTCCCAGGTTCGCCTTCGACCGATTCAACAGTCCGCCGGGTTTTAATCTCTACGTTCGGATGCCGTCCAACTTCAACCAGTTTTGGCGACAATATACAGGCGGAACAGTCATTTGTGGGAAATGTCTTATCCAACTGGGCCATGACGCCGCCGATGCTGATCCCGTTTTCAACGAGATATACTTTCATTCCGGAATTGGCTAAATCGAGAGAGGCCTGAATGCCCGCGATTCCCGAACCAACTACCATTACCGCGCCAACTTTTTCGTTATCTTTTAGCACCTGATTACACCTCTTTATTCCGTATATTACCATTCTAAATCAAAGATGACATTGACACGGCTAGATTGAGGCGGCGAGGCGTATTGTTAATACGTTAGAAATCCGGCAACGACGCCAGCAAAAATAGCGCTTTGATTTAGGATTGGTATTAAGAATCTCAAAATAATGTTATCTAAACACCATGCCAAACAAGCATGTTTCGGCTAACATAAATTGTTCGTCCTGTCAAGAGCCTAAGCTTAATTTATTTGATTTTTATTGGTAACTTATTGATATGATATAACTAAAAAAATGACTGCCGTCCAGTGACTGGCGTTCACTGATATCATGCCCAAATAATATCCATTTATGGCATGTTTTACCAAACGCGCATATTCGGGTTGCCGGGAAACAATCAATAATACAGAAGTGCGGCAAAAAGACTGTCAGAACAATGCCTTGTAAAACGATTGTTTAACGACAGAAGTCTGAGCCTGTTAATGAGGAAGTGAACGGAGGTGTTCTTCTATGAATTGCCAGATATCGCCCTTGCCCTTTTGCGTTATTGCCGAAAAAAGGATGAGTTTGTTTCCCGCCGATACGCGCAACGCTTTTTCAATCGCTCGCTTTTGGGCAATCGCCTGATTATTGGATAATTTATCGGCTTTGGTCAAAATATACACATACGGTATCCTGTAATGTTCCAGCCAATCGCGCAGAGCCAGATCATCGGCGCTTGGGTCGCGCCTGATATCCAGAATAAAAACGACCAGAGCAAGACATTGCCTCTCCCGCAGATAGGCCTCAATCATATCGCCCCAGTCTTTTCTTACGGACTGGGCAACCTTGGCAAATCCATAACCCGGCAGATCAACAAACGACACCTTTTCGTTAACCGCGAAAAAATTGATCAGCTGCGTCCGCCCCGGCGTATTGCTGGTTTTCGCCAGATTCCTGCGCCCGACAAGCGTATTGATCAACGATGATTTGCCCACGTTGGACCGCCCGACAAAAGCTATTTCCGGAAGCGTCGCCGGAGGATATTGAGGCGGCCAGACCGCGCTTTTTATAAATTCCGCACTAGTAATTTTCATATCATTTTAAATTGAATGGGCTGTTTAAAAACGCTCATCTTTGAGGGCTTTTAAAAAATGATCAGATGCGAGGCGCGCGAGTATCGCAGATCGGCACTTTGTAAAAGCCTTCGGCTTTTACCGGTAAGGAAGCTTACTAATTATAATTGCGCTTCCCTCCGGGAATGCGCTTCCGGCCAACAGCCCTATTATTCTCTCTCAAAATTAATGCCGTATTTTTCCAGTTTGCGTTCAAACGTCGGCCTGGAAATCCCCAGCAGCTCGCAAATCTCCCCTTTGTTTTTGTCCGTTTCTTTAATGACTTTTCTGATATAGCGTTCTTCCACCTCGTCAAGCGTCAGGAATTTGCCCGGCTCCGGCGCTTTAAACAAATCCGCGGATGCGTCATCCGGCAGTTTAAGAGCGTCTTCCTTGCCCAGTTCCGGAAAATCTCCGACTCCCAGCACCTGACCTTTGGCCACAACACAGGCGCGCACGAGCAGGTTTTCCAGTTCCCGCACATTGCCCGGCCAGTTATAATTCATGAATATTTCCATCATCTCGCCGGAAACTCCGATAATCTTTTTATGCAAATCCAGATTAATTTTGGCAAGCAAATAGTCTATCAGCTGCGGAATGTCCTGCCTGCGTGAGCGAAGCGGCGGCAGGTTAATGGATACGATATTCAGGCGGTAATACAAATCATCGCGGAATTTTCCTTCCTTAACCAGCGCCTTTAAATCCTTATTCGTCGCGGTCATGATGCGCGCGTTCACTTTTACCCTGTCCTTGCCTCCAACCCGTTCGAATTCCATTTCCTGCAAAACGCGCAGAAGTTTGGCCTGCAGGTTAATTGACATTTCACTTATTTCATCCAGAAATACCGTGCCAAAGCGTGCCAGTTCGAACTTACCGAGTTTTCGGGCCACGGCGCCGGTAAAAGAACCCTTCTCATGGCCGAACAATTCCGATTCAAGCAGGGTCTCAACGATGGCGGAACAGTTGACCGCGATAAAAGGCTCATCAGGCGACGTATTATGATGAATGACTTTGGCAATTAATTCCTTGCCTGTGCCGCTCTCCCCCTGAATGAGCACGGTAGTGCGGCTCTGGGAAACCGTGCCGATCGTTTTAAATATTTCCCGCATTTCATTACCGGTTCCGATAATATCTCCAACCCGGAAAGTCCTTGACGGCTCCATTAAAAGTCCATCAATCTTTTTTTCCATTTCCAGGGATTTCAGGGCTTTCTTAATCGCCATATCCAGTTCATCAACATTGACCGGTTTATGAATATAATCAAATGCGCCGCTCTTCATCGCGTTAATGGTGGTTTCCATATCGTGAAATGCGGTTATCATGATGACTTTTACGTTTTCGTTTTCTTCTTTGAGATCTTCCAGGACAGTGAATCCGTCAATGTCAGGCAGGCGAATATCCAGAATGACGACATCCGATGGCGCCTGCACATATTTATTCAAGCCGTCCGTGCCGGTCAGCGCGGTACGCACTTTATACCCTTCTTCCGTTAAGTACAGATCGAGCGTTTCGGCAATCGAGGCATCATCATCAATAACAAGAATACTCGGCATCATATATTACCTTCATTACCCTCTTTATTTGTAACGAATGAACGGACCAGTTCTGTTCCCAGCGGCAATACAATAAGCACTGTCGTTCCCTCGTTCATCTTACTGGAAATATCAATCGTACCCTGATGAATATCAACTATTTTCTTTACCAGAGAAAGTCCCAAACCGGTACCATAATTTTTGCGCGTAAAGAAAGGATTGAATATATGCGGCATATCTTCTTCATCAATGCCGCTGCCATTATCCTTAATCTCCACAGCGACCGACTGACGCGTTTCATCAAAATAGCGCAGGGAAATGATAATTTTGCCGTGCTCCGCCACGGCTTCCAAAGCGTTGCGGATAACGTTTAAAAAAGCGTCGGCCATCATCGCCGCGTCAACGGTCACGGGAAGAACGTCGCTGAATTCAGTTTGTATTTCAATTTTTTTATCGGCAATTCCTTTTTCCGCCAGGTCTATGGCCTGCTCCAGAACTTTGGATAAATCCACCGGGCTTTTCTTGGGTTCCACCGGTCTGGCAAAAGCTAAAATATTATTGACCAGCACCTCCAGATGGTCCACTTCTCGCTCCGCGATCTTGAATCTCTTTAGATCGTTTCCTTCCGGATTCATGCGCTTTGCCAGTATTTGCAGACTCATTTTGATTGAAGAGAGAGGATTTCGTATTTCATGAGCTATGCCTGCCGATAACTGTCCGAGGGCCGCCAGCTTCTGGCTGTCGTAAAGTTTCTTCTCCAGATTTTTAAATTCGGTGATATCGCGTTGAACCAGCAGATAATGGTTGGTGCCCTTGACGGGAGACGTTGTAATCAGGAGATTGCGCTTTCGTCCTTCCTTATCCCGGGCTTCAAGTTCATAAGGATGATAAATGCCTTTTTTCGCGTCTTCCCATTTGGACAATACATAATCTTCATATCCGGATGTGACAAATTCCAGAAAATGCCTGTTCTTAAATTCACGGGAAGACGATTCCCCTTTTTTCTTCAAACTGCTGCTGACGAAATTGATAATGCCGTTTTCATCAACTTCATAAATTTTGTCAGGCAGACTTTTTACGATGGACTGCAAATAGTTGTATAAGTCTTCTATCTGCCGCCGCAATTCAATATTCTCGATCAATTCATTTTGCAGTGTCTCGGCGTATTCGCTTAAGCTTTTCGTCATTTCCTGTTCGCGAGAAATATCCTGCAGCGTTTCAATGGCCGCTATAATTTCACCTTTTTCATCATAGATGGGAGCCGCCAGAAAATACAAAACCCGGCTGCGGCCGCCAAGATTCTCAAAATTATCCGTCGCTTCATACGCTTCCAAAACTCTCTCTGATTTCTTTATTTTTTTATTGCCGTAATATTTACTCAAATCATCTGTCTGGTTATCAACAATCAAGTCCGCGATAAGCGGCCTTTTGACTGAATAAAGAGGCTTGTAATGATTATCGGTGCCGAGCATGACCTCGGCGGAATAACCTGTAAGCTCCATGCAGGCCCGATTCCATAATATCACCTTATGTTCATTGTTGATGACAAAGCTGGGAATGGGAGAACCTTCAATAATTCCTTCAATCGTTTTCTTTTCACGCAGCAGTTTTTCCTGCCAGTCCTTTCTCTCATTCAATCGCTTTTTCTCTTCCGTGACGCGCAGCCTTTTACCCTCTTTATAGGCAAAGGACATGCTGGCAATGATCACGACCATGATGAGCAATAATGAACTGAAAAGCGTGTAGAAAAAAGTTTTGCGAAGAGGCAAAATGACCTGACTGTAAGGAGCAACAACCAGAAGCGTCCATTTTTTATCTCCATTTAATAATGGATAATAAGCAATTATACTGTGCTGCAGTTTTTTACCATTGTGCAGAACATACGATTCAAAGTAACCGCCTTGATCAGACGAAAAATCCATTTTTACATCAGAGCTGTTTTTTAAAATGTCTTTTATGTTTTTCCCGTTAAATTCTGAGTCGCGATTAATAATGACCCGCTGTTTTTCATCGATCAGCCAGAGATCACCCAACGCATTATTTATGGTTTGCTTGTTATATTTATCCACGACCGCCGAAAGAGAAAAAGAAACTAACCACGCTCCGGCAAATTTACCGTCTTGCCGCCATACAGGATAGCCGACAACCAGATACTTGTCTGTTTTCTGTTTTAAAGTGATTGCACGGGATGGATCCGGCAGTGCCAGATCTAAATATTGTTTTTGTTGCCTCCGGATCATATTAAAGTGATCCGATAAGTTTACCGCGGGCTGTTTATTACGCGGGTAAACGCTCATGATCCTGCCCGCGGCGTCAAAAAGAACAATCGTATCAAAAGTATTTTCCCATCCGGCAGACAATATTTTATAATAACTGTCCATTTCTCCGGGCGGCACTTTTAACTGCGAATCAAAATGAGAAAACAAAGCAATATTTTTCCCCACCTGTAAAAAAATATCTGTCATTCTTTTTGCGGTGTTTTGAACATTGACAAGCTGCTGCTGGCTGAAGATATTCACAATATCTTTTTCGCGGGCGCTGTTCACGGTCAGAGCCAAAAGCAGAAACAGGATGATCACCGTGAAGCTGGCGAACCAGATGCGCACTCTCACGGCCTTATAGAGGAGGATTTTAATTTTATTGAATAAAGTCACCTAATCTTCTTTATCCTTTTTATTTTCTTTATGGGAAAGCTTAATGCCTATTAAGACATAAACAAGAATTGCCGCTATCAGTGAAATAAGAAGTTTTGCCAAACCACTTTCAATTTTTAAAATATAAGAACAAAAAAGCCATACAATAGGGTAAGTAACCGCCGTTAAAAGTTCCTGCATAATGATCCTTATCATGAAAGTTTCTTATTTTATTTTCACGATATTAACGGCCTTAATTGAAAATTTCAATAAAAATATAAAAAAGTGTTTTCCGCACCCGTTCAAAGCGTTATCCCGGATACATCATCGGACATATAAAGGGAAAGAGATGAGATGAGCAATCTTGCATAAAATAAACCGTCTTCCACGAATTGATTTTAATGTTTTATCGAGACACGTTTAACAAAACATTAAACGCGGCCGCAAATTATGATGCTGTTGAGTTTGTAAAAAAAACTTGCTGATAATTTTTACATTATTTTTTTTATTTTTCATTTATCGCGAAATGGAACAATCTCAACAGATTAGATAGATATTTTTTCAGCAATCACATTATTTAATACCGGGGAATATATTTCTTACGCATAAGCTATGGCACAAGTCATGCAGTAGTTTTGGACAGAACAAGTTAGATTATTTCTCTTTCCCATGGCTCTCGATATATGTTATGTGAACAGGAAGTAATAATAAACATTTTATTATGAAAGGAGACAAACAATGTCACACAAATTTGGTAAAAAAATTCTAACAGCGTTTACATCCGTAGCAGTTCTGCTCATAGCGAGTCCTCTCGTGTTTGCCGCAGAAGCCATTCCGGCAGGCGAATCTTACATTAAAGTATATTTTGCCATGGCCGCAATGATCGGCGCAGGTCTGGCCATCGGCCTCGGAGCTATCGGCGCTGGCGCAGGTATTGGTAACGCAGCAAGTGGTGCCTGTCAGGCAGTTGGAAGAAATCCCGGAGTACAGGGCAAAATCATGATGACCATGCTGGTTGGTATGGCCATGGCCGAATCCATCGCGATTTACGCGTTGGTCGTTTCTCTGGTTCTTCTGTATGCTAACCCTTACATGCGTTATTTTTTGGGTTAATATAAAACAAATTAACTACAAAATAACAAAGGTTAGGGGGAACTAGTAATGTCAAAAACTACAAAAGATAAGCGGTCTTTAAATATAGGAGGCGTGTTCTTCCTGCTTATCGTAATCCCCTTATCATTAATGGCTTTCTTAATTGCCAACGGCATGTTTAAGCTGGGGGTTACTATTAACGAGAGAACAGTTAAAGTTCTCGATAACAGAGTTCAGGAAGATATAAGAGCAAGAGCCGTCAATACAGCAAACGAAGTTGCCAGTTTCTTAAGAGAATGCAATAAAGATTTGCAGGTCGCAACCATCATTCCTGCGTCAGATAGTTTATACAAGCAGTTTGTTTCTGAAAATAAAAGGCCGGTATGGATCAAAAGTAACGGAAAGATACAGCAGGTCATGATTCCGCTGTACAAAGAAATGGCTCTGATTGACAAAAACGGTAATGAACAAATTAAAATTGTTGACGGACAGGTAGCAAAAAAACTGGTTAATGTCAGCAATCCGGCCAATACGACATATAAGTCTGAAGATTATTTTGCCAAGACCAAAAATCTTAACAAAGGCGAAATTTATGTCTCTCCTGTAACAGGGTTATATGTCGACAAGGCGGCATTCGCTAAGGGACAGAAGTTTTCCGGGGTCGTCCGTTTTGCAACGCCTGTATTCAATCAAAATGGATTCGCGGGTATCATTGTACTGTCCCTGGATTATCGTCATTTGGCTGAGTTTACCGATCACCTTATTCCTACGCAAGCGGAAAAGGTATTTGAAGCGGATACTTCTACCGGTGATTACGCTTATATGGTCGACCATCGAGGTTTTATGATCGTCCATCCTACCGATTCACATATTGTTGGGCTCACGCCTGACGGGAAGGTTGTTCCGACGCTTACGGCTGAGAATGCGGCAGAAATGTCAAAGAAGGGCATGGAAGCTTTGAACATGAACCAGTTGGGTTTTATGGATCCCAATATAGTGAAAATCACAAAGGATGCATCACAAGGCAAGACAGGGATTTTAATGTACAAATATAATGGCGTCACCAAGTTTGTCGCCTATGCGCCGATCAAGTTTTATGCGTCAAATCTTCCCCAACCCGCCGGTTTTGGCTGGGTAGGACTGGGGCTTGACGTTGATAAATTTAACGCGGAAGCAACAAAGCTGTCTAAGAATATTGAAAAGGAATCGAAAGCATGGACCGCGACAGTCATCTTTATTCTTATCGCTTCCATGATTATTCTTTTCTTTATCATGCTGCTCCTGGTTCGCGGAATTACCCGTTCATTACGGGCGGAGGTTCCAAAAGGTTCAGAAGGTTCGGAATCATTCGACGATGATGATGACGATGACAAATAATTAAACTTCATTTTTCAAATTAACTGGAAAAGGCCGAATTTCGATTCGGCCTTTTTTATTTCTGAAACCGCAATTCTAATTGAATTTGAGATATTATAAACGCGATGCAGTCTCGCTAAGCATATGTACCCCTAATGATAAAAAGCATGAACTTTCATCAAACATAATATATAATATTTTTGAGAGCGCATTTCCTGTTGAATATTTTTTTATTAAACACAAAAGGAGAGCAAAATGAATTTTTTGCCGCATCTGACCGTATTGGTTGCCGGTTGCATTATTCTTTGGTTGATAAAAAGGAAATACAAGAAAATGCGCGTCCACGAATTAATCATCATACTCATCCTCATGGTCATATTAGTTGCCCTCTTTACAGATTCCGGAATTGATCTGGTAAAAAGATTTATTAATATGATTCAAGTAGAATAAAATCTATTAACTATTGATCAGTATCATTTTAAGAGCGCTTAATGCTTATGTTTGATACATTTCCACCTAAGTAAAGGTAGCGCAGCCCATGCCGGCAGAAAAACCCCATGCAAATCGTGAGCAGGTCAACACGATCAGAGGGATATTGATGCTGTCGGCCTGGGGATTTGCGATGGTGCTGTCTTCTTTCCTGTTCCTCTACATCGGTTATCTTGTCGATGAAATCCTGGGAACCACACCGAACTTTATGCTCTGTTCCTTCCTGCTGGCAATCGGTCTTTGCATGTGGACGCTATATATAAGGAGGCGAAAGAAAAAGGGAAGAAGTTGTAATGGGGGGCTGTTGAAAAACGTCCATCTGCTGCGTTGCGCTGCAAACCGCACAGCTCAACGTATATCTAATACGCTTCGCTATTCGGTTTTCGCGCGCCTTGCATCTGAACATTTTTGAACAGCCCATCACTTGAACCAAGAAGGGGCTCTTTTTCCTTTCTCAAAGAATTTATCAAGTCCTTTGGATAGATGGAGAAGGTAAAAAGACTAAAATTAAAGTGCGACAACAACATGGCACTAGGAGTTAATAGAACAGTGCCTCTTTATTTTAAGAATTCAAGCTCCTAAAGCGGTACAATTTCATACGTTGAGGAAGCCGACGACGCAGCCAACAAAGATAGCGCTTTGATCGGAGGCGCATTCCCGTTAGGGAGGCGCATAATAAATAGAATATTACCTTACCGAGAGTTTTCGCCAGTATGGCGGAAACTCCTTTAGATGTGGAAGAAACAGGCGCGGGAGAAGATCGTAAGCCGAGTTCTGTTTTGCGTTTTAGTTACCCTCAACGCAACGATGATCATTCATCTGGGACAGCAGTTGCCTGCTGCCTTAAGCGACACTACCCGAGAACATCGGGCGGGCAGCCCTTAAACGTTCTCCTATTTGGTCTTGCTCCGGATGGGGTTTACCATGCCTTTTCCGTCACCGGAAAAGCGGTGAGCTCTTGCCTCGCCATTTCACCCTTACCCTGAACTTTCGCCCCGGGCGGTATATTTTCTGTGGCACTTTCCTTAGGGTCACCCCCAGTCGCCGTTAGCGACCATCCTGCCCTGTGGAGCTCGGACTTTCCTCCGGCAGATTAGTTCTGCCAGCGATCATCTGATCTTCTCCGGCCTGAACGTTATGTTTACACTTGATTGATTTTTCTTTCAAGTCTTGTTATCTGTAAATAAATCAGCATTGATGCGATCTATTGAACTTTTCACGCAAACCAATTTAACCTTGACAAACAAATGCTACTATGATTAACGCATTACCCTATTACTTTTAGGGGTTTTACTAATGAAAAAGACTTTGACCAATAAAACAAATACCAAAAGAAAGAGAACTCACGGTTTTCTCGTTCGGATGGAATCAAAAAAAGGAAGACAGGTTTTAAGCCGCAGAAGAGCTAAAGGAAGAAAACGTTTAACCGTATAAATCCGGCACCTTAGTAAATTAAGGATGGTCAGGTCGATATGCATGAAGGAACAATCTTACCGGAAACCGGAAAGGGTAACTAATAAAAGCAGATTTAAAGGAATTTATAACCAGGGGGTCTGGAGAAGTTCTCAACATTTTACGACTGTAACATGCGATAACACACAAGGGGTTAAAAGGCTCGGAATCACCGTAACTAAAAAAACGGGAAACGCGGTAAGAAGAAACAGAATCAAACGATTAATCAGAGAATTTTTTCGTCTCAATAAGAGCTTGTTTCCCGCCGGGCATGATGTTGTGATCATGGCTAAAAGAAATATGCCGCCCCGACTTACTTATCAAGAAGCATGCAGCGAATTGACGGAACTCTTCACGCGAAATAACAACATATAATTTATGCTCAGGAATATTTTGACAAAACTTTTTGTTTTAATGGTTCGTTTATATCAAACTTGTTTGTCACCTTTCTTTTTTGCTCCATGCTGCCGTTTTTATCCTTCGTGCTCTGAGTACGCTATCGAGGCAATTAAAACGCATGGACCGGTAAAAGGATCCTTCCTGGGCATCAAAAGAATTCTTCGCTGCCATCCCCTGCATCCCGGCGGTTACGATCCCGTCAAGTAAAAATAGAGAGGTTTTCAATGGATAAAAGGACCATTCTGGCTGTCGTCCTGTCACTGGCTGTACTTTTTACATATGAGTATTTTTTCAGACCACCTGTGCATCCGCCAAAGGTCGCGCCCGTTCTGGAATCAAAACAGGCAAGCACGGACACGGCGGTAAAACAATCCGCGCCCCTGCCGGTTGAGACGGCGCAAAAGTACGCAGCTAAACAGATCATTGTTAAAAAAGAAGAACCGCCAAAAGATATCACGGTAGATGCGGAAAATTACACGGCTGTGTTTTCCACCAGAGGCGCCGCGCTGAAATCGTTTCAGCTAAAAGGGTACCGGAAGGAATGCACAAAATGCGCGAAAGATATTTGGCCTGAAATAAAAAATTTAATATTCGGCGCCAAGCAACCGGCAAAGGATAGGAGCGATGATTTAATAGAGCTTGTAGCGGTGAATGAAAACACGCCTTATCCGCTGGCAATTACTTTCCCTGAATTAGCAGCCGAGATTACCGCCAATTCCATTTACGACGCCGACACGACAAAACTGGACATCACAAAAGATAAAAAAGACCAGCGTCTGGTATTTTCCCGGACTTTTAACGGTAAAATCAGGATAGAAAAGATTTTCACGTTTAATCCGGGAAATTATTCAATCGCGCTGGATGTAAAAGTATCAAACCTGACAGATGCACCTCTTGCCCAGACTCCGCAACTAAACTGGTATGAATATGTAGATCCGAAGCAGCAAGTGGATAAGTACAGTAAAGAAGGGCCTGTCGCCTATGTCTCCAATTCCATCACGCGTAAAAAAGTTTCTGATATATCAACTGATTTGAGTATGGGTCCCGACGTCTCCTGGGGCGGATTTGAGAGGAAATATTTTATGGCTGTAATTATTCCTCAAGATCCTTCCCTGACCACGATCAACATGTCCAAAGACAGCGGCAACGTGGTTTCCATCAACCTTAAGGAAACAAAAAGCGTCATACCGCCTAAACAGTCCGGTTCGATTAAATATAATCTATTTATCGGCCCCAAGGATTACACACTTCTTAAGAAACAGGGCCTGTCACTGCAGGAAGCTGTTGAATTCGATTCACGGATACCGGGATTGAAATGGCTTTCCATCGGCTTGCTGATTTTTATCAAATTTCTGTACCAGTACGTCGGCAATTACGGAATTGCCATCATTATACTGACAATCCTGATTAAGATTGTCTTCTGGCCTCTGGGGAACATAAGTTATAAATCCATGAAGGAAATGCAGAAAATTCAACCCAAGGTCGTTGCCTTAAAAGAGAAATATAAAAATGACCAGGCGAAGCTCGGGCAGGAAACCATGGCTCTTTACCGCGAGCATAAAGTGAATCCTCTCAGCGGTTGTTTGCCGATACTCATTCAAATTCCCGTTTTTATCGGCCTGTACAATACCCTGCTTTACGCCATCGAACTTCGCCACTCGCCGTTTTTCTGGTGGATTCAGGATCTGTCAGCCAAGGATCCTTATTATATTACGCCGATTATTATGGGTGCCACGCAATTTATTCAACAGAAAATGACCCCGGCCGTGGGCGATCCCATGCAGGCCAAAATGATGCTGCTGATGCCCGTGGTATTTACTTTCATCTTCCTGAATTTCCCTTCAGGGCTGGTCATTTACTGGTTATTAAACAATATTTTAAGTATCGGTCAGCAATTTTACATCAATAAAAAATTAGCCTGATTGATATGTTGCATGAGGATTGGAAATGAGTTCGAAGACATTAGAGATAGAAGAAAAAACCATTGACGAAGCCATCGAAAAAGCCTGCCTGGAATTTGGCGTGACCCGTGAAAAATTAAATATCGAAATTATCTCCGGAGAATCCGGCGGTTTTTTGGGTTTATTTTCCAAAAAAGCAAAAATAAGAGCGTCGCTGCTTTCTCTGGATATGGATTTCAGCTTCACGGATAAGCCTGAGCCTAAAAGCGACCTAATGATAAAAACGGATTTGAAAAAGAATCCCGAAAAAGAGGTTCCCGCGGAAAAGTCCAAAAAGCGCGTGGAGCCGGCGGAGAAACCTAAAAAGCGTACGGAACCTGTGACAGAGTCTGTCCAGAAGCCTAAAAAGCCTGCGGAGCCTGTAGCAGAATCTGCGGCAAAACCAGTTATTCCCGCCGTTACTGCGGTTCCCCTGGCCGAACCAGTTCCCGTGTCCATGATGGGAACAAAAGCCAGAGACCTGCTTGAAGGTATTTTACAGAGAATATCACCGGAATACAGGGTGGTCGTTCATGAAACACAGGAGAAGATAATTCTTGGCATTGAAGGTGATGACAGCGGCTTGCTGATCGGCAAACGCGGACAAAATCTTGATGCCCTTCAGTATATATTGAACAAAGCGATCAATAAAATTGATAATGATCATAAAATGATCCTGATTGATCTGGGAGAATACAGAAAAAAAAGAGAGGAATTTCTGCTGGGATTGGCGGAAAAAATAAGAGAAAAAGTAAAAAAGACAAAAAAACCCGTATCACTTGCCCACATGAACGCCCATGACCGCCGCATTATCCATATGGTGCTCCAGGAAGATGAATCGCTGACAACGCAAAGCCGCGGCGAAGGCAAATACAGAAAAGTTGTCATTCTTCCCGCGAGAACAGGAAACAACAAGCGTATCCGTGCGAAAAGACAGGAATAGTTTTTAATCAATTTGACATTTTAATTTAAAAAGGAAGTGTCTTATGGTGAATCGCCTAGACACCATAACAGCTTTGGCGACTCCTTTCGGCATGTCCGGAATCGCGGTAATTCGTATAAGCGGTCCTGAAGCTCTTGGAATCGCCCGCCGCATCTTTCAGCCATCCTGTAACCATTGTTCCTGGGAAAGCCATCATTTGTATCACGGAGATATTGTTTCCGCTGACGGCAAAACCATTCTCGATGAGGTTTTAATATCCTTCATGCGTGAACCACACTCTTTCACGGGAGAAGACATTGTAGAAATCAACTGTCATGGAAATCCGCTCATCATCGAGTCTATTCTTAAACAACTGCAGGATCTGGGCTGCCGCCTGGCCCGTCCCGGCGAATTTTCCCAGCGCGCTTTCTTAAATAACCGCATTGATTTGTCGCAGGCGGAAGCGCTCGCCGCAATGGTTTGTGCCAGGTCTCAAAAAGCTTACGCCATGGGTCTTAACCAGTTAAAAGGGTCTTTAAGCAAAGAAATAGAAAACCTGCGCTCGCATCTGATCGACGCGCTTGCCATGCTGGAGGCCGCGATCGATTTTACCGAAGATACATCTAACGAAAGAATCCCCAAAATGCCGCCGCAAATTGAT
Organism: Smithella sp.; assembly: GCA_035524255.1. GTDB lineage: Bacteria > Desulfobacterota > Syntrophia > Syntrophales > Smithellaceae > Smithella. Next base: position 155,418 of record DATKPG010000012.1, on the reverse strand, counting down.
CCGGCGCTTAAACACCTGCAGTCTCTCCTGTCGACATATAGCAAGGCTAAAGCCTATACCGAAGGCGTTAATGTTATCATCACAGGCAAACCCAATGTCGGAAAATCAAGCCTGCTTAACGCACTGGCAGGAAGAAAAAAAGCAATTGTCACCGATATTCCGGGAACAACACGCGATTTAATCACAGAGACAATCCATATCGGCGGCATTCCCGTCAATCTGACGGATACCGCCGGAATCAGAGAACCCCAGAACCTGATCGAAAAAGAAGGAATCAATCTGGCATGGGAAACGCTTGCCCGGGCCGACGTTGCAATTGTAATGCTCGATGTCAGCAGACCATTAACGGATGAAGATAAAATAATTATTGATAAAAATGAGGCAGGACATGTGATCGCGGCAATCAATAAAATTGATTTACCGCAGGCCTGGGAAACAGAAACTATCGGACAATGGTTTCCGCAAGGCGTGAAAATTCATAAAATCTCGGCCAAGTCAGGCGCCGGAATGGAAGAGTTGAAAAACGCTGTCATAGACCTGTCCGGAAGCGGCCGGATTTTGAATGCCGGCAGTGTGATGGTTACTAATATGCGCCACAAACTGGCATTGGAAAAATCTTATAAAAATATTCAAACCGCGAAAGAAAGTATTGAACAGGGACTGTCCGCCGAATTCGCGGCTTTCGATTTACGCGAGGCTCTTGATCATCTGGATGAAATAACCGGCAAAAAAATCAACGATGAAGTATTGGATAAGATTTTTTCCAGCTTTTGCATTGGCAAGTGATACGCCGCTATTTGAAATATAAAATCCCGGAAGGTTTATTATTCTTCCATCCCTTGAACAAAGGCCAGAACATTTTTACCCAAAACACTGTGATTATAGCCGCCTTCTAAAATACCAAAACAACCGCCGTTATTGCGACGCGCGGTTTCGCGAACCAGTCTTCCCATGTATCGGTAGTCTTCGGTTTTTAAAAGCCCGCCCCAATCATCTTCGTGATTGTCAAAACCGGCGGATACGGCAATCATATCAGCGTCTGTTTGTGCCAGGCCATCCTGCACAATTTTTAAATATTCGTTGCGGTTCTGCCCTGCGGGATTTAAGATCGTCACATATCCTTTGTTGCCCAGAATATTAACGTTGCCGTCTCCATAATGCAGATCAAAATCCAGAATAAACACTTTTTTAATTTTTCCTTCGCTTTTGAGTTTTTCCAAAGCGATGGACATATTGTTAAAATAACAAAATCCCCAGGCATTGCCCGCTGAAGCATGATGACCGGGGGGGCGGATCAGCGCAAAACAAGGCTCGGTTAGTCCGATTTGCGCCGCTTTAATCGCACCTCCTGCGGCTAGCGCGGCAATTTCGTATACGCCCTCCCGCTCGACCGATTTTACATGATCGGGAGTATGCACTCTGAGAATATCTTCCTGTGAAGCCGTAACCGGTTCTACAAATATCACTTTACCGCGCAGCGCGATTTCCACAGCCTGAATACGGCCAGCCTCGGATGCCGGATCGTTTGAATAAACTTCGTTGTAATCTTCATGATAAACGACTTTCATTTTATCCTCCTTTTTCCAGTTTAAAGGAAAAGCGGCTGGTTATCCACGGCTCCTTTTGTCCGTCAAAAATTTTTTCCACAAACCTGACGCGTTTATTTTTTCCGATAAGAAGAATGGTCGAAGAGCGGGTTCCGTAAACCGGGCTTTTGATGAAGATAGGGGACAGCAGCCTTTCCCATTCCGGACCTATGCCGGTATCAGGCAGGTTTTTATCCGGCGGCAGATGACGATCAGACAGTATGGAAAACAATGCTTCTTCCAAATCATCTCCTTTTTTATTAACCGAAGCTTTGAGCAAATTCCTGCTTCTTATCACCTTCGGCCAGAGTGAATTCAAAAAATGATTGCTCAATCCGTATATCCCGGCTTTGAGTTTTTGCTTCTCCCCCCGATTGGAAAAGACAAAAAGATCGTCATCATCGCCTAAAAGTAAATTAAAACCATTATATTTATCAATCTGCGAGGCAATTTTTTTCAGATAATTATCGGGTTTTTGATGGCCTGTCAGGTAGCGGCGGACAAGCATGCCCCGCGACAAAGCATCGCTTCTATAGGTGGAAGGATCACGATAATTGGTCACAGCGGCAAATTTTCCATACCGGGTTACGCCCAGCCATGTGCCTTTGCTTTTTAGATCGCGTCCGGCAAGTACCCGGGGATAATCTTTCCAGAAATCAGCAGAAGCCGACGGCCTCTCGTAGAATTCATCACGGTTCGCCGCCAGAATCAATCTGTAAAAAGGATGCACATTATACGCGAAGGCTATCAGGCACACACACCATTCCTTTAATTTATACCCCTGGTTTCTAAAGAGGGCGGATTATAAATAATCATATCCCTCTTTAAAAAAGAGGGATATAAAAAAATTCTATCCCTAACTTTTAATGATTGATTTCAGCCTTTGCATAATCTTCGTCATGGTATCGCCCGCCGGAGCGTCTATAAACACATCGGCGATATCATCATGACCTGTGTCTCCCATATTAATAATGACAATATTCGCTCCTGATCGCTTGGCATAGAGCGGCATATAAGCGGCGGGATAAACTACAAGCGAAGAACCAATCACCATAAACAAATCGCATTCCTGAGATTCCCGCTCCGCCATCATTAAGGTGCGCGGCGGAAGCATTTCACCAAAAAAAACAACATCCGGCTTCAGGATGCCCCGGCATTTTTCACACACGGGGAAATGATCAGGTGACGGATGTTTTTTTCTCATCAGTTCCAAATCATAGCGCGCGCCGCAATCGAGACAAACCAGCCATTGCATATTGCCGTGCAATTCGTGGACTTTCTCCGGATTATTACCCGCCCGCTGATGAAGGTTGTCGATGTTCTGCGTGATCACCGAACTTAATTTGTTCATTTTTTCCAGTTCGGCTATCGCCAGATGAGCCCGGTTGGGTTCGGCATTGGTCATCAATCCGCCTTCCACAAGATAGTACCAGACTTTTTTGCGTGTCTCGCCGGAACGCAGAAATCTGTCTATCGTAAAATCTTCAGGATCAACTTTAGTCCACAGTCCGTCCGGACCCCGGAAATCCGGTATGCCCGATTCCGTGCTGATACCGGCTCCGGTGAAGACCACCAAACGTTTCGCTGCCACGATCATTTCCGCGACTTTATTGATTTTTGTTTCCATATAATTTCTTTGCCGCCTTATCCAGAGCATCTCTGGAATTTTCTCTTTTACCGGATTTAATTTTCCCGCGGATATCTTTGAGCGTTTTTTCGTAGATATCCAGCATTTTGCCCGTTCGCGGATTTTTTGTGATGATATCAACATAAAGTTCCGGACTTTCCGCAAAAACTTTTCTGATGATATCAAGTTTTGTCCGGAAAATCGGCGTGGAGTATTTGTTGATTTCCGCGAGGGTGATGTTGGTCCGGGCAAGCGCCATTCCCATGGTCACTGTATTGAGATGATTAAGCGCTTGAACGATTGCCATCATTTTATCATGTTTGCGGGGTGTTGATTCCAGAACAACCAGTTTATTTCTTTTAAACACTCCTTTAAGCCAGCCAAGCCACTTTTTACCCCGCGCCGGACATAAAATAACATTCTGCCCGGATACGTCTTTTAACTGGGGCCCAAAAAGAGGATGGCATCCGATAACATCCGCCGTGGAATGATTAAGCATCAGTTTTACCGGTTCTTCTTTCAGGGAGGTCAGATCCATCAAAAGCGCGTCTTTGGCAAGCATCGGGCCGACCTGCCTGATGACATCAGCGGTGGCGGAAATGGGAACGGCCACAACGATGACATTACAGCGTTTCGCTAAATCGTTTATTCCCAGCGCTGTTTTTCTTCCGCTGACAAAGACGGTGCAACCTTCATTTTTGAGCAAACGGGCAAACCAATGCCCCATGCCTTTCGTTCCGCCGATGATGCCCACTTTAATTTTTTTCATCCGCATATCGCCTTTTGTCGAAGTAAGTGATCCGCCAGAACAATGCTCACCATGGCTTCGCAAACCGGCACGATCCGCGGCAGCACGCAAATATCGTGTCTTCCCTGGATTTCAATGATCCGTTCTTTTCCGCTTAAATCTATGGTCTGCTGCGGTTTCGCTATGGAGGGAATAGGTTTGCAATAGGCCCTCAGTAAAATTTGTTCACCGCTTGTGATGCCCGCGAGTATTCCGCCGGCACGATTTGTTTTAAATCCTTTTTTATTCATTTGATCATTGGCTACAGAACCCTGAAGATCCGCCAGAGAAATACCATCGCCTACTTCCACGGCTTTCACCGAACCAATGCTCATCAGAGCTTTGGCTAAATCGGCGTCCATTTTGTCGAAAACCGGTTCGCCAAGACCGGCAGGACAGCCGCGGACAATAATTTCCACAACCCCGCCCAGCGAATCCCCCTTTTTACGGACTGCCGCTATCTTTTTGTCCATGGCCGCCGCCGCCTGTGAATCGGGGCAAAAAAGAGAATTGTTATACACAAATTTTCTCAAACTCCTGTCCGACGGCATTTTGTCGCGGTTAATCGCGATTGAGCCGATGGCCTGCGTGTAGGCGATGACATCAATGCCCACGCGGGCGATCACCTTCGCGGCAATGGCTCCGGCGGCAACACGGGCGGCTGTTTCTCTGCCGGAGGCCCTTCCCCCGCCCATCCAGTCGCGGATACCGTACTTTTGCAGATAGGTAAAATCTCCCTGTCCGGGACGGAACACATCCTTTAATTCATCGTAAGAAGAAGATTTCGCGTCAACGTTATTGATTATCAACGAAACAGGCGTACCCGTGGTCTTTCCTTCAAAAACACCGGAAAGAATCTTTACCTTATCACTCTCTGATCTGGTCGTCGAAGAAACCGATGTTGAAGGTTTTCTCCTGTCCAGCGCCTTCTGAATATCCGATTCATTCAGGGCCAGCCCCGGAGGGCAGCCATCCACAACCGCTCCCAAAGCGCTGCCGTGTGACTCTCCCCATGTGGTTACGCGAAATATACTGCCAATGGTATTGCCGGCCATACGTTACTCCTGTTAATCATTTCTAAAGGAATTTTTCGCCATGCTGGCGGATCATTTTCCCCCTGTTTATAAGGAGGGGTCAGGGAAGATTTTATGAAATGGCAATGACTGAAAACTTCCCTTCGTTCCCCTTTAACAAAGGAGAAAGACCCTGTTTAATTTTCACTTTTGATAATCTTATCTAAAATTTTCGATTTACGCAAATATTGATAAATTTCTTCCGCGACCTGCTCCGGACCTTTTTTTAACGTATCCACGACATGATCCGCGGCGCTCTCATAGAGCGGAAGCCTTTTTCTCATAATATCTATCGTTTCCTGAATAATATTCCCGGAAGTAAACTGCGGGCGCGTATCCTCCTCCTGAGCGTCTTTTTTAAGTCTCTCAATAATATCCTGCAGGGGAGCATTAAGCCATATGATCACGCCCGACTGCTTTAATAAATCCACATTCTGTTTTAACAAATTCACATTTTCTCTGTATAAAACCACTCCGCCTCCGGTGGCGATAACGCAATCTTCTTTTTGCGTCAGAGATTCAATGACTTCCCGCTCTTTTGCCCGGAAATAATCCCACCCGTAAAGCCCCACAATTTCTTTGATCGGCATTTCCATGCTTTCTTCCACCATCGCGTCGGTATCCCAAAAATTAATTTTCAGAATACCTGCGAGAATCCTGCCTACCGTGGACTTTCCCGTCGCTCTGTAGCCGATCAGAACAATCTTCATAGTTTTTTCAATTCCTCCCAAAACGCCGGAAATGATTTGTCTACGCACTTTTTATCGCTTATTTCTATACCGCGCTCAAGCAAACCGGCAATGGCAAAGCTCATGGCCATCCGGTGATCGTTATACGTCTCAATTTTTGCCGGACGCATTTTCCCGCCCTGAATGACCAAACCCTCCGGCATTTCCCTGGCTTTAATGCCTACGCGGTTCAGTTCCGTGACGACTGCGGCCAGACGGTTGCTTTCCTTTATTCTTAAATGAGCCACATTGCTTATAATGGTTTGTCCCTTGCGGAAGGCCGACAACACGGCTAAAGTCGGCACCATATCCGGCATATCGTTGAGATCGAAAGCTAAATTCCCTTCTGCCAGATTACCACCCGTAACATCGACCCAATTTTCCTCCGACCTGACCATACAGCCCAGTTCTTCCAGAACATTGAGCAAACGGATATCTCCCTGTTTGCTTTGCCTGCCGATTCCGGCGACTCTTATGGTTTTCTTTAAAAGCGCGGCGGCCAGAAAAAAATAGGACGCGCTGGAAGCGTCTCCTTCCACCCGGTATTTACGCCCCTGATAAATTTCCCTCGCGTTAACATGATATTCATATTCCCCCGTTCGGGTAATTTTCGCGCCGAAATCGCGCATCACGTTAATCGTCAAATCAATGTAAGGCATGGAAACAACCCCGCCTTGCAAGCTTAAATCTATGCCTGCCGCCGTGTAAGGCGCGCACAAAAGCAGCGCCGACACGTATTGGGAACTTTCAATATCCCGCAGAGTTATCTTTCCTCCTCTCAGGCCGTGGGCGTCAATTTCCACCGGCGGGCAATTATTTTGGCAGGAAATACCGGCTCCCATTTCTCTGAGCGCATCCGCTAAAGCTCCCACGGGCCTTTCGCAGAGCCGCTTCTCGCCGGTTAAAACATACTTGCCCCTGCCCAAACAGGCAAGCGCCGTCAAAAACCGCAAAGCCGTGCCGTTATTTCCCAAAAATAATTCTTTGCCGTTGTTGATGATGTTGCCTGACGTGCCGGAAATGAAAAAACCATCTTCCCGGGGAACAATTTCCGCGCCCAGCGCCCGCAAGCCTTCCATTAAATAATGCGTGTCCTGGGAAATAAGCACGTTGCTGATCAGAGAATTATTTTGCGCAAGGGCGGCAGCCACTAAAGCCCGCTGACTCAGACTTTTAGAGCCGGGAACCAAAACTGTGGCGAACGCTTCAGTAAAATGAGCATTATCATTATTCAAATTAAGCCAACCTCTCCAATATTACTTTTTTCATCAGCGCGCGGGGCGGTTCTTTTCCTGTCCACAAGCGTAATTGCTCGGCTCCCTGATTTACAAACATGTCCAAACCTGAAAAAATGTGACAACCCTGTTTCTGGGCATCCGTAAGCAGTTTTGTCATGAGTGGATTGTAAATAACATCCATAACATATTTATATCCGGCCAGTAGTGGGATTTTCACGGGCGATTTATCCTGACGAGGATACATGCCCGCGGACGTCGTATTGATCAGGCAGTCAGCCTTAATCCTGCCTATATCGGATAGGGAATAAAAAGGGCAGTTCAATTTCGCGGAAAGAATCTTTCCTTTTTCCAAAGTGCGGTTAACGATAATCGGGAATCCCCCCTCCCTGATTATTCCGTAAGCCGCCGCCCGCGCTGTTCCGCCAGCGCCAATAATCACAAATGTTTTATTTCTAATCCGCATTGCTTTTTTTAGCGTCAGAATCAAACCCTGCCAATCGGTATTATAACCTTTCAGACGGCCACTTTGGTTGATAATCGTGTTAACCGCTCCGATCTTCAGCGCGTCATCGTCAAGTTCATCCACGTATTCCATCACAGCGACTTTAAAGGGAATGGTGACGCTTGCTCCTCTGATATTCATTCCCCTGAACCCCTGTATGGCCAAAGCCAGATCACTTACGCAAAAAGCGCTGTAGCTTCCTTCAATCCCCATTTTTTTTAAAGCCGCGTTGTGCATCAATGGAGAAAGGCTCTGCGCTACAGGATTGCCCAGTAAAACATAATTCTGAGGCAAAGATTTACCCAAAGACGGGACCTGCGCCACGGGCGAATTCCGCTTGCTTTTAAACAGCTCATCAATTTGCTTCATCTGGCTTACGGTAAATTGTCCGGGAGCGGACTTTCCCTCCTGCCCAAGCGTCGCAAAACTCAAATAATTACCCATCAGGGGCGCAACAGCGCGACTGATGCGGCCTTTATCCCCCATGCACAGCGAAATTATCTTACTGGAATACTTCTGCGCGTAAGGAATCAGGCCCAGCGTTGTCAGATTATCGTTAAATGTTTTCGCCATCGTGACTATCTTGATAACATCCGGTTTCGACTGCGCGCACTTATGAAATATTTCTTTTAATTTTGTCAGCTCCGGCGTTTCCTTAAGATTATGATAAGAAACGATGATCCCCGTTTTGCCGTCATATTTGGCGCAAAAAGATTTAAGCGCCTTAATCGTCGCCGAACCTTCGGCAAGTTCTACATCAATAAAATCCGCGCCCAGTTCAATGGCTTCTTTGAACAAATTAATTTTTTTATCGATTGTCTTTCCCGCAAAGCTTTTGACACGTTTTGCCTGCGGGGCGGGAGCCGCTTCTTCTTTTTTCCGGCACGTAACGATTATTTTGATCGAAGCGGATTGGTCACGGGCGGCACAAATCAATTCGGCCAGATTTCCCTCCCTAATTAAATCCATTCTCAATTCGATAGCATCGGCAAACCGGCAGCTTCTTTCTATCGCGCGTATGGCTTCTTGATTCGTGCCGGACGTAATGGGAATACAAATCATAAGGCGCCTTCATTTTTCGGGTATGAACCCAATATTTTCAGAAAAGTGGTTTTTTTCTTCAATTCCTGCAAACAGCTCTTCACCTGTTTATCCTTTATGTGACCTATCATATCCACAAAAAAACTGTATTCCCATAACTTATCCTTTACCGGATGTGATTCTATTTTCGTCAGATTGATTTTACGCCGGGCAAACGACGACAGCGCGCTGTGCAGAGAACCCGGAGAATGAGGCGTGGCGAAAATCAGGGATGTTTTATCATTGCCCGTGGCCGTGCCCTCTCCCCTGCCGATCACCAAAAAACGGGTCATATTGGATGAATTATCTTCAATACCCTCCGCCAGGATGTTCAATCCGTAACACTCGGCGGCCAGGGAACTGCCTATGGCCGCTTCGGTCTTTTTACCACGCACTCTCTGCACCGCGGCGGCCGTACTCTCCATTTCACCCAGCGCGCAATTCGGCATATTGGTCCTGAGCCATGATTGACACTGCGCCAACGGCTGAGGATGGGAATAAATATTTTTGATGCCTTTCATGCTTGTCGCCGACGAAATCAAACACTCGCTGATGCGCAGATAAATCTCCGCCCTGATTTTCAGGGGCGTCAAAATCAGGCGATCCAGTGTAACATTGACAGAACCTTCCAGAGAATTTTCCACCGGGACGACACCCCAATCCACCGTGCCTTTTTCCACCTCATCGAAAACACGGTCGATTCCGGTCTGGGGGAAAAAACGGCAGGACTCGCCAAAATGCAGTTTGGATACCAAATGAGAAAATGTGGCTTCCGGTCCCAGAAAGGCGATTGTCGTCGACCGCTGCAAATCGCGCGACGCGGAAACAATTTCCCGGAAAATCGCCTTCACGGCCGCGGGCCTGAGCGGCCCCGAATTTAACTCCTGCAGATAATTGTAAACCTTTGCTTCCTGGGCGGGATCGTAAACCTGTATTCCGCCTTCTCCTTTCACCTTGCCTATCTGGACGGATATCTGCGATCGCTCATTTAAAAGACGCATGATTTCCTTGTCTTTCTCTTTGATTTTACTCCTTAAGATTTCCAAACTTCGCGGCTTCATTATTTCATCTCCTCAATCACAGCGGCAATAAGTTCAGGTTTAATGTTTCCATCAATAAAAGGCATTCCTATTTTTTTTAACAAAACAAAGTAAATGATATCACCTTTTTTCTTTTTATCCATCCGTAATCGGGCTACAATCTTATCGTGATCAAGAGACTCCGGTATTTTTACGGGAAGCCCCGCTTGGCTTATAAGGGCTTCGATACGCCTGGTTTCATCGCTTTTCAGACAGCCGATTTTTTCAGAAATACGCGCCGCCGCTGTCATTCCCAGAGCAACGCCTTCGCCATGCGTTATCGTATATTGAGAAATTGATTCCAGAGCGTGCCCCAGCGTGTGTCCAAAGTTTAGAATGCGCCTCAACCCCTGCTCTTTTTCATCGATCTCGACAATCGATTTCTTGATGCGGCAGCAACTCTCCACAAGGTTAAGCAATAGTTTCCGGTCTTTTGATTTTATCGCATCGATGTTGGACTCCAAATCATGAAACATTTTTTCATTGTCAATGATTCCGTATTTAATAATTTCCGCAAGACCGTTATTAAATTCCTTTTCCGGCAGCGTTTCCAAAAAACTCAAATTCGCGAACACAGCGCGCGGCTGATAAAAGGTCCCCAGCAAATTTTTCCCGTGGGGAAGATCAACGCCCGTTTTTCCGCCAATGCTGCTATCCACTTGAGCGACCAGTGTGGTAGGAATCTGAATATAAGGAACACCGCGCATAAATATAGACGCGACAAAGCCGGCAATATCGCCGACAACTCCGCCGCCCAACGCAATAAGGCATGTTTCCCTGTCGGCTCCCGCCTCTATTAATTTTCCCGCAATATGAAGCACAGTGTCAATATTTTTGGATGTCTCACCCGCGGGAAATTCAATTAAAAACGCGTTTAATCCGATACCCTTTAGCCCGTCAAGAAACTTTTGCCCGTAAAGACCGCCTACACAATCGTCGGTAATCACCGCGTAATGTGCCGCCTTATGATTTTTGGCTATCAGCAGTATCGTCCGGTCCAGTATGTCCGGGCCTGCATGAATTTCATAGGATGATAAGCATTTTTTATTCAGAGCAACTTTTACCGTTCGCATATTCCTGATTTCCTTTCTCCCCTGCAAAAGCTCTAATGTCTCATCGCCGCGGTAATCGCCCTTAATTCATCCATCATTTGGTAAAATTTTTCCGGCTTCAGCGACTGTGCTCCGTCGGAAACAGCTTTTTCCGGCTGCGGATGAACTTCCACGATGATGCCGTCCGCGCCCACCGCAACCGCCGCGCGGGATAACGGAATAACATATCTCCAGTTACCGGCCGCGTGGCTGGGATCAACAATAACCGGCAGATGCGTCAAACCTTTCAGCACCGGAACAGCGCTTAAATCCAGAGTGTTTCTCGTGGCCGTTTCAAAAGTTCTGATGCCGCGTTCACAAAGAATTACATTGGGATTACCTTCGGAGAGAATGTATTCCGCGGACATCAGCAACTCTTCGATCGTGGTCATCATGCCTCTTTTCAAAAGCACGGGCTTGCGTGAGTGACCGACTTTTTTCAGCAAAGCGAAATTTTGCGCGTTGCGCGCGCCGATTTGCAGCATATCGGCGAAGGATTCCACAATATCGACGTCAGCCGGATTAACCACTTCGGTAACCGTCGGCAGACCCGTCCTCACACTGACTTCATTTAACACTTTCAAGCCTTCTTCCTCCATGCCCTGAAAGCTGTACGGCGATGTGCGCGGCTTGTAGGCGCCGCCCCTGAGAATCTGAGCGCCACCTTTTTGAACGATATAGGCCGACTCCAGCAATTGTTCTTCGCTTTCAATCGCGCAGGGACCGGCGATGACCACGAATTCCGGCCCGCCGATCTTGATCGACCCGACCGAAACGATGGAATCGCCTTCGTGTGATTCGCGGCTTGCCAGTTTATATGGTTTCAAGATAGGCATTGTTTTTTCCACTCCCGGCAGGGACTCGGCGTATTTAAGAATTTCCTTGTTGCGATTATCGCCGACGGCTCCTATGATTGTCCTTTCAACGCCGATTGACGGATGCGCCTTATATCCGACAGACTCAATCCAGTGCACAACATCTTCAATTTGTTTTTCGGTCGCGTGATTTTTCATTACAATGATCATTATTCTCTCCTCCTGAATAATAAAAAAGGCCATGACTTTTGCCGCCATGGCCTTAAAAACAGTAAAGCCATGGAAGCTCTTTCGATCTACCCATGGCTGTTTTGGTTTATTTTTACCTTAACAAGTCCTTTTCAGCGACGGGCAGACCAATGTAAAATAGGTATAAAACCAATAACCATAAATATTATTATTTACATTTAGTTTTCTGTCCATCATAAAAAACCTATCCTTAATTCTGAGACTACATAATTAAACCACAAACATTTGTCAAGAAAAATTTTCAAAACAAACTATATTCACGCTGTTTGATGAGACTGAGGCATGCTCTTATTAATTTGAATAACAACCGTGAACGGATGGCTTTTGAAATTGTATGACGACTATATTTATCCTTTACAGGCTAACATCGTACCGCGGCAATTGGGCGCGTTGCACAGGCAGACATGTTCCTCTTTGAGCTTTTTTGTTATCCGCCCGTCGATGACCAGACCATAATCGTAAAAGAGCTCTTCACCAACTTTAATATCACGCAGGGCCTTAAGAAAAACGCGCATGCCGTCCTGCTCGGCCTCCAGATTGGGTTCGCAGGAGTGATTGATCCATTTGGCCGTGTTGCCTTTTTGTTTGGCATCAATGACGTGTCCGTCGTCCAGGTGGAAATAAAAGGTGTGGTTGGGCTGGCTGGGATCATGAGGGTGGAGAGCCTGAGCCCTCCGCCATGTGATAATCCTGCCCTTATACTCCAGCACTCTATCGCCGGCTTTAATGGGACGGACAGCATAGATGCCCTTGCCGTGGATATCCGATGAGCGCACCTGAGTGCGGCGGCCGCAGGCTCCTGCGCGGGCCATTTGCGCAGATCGTTTGATTTTATTCTTATCCTGTTTCAATTTAAAAAAATCCCTAATTAGAGGTGGACGTATATATAAACAATGAACTTGCCGGTCAAGAAGATTTTAAGGTTGCCCCCTTTTTTTCTGAAGCTCTTTGCGGTAAGCCTTGAGGGAGTTTCAATTCTTGAGTAATTGTTTGATTCAATAACAGCCTGCCGCCCCCAAAAAAAGCCAAGCCGGAATATTTAATCGCCCGCGAATTCAATGTATTTATTATAACATCCTATCTGCCGGAATCATGGCAGAAAAACGGCTCTTCTCAAAAAATTGCCAATATTTCTTTCTTGACAAAGATTGAATGATTTGACTACTTAAAAGCGTTTTAAAATCTCATATAAGCGAGCAGCACATGGAAAAATTTTTCGATCCAAAATCAGTTGTTGTCATCGGCGCCTCAAATACCCCCTTTAATCTGGGAGCCACGATCTGCGTTATGCTGAAGGATTATCTCCAGTACAAGGGAACCGTATACGCGTTGAATTCAAAAGGGGAAACGGTGAACGGCTACCCGGGATATTCGTCATTGCTTGATATCCCGGAAATACCCGATCTCGCGGTAATCATCGTAGCGGCAAAAAACGTTCCCGGCATTATCAAGGATTGCGCCCGCAAGGGAATCAAACGGATCATCATCGAGAGCGCCGGTTTTTCCGAAGGCGGTCAGGACGGCGCGGCAATGCAGTGCGAGATCGACGACGTCGCCAGGGCAAACGGTATCCGCATCATGGGGCCAAACTGCCTGGGAACATTGGACACCCGCAAAAAATTCTGCTGTTTCTACGGCGTCAACCCAAGCCTGGTAGAAATGAAGCAGATTTTTGAAGCTCCGGGCACTATTTCCTACATCATCCAGAGCGGCGGCATTGCCGTATTGGTTATGGAATCGCTTTATTACGACCTCGCCGGTGTGAACAAGGTTGTCAGCATTGGCAACAAGTGCGATGTGGATGAGGCAGATTTCATCGATTATTTTCAAAACGACGAGACGGAAGTCATCGGCATTTATCTGGAAAGTGTGACTAATGGCCGCAAGCTGATGGAGGCCGCCAAAAAATCGCGCAAGCCGGTCATGATCTATAAGGTGGGACGAACCACGGAAGGCGCCATGGCCGCCATGTCTCATACGGCGGGAATGGCCAACAACGATTGGATCTTCGAGAGCGCCTGCAAACAGGCGGGAATCATCCGTCTTAAATCTATCGATGAACTCCATTCTCTTCCCAAGATCATCACGGAAATGCCCCTTTTGAAAGGAAAGCGGATTGCGATGTTTACAAATTCCGGCGCTTTTGGCAGCATCAGCGCGGATCTGCTGGTGGAAGCAGGATTGCAGGTGGTGCGCCTGTCACCGCAAACACAGGAGAAGTTGAAAAAGGCGGGACAGGTCTTTAATGTCAAAAACCCCGTGGATATTGGTCCCGCGCCGCCGCAGACCTATCTCGATATCTTCGAGATCCTCCTATCCGCAGAGGAGGTGGACGGTCTTTTGCCTCTTCTGAGTGTCTGGCAGACGTTCGTGATCGATACCCTCCTGGAATTGATGAAGATTTGCAAGCATTACAATAAACCGGCGGCCATCTACACCCCAAACGCCATGGCCAAGTCCATTGCCATTCGCGCCAAGCACCGTATTCCGATATTCGAAACAGCGGAGCAGGCCGTGCGGGCATTATCCGTTTCAAATTACTATTATGAATCACTCGTAAAAAGAAATTTTATTAAACCCTGTGCGGGGTCGGCCGATGAAAAGCTCACCGGCAACAGGGCAGGGGCCGCTTCATGATGACTATTTACGGGCTAAAGAACGGGAAGGATATATAGAACTTTTACGAAAAGCCGTCGATTGCGGCCGTTGGATCTTACCGGAATATAAATCCGGGCGGATTATCGCGGCCGCCGGTGTTCACATAGAGTGGTGATCCCTGGCGGCCGAATTGAAAAGGATTGATGCGGATGTATAACCGTTATAGTTTGCTCATTTTTGGTGTCTGTCCGCATACGATCTCATATAATACCTCTCTTCTTTGCCAGGGCAAGCATCTGATCAGAGGAATTTTTCGGGGGAACTTTTTTTTCCCCTTCAGGTTTTTCTTCGAGAAACATCGCGTCGGAGGGGCAGGTCATGACACAGAGTCCGCAGCCGATACATCGGTCGTAATCAATGACGGCGATTCCTTCATGATTAATTGTAATAGCGTCCATCTGGCACCTGTCGAGGCAGATTTCGCATCCGGAACAATTTTCACAAATCACTGAGGCCTGATGGTTGGAATAAACTAAATCAGCCGGTTTCGGATCCAATTTTATCGCTCTTAAAATTCCGCAGCAATCACCGCAGCAATTACATATGCCGCCGGGATTCTGTGAAGATGCAGGTTGAGTCACAAGACCGGCCTTTTGCGCTTCGGTCAGGATGGCGACACCTTCATCATACGAAATTTTTCGCCCCATCTTGTTATCAAGATAATATTTTGCCATAGACCCGAACATAAAACATACCTCAACCGGTTTTCCGCATGCATTATCAATAACCGACTTGCTTTTTCTGCAAATACAATCCGTTATGACAATCAGGTCGGCTTTCAAGAGAATTGCGCAGGCATCGTCAAAAGCGGCAATATGCCTCTGTGCCTCTATGGATTCCTTGACCGGTATGGTTCGCAGGAAAAGACCGCCGCTACCGGCTATTGCCTTTTGAAAACCCTCCCGGAAATATTTTTCAAACATCACGACTCTGTTTTTGCTGAGATTTTTGATCTTAAATTCCAGAAGCCCGTGCATAAAAGGGATGGCCCCGTATTTTACCTCGTTATCCTTCTTTAACCTGAAGAGCAGCCCCCTGGCGGCCATATCTTCAAGCCGGCGCGCGACATCAGTTGGATTTCTTCCCAACCTTGCGGATACCGACTCAGGAGTCTCAAGCACTGGCGTCATATTGGTGAATAATTCAGCATCCTCTTTTGTGAATAAATCTTTTAATATCTCTATTTCGATACCTGATTCAGTTGCCGGGAAACCGAGCGAATAGCTGTCAAGTTGTTTTTGGAGTTTCCTGTAGAGCCCATCTTCCATCATCATCTCCTTCATTAAAATCATTGGCCGGTCATAAAATTCGCTTTGCCGGGAATGCCCTCAACATCCTGAGGCATTATGAAATTCGCACATTTTTTATCGCGTATAATTTTACCAGAATCCGTCACAATGTCGCCGTGCAGCAGTTTCATCGGTATGGACTTATCCGAACCGTTTCGTCCCAAAGGCCCAATTCGTTCACCAGCTTCAATCTGAAGTGACGAGCCGTCAAGCAGTAGCGGTCCGCCAAAACTAACCGTGATATTATTAATTCATATCAATGCCATAAAGTATTTTCCATTTGCGATTGCTTATTTTTGAGCATAAATAAGCGCACAATGAATATTTCATAGCACATTCCTGCGTTTGACGCATCATGCTTATGTATTTGCTTGTAATGACAGAATAATCCGACTATTTTCGCCACTCCGAAAACAGAATATTTGTTTTGAATTAAAGGCACATTTGGAGTAAAATATCATCGTTATTTTATAGGAAAAAGGTTGGTATCCATATAATCAGGGATAGATCGCCCGGGCATATGAGGATGACAATATGAATATCCGGAAAGGTATACTAACAGCGCAATCTTGCGCGAAAGATCCGCGCGCGGCCGCCAGAGAGTTTTACGAGGCGGTGGCGCAACCAGACATGGCGCTAGTGGTTTTCTTCTGCTCAAGCAATTACGATTTGGATGTGTTGGCCGTGGAAATGGACCGGCTATTTACCGGCGTTCAGGTAACTGGCTGCACGACGGCAGGGGAAATCGGACCAGCCGGTTATACTGATTATAGCATAACCGGCGCGAGCTTTCCTGCAAGTGAATTTACTGCCGTGACCGGTCATATCGACCATTTACAGCAATTCAATACCGCAAAAGGCCAGGACTTTGCCCAAGCTCAATTGCAAAGGTTGGAGAGCAAAGCGCCGCATGCGGTGCCACAGAACAGTTTTGCGGTGCTTCTTATCGATGGTCTGTCGGTGCGTGAAGAATTGGTAACACGCACATTGCAGAACGCGCTGGGCAAATTGCCGCTGATTGGAGGCTCGGCGGGTGATGGCCTGGACTTCGGCAGCACCTACGTGTATTTTGAAGGTCGCTTTCATCCGGACAGTGCAGTCATGATCATGATCAGCACATCATTGCCTTTCAGGACATTCAAGATTCAGCACTTCGTGCCGACCGATGAAAGACTGGTTGTCACCGAGGTCGATACTGTCCATCGCATTGTAAAAGAAATCAACGGACTGCCCGCAGCCGAGGAATACGCTCGACTGACCGGTGTCGATGCAAATGATCTAGACCCCATGCGCTTTGCGGCTTCGCCGGTCGTGGTGATCATTGATGGCATGAACTATGTACGGTCCATCCAAAAAGCCAATTCGGACAACAGCCTGACATTTTTCTGCGCAATCGAGGAGGGTCTGGTTCTTCGAGTGGCGCGCGGCGTGGACATGGTGGCAAACATGGAACAGTCCTTCGCCGCAATTCAGGACGAAATCGGCCCGCCGCAACTGGTTATCGGCTGTGACTGTATCCTGCGCAAGTTGGAGATTCTGCAAAGTGGGCTGAAAGACCGTGTCGCAGATGTTTTCCGGCGTTATAATGCAATAGGTTTCAATACCTATGGCGAGCAGTTCCGCGGCATCCATGTCAATCAGACGCTTACGGGTATCGTTATCGGTACCGCCGTTTCGGAGGTGCGAAATGCCTGAACGAATACCACCAATAGTTGGCGCGAATGAACAGAGTTTACTGGCCGAGATTGATCGTCAGAACAAAGTCATCAGGGCGCTGATGAACCGGGTCGAACGCAGCACCAACGCGCAGGGTTCCGACTTCGGTTTGTTCCAGACAACGATCATGCTCGAGGACCAGGTGCACAAACGAACCGAGGATCTGGAAGCGTCTCTGCGCGAAAATGAAAAAATAACTCGCGCCTTGCGCGAATCCGAAGCAAAGTTTCGAGGCGTGGTAAGTCAGCCATTGGTCGGGATTGCCACTATCGAGGACGGTAAGTTTAGTTATACCAACCCCAGGTTCGCCGAAATTTTCGGTTATGGCGACGATGAAATCCACAAACTGGGGCCGCTCGATGTAACAGCCGAGCAGGACCGGACGTTGGTCGCGGAACAATTGCGCAGACGGCTCAGCGGTGAAGTAGAGCGCGTCGATTACGTATTCCACGGTCTGCGCAAGGATGGCGTTATAGTGGACATCGAAATCCACGGAAGTGCCATGAATATCGGTGGAAAGCTTACGCTCATCACAATTATCATGGATATCAGCGAACGCATGCGAATAGAGCGAGAGGTGCGGGCGTTGCAGGATCTGCTGCGCGAACAGTCCATCCGCGATAGCTTGACCGGGCTTTACAACCGCCGCTACATGGAGGAAACCATGAACCGTGAAATGGTGTTGGCGCAACGCTATATGCGTTTCATCAGCGTGGCCATGGGAGACCTTGATCACTTTAAGGATATCAATGACCGATATGGCCATCTGGCTGGAGACGAGATTCTGCGGGTATTTGGTGAATTAATGAAGCGTTATTCCCGTGGGAGCGATATCTGTTGCCGTTATGGCGGCGAGGAGTTTCTACTGGTTATGCCGGGTATGGCCGTGGAGCACGCATGTGAGCGCGCCGAACAGCTACGGGCGGAAATTGAGGCCACACAGGTAAAGTTTGGCTCCTCGGCTATTGCCGTGACCGCCTCTTTCGGCGTGGCCAGTTTTCCACAGGATGGAAGGAGCAGCGACGAGTTGATAGCCGCGGCCGATAGGGCGCTATATGCAGCAAAGAAGGCCGGTCGCAATCAGGTAAAAATCAGCTCAGGTCAGAATAATCCATAACGCGGAGCGGCGAGGAAGATTCCATGACACGGTGGATTTAATCGCCTCCGCTAATTTTGACTTAGTTTAATCCACAGATCAAAAAGGTTTGTCTGTCTTGAATTTTCCGTTTCTTCTTTTTTCCCAGAAATATTCCCTCTATTTTTCCGCGTCTGCATTTGCTTTGTCTTCATCTGCTTTTTTCACCGCTTCCTCAGCAAGTTTGTTGGCCTTGCTCATCGCGTCAGACGCCTGTTTTGCCTGTTCTATAGCCGGCTGGGCCTGCTCGGCGCCTCCCATCATAACTGTGGCCATGGGCTTTCCGAAATATTTAAACCAGTAAATCAGCGCCGCTATGATCAGCACAATTATAATAATCAAAAACCAATTCGAAGCACCTTTTTCATTCTTCATTGCTTAAGACCTCCATAGAAAAAAGTATATTGCTTTTCAAACACAAATTAACAAAGAAACAAATTTCCGCGGGCATCGCAGTGGCCATCACGATATAGTATTGCAAAATACTGTTGTTTATTATAGGCATGAAAATATAAACGGTGTCAATTTATTATTGAATTTCTTCATGTCAAGCTGCGGAGAAAATTCGATTTTTAAGGAATTAAATAATTTAGCCGCCCGTTATCCCAAAGCCATGGGCAATGCTCGCTTGCGAAATCATATACAATAAGGGGCACGAGGCAACATGCCGCAAATCTTTCAATATAAATTAACGGTTCCTGAAGATGCCGTGGATGTGAATGGCCACGTAAATAATCTTGAGTATTTACGCTGGATGCAATTAGCCTCTGTTCTTCATTCCGATAGTCAGGGATGCACTAAAGCCACAACGGATATTGGCGCGACCTGGGTTGTCAGGACCCATCATGTCGAATATCTGCGCCCCGCGTTTGCCAGAGAACATCTTATTGTTTTGACGTGGGTGTCAGACTTTCGCCGGGTGCAATCTCTCCGTAAATACAAAATTATTCGCATCGAAGATAATGCCGTGCTTGTCAGGGGTGAGACCGACTGGGTTTTCGTTGATGCCAAAACCGGCAGGCTGCGTTCGATACCTCAAAATGTGATTAATTCATTTACGGTGCTGCCAAAAGAAAAAGAATCGGAGAGTCTTAATCGCCTGGAATATTTTTAGAATTCACTGGAGAAAAAACGGCAAAAAGATGACGGAAGTTGACAGGCACGTACCGCTTTAGCCTGGGTTGCCATTTCATGAGATAATCCCCGGAAGCTACATTTCTGTCAAAGACGAGTTGATTATTTCATTGATTCTGCGGGTAGCCGCTTCAGGATCAGCAGACGCGCATATAGCCGATACAACGGCAACACATTTGGCGCCGGCCGTTACAACTTCTCTCACATTGTTTTCGTTAATCCCGCCTATCGCGACCAGAGGATGCCTGCTGAATGCTTTAATCCGGGCAAGACCTTCCAAACCCCACGCGCCTTTTGTATCGGTTTTTGTCGGCGTGGCAAAAATCGGACTGACGCCTATATAACTGACATCGAGTTTTTGACTTGCTATAACATCTTCCCATGTTTCCACGGACAGGCCAATGATCGCTTTTTCCCCCATGAGGTTTCGGACAATTTCATAAGGCATGTCTTCCTGTCCGATATGCACACCTTCGGCGCCGCAGGCCATAGCCACATCAACACGATCATTGATGATCAGCGGAATTTTATATGGCCCTAACAGTTTTCTAATCCGTCTGGCTTCCTCCACAAAAAAACGCGTGGAGATTTCCTTTTCGCGCAATTGCACAAAAGAAGCGCCGCCTTTAACCGCCCGAATAACGATTTCGTCCAGAGGTTTTTCTCCGCACAAACCGCGATCAGTAACCAGATACACCCCCCGCATCATTAATCCTCAACTTTTAAATGCCCCGTGATATCGTCTTCGGACAGGCGATAAAGATAATCCAGAAAATAAGTCTGAAGGCTTCCGGGCCCCGCTGCTACAGAGGCTGCCATTTCTCCGGCAATCCCCATTACCGCCATGGCTTCAGCCGTCGCGACGAAAGACCGTTTTTCTACCGCCGCAAAGGCTCCGCAAATGGCCGATGCCGTGCAACCCAATCCCGTAACTCTGGACATCAGAGGATGGCCGTTTTTAATCTTCATAATATTTTCTTTATCGACAATATAATCCGTCGGACCGCTGATGCAGATGACGCATTGATGAATTTTGCTGAGCTTTAGCGCCACATCGATTGCCGCCTCCGAAGAAGCCGCGCTATCGACTCCCTTAGTTCTGGATTGGTCATCATCAAGAGCCATAATCTCGGATGCATTTCCTCTAATGACGGTCGGTGGTTCGCTATTCATCAGATTTCTTGCCGTGTTCGTCCGGTAAGCGGTCGCGCCCGCGCCCACAGGATCTAAAATAACAGGAATGCCTTTTTTTCGGGCCTGCCGGGCCGCTTTAAACATGGAGTTGATCCAGCTTTGGCTTAATGTGCCGATGTTGATCACCAGGGCTGAAGCAATATTGACCATCTCCTCGACCTCTTCTTCCGCGTGCGCCATCACCGGAGACGCCCCAACAGCAAGCAGCGCGTTGGCTGTATTATTCATGACGACATAATTGGTAATATTGTGCACAACCGGTGATTGCTGACGAATCAATTCCATGGACTTGTAAATTTCCGCCGCAGTTAGTCTCATGCTTTTCAACTCCTTATATTTTTATTGTACGTAAATAGCTCTATATTGTAAACAGTTGTTTGTAGTTCATCTCATGCTACGCATTTAAAAAATAACGCGGCGGCAATGCAGATAGAGTCAGCCGGAAGCAGGCAAAACGTTATAAAAAAACCCTTCCGTCAGCACCTGCCGAAAAGGGTTGTTAAATCAACAAGCTCTCCCTACGCTGGCATTATCCAGATCAGGTTCAACGGGTTTAATCTCAGATCCGGCGTATAAACTATAAGGTCACGTGTGCCGGGCCACCCCTTTTTTTATGACTTATCAAAATAAATAATTTTCGTCAATCCGCATCCAATAATCGTTCTTGACTCCGATTATTTTATAATTATATTATTTCAAAATTATATTCTCGTTTCTTTTTTGAATCGCAAAAACCCTGAGCTTATGAAGATAAAAATATTTATTCTTATTCTCTGTTCGTTTTTTGTAATAGCAATTGCCGAAAGCGATGTAATAGCAGCCCCGTCGCCAACCAACTCATACAATGCTTATCTCAGGCAGGGGATTGATAAAGCTTTTAATCTGGAAGCGGACGGCGCTAATGAAACGATCAAAAAAGCCGTGGAGCTTGAGCCGGAAAATCCCGCCGGATATGCTTATCTTGCTATGCTCCACCTGATTTCCTACGAAATGAGTTTTGAACTAAATGACAGAAATATTCATCAGGAAGCGCTGCTGAATTACGCTAAAGAAGCCATCAACCGGGGAGAAAAAAGGATAAGGAATAATCCTCATGACAGCCAGGCTTACTTTGCCGTGGCTTTGGCTAAAATCGCCAAAATTCAATGGGCCATTCATCAAAAACGTTATTTCATCATAGCGCAGGAAACATCCAATATTTGGGATTATCTGGAAAAAGCAAAAGAGGGAAATCCGCAAAATTATGACGCGTATCTTCTCATGGGCCTGCTTCATTATCATCTCTATCACCTCCCGGGCTTTATTCGTTTTCTGTCTTCGTCATTCATCGTCGCCGGAAACCGGGAAAAAGGACTTCAGGAACTGGAACTGGCGGCGCAAAAGGGCGACCTGCTGAAAGAACTGGCGCAGGCCGAACTTTCTACGGCTTATTTGAATTTTGAAAAACAGCCGGCAAAGGCTCTGCCGTATGCCCAGGAATTAAATAAAAGATTTCCCAATAATTATAATGTGTCGTTTGTTCTGGCCGGCACTCTTGCGGATCTTCATCGCTACGACGAAGCCGCCGATATCGCCGGGAAGATTGAAATGAATATTCAGGCAGGCACTCCTCCCTTTGTCCCCCAACTTAAGCCCCGCTATGATCAGTTAATGGGTAGAATCCTTTTTAACCAGGGAGAATACGACCGGTCCATGGAATATTTCAATAGTGTCATTAAGGATACATCATTTTACAATGCCCGATCGAGAGTCTGGGCATTTGTTCGTCTGGGAATGATTAATGACATTTACAAAAAAAGGGCTCAGGCTCTGGAATACTATCAAAAGGCTTTGGATGTGGAAGACGGGGAAGGCAGCGCCCGGATAGAAGCAAAAAAATATCTCAAAATTCCCTATGTACCCTGTTTAAACTAAATTTTAATCTCCGGTATAATTAAGCGGCGTGCCTCATCTTCGAAAGCCAAGATTTCCTTGACATGCACATTCGAGTTTTTTATAGTCAATTCGTAAAATAAAACTTTTTCCAGGCAAACACCGTTTCATATCTTAACCCTTCGTATGTATGGATTTGATAGTACTCCATGAAAACTTGATAAAGAAACAAGGAGTGGCATATGTATGAACAAACATTATTAAAACCCGTAAAAATCGGCAAATATGATCTCCCCAACCGTATCTTCATGGCCCCCATGACCCGCAGCCGGGCGGATAACCCTGAGAATGCCCCGACGGCTCTGCACGCGTTGTACTATTCGCAGCGCGCCACGGCCGGACTTCTGATCACCGAAGGATCGCAGATATCCAAACAGGGGGCCGGTTATATCAATACTCCGGGAATATACAGCGCCGCGCAAATCGACGGCTGGCGGCTGGTCACGGAAGCGGTGCATAAAAAAGGCGGGCATATTTTCCTTCAGATCTGGCATGTGGGCCGCATTTCGCACCCCGATTTTCACGATGGCATGCTCCCTGTCGCGCCGTCCGCCATCAATCCTCATGACCGTTCCTATACACCGTCAGGTTTCAAGGAAACCGTCACCCCGCATGCCTTGACCATCGATGAAATCCACGCGATCGTCCAGGATTTCAAGAATGCTGCGACTAACGCAATTTCGGCGGGATTTGATGGCGTTGAGATTCATTCAGCCAACGGCTACCTTATTCACCAGTTCTTCACGAATTGCTCGAATAACCGCACTGATGCCTACGGCGGCAGTCACGAAAACAGGGCCCGTTTCTTTTTCGAGGTCCTCAATGCCGCAGGCGGTGCAATCGGCTTTGACAAAGTCGGCATACGTCTTAATCCCTCCGCGCATGGTTTTTTCGGCATTACCATCGATCAGGATACCATCCCTACTTTCGAATATGTGGTGAAACGCCTGAACGATTATCCCGACCTGGCTTATGCTCATCTGGTCGAGCCCATGCTGCCGGTTGACAATGTGCCTTACGCCGTCAAAGAGATCGCCAAACATTTTCGGCCGCTGTATCGCGGGAAACTTGTAACCAACTGCGGATATACTGCCCAAAGCGCGGATGGTGCCATTGCCGGGAGATATGCCGATGCCGTGTCGTTCGGCAGCGCCTATATAGCCAATCCCGATCTGGTGGAGCGGATCTCGCAAGACTTGCCTTGGGCAAAACCGGACTTAAGCACCTACTACACACCGGGCCCCAAAGGATACACAGACTACCCGGCTATGCCGGAAAATGCCGCCGGCTGAAAATCATGCTGAAACGGATTATACAAGCCTTTATCTTAAACCGGCTGCACATTACGATAAGCGCTCCGGCGGTCATGTGGTGCTGGTCCGGGTTTCTGAAAATGCGGTTTCGCGGAATCGATTATCTGATTATCACCCTGGCAGTGGCCTGTATTTGTCAATGGAACCGTCTTACGGACGCGAAAGAGGATGCGCGAAACTGCCCGGACGATCTGAAGGACGCTCAATCCAAAAGCCGTGCCATCAAGGCTTTTTGCTATGTGACAGGGACTAGCATCATTCTGCTTTCGCTCTTGACCGAACCGTCATGGGAACTCGCGGGGCTGGTCGCCTTTGGCGCTGCTGTCGGTTTTTTTTATAATACTCCCCTCATACCCTCCCGGCCAAATCTGCGTCTTAAAAACCTGTTCATCATCAAAAATTTGAGTTCGGGCGCGGGATGGTCTCTCGGCCTGCTGGTTTTTCCGATGATGCGCGCGCATACACAACCGGACGGGCTCTTTCTTACCGCATTTGTCTATATGTTCGCCATGGTCATGACCTACGAAGTCATGTGGGACATTCGCGACGTGGAAGGCGACTCTCAAGCCGGAATCAGGACGGTGCCGGTCGTGCTCGGAATTAACAACGCCAGAATTTGTACTTCCGTGCTCCAGTTCTTCTGTCTCAGTATTATTATCAGCGGCCTTGCCAATGCCCGCTTGACGCCCGTATGGTCGTTTTACCTTCTCCCCAGCATCATGCTTCTGACCTTGATCATCTTTTTTCCGCGGCTGATCAGATACAACCGCAGCCTTTCGCATATACTGGTCATGGCCCTGAGCGGTTTTGCGTGCCTCGGCGGTTTTTTGTCGATGAAATTCGGGTAAAGATTTAAGGTTGTTATCAGTCAATGCGCAAGATCCGCGCTGTTCTTCATTACAGCTTTTTTATCAACTCCTGTTTGCCGTCAACCTGCAGGCCGGGGATCGTATTTACCGGTAAACCTTTATTAGTAATGCTCTGATGATTTCGCCTTACCTCTAAAAATGCGGTAAACAAAAATCGTGTAGGCGATGACGACCGGCATGCCGATGAGCGCGATGACGCTCATCAATTTCAGCGTTTGTAATCCGGTGGAGCTGTTATAAATCGTTATGCTCAAATTTTGATCATTGCTTGCTTTGACCAGATTGGGAAAATGAACCGCCGCCACGGCAAGCCATAATCCGATAAAAGCAAATGACGATTCCCAGAACGGGGAAGATTCATTCTTATGTTTGACGGAAAAGAATATGGACGAAAGCCACAGCACCGTCCATAAAGCGGCCAGATAGAATAACCAGTTTGACGTGATATCCCGAAACGTCAAGGCTATGGTCAGAAAATAGACAATCGCGGTAACCAGGTTTACCCACACGAGAATGCCGACCGCGCGAAAAGAACGGTTCAGTAATTCGCCTTCAGTCTTCATCACGGAGTATGTTGCTCCTTGCAACAGAATCGCGGCAAGCCCGGTAATGCCGAACAAAAGGGGCACGGGCCGAAGCAATGTGAAAAAGTTTCCGGTAAATTCCATTTTATGATCAAGCGGCACTCCGTAAACAACATTACCCAGAGCCACGCCAAATAACAGGGCCGCCAAGGCACTGCCCGCGAAAAAAGACATCTCCCAGATTGCCCCTCCGGCCTGATCCTGCGCGCGAAATTCAATCGAAACAGCCCGAAAGATCAGAGCGAATAAAACCAGCATCATCGCCAGATAAAAACCGGAAAAGGCCGTGGCATAGGCGTTAGGAAAGGCCGCGAACAGGGCGCCTCCGCCGGTGATCAACCAGACTTCATTGCCGTCCCAGAAAGGCCCGATGGAACTTATTAAAATATCTTTTTCCTTTTTTGTTTTACCGATAAAGGGCATCAGCGCTCCTATCCCCAGATCAAATCCATCCAGGAGAGAGTAGCCGACAAACAATACCAGAATAAGAACGAACCAGAGTTCCTGAAAATTCCGTATGTTTTCCATTTATTTTGCCTCCAGAGTAATTCCCGTTCCCAATATATTTAGACTGCCGGACCTTCCTGAACAATTTTTATAAACAGTTTAACAAACATGACCGCCAGCAGCAGATAAATGAGGAAAAACATCAGCAGGCTGAAAGTTATGTCACCTGCGCTAACCACTACTGACGCCGCATCAGCGGTCTTCATCAGCTTATAAATTATCCACGGCTGACGGCCTACTTCCGCCGATATCCATCCTGTCTCATGAGCGATATGCGGCAGGGGGATCATAAAAGGCAGGGCAAAAAGATATAATTTGTTTTCATATATTTTTTCAGTCCAAAGCAGATAAGCGCCAAGCAGTCCAAGCGCGATTAAAAGAATGCCGATACCCGCCATGATATGATACACCTGAAACACAAAGTTAACCGGCGGCCAGTTTTCTTTCGGGAAATCTCTCAATCCTTTTATTTCCGAATTCCAGTTGAAGTTGTATAGAAAGCTCAGGCCCTTGGGGGCGTAAATTCCATAGGTTTTCTCGTTTTGCTCATCGACAAATCCTACGAGATAAAGCGGCACGCCTTTGGCTGTGTAAAAATGACCCTCAAACGCGGCCGCTTTTTCCGGCTGCATGTTGATGACCTCGATCGCGTGAATGTGGCCCGTGGCCACCTGCAAAATCGGTGTGACGGCAAAAAGAATGATGCTGATCTTCAGCATGGCTCTTGCCGTCTGGCCGTGCAGGCCTTTTCTGACGTAATACCCGGCAATACCTGCCGTCATGACCGCGCCGGTAATCCAGGAGGCGATTACGGTGTGCCAAAACCTGATGATGGTTGACGGATTGGAAACGGCATCGTTAAAGCTGGCGAGAATGATTTTCCCCATTCCACTGATCGTATAGCCCGCGGGAGTCTGCATCCAGGAATTGGCAACCACAATCCAGAAAGCGGAAAGGTGACCGCCCACAAATACCAGTAGCGCCGATAACCAGTAAACCGCCGGGGAAACTTTTTCTCTGGCAAAAATAAGCACTCCGAGAAATACCGATTCCAGAAAAAAAGCTATAACCCCTTCGGCCGCGAGTATCGGCCCGAAAACATCTCCGACTGCCCGGGAATATCCGGACCAGTTCGTTCCGAAAGAAAATTCCATGACAATGCCCGTTGCCGCACCTATCACGAAAATCAGTCCGAGAAGCCTGACCAGAAAATCCGTTATCTTTTTAAATGTGTCATCTTTTTTAATCAGATAGATGGTTTCGGAAATAAGGATAATGAGGGCCGTTCCCAACGTCATGGCCGGAAAGAGGAAATGGAAGCCTACTGTGAAGGCAAACTGAATGCGGGCAAGAAGTACTGCGCTCATAGACACCTCCATATTTTATTGATTAATATTAACCAATAGAATGCAACTTTTCAACAACTTATTTTTTAACTTTCATTTAAGGCTCTAATATATTATCATAAAAACCAACAAAAAAGCACCGGGGATATTTTTATGGCCAACTTTATTAAATGCAGGGCGTGCGGTTATGTAACCAAAGAAGGCAAAGTAAAAGATGTATGCCCCGCGTGCGGAGTGCCCGCAAAAATGTTTGAACCATACACCTCTCCGGTATCGGAGAGGCGACGTAAAATCCTGATGCTGCACATTCATCCCATCATCGTGCATTTTCCGCAATCCTTTACATTTACGCTTTTTGTTCTTTCTGTTTTATCTTTTATCGCACCGCCTCAAATTAATGAGGCTTTGAATGGTACAATGCGCTTGATTTCATTTATTCTTCCCTTTGTTATTATTCTGGCTATCCTAACCGGACTTGTTGACGGCAAAACCAGATTCCGGAAAGTGACAACGCCTTTCTTGAAAAAGAAAATTATATTCGGGCTGTGTTTCCTGTTTACATCTGTTGGGATTGCCGCTGTTGCATTGGATGGGCAGCCGGCGTCGGCATCCGGGATGGCATTATTAACATTGTTAACCCTGATAGCTTTGGGATTTAGTATTGTGCTTGGCTTGATTGGTGACGAATTGCTGGAAGCAAAATTCCCCGGCTGATTCTCCCTTTTACCTGTCATAAAGCTTAATCCGCAAAAGACAGCATACTGAAGCAACGGCATCTGAAGTCTGCCGGGAATCAAAGCCGCGGCCACGAGTATGCCCGGGACAACTCTATCAGACTATCTTTGATCACGGAACCGGAGAGAAATTTACACATGAATGAACCCTTTCAAAAGAATAACTGGGATATCGTGATTACCGGCGGAACGCTTGTAACCATGTCCGCTGATATGTCAATTATCGAAGATTCCTATGTCGGCATTAAAGACGATCTTATTGTCGCGGTGGGCCGGAATAACGATCGTCAAGGTGACGCCATACAAACCAAAGAAACGATTGACGCCTCCGGCTGCATCGTTATGCCGGGACTGGTCAATACACACACGCATCTGCCGATGGTTTGCTTTCGGGGGATGGCCGATGATCTGCCGCTCATGGAGTGGCTGACCGGACATATTTTCCCGGCGGAAGCCCGTTTCGTCAACAAAAAAATGGTTTCCGACGGAGCCACTCTGGCCATGGCGGAAATGATTCTCTCCGGCACGACAACTTTTTGCGACGGCTATTTCTTTGAAGACGCCATCGCGGAGGCTCTCAGCGCGGCCGGTATGCGCGCTGTCGTTTCGCAGGGATTTGCCGACTTTATCCTGCCCGACAAACCCGCGCTCGAAAAAATGATGGCGGCGGCTCAACGTTTTGTAAACCGCTGGCTTCCCCGCGCGCCGCTTATAACACCCGCGTATTTCTGTCATTCTCCATACACCTGCTCTCCGGCAACACTTATCCGCGTAAAAGAAGCGGCCCGCGAGGCCGGTCTTTTATATCTGATTCATTTGCTTGAAAATAAAGACGAGAGAGGCACCATCCTGAATCTTTACGGTAAAAATCCTGTACGGCATCTGCTGGATCTGGGAGTTCTGGATGAAAAAACGATTGCCGTTCACTGCAACTGGCTGGATAAAGAAGATATGGCCGTTTTTGCCGATCTTGGTGTTAAGGTTTCGCATAACCCGGAGAGTTCCATGAAGCTGGCAGCCGGTGTCGCCCCTGTTCCCGAGATGCTGAGGCACGGGATAACCGTCGGAATCGGGACCGACGGATGCGCCAGCAATAACGATCTGGACATGATTCGGGAGATGGACACCGCGGCAAAGATTCATAAAGTAACTACTCTTAACCCCACCGTTATGAACGCGGAAACGGTTTGCAAAATGGCCACCATGGGTGGAGCAAAAGTGCTGGGAATGGATAAATGGATCGGTTCCATAGAAACGGGGAAAAAAGCCGACATCATTTTGGTGGATATGAATCAGCCCCACCTCACGCCGCTTTATAACTGTTATTCTCAGCTTGTCTATGCCTCTCGCGGCGCGGACGTTAAAACCAGCATTATCAACGGCAGGATTGTCATGAAGAACCGGCAACTTTGCACGATCGATCTGCGAACCGCCATGGAAAATGTGCGTAAAATAGCCGCCGGTATCATGGATCAAAAGATGTGTTAAATTGATGCCGGAATCTTCACGCGATCCGGGTAAAATATCATTGACACAAAATTCAATATTCCCTATATTCTGAAAGCGCGGATATAATTTTAAACGGATTGGATGGGCCTAATTTTATGAATATTATTGTTTCCGGATCAATGGCATACGACAGAATTATGGATTTCCCCGGAAAATTTTCCGACCATATTCTGCCCGACAAAATTCACGTCCTGAATGTTTGTTTCCAGGTAAACGGCCTGAAGGAAAAATTTGGCGGCACTGCGGGCAATATAGCTTACGCGCTTACTCTAATGGGTGAAAGACCACTGATTTGCGCCACCATCGGACATGATTACCAGAAGTATTTCAAATGGCTGGCAAAAAACGGATTGTCCACGGAAAACATCAAAATTATTGCCGACGAATTCACGGCAGGGGCTTACATCACCACCGACCGTTCCGATAATCAAATTACCGGATTCAATCCCGGAGCAATGAAATATCAATCAACGCTCGATTTTAGTAAACTCCGCCCTGAAAATACCATTGTTATAGTTTCTCCCGGCAATTTCGAAGACATGGTTAATTACCCGCGCGCCTGCAAAAAAAAGGGAATAGACTATATCCTTGATCCCGGTCAGTCCCTGCCCCTGTGGGATAAAATGGACTTGATTCAGGCCATTGAGGGATGCCGGATACTGATCGTCAACGATTATGAATTGAGCCTGATCATCAGCAAGACAGGGCTTAACAAAAAAGCATTGTTGGAGATAACCGGCACCATCATCACCACTTTGGGAGAATCGGGCTCACAGATATCCACGCGTGAGCGCGACATTGCCATTCCCGCCTTCAGGGTGAAAAAGGTGGTCGACCCGACAGGCGCGGGAGATTCTTACCGGGGCGGTCTGCTTAGCGGTCTGGTTCACGGCAAGGATATCGTGCAGTGCGCAAATATGGGTAGTGTCTGCGCTTCTTTTTCGATAGAGAGCTACGGAACTCAGGAATATAGCTTTACCGCGGAAGAATTTAACGAAAGACTAAACAGCTGCACGCAATAACCGCGCGCAGTTTCCTCATCCGGTTTTTGGTAAGACAGCAAGCATCCCTTGCGTGCAAAAAAGGCGCAGTTTAATACTTTATTTCCGGATTCGGCAACTTCATGTCTATTTCATTTATGGTGTATCTGCGGTTCGGTCGTTTTCCCGTAGCTGGCAATATTTTTTCTGTGATTAAATAAGACAAGCAGAAATGTCGCAGACGCGCCTGTTACCGCGCTAAAATGCCAGTGAAAAGCTAATGCCTGTCCGCAGGCCAGAATAAAAACCATGAAAAATGAGGCGATAAAAGGAATCCGGACGATTCCATAAACAACAAGCCAGATTGCCGCTGCCAATGCAGCCGTCCATGGCGCAACCAAAAGGGTAAACCCCAAATAGTTAGCCACTCCTTTGCCGCCGCGAAAACGGTGAAAGCAGGGGAAACTATTTCCCAGTATAAGAAAAAAACACGTCCAGGGAAGCAAATCCTCGTTTAAAAAATACATCGCTACAAACGCCACGGCTATGGCCCGGCCGATATCCAGCCCGAAGACAACTGCCGCCCATAAAATCCCCGCCTGGCGGTAGACGTTGGTGGTACCGGCGTTGCCGCTGAAGCTCAACCGCGGGTCTGCCTTACCGGCAAGCTTTAAAAAAATAATGGCAAAATTTACGGAACCGGCAAAATAAGCGAAACAATAAATTAAGATAATTTTACTCATGCTTCAATTCCCGGCAAATCAACCATAGTCCCGTCATAACTTGAAAGAATAATGGCCATGACAGGTAACCTCGTATTAAGCTCTGATCCACTCAGGCGGACTTAATCGTCCCCGCGACACATCTCTCATCTCCATACCGCTGATGCTTTCACAGATTACATCATTCAAATCATAAATCCAGGCGTTAAAGATCAACAATTCCCCGGAGACGCCCGCAGGCACAACGCGTCCCAGATACTTATTTCCTTTTATCGTCTTTTGATAAATGACTCTTTTTCCAAATCCAACAGGGAAGGAAACCATACCGGCAAAGCGCTGCCCCCATACGCAGGCCGCGTGCAGGGTCGCATCCAGTGGAAACGGAGAACCGAGCAAACTTTCATCCGCCTCATGATCACCTCCGGAAACAAAAGCATGGGCTCCGTCAGGCAAAACCGATAAATCACCCATGATGTTTTGATAAGCCTCTCCAAAAGGAACAAGTTCACGGTAAATAGCCTCCGAGGGCACGCTGATGCAACCTCCTTCCAGATTCTTCATGATGGGAAAAGGAGGCGGCAATGACGCAGCGTTATCAGCAAAGAGAAACTCCACACTCGCGTGTTCGACGGTGCGCCTGATATCGCCGGTTTTTGATGTAACCGTAGTGATAAGCGAAGCCCTGATCCCGCCGTCACCGGATTCTTTCATATCAATCATTACCGGCAGGCGCGTTGTATCCGGCGGAATTGATAAAAAACGCGGAAAGGTCGCGCCTTGCATACAATTTATATCGATCTGCGGATAATGGGTTTTAACGGCGCCTGCCAGAACAATCATCTCTTCCACGGCCGGCAGAATGACCCCTCCCTCTAAATGGTGATCCCGCAGATAGGGATACACCTCGATATCACAGTGATGCCGCTTGGTTTGATTTAAACGGGAAACGATTTCCATAATTGAACCGTTTTCGGATCGATGGCCACGGGAGTTCCGGCCAGATTCAAAGCGCAATGCTTTGTGAAGCCGATACAGATGATATGTCCTTTTTCCGCGTGCGTTATCAGGTAGTCAAATTGTAAACGCACTCTCTCCAGGTTTACCGGCCGCGTGTAGATATACATCAAATCGTCGTAATACAGGGGTTGATAAAAACTGATGCCTAAATCGAAGATGGGATATACATATCCGCTTTCCTCGATTTCTTTGTAGGAATAAGCGATATCGCGCATCAGGGAAGTTCGGCCGAATTCGAAATAACGCAGATAATTGGAATGATAAACCACTTGCGAGCGATCCGTATCAACATATAATGTCCGGTATCGCGAACGATGCCAGACAAGACCAGTTGTCAGGTCCCGCGTGTAACGCTCGTCATTATTGTACATTTCCGGTTTAAATGGCTTGGGTTTCATTTTTATACTCCTCTGAAAATGACACAGCAATTTGTTCCGCCAAAACCAAAAGCATTGGAAAGAGCAATTTCATATTTTTGTTTGCGGGCATCATCAGGCACTACATCGATATCGGCAAATTCGGGATCCGGCACATGGTTGATCGTGGGCAGGATTATGCCCTTGTTCATTCCTTCAATCGTCAGAGCGGCTTCGATGGCCGCGGTCGCGCCGAGGGTATGCCCCAACTGAGATTTGTTTGATGATACGGGAATTTTTTCAAGCTTTTTGCAAAACACTTCCCGCAGACATTTTATCTCCGTGCTGTCGCCTTTGGGCGTGGACGTGCCATGGGCGTTCACATATTGAACATCTTCCGGTTTCAATCCGGCATCCTCAATGGATTCTCTGATAGCGCGGATAATCGTTGACATGTTGGGACTGGTGTAATGATGGGCATCCGATGCCCATCCGATGCCCAAAACTTCGGCCTTCGGTTTAAGCCCGTAAGCTTTGATCGCCTCTTCCGCGGCCAGAACAACAACGCCCGCGCCTTCGGAAAGGACAAAACCCTTGCGGTCAGCGCTGAAAGGCCTCGAAGCCAGCGCGGGATTTTGATAAGCGCGGTCTTTGGGATTAACCTTGATCGTGGCATTCATATTGGCAAAACCGTGAATCAGTTCCGGCAGAATGGGAGCGTCAGCGCCGCCGGCCAGGACAAAATCGCAATCACCATCCCTGATCATTCTTGCTCCGATGCCTATCGCGTAGTTTCCCGAAGCGCAGGCGCCCTGCGGCGAAAAAATAGGGCCGGTAAATTTCAAAAGCATTCCCGCTTTGCCGGAAGGAAGATTCGCGCACAGATTAGGCAACAAATAAGGACTGACCCTCAGCGGCCCGCGATGTTCCAGATCGTGAACGGCAATGCGAAAAGCATCCGACCCGTTGAGCGCCGAACCGACAAGGCATGCCATCCGCGGAGCAATCTGGGCGTCAATGGAAATGCCCGAATTTTGCAGGGCCTCCTTGCAAACGGCCATCGTTAAAATCACAAAAGCCGCGTTCCAGTTGTACACTTCTTTCGCGTCGGTAAAATCAAGCTCCAGTGGGTACCAGTCCGGTATCTCTCCGACGATATCGCAGGCTGATTCTACATTACATCGGGTCACTTTGCGGAAACCGGCCTCACCCTTAATCGCTCTTTTCCATGTTTTTTCAAATGTGCTCCCCAGCGGGGTGGCCGCGCCGTAACCGACGATAAAAACTTTTCTGTTTTTCGGGGCTTTCATAATATGACAATTATCCTCTATTCAAGTCTGCGCAAAATCAGGCAGGAATTGCATCCGCCGAAACCAAACGCGTTTTTCAGCACAAACTCCTGTTTTAATTTTCTGGCTCCTTCGCCAACACAGTCAATTTCAATTTCGGGGTCTGGAACATAATTAATCGTGGGCAGCACGCTCTCTTTAAGCATGCCTTCCATAGCCAGTATGGCTTCGATGGCGCTGGAGGCGCCCATCGCGTGACCGAGTTGTGATTTGTTCGCCGATACCGGCGGCACTTTATCGCCGAAAACATTACGCAGGGCATCCGCCTCCACCTTATCGCCTATTTTGGTCGAAGTCGCGTGCGCGTTGACCGCGTCAATATCCGCCGGCCGAAGTCCCGCGTCGGCAATAGTTTCTTCGATGCATCTTTGCACCGTTGTCAAATTAGGCGAAACAAAATGGCTGGCATCCGATGTCATGGCGCATCCGGCCAGTTCTATTTTTGATTCCAACCCATGGGATTTGGCAAAATCTTCCGTTGCCATAATGACGCAACCGGCTCCTTCGGAGACAACAAACCCCCGCCTGTGAACAGAAAAAGGCCTGCTCGTTTTTTCCGGCGGCTCGTGGGGCTGTCCTTCTTTCGGACGGTAAGCGCCGTTCATTGTGGCAAATCCGGCAACGATCGGCTCAACCAGAGGAAAATCCACCGCGCCGCCGATAACCACATCCGCCATGTTTTGCTCAAGCAGCATTCGGCCTATGATCAGCGATGTAATTCCTGTAGCGCAAGCCGTGATCGTCGAGCAGATAGGACCTGTCGCGCCCGTAAGAATGGAAACCTTGCCGCCGGCCATATTAATGCAGGAGTTGGGGTTCGTAAAAGGATGAGGCATTTTCCCTTCCGTAATCATCAGACGATCAGCCTGCAGAACCGCGTCCAAACCGCCAACCGCCGAACTGAAGGTAATCGCGACCCGCGGCGCTATTTCAGGCGTAATGATAATTTTGCTTTTTTCCAGAGCGCGGTGAACAACCAGCATGCCGTATTTGAAGATGGGCGATGTCCAGTGCGCCAGATCCCTCGGCTGTAAAAAAGGATACGGACGCGTATCAATATCCGCCACTTCACCGGCAACACGCACAGGGAAGGCGGCGTCAATAGGAAATCTGGTAAGATTTCCTATTCCGCAATTTCCGGCCACAGCCCGCTGCCATTGGACATCCAAATCCGTTCCCAAAGAAGACACAGCGTCGTAGCCCAGTATTAATGTTTTCTTTAAACCCATAGCAAACCATGTTTCCGAGAAATATAAAAAATCATCTCATGGGGTCAAGATAACCCAAAGACGTTAATAATTATGTGCCTATATCAAAAATTGTTGGGGATTACCAAGGAATAAAGTGGTACAACTTGGCAAACATTTCATAGACTTCGATCCAGTTTTGTAAATCTTTGGCCGATTTCAGATGTTCGCGTTTGTTGACCATGACCCAGCTCATATGCGCCGCTCCGTCTTTACAGGTAGAGCAATCGCGCGTTGCCGACGTGCAGCAGCGATGAACCGTTTTTAAATCTGAGGCCCAGCGGGCAAAATGGATTAAACGGCGGGGCCGGTTTTCTCTATTATCCAGAGATTCCGTAACGGAGGGGCATTCATTCCACCCAAAGCTCCGTCCCATCATTTTCCCCGTGGTAATGATCTCATGATAATATTTGCAGGAAATTACAGTCTGCGGATATTGATCCAGCATCTCGTCCATTTCATGACGTAAATCTTTGAGTTCGCCTTCGCGCCACGAAAAGCCGTCAACGCCTTCGTCATTCGATAAAAGCTGCAGATGCACTTTCAAGCCGACATCGGCAATTCTTTTGATGACAGGTTCCATCTTCCCCACCTGGCGGGGAGTCAACGTATAAAGATAATACGTATAAGCATCTCCGGCATAATTCTTACTGGATACGGCAAACGTGTCGCGCCCGCGGAGGACTTTCTCTTCTTCGCCGCCGCCCCATAGCGAAATTCCCACCATCATATCGGGAAACTTTTCCCGGGGAACTTTAATCAGACCGTTGGTGGCGCAATAAGTAGGCAGGCGCTTATAGAAAGCCTCGACGCGATCCATGCAAAGCGTCGGCTCGCCGCCTATTAAAATCGCCAGATTCACGCCCCGTTCTTTTTCACGGTCGATAAAATCTTCCCATTTTTTTATATCCATCTCTTCTTCGGCCGCCTGATGTTCTCCCGAAGAAAAGAAAAAACAGCCTTTGCAGCGCAAATTGCAGCGGTTGGTTACATCGTATATGGAACTGCGGATATTAAGATTTGAAATTTGCCTGTATCTTTCGTACCAGTTTTTATCCAGCAAAGAACTAACCGTTTTCATCAATACTGCTCCGACAGAATTTTAAAATCAGGTATTCCAACCCATCTGGTGAATATTTTAATATCGTTTCTAACTTGTCGCCGCCCGCGGCGGATTTATAATTTCGGCGCAAAGATTCTCGCCCTTCTCGTATCCCATGACCCAGACAGCCAGATAGGTATCAACATAATCGAGCCAGGATTTAAAAGTAGCCAGATCGTTCACATGACGGTACAGGCGCGCCGTGACGATTGAGGAACCGGCGGCGTAATGACGGCAGTCGTCGCAATCCGTATCCGGCACACAGCAGGCGACCGATCTGTCCCAATTAAGGTCTGTCCTGTATTGCCGGAAAGACCTCCCCAACCCGATATCCCGCGAAGCATTCTGACGGGGATAGGAACAACTGTAAAGATCATGCAAACTTTTTTGATGGGTATGCGCCACGGCGTTGTAGGCGGAAAAAATAATATTTCGCGGATATTTATTCAGAAGCTCCATCATCATCTGCCGTGTATCGTTGAACGACGCGTCATCATGCCGCAGATTTCCCGTGTAACCAACCGGCGATGAAAAAACATTAAAGGTCAGTTTACAGTCATGGGCGACAAGCTGCGCGGCGACTTCTTTTACCTCATCTATATTTTCCCGGGTAAAGGTGTAAACAAAAACCGCCCGCGGATCATTTTCGTAATTCTCGATCTGTTTTTTTAAAAGGTCCTTGGCCTTTCTGATTCTTAAACTGGTTTCGTCATTACCCCAGACGGAAATATGCAGTTTATAGCCGACTGAAGAAGATATTTTTTTGAAACCATTGGTGGCAATGCTGCCCAGCGGCATTTCCTGATAGCACACATCCAGAAGCTCCGGCACCAAAGAAGGCTCTGCTCCCGCCAGAACGACGTAAGTAATGCCGCGCGCTTTTTCGGCCTGCATAAGCTCGCGCCACGCAAGGGTATCGCCAATCTCACGGGCGAACTGTTTTTCTCCTTCAAAGTAATAACAGCCGTCACAGCGAATATTGCAGCGGTTGGACATATCATAAGTCGATTCCCGCAGAAAAAAATATTTTCTCACCTTTTCCCAGCGCGCTTTGACCTCCGGATGAGACAGGAGTTCGGAAAATCCGGGTTTGACTGATTGCAGAGCTGCTTTATCACGAATAGGCATAGACCTTTTATCTTCAATCAATTATTTTTTCTCGGCAAGTTTTTCTTCAATGTAACCGGCGATCAGGCGAATGGTTTTCAACTTGGGATAATCATCTTCATCTATGGCGATCTTGTACTCATCCTGCAGGACTAATGCAATGGTCGCCAGATCCATGCTGTCAATGCCCAATTCATCCACCAAATCCATATCCGGATTAAATGTGTCCGCGGTAACGTCTTCTAATTTGAGTTCCTCAATAATTATTTCGGCCACGCGCCGTATAATGCCCTTGGTATCCTGGTTATCAGGCATCACAACCCCTCCTTCTATGCTTATTTATATTTAACTATTTATCTTTTTCGCGTTTATTAAACCGCTGCACACAATATTTCCCTGACTTGCCACTTTAAAAGAAAACAAAACGTCTTCACCGTTTTCC
Source organism: Smithella sp. (assembly GCA_035524255.1). Taxonomy (GTDB): domain Bacteria; phylum Desulfobacterota; class Syntrophia; order Syntrophales; family Smithellaceae; genus Smithella. The sequence goes on along the minus strand of DATKPG010000012.1, from coordinate 117,321 downwards.
TCACAGGTTATGCTGACCGTCAGCGTTTCCCGGGGCCGCACCGGCTGTGTAAATCTTACTCTTTTGAACTCCTTTAATTGAACCGGCTCCCCTTTTTTCAATGCGTCCCGGATAATTGCCTGTTCGACGATATAAACTAAAGCGATTCCGGGAAGAATCGGCTCGCCGGGGAAATGGCCCAAAAACCAAGGAGAATCAGCCGGCACATCCGCCAATGCTTCAATATAATGATCATTAGTTACTTTTATCTCTTTTAATAAACTCCATTGACTTTCCAACAAATAAACCCCATTGGCTCATGTCAAAGTTAAATGAATACGCAAAAGTACTAATTCATATCATTGATTGTTTTTTCAATCAAAATTTTTTTATAAGGTCAATATTTAATTTATTCGCCAAATCCTGTTTATCCATGAAAAAATGCAGTTAATTTGGCAAGTTAAACACCCATCAAAAATGATGTTAATAAGACCAAATATTCTAATCGGCCTCAAAAGAAGTTTTTTACCCGAATGATACCGGTAACTTAACGTAAAAATAACGTGAATTTAACGGCTGGTTATTATCATGTTTATGCCGCAATTGATTGCGCCCTATTATTTACATTGACAAGATAATTTGATTTGCTTATTTAGTTCAGGTCATCAGAATTCTAAAAATCGCTTTAAAAATTGCAACGTTTTCAGGTCAAATCATCCGGACTGTTTTAAACAGATAAGACCGGGAAGAAAAACGATATTTCAAGACCACATTCGCTCATAAAAGGAGACCGCCATGAAGGATCTAAAAAACAGGGTCGCGGGAATTACCGGCGCCGCATCCGGCATCGGAAGGGCGCTTGCGCTTAATCTGGCTGATGAAGGCTGCCACATGGCAATATCAGATCTTAACGAGGCCGGTCTCAAGGAAACCGCCGATATGGTGCATAGGCGAAACAAAGATGTGCGGGTCAGCACCCACAAGGTAGACGCCGCGGACCGCGAGCAGGTCAGGCGCTATGCAAACGAGGTGGTTAACACTCACGGCGCTGTTCATATCATCATCAATAATGCGGGGGTCGCCATCATGGAAACGCTGGATGATGTGACCTATGAGGATTTTGAGTGGCTCATGGGTATCAATTTGTGGGGCGTGATTTATGGATGCAAGGAGTTCCTCCCGTACCTTAAAAAGCAGGACTCCGCTCACATCGTCAATATCAGCAGCGTTAATGGTATTTTCACCAATCCGAATAACGGTCCTTACTGTACGGCAAAGTTTGCCGTCCGGGGATTCACTGAAACGCTGGCGCAGGAACTCTCTGATACCCGCGTTAAAGTCTCGTGTGTGCACCCCGGCGGAATTAAGACGAACATTGCCAACAACGCCAAGTACTACAAAGCCTCGGACCCCTCCCTTGCAAGAGAAGGAAGCGTTGCCGTTTTCAATCAGGTTATGGCAAAAACATCAGCGGACAAGGCGGCAAAAATTATTATTGCCGGAATCAAAAAGGACAAAGTGCGCATCATGGTCGGAGCGGATGCCTACGTGTATGACTGGCTTAAGCGATTATTCCCGGTAGGGTTCCAAAAAATCACCGGCCGTAAGGTTGCCCCCGAATGGATAAAAAAGATGGCGGGACTCAAGTCCCAGTAAGCTGAGCATGGCAAAAACGGCGGTTCTTAATTAATATCCCGGTGAATTAAACTGGAAAGGGGAACAATTTTTAAGCCCTTAACCGCAAGCCCCTGCAATATCTTTTCGATTTCCGGCAATAAAACAGCGCCGTCTTCTAAACGGCGCGGCGGCACATCGTGCAGCAAAATGATATCGTCGGCCTTAACCTTTTTGAGTATTCTGGATGCAAGATTTTTAACACGGCGATTGCCCGCATCAAAAGCGCGGCAGTTAAAAGTTACACAAAACAAACCCAGTCGATCCAGAACGGCGGGAAGTTTGGGGCTGATGATTCCCACAGGGGGACGAAAGGCCAAAGCATTGACGCCCATTTTCTTCAAAACTTCCTGAGTCCTGAATATTTCCTGATAAAGATAATGATAACTTCCCAGCATCAAAAAAGGATTATGATTAAATGAATGATTGCCAATGGCGTGGCCGCGGGCAATTATTTCCCTGATTATTTCCGGATGTTTCAAGGCATTGGCGCCGGAAACAAAAAAAGTTGCCTTCACCGAATACCGATCCAGCAGGGCCATTATTTGTCCTGTTGTCGGAAGTGAAGGACCATCATCAAAAGTCAGCGCGACCAAATTTTCGCCGGTATTGCCGCGGCTGATCACAGGCAGGAAAAAATTGCTTCGCGGGAAAAAAGAAGCGGCCACACAAAGCACAATATATAAAAGGGCAATAGCCGCCGAAAGCAGAGAATTCATAAAGAAAACAACCGCGGCGGCAGACAAAAGAATTATTCCCGTGATTTGAGCGGGGCTTGCAGACGTTAATATTTTTTTCATGGATAGTCTCATCCACCTCCGTCATGATGTGACAACTCCGCAGGCATTGGACACAAGAGAAAAATCCTGATGTTTCACCATCCCTCAATCCCTTTCCTGGAAAAGGGCGGGGAAATTACTTTGGAATTGTGTCAATCCGTCTTTATTGAATCAGATATTCCCACAGGGGACCTGTAAACCCTCTCCTGTAGAGTTTGGGCAAAACACGGGTTGCCTTAGCTTCACCGGCGCCGATAATCCAGTTCAGACGGCCGTTGGCGTGATTTTCCACCGTCTGCATAATTTCCGCGGCGGATATTTCCCCTGAACGGTAAAATACCGGCGGCAGGATATTCTGGCCCGCGGTAATCTGACCTTCCCGAAGCGCTATATCATACAAACCCGTGTGCGGATAAACGCGGATGCCGCAGAAAAAAAAGAATACCGCCCGCGAAAGGCTATCGAGGCCGGTCAGTGTTTTTTGCAGAGTCTGTTTGTTTTCGCCCGGACCGCCTAACAGAAGATAATGAGCAACGTGCAAAGAGGCTTTAAGCGCTTTTTCATGGGCAATCAAAACATCACCGGAAGAAAAAGGTTTGCGCAAATTTTTAAGCACCGTATCCGACAAAGATTCCGTGCCGAATTCAACATGCGTTAATCCGGCATCCGCCATCTGTTTGAAATAATCATCGGGAGGAATGGTGGGCGCAAAAAAACCGCCCCACGGAATAGACACGCGGGCGTGCATAAAGGCTTTCGCGACCTGAGAGCTGTGCTCATAACTGGCGTTGAGCGCGGAATCGGTTATGAAAATATACTTGGCGCCGGAATCCTGCAATTCGCGGGCCTCGCGGGCTACTTCAACCGGCGGGAAAAACCGCATCCGGGCGCCTTCGATATGGGGATAAGTGCAGTAGGAGCAATGAAACGGACATCCTCTTTTTGTTTGCAGATTGAGCATGCCGCCGTAAGACAGATAAAATTGCGTGTGGGGATTTGCCGGATCAAAACGTCTTTTAATTTCGCCATCCCAGGGTTCATAAACAAAGTCCGTTTTTTCTTTTGTCAAAACACCGGGTATTTGTTTGACATCCCTGTTTTTCGCGAGCGCGTCCAGAAGCACGGGTAATCTCTCGCCTTCGCCGGCTATTCCATAATCGGCATCCAGCGCCCGCATGAACTCAACAGGAAAGATCGTAAAACCGCAGCCGCCTAAAATGATCCGGGCATTCGAATTTGCCCTGATGCGGCCGACTAAACTTTGATACTCAGACAGAAAGCCTCTGCTGTTTGTTACATCGGTATTATCGATATTCCTGATGGATACGCAGGCATAATCGGGAGAAAATTCTCTGATCAATGTATCCAGCTCATCCGGATTGGCAAAAACGTTTAAGTCCGCGATTTTGGTCTGATAACGGGAATCCAGGGAACCGGCTACGTAATCAAGCCCCAGCGGATATACCGGATAGGGAATTCTCAGAGTATTCGCTGAAATGAGCAGTACTTTTATCATAGAAATTAAAGCTTAAAAAAGATCAAATTTTAGCGAAAGCGATGCATTAACCTTTTTTCTGATTCCCGGAAATGTGTGTGGCCAGCGCGCGCACAGAAGCAAAAACTTTAACGCCCAGCTCCTTGCTGTCGATTCTGACACCGTAGTCTTTTTCAATCATCATCACCAATTCAAGCACATCAATGGAATCAATCCCCATATCGCCGCCTACGAGTTGAGCGTCATCCCCGATATCTTCGGGCCCAACGTCAATCAGTCCCAGTGTTTCAATAATTTTAACCTTAAGTTCACTGATCAATTCTTCAATCTGACTCATCTAATACTCCTGTTCTTAATCTGACTTTTCAAGTTCTCTTTATTTTTTTGTTGTGCCCGGCTTTGAATCTTGCACGCGCGTTGATTCGGGCCTGATAACTTCATTGCCGAGAATTTTTTCCAGTATAACCCGTACGACGAAGCGGCTAAGCGCCCTCCCGTATTGAGGACCGGCAAGATAAATACCCAGCATCAAAAGCAACCAGGAAAGACCGTAAGCCAAAGGAATTCCGATAACCCCGAACGCGGGGCTATGCAACCAGGCGGCAATTACCCCCACTATAAAGGCGGCCGGTATGCCAAGAAAGTAACTGATAAATATTATAATAAGACCGGTAATTACGGTGCCGGTAAGTTTCTTTTTAAAAATGCTCAGATCAGCGTGATCATTTATCGCGGCCCTGCAGAATTCTTTCCGGGCAAAATAAAGTGCTGATTTTTTTATAATATTCAAATTATTTCCTGTAAATAAAATATGACAAGTACTCTTTAACGGATCCTGTGAAACACGGTCAACCGTTTTAATGATCTGATAGCTCACCGCTCCATGATGCCACCGATAGAATGTTTCGAACGAAGCGGGTAATCGCTGTAAGCAATCTCCTTAAAAACACCTGTGCGAGCCTGCCCGACAGTAGCAATTAATTCATCATCCACATAAATGCGTCCGTCTCCGATTACGACGCTCGCGCCCGATTCCTTCAAACGCGAATAACGCCGCACATCAATTTCAAAACGGACACATTTGTTAAACGGGCGAATCTGACCGTTGAAAGCAACTTCGCCGCACCCCAGTGCCCTGCCCGTCCCCAGCGATCCATTCCAGACACAGAAAAAACCAAGCAACTGCCATATTCCGTCCACGCCAAGACATCCGGGCTGCACCGGATCGCCCTGAAAATGGCATTGGAAATACCACGCGTCCAGCCGGATATCCTGTTCGGCGATTATTTTCCCCTTCTTTCCGTCGCTTTCAATCAGCAATATGCGATCAATCATGAGAAAGGGAGGCGCGGGAAGTCTCGCTTCAAAATGTTCGGGAGGGTCAGTCACCAGTTTGCCGTAAGCAAAAGCGAGAATTTCTTCGAAATTAAAATGATCGCGCTTTATAAATTCCTGATATTTCATAATTATTCTTTCTCTTTCCGAGCGCCTCGACAATAAACCGGAAAGTGTATAATGATCCCTGTATATAAATTTATTTCAGTATTGGCACAGACGCCCGGATTACAATAAATCGTGGCAGAAAATTGTAAGGCCCGATTATTATTTTAATTTATTTTGACTATAAGAAAAGGTCTCTTTTGTCAAAAGAAAAAATCCCCTGAAATCATACCAGATCAATATGAGATCAACCCTATAAATTAATAGCGCTGAAATTAAAATTGAGTTATAAACAACGTCATAAAAAACCGCTATAAAGGAGAATGAATGAACAGAGCAGCTATTCACAAAATCAGTTACGGTCTATACATCGTCACTTCAGGTCAGGACGGTAAATTCAACGGTCAGATTGCCAACGCCCTGTTTCAAGTCACATCGAATCCGGCGACAGTGGCCATCAGCATCAATAAAGAAAATTACACTCATGAATTAATAAAACTCAGCCGCAAATTTGTTGTCTCTATCCTGTCCGAGGCAACCCCCATGACTTTCATCGGTCTTTTCGGCTTTAAAAGCGGACACAATGTCAATAAACTGCAAAATGTAAAAATAAAAACAGGCGTCACCAATGTGCCCATAATCCTGGAAAATACGGTCTCCTATCTGGAAGTTGAACTGGAAAAAGAATTGGATTGCGGCACGCATACTATCTTTGTCGGCCAGATTGTCGATTGCGATCTCATAAGCGATGCCGAACCCATGACATACGCCTATTATCAAAATGTCAAGGGAGGCAAATCGCCGAAAACAGCGCCCACTTACGCGAAAGATGAAACTTCCGCCGATTCCCATGCCTCCGCCAGTTATGTCTGCAGTGTTTGCGGCTATGTTTATGACGAAGCCAAAGGCGATCCGGATAACGGCATTGCCCCCGGAACAAAATTTGAAGATTTGCCCCAAACATGGACGTGTCCTGTATGCGGCGCGGATAAGTCAAAGTTTGAAAAAAGTAAATAATTAGCGCTCGACTTTTTAGCAAAAGAAAGTACAATAATGTTGTAAAAATATTTTAGAAACGTTTCTTTGGGGCCTTTGAGTCAGAGTCTTTGAAACCGGAGGATATAACGATTATGAAAACAAGAAAACTCTCAAGTCTGTTACTCTGTTTTAGTCTTGCCTTGATTGTACTTTTTGTCGGGCAGGCTTACGCCACTCTCGGCGAATCAACCGATTCGATCGCGACGAACAGGAAGGCTCTTTCGGCTGTGCGAAGCACCACGATAACATCTTCAAAATACACCGTTCACGTGTTCCAGTCCGAAACAATGACAGTCCGGGAATACGTATCTCCCTCCGGTGTCGTCTTCGGCATCGCGTGGAACGGCCTGACCCATCCCGACCTGACGCCGCTTTTGGGATCCTACGCTTCCGAATATCAGAAGGCGGCAAGTCATATCAAACGGCAGCCGGGACGCAAGTTCGTTAAGGTGGAATCAGATAATGTTATTGTGGAGAAATGGGGACATATGAGAAATTTGCAGGGACGCGCCTACGCGCCTGCTTTGATGCCACAAGGAGTAAGCAATGATGAAATTAAATAAACTGCTTTTTTATAGTCTGATTTCTTTGCTGGTCATAAGCTGCAGCGGGGGCGGAGGAGGCGGCGGCGGAACAACCACTCCCACCGTGACACTGACTTCTATCGCGGTTACACCGGCAGACCAACGCCTGCTTTTGGAAACGGGAGCAACAAAACAATTTACGGCAACCGGGACTTATTCGGACAGTTCAACACAGGACATTACAACCTCCGTGACATGGAGTTCGTCAAACACGGATATCGCGACGATCAGCAACACTTCCGGCTCCAATGGACTTGTAACTTTGCAAGCCGTCGGCGCGACAACGATAACTGCTACGTCGGGAAGCATTAACGGCTCCACGCTGCTGACGGTAGAAACCAATAACAATAACAACGATAACCATCTTACGATAACAGTGAACGGCGACACGCTGTGCACAAACGCTTATCCCAACAAGCCCTGTGTCAGCGTTACGGTCTGCACTCCCGGCAGCAATACCGACTGCCAGATCATCAATGATATTCTTTTGGATACGGGAGCTTCCGGTTTGCGGATATTCAGTTCAGTTCTCACGATTACCCCCACACAAGTAACGAGCGGTTCAGGAAATCTCGCGGACTGCATACAATACGCTGACGGTTCAGCGGACTGGGGACCGGTTCAAACCGTTGACGTCATTCTGGGCAACGAACCGGCAGTTACCATGCCTATCCATGTCATCGATTCTACGTTCGGCACCAACGCAGAACAGATCCAATCTCTCTGTGGAACCCCGGATGTTTCTCCGAATACAGCCGGGTTCAACGGGCTATTGGGCGTTGGTCTCTTTGCCCAGGATTGCGGTTCGACATGCGTAAGTGTTACCAGTAACCAGATGTACTATTCCTGCAGCGGTTCCGTATGCTCTCCTACCGCAGTGCCCCTATCCAACCAGGTACCGAACCCGGTCGCGCTCCTTCCTCTTGATAACAACGGCGTGGTCGTGGAGCTTCCTTCGGTTGCTTTGGGAGGAAAAACCTCAATTCAAGGCGATCTTTACCTGGGCATTGACACGCGGTCGAATAACTCCTCTTCCGGAGCAACGATGTATCCTGCCGATCCATCCAGCGGGAATTTCATAACCGTTTTTCCGGTCACTGGCGGAAACACATACAGCTCCAGTTTCATTGACACCGGCTCGAACGCGCTATTTTTTGACGCAGGTTCGCAAAACGCCCTGATAACCTGTTCAACGGGAATTGCCACAGGATGGTACTGCCCTTCTTCCACGCTAAGCTTTACCGCAACGACAAAAGGCTATTTAGGATCGCCCGCCGCCAATATACCGTTTTCGATAGGCAACGCCGATACCCTTTTCAGTCCGCAAACAAACTGGGTGTTTAGTGAATTAGGCGCCCCATACGATTCCAGCACTATAAGCGCTTTCTTCGACTGGGGGCTACCCTTTTTCATGGGACGCAGCGTTTATGTTGGACTTGAAAAAACGTCATCCAACCTCGGCAAAGGCCCCTACTGGGCGTATTAACAAAAAAAGCGGCATCAACGACAATCAGCGCACTTACGGCTTGAAGAAAGGCAGGGAATTTCAAAGAAATATCAAAAATAATACAGGAGATAAGTATGGATGAAATATTAATAAAAAAAATCCGGACGGCGGCAGTAGCAGGCTGGTGGACTTTATTAATAGCCTATTGCGTCCTGCTGATTCAATGGTTTGCTTATTTACTGATTATATCCCGGCAGCCGGCAGGATATCTTTGCCTTTTTGGTGAAGGCGTTACCTGGCCGGAAGTCCGCACGATATGGCTGTGGGGAATGGTGGCCTATAAACTCGGCGTCGCAATGATGCTGTTTGTTGTCATCTGGCTGACGCTCTGGGCAAGACAATTAAAAAAGCAGCATTGAAAGTTTAGACCCGGAAAATATTCGCACATTACGCCGTAAGTTGCGCCCTGGTTTTTCATTGACATACAATACAGGTTTGCCTATACTCGCTCCCGATAAAAGCAAGCTCTTTCAAGGGAATTCGCGGTTTAAATAGCCGCACCTTTTCCGTGTTATTTGTAAAATATCAGAAGGGATTAAGTTATTAATGGATTATGATAGTGTCGCGGATGTTCAATCGAGGCTGACAAAGGCCGGCTTTATTCCCTCCAGGGAAATTGCCACGGTTGTTTTTCTGGCAGCTGCAACGCAAAAGCCGGTTCTGGTTGAAGGGCCGGCAGGTGTCGGCAAGACAGAGTTGGCCAAGGCGATAGCCCGCAGTCTGGATTGGGATCTTATCCGGCTCCAGTGTTACGAAGGTCTGGATGAAGCCAAGGCTCTTTATGAATGGGAATACGCCAAGCAGCTTCTTTATACGCAGATGGTAAAAGACAGATTAAACGACATCATTGCTTGTGCCTCAACGCTGACCCAGGCGGTTGATCAGATAGCCGCCCAGGAGGACGCCTTTTTCTCCGACCGTTTTATTCAGCACCGGCCGCTTCTGCAGGCCATAAGCTCAAATAAGCCTGTCGTGCTCCTCATCGATGAAGTGGATAAATCCGACCCGGAATTCGAGGCATTTCTTCTGGAACTTTTAAGCGATTTTCAGGTTTCCATTCCTGAGCTGGGCACCCGCAAAGCCATTCATATTCCTTTTGTCGTGCTGACATCCAATAACTACCGCGATATGAGCGACGCGCTTAAACGCCGCTGCGTCCATCTTTATATTGATTATCCGGCGCGGGACACGGAGATTTCCATTGTCCGGCTTAAAATACCGGGGATCGAGGAGCGGCTCTGTGACGCTCTGGTTGACGCGATCCGTAAAATCCGCACGCTGGATTTGAAAAAAAGTCCCAGCATTTCGGAAACACTTGACTGGGCGCAGTCGCTCATCGCGTTACAGATCAATGAACTGACGCCGGAAGTTATTTCGGAAACACTCAACATCGTCTGTAAATACCAGGCCGACATGGAAAAAGTTCGCAAGAATATTGGACGGATTCTGCAGTAACGCGCTCAAAGCGCTGTTGATGGACGAAAATTCCCTTAAAATTGACAACAAAACAAAAACGGCTTTGATATTTTAATATATGGTGAAACTCATTCAACAATTTGTTTCCTGCTGCCGCGCGTCGGGACTGCGGGTATCAACCTCGGAAGTTCTCGACAGTCTGAATCAATTGCAGTTGATTGACCCGACTGATGAATCGCAATTCCGGTCTCTGCTTCGCGCCAATCTGGCTAAAAGTATGAGAGATGTGCTTCATTTCGACCGTCTCTACCACCTTTATTTCCATGAAATGCGCATGGAAACGGGCGATATGAGACAGGCCGCCCTGCATTCCGATCAGATAAAAAAAGCGGCGGAAATTCTCAAACAGATACCCCATGATAACCCCATTTACGATGCCGTGGTGGATTTTCTGGAAGGAAATCCTCTCGCGCTTCTTCGCGAAATGCGCCGGATCAGAACGGAAGAAGAAGCGACCATGCTCAGGTTTAATCTGGGTCCTCTGGGCAATCGGCTTAATATGATGATTCAGATTAACAAAGCCGCGTCCGCCGCCGGAGCGCTTATAGAGGAAAATTACACAAAAATGGACTCAGCCGCCGGGCGCGACCTTGCCTCTTATTTTGAAGAGCGCGTGGCCGCGGCGCGCTCCATGCTCATGTACGAACCGCGTCCGGGAGATGCCGGAACTAAAAAAGTCCAAACGGAAGAACAGCGGCTCAGGGGACTCGGCGAAAAATCATTTTCCTCGTTTACCCGCGCGGAAGTTGAAGAAATGCGCGAAGCCATTGACAAACTGGTGCGGAAACTGAAAAATATTGTCAGCCGCCGCTACATCATCCGTAACAGAGGAAGCATTGATGTTAAGAAAACACTGCGGGCGTCGGCAAAATACAACGGCGTTCCCGTTGAGATCATATACCGGCACAAAGCGAAACGCAAAAGCAGGATTGTCACGCTGTGCGACGTGTCCGGTTCCGTCTGGGCGGCGGCGCGTTTTATGCTGAACCTGCTGTACTCCCTTCAGGACTGCTTTGACAAAGTTAACAGTTTTGTCTTTATTGATCATTTGTCGGAGGTAACATCCATATTTGAGGAACATGAAATCAACGAAGCCATTCGTATGGTGCTTAAGGCATCTGACGTGAATTACAACGCGTCGACGGATTATGGAGAAACTCTGCGGAATTTTAAAAAAGACCACATGGAACTTCTGACCAAAAAGACAACACTGATTATCGTAGGCGACGGCCGCACCAATTATATGAATCCCGAAGACGCCATTCTGGGTCAGATGCGGGAACGCTGCCGGCGCGTTATCTGGCTGAATCCGGAGCAGGAGTCCCTCTGGGACACGGGAGACAGCGAAATTAAATCATATATGCAGCATTGTCATGAAGTTCGCCAATGCCGGAATATCAATCAATTATTTACTTTCATCGAGGAACTGGTTTTATAAAATGAATATGTTTCCATCAGGACAATCTTACAGCTGGATATCCCGTTTTGCCATTGAACATATCGCTTCACGCGCCGATCTGCAGACCATGACCGATTTTCCCCATGATATCTGGCGGGAAATGGGCAAGGCGGGGTTTTTTCAAATAGGCATCGCAGAGGAATACGGCGGCAGCGGCGGCGGCTTGACACAGCTTGGCAAAGCCGGTGAAGTCTTCGTCCGCAGCGGTTATAATATCGGATTGGCCCTGTCCTGGCTGTATCAGCAGATGATCGCGATCTATCTTATTTCCGGCTTCGGCACTGAAAAACAGCGCAGGCAATATCTGCCCCTGATGGCAAAAGGTGAGTTAATCGCATCCTTTGCCGTTTCCGAACCAAAACACGGGGCGCGTCCAAAATTAATGACCTCCGCGGCAATTCCCGACGGCAATTGCTATATCCTGAATGGAGAAAAAACTTATCTGACAAACGCGCCTATCGCCGGCCTTTTTATCGTTGTGGCGATAACCGCTCAGGAACAGCAGCAAAAAAAATTCAGCGCTTTTCTGGTGTCGTCTTCCGACGAGGGTGTCATGGTCAACCCCCGTTTGAAATTCGATTTCCTTAAACCTTCACCGCATGGCGGAATCCGGTTACAGAACTGCCGTATACCTGCCTCAAATATGCTGGGCGAGAAAGACACGGCCTATCCGAATATTGTAATCCCCTTCGGCGATATGGAAAATGTCATCATGATGGGCGCCGTAACCGGCGCAATGGGCGCTGAGCTGATGGACACCATCGTGGAAATAGACAAACGCAATATTCATAAGGATAAATCCCTGCAAAGCGAAATAGGAGCTCTGGACTCCCTGCTGGAAACCATGCGCGCGATTGTCCACGAAGCGGCGCAAAAGCTGGATCAGCCGGAAAGAGCCGCCGTGCCGCTGATGCTGACGTTTAAAGAGCTATCCGCCGGTTTTCAGGCAAAAATAACGGCCATCGTCGCGAAATGGGAAATCAAGACAAAAGAACGTTTCAATGTTCTTAAGACCGACATTAACGTTCTGGGAGCGCTCCAGGAAAAAATCCTGCAGGATAAACAGGCGAAACTGGGAGACGAACTCCTGCACGGAGCCAGATAAATATTTTTGCCAGCCCCAAATCAAAGCGTTATCTTTTTTTAAGAATGGGTTTTTTTCCAGATCCTGCGCAAACGCAAAGAATTGCTGACAACGGAAAATGAACTCAAAGCCATCGCCGCGGCGGCAAATTCGGGATTCAGCAATATCCCGAAGAAAGGATACAGAGCGCCCGCGGCAACAGGAATACCGATCACATTGTAGATAAACGCCCAAAAAAGATTTTGTTTAATCACGCGCATCGTGATGAGCGACAGGCCGATAGCTTGAGGCACTCCCGTCAAGTCATCGCGAATAAGCGTTATGTCGCTGGCTTCTATGGCCACGTCCGTTCCCGCGCCAATGGCAATGCCCACGTCCGCTGCCGCAAGCGCCGGAGCGTCGTTAATCCCGTCGCCGACCATGGCGACAACCTCGCCCGCGGCTTGCAGTTTTTTTATTTCATCAGCTTTTTTATCGGGAAGAACATCCGCCAGCACCTGATCAATATCCAGCCGGGCGGCAATCGCTTCAGCCGTGCCGGTGTTGTCACCGGTAATCATAACGACTTTCAATCCCCTGTTCTTCAGGCTTTCGATCGCGGGTTTTGCCGAAATTTTCGGTTCATCGGCCATAGCGATAAATCCGAGAACATTTTTTTCAGAAGCGACGTACACGATCGTTTTCCCCTCCCGGGACAGCCTTGCCGCCGGTTCATCCAAATGATTTACGGAAACACCTTCGCTTTCCATAAAAGAACGATTACCGGCAAGACATTCTTTGTTTTCAAGTATGGCTTTTGCTCCCATGCCTGATAACGCCGTAAATTTTTCCACGGCGGCAACCGCAATTCCATCAGCCTGCGCCCTTGCCAAAATTGCCTGTGCCAGGGGATGTTCTGAATTTTTCTCCAGCGCCGCAGCGCATGCAAGAATCTGTTTTTCATCATACCCGGCCGCGGCCGCGATATCGGTCACCGCCATTTCGCCGCGCGTCAGTGTGCCCGTTTTATCGAAAACGACAGCCGAAAGTTTATGTATTTTTTCGAGAGTCTCGCCGCCCTTGATTAAAATTCCGCTTTGCGCTCCCAGACCCGTGCTCACCATGATGGCCGTCGGAGTGGCCAGCCCCAGAGCGCAGGGACAGGCAATCACCAATACGGAAACAAAATTAATCAAAGCGCGGCTGAAATTACTATCTAAGGGAAGAAAATACCAGATGACGAAAGTCATAAGGGCGACAAGAAATACTGCCGGAACAAAAACGGACGCGACCTTGTCCGCCAGCCGCTGAATCGGAGCTTTGGAGCCTTGCGCCTCTTCCACCAGACGGATAATTTGCGCCAAAGCCGTTTGAGCGCCCACGCCTGTTGCCCGAAAAGTAAAACTGCCCGTTTTGTTCATCGTCGCCGCGAAAACTTTTTGTCCGGTTTCCCTGGCCACTGGCATGCTTTCACCGGTCAACATGGATTCGTCAATGGTGGATTGGCCGGATATTATTATGCCGTCAACGGGAATTCTTCCGCCCGGCTTGACTCGCAGGATATCGCCAACCTGCACGTCTTCCACGGCAACTTCCAGTTCCTGATCATCCCTGACCAGATGCGCCGTCATGGGTTTGAGCCCCATCAGCTTCTTGATAGCTCCGGAAGTCTTTCCTTTGGCTTTGGCTTCCAGAAGCCTGCCTGTAAGGATAAGCGTAACAATCATTGCCGCGCCGTCAAAATAAACGTGAGGCATCACACCGGCCGTCATAAAAAAATGAGGAAAGAAAGTGGCTGCCGCTGAATAGACGTAAGCCGAAAAAGCGCCAACAGCGACCAGGGTGTTCATATCGGATGTTTTTTGCCGCGCGGCCATATAGGCGCCTGCAAAAAACCGGCTGCCCACCCAAAAAACCGCGGGGGCCGTCAAAACAAACATCGCCCGGAGCATGACCTGACGCGGAATGAAATGCAAAAAACCGAACCAGTGCTGCATTGAACCGAAGAAAATAATCACGCTCAGAATCGCGCCGCAGGTTACTTTTAACTTCAGATCTTTGAGTTCCCTGACCCGGGAAGCTTCAATGGGATCGGGAAGATTATCCTTAAGTTCACCTAAAAATTCATAACCGTGTTCAGTAATAACGCTTTTAAGCGCCTCAGGACCGCCCCATTTTGGCAAATGTTTAATTGTGGCATGTCCGTTAGCCAGATTGACATTCGCCTCCACAACCCCGGCAACCGAGTTTAACGCGTCTTCCACGCGCCTCACGCAGGCCGCGCAGGTCATACCACCCACTGCAATAGTTGTTCTTTCCGGGGCAGTCACGTTATTCGACAATTTCGTATCCCGCCTTTTTTATCGCCGCGGCAACAACCGCGGGATCGATCGTTTTTATTTCCGAGTAGGTCGCCGTGCCGCTTTTTAAATCCACGTTAACGTCTTTTATTCCATCCACGGCGCCAAGTGCTTTCGTTACAGCCATTACACAATGCTGACAGTTCATTCCCTTTATTTTTATACTTTTCACTGGAACAACCTCCGTTTTTTGCAAATAATTTAAGAACTTTTCTTATACTAGCAAGGCTAAAAAATCATATTTCGATGATCTTTTGCCGGTTCCCTATATTATATCCTGCTTGATTTAAAATCCATTCTGTATTATTGCATAATAAACTGATAAAAGGTGAAAAATGATAATTCACTGCTGGGGCTCCCGAGGTTCCATTCCTGTTTCGGGCAAACAATACTTGCGCTATGGCGGCAACACCACCTGCCTTGAAATCAGGACAAGCGATAATAAAATATTAATTGTTGATGCCGGTTCCGGTATTCGTGAGGCGGGCAACAATCTGATTGCGGCCGGTTATAACGATTTCACTCTTTTGCTGACGCATGCCCACTGGGATCACATCATGGGTTTTCCCTTTTTCAAGCCCATTTATTCGCCTGACATCAATATGAACATCTGGGGTTATCCTTTTGTCCGGAATTCAATCAGAGAAATTCTCTCGCGCGTCATGACGGCGCCGCATTTCCCTGTAAATTTTGACGCCATCCGCGCGAATATTTCATACCAGGACACATACATTGAACGCTATACGCTCGGTTCGATGGTTATCACTCCCATTCCTCTTAGCCATCCTAATCAGGGTGCGGGTTACAAGTTTGAGGAAGACGGTAAATGTTTTGTTTTTCTTACCGATAACGAACTGAGTTACAAACATGAAGGAGGGCTGGATTTTCAGAACTATCTTGAATTTGCAAGCGGCGCTGATTTACTCATCCACGATGCCGAATATAAAGAAGACGAATATAAAAGTACTCGCGGCTGGGGACACTCCTGTTACACGGATGTTCTGAATCTGGCCTTGAACGCCGGAGTGGAGAAATTAGGTTTATTTCATCATAATCAGGAAAGAATTGATGATGAAGTCGACGCGATTGTAGATAATTGTCATGAGATCATCAAAAAAAGCGGCAAAAAGATGGAATGCTTTGCCGTGGGTCAGTCCATGGAATTAAATGTTTAATTTTCGCGGCCAGGCTCCGGAGACCGGCAAGCATGTTTTTCCCCCAGCACATTTCATGGATGGCACAAGCGACATCCGGTTTCATTGCCGGTGTCAGCGCCGCCATTTTTTTCCGCAAGAGCAATTACCGGCTGACACTTTATAAATCATTTAATTCATTTTACTTTTTTTGATTATCGGGTTTTTCTTTGTTTGCTGTTGCTTATGGCCTTAACGCTTAGGCTGATGTTGAGCGACTTACTTTAAACAAATCTGCAATTGCGCGACTTTAAACCGCGACTTGAATTCCCCCGGATCCGGGCCTAAGCGGAGGATTAATGCGCTGTAAACCGCGGAAGGTCGCACTACCATAAGGAGTCTGCGGCTCCAACGGATGGGGGCTTTATAAAAAAATATGTTTCTTCCCACAACCGGCGCTGAATTAAAAAAATTAAAATGGGACAAGCTCGATGTAATTCTTGTCACCGGCGACGCTTACATTGACAGCCCTTTTATCGGAGTTTCCGTAATCGGCCGGGTTCTTACCAACGCCGGATTTCGCGTGGGAATCATCGCTCAGCCCGACTGGCTAAGCGGGACAGATATTTGCCGGCTGGGAGAACCAAAACTATTCTGGGGCATCACCGGCGGTTGTATGGATTCGATGGTCGCCAATTATACGGCAACCGGGAAAAAAAGACATGAAGATGATCTGACCGCCGGAGGCAGGAATAACCGCCGTCCTGACCGCGCTGCCGTCGTTTACGCCAATTTAATCCGCCGGTATTTTAAAAATTCCAAACCGCTGGTGATGGGCGGCGTTGAAGCCAGTATGCGCCGAATCGCCCAGTACGATTTCTGGTCGGATTCCATCCGCCGTTCGATTCTGTTTGACGCGCGCGCCGACGCGCTCATTTACGGCATGGCTGAAAAGGCGACGCTGGAATTAGCGATGAAATTGCGGGATGGACAAAACATATCGGATATCAGAGGCATTTGTTATATCTCCTCTGTCCCGCCGCCCGATTATATTGAACTGCCCTCTTATGAAGATGTTATCGCGGATAAAAAATCTTATGTCCGGATGTTTAAACTATTCTACCAAAATAATGATCCCCTCACCGCGCGGGGTCTGTATCAGCGCTACGGCCAGCGTTATCTGATTCATAACAAACCACAGCCCAATATGACCCCCGAAGAACTGGATAATATATACGCGCTTGATTTCGTCCGCGACGTTCATCCTTTCTATAGCGCGCAGGGCAGAGTCAAGGCGATGGAGACAATTAAATTCTCGATATCCACGCATCGCGGCTGCTTCGGCGAATGTAATTTCTGTTCTATCGGGCTGCATGAAGGAAGAACCATTATCAGCCGTTCGGAAAAATCAATTATCGAAGAGGCGCGAAAACTCATCGCGCTTCACGATTTTAAGGGCTATATTCTGGACGTCGGCGGATCAACAGCAAACATGTATGGCATCGAATGTTTGAAAAAACAGACCCGCGGAGCCTGTCAAAACAAAAGATGTCTTTATCCGCAAGTGTGCGACGGCTTGAAACCGGATCACAGCCGGCAGATTAATTTATTAAAGAGCCTGCGAAATATAAAAGGCGTCAAAAAAGTATTTGTTGCTTCCGGTATAAGATACGATTTACTGCTTAGCGATCAAAAACACTGCACAGGCTATATGAGGGAACTGGTGAAACATCACGTATCCGGACAATTGAAGGTGGCTCCCGAACATGTCACCCCGAACATCCTGAAACTTATGGGTAAACCGCAAGCCCGGTCATTGCTGAAATTCAAACAGATTTTCGAAGAAATCAATAAATCATCCGGACAGACACAATTTCTTACTTATTACTTTATCGCCGCCCATCCGGGATGCACTAAAGAAGACATGCGCGAACTTAAATCTTTTGCCGGAAAAGAATTAAAAATCAATCCCCGTCAGGTGCAGATTTTTACGCCGCTTCCTTTAACTTATTCGGGCCTGATGTATTTTACGGAAATGGATCCCGCGACAGGCAGAAAAATTTTCGTCGAGAAAAAAACGGGGGAAAAACAAAGACAAAAAGATATCGTTGCGGGGAAAATCATGAGGCAGAAAAAAGTGTCATCGTGAGGAATCCCCTCAGTTTTTCTATTTTATTTTGCCGGGAGGATATTTAATAAATCAACTTATTCTTAAAACTTTAGCGCCGCGGATATTGCCATCCTTCAGTTCAGTAAGCGCCCGGTTGGCTTCTTCCAGCGGATATTCTTCCACTTCAGGTATGATGGGTATTTGAGCGGCCAGATCCAAAAATTCCCTGATATCACGGCGCGTCACATTCGCCACACTTTTTATTTCTTTTTCCAGCCATAAATCACGGCCGTAATTAAGCCGCAGGAGATAATCTTTATCCGCCTCTTCTTTGCGTATCGCGTTGATAATCAATCTTCCGGCCGGTTCAAGATTTTTCAGGGCTTCCACAACCGGTTTCCATACGGGCGTTGTATCGATTATGGCATGGAGCTTCAAAGGCGATTCCTCATAGGGATCTCCGGCCCAGACAGCGCCGAGCTCTCGGGCAAAACGTTGTTCAGCTTTACTGCGGGCGAAAACGAATACTTCCGTGTGCGGGTAACGGTAACGAACCATTTTCAAAACCAGATGAGCGGATGCGCCAAATCCGGTCAGTCCCAGACGCTGTCCATCAACTAAATTGGCCAGGCTAAGTGAGCGGTATCCTATGGCTCCGGCACACATAAGCGGCGCGGCCTGAGCATCGGAAAAAACATCCGGAATCGCGAAAGCGAAGTCCTCAGATATCGCCAGATACTCGGCGTAACCGCCGGGTGCGTCCCTGCCGGTCGCCTTAAAATCCACGCAGAGATTTTCATTTCCGGATTGGCATGCCGGACAATGGCCGCAGGCCGAATTAATCCAACCGATTCCGACCCTGTCACCGATCGCGAATCCCTGCGCGAGTTTGCCGCGGCCGGCAACAACGCCAACCGCCTGATGCCCCAAAATAACCGGCAGTCCCGGCGGCGGAGTTCTTCCTTCAATCTCGTCTATTTCCGTATGGCAAACGCCACAGACGGAAATCCTGATGAGAATTTCCCCCTCACCGGCCGCAGGCGGAGGCATTTCAACTATTTTCAGCGGTTGTTTATTTTCTTTTAAATTGGTTATCTTCTCTAAGATTGCCGCTTTCATTTTAAAGAAGAAGGAATTTCCAGCTGCACATCTACCGGTTTGATATATTTTTCAACAATTTCCTGCGTAGCCGTCATCTTGAGTTTTTCAAATAAAAAAGAAAATTGTTTTTCCAGTTCAACTCCTATTTTATTGAGAACATCCGCCGGCAGTTGCCACAGTTCCAGTTTGAAAGGACCGAATCCCTTTTTACGGGTTTTATAAATAAACTGTTCTTCGGTATCTTTTTCCTTCCATTCAGATTTAAATTCGGTTTTCATATACGCATACATTTTTTCTTTTAAATTCCCGGGGAAATTGGAACTATCGTAAATGATATTCTGAAAACCGGTGGCCAGATGAATTTCGGCCGTGCCCACAGCCGGAAATCTGTCAAAGGCTTCATCGGGAAGAGTGGATGCTCCATGCTGGACGGCTCCGGCAAGACCATATTCAGAACGCGCCAGCGCGGATAATTTTTCCAGAACATCAAAATCTATTTTAACTTTGGCCACACTGCCATCCGCCAGAGGAACGCCTCCGTGCGTTGTTCCCGTCTGAACGCTTATTTTACTGATTCCCTCGAGCGATTCACCCTGTCCTCCGAGTTCCTCCAGATATCCTTCCATAAAAGCCTGAAGTTCCTCTACTGTGCTGTTTTTACCCCCGACTTCGCCGATCTCGCCGCCTACAGATATGGTAATTCCTTCCGGTTCCAAGTCACGTATCATGGTTGTGAGTTCCGCCGCTAGGCTGTAGTTTGTCTTCTGCTGTTCCTTGACGCTGGCTTTGGTCAAATCCACCAATGTGGATGTGTCAATATCAATATTATAAAATCCCGCTTCAATAGCTTCCCATATTAAGTTTTTTACCGTTTGAATTTCCTTAGCGGCGTCGGCGGAAAATTTTTTTGCATTGATTTGAAAATGATCCCCCTGCAGAAAAATCGGTCCGCGATAACCGGTTTTGATGGCCGCGGCAATTACAGCACAGGCATACTCAACCGGCCGCTGCATGGTATAATCGATTTCCGAACGGGCAATCTCGAAAATAACCGGGCCGACCTTCCCTTTTAATGCCGCGCGAAAAACAGCCCCGGCCGCGTCATAAGTGATACCCCTGATATTAATCGCCGGAACCGTGAAGCCCTTCACCTCTTCGCGCCCCATCGCCTCATAAAGAGGTTGAATTGAAGCAGATATAATTCCTAAAGCCGCGCCGGCGCGTCTGATCAGCCAGCGGGCGGCAAATTGCGTCGTCTTGTCGGGACAAAATACCGCCGTGTAAATCAAATCGTCAATAAGCTCGCCTCTGAGTCTAGCTTCATCCAGAATGCGAACATCATTGCCATCCGGTTCAAGAATCTTCGCGCATTTATTTTGCAGTTCATTCTTATCTTTGCAAATCATAACTACTCCTTACAATGCTGTATTTTGTATTATGATAACATTTGTTTTGCCATTTGCACTTCGGCAGCGCTGCCAATGTAAACCGGCGAGAGCTGATTTACATTTTCTACTTTTATATTTAAAATGTCCTGATGGCCGTCGGTCGCGAGGCCTCCGGCCTGTTCTGTAATAAACGCCATGGGCTGCAATTCAAAAAGCAGGCGTAACTTCCCCTGGGGAGCTTTTTTCAAGGCGGGATAGCTGAACAAGCCGCCTTTTTTAATCAGAATTTGATTGATGTCGGGAACAAAACCGCCGCTGTAACGTAATTTGTAACCATCCTTTTCCAGTTGCTCAACAAACTTGAGATGCGCCGGAGTCCAATCACGGCGCAAGCCGCCCGGCGAAAAGATTGAACCCTTCTGGTTCAGTTTAATATTTTCCTGAGATAAAACATATTCGCCTTCACGATTGAGAACAAACTCATGCGCGCCCTTTCCCGCCGAATAAATCATCGTTATCAGCGGGCCATAAGTAATATAGAGCGCCGCTACCATGGAATTTCTGCCGGTATCCAGAACGGAATCCTTATGGATGCCAATAATCGTTCCGATAGCCAAATTCGTATCAACCAGCGATGAACCATCGAGCGGATCGGCCGTCACAATATATTTTTCACTGCCGGATCCGATTTTGATGATATCTTCCAGCTCCTCCGACGCGTATTCGCGCACAAAACCGGAAAACTGCAACTGATTTTTCAGGATTTCATCGGCGGCGCGATCCAGCGCCATTTGCTCCTCACCATAAATATTTTTCAGCCCGGCAAGCTTTCTGTTGGACTCATGAATTTTCGCGGAAATATATTTACCGACAACGGCAATTTGCCAGATAAGACGCCTCAATTCCACTTCCACGCCCTCCGTCCACATATGCCTTCTTAAATCAAAAATATTTTTTGTGTAATCGCTGATTCCTTCTCCCATATTCACCCCCGCAAGAGATTAACAAAATGCCTGCCTTTACCTGAACGGTTTGGCAATTTTCTTATGACCTGATTATTTACTTTATTCACTAACATTCTTTGAGTTTTCATGCAAATATTTAAGACAACATGATGGAAGACACGTTTCAGGTATATTTTATAAATATATGATATTTTTACCCAATAATTATTGACAGCCAAATGAACATGGAGATTGACAAAAAAAGTGTAACGGATAGCAACTATGCGTGATGACGAGGATCCACAATGCTGGTTTATCCCATTTCCAGCAGTATTTTATTTAACTCTTTGAGTTCATCGCGCAGCTCGGCGGCATGCTCGAATTCCATATTTTTTGCCGCCTGTTTCATTTCTTTTGTAAGTTTGGCAATCAAAGCCGGCAAATCTTCTTCCCTGGCCGGTATGATTTTCCCTTTCGTTTCCACAGGGACTGTCACATAATCGGCTTCATAGATAGAGCCCAGAACATTGCTGATTGATTTTTTAATGGATTCCGGCGTGATGTTATTTTCTTCATTATATTTCCGCTGAATAATGCGGCGGCGTTTGGTTTCATCAAGGCAGGCCTGAATTGACTTTGTAATTTTATCGGCGTACATAATAACCTTTCCTTCGACATTACGCGCGGCGCGGCCGCTCGTCTGAATGAGCGACCGCTCAGACCGCAAGAAGCCTTCCTTATCTGCGTCCAGAATAGCCACAAGCGACACTTCGGGGATATCCAGCCCCTCCCGCAACAGGTTCACTCCGACAAGCACATCGAATTCTCCCAGACGCAAGTCCCGGATAATTTCGACTCTCTCCAGCGTGTGAATATCAGAATGCAGATAACGCACTCTGATATCCAGACCGGCGTAGTAATCGGTTAAATTCTCCGCCATTCTCTTGGTCAGAGTCGTCACCAGCACCCGTTCATTCTTTTCAATTCTCAGCCTGATTTCTCCCAGTAAATCATCAACCTGATGTTTCGCCGGCTTTATTTCAATCTCGGGATCCATCAATCCGGTCGGACGGATTATCTGTTCCACAAGAACGCCCTGAGCCTTTTGAATTTCATACTGCGCCGGCGTCGCAGAAATATATATTCTCTGATGAGTCATGGCCTCATATTCATCAAAACGTAACGGACGGTTATCCAGCGCGGAAGGCAGACGGAACCCGTATTTAATCAGTGTTTCCTTGCGGGATCTGTCTCCCCGGTACATCCCGTTCAATTGCGGCAGGGTGGCATGACTCTCATCAATAATGATCAGGGCATCCCCGGGCAGATATTCCATAAGCGTGGGCGGCGGCTCACCGGGCCTGCGTCCGGTTAAATGGCGGGAATAATTTTCTATCCCCTGACAGTAGCCCATTTCCTCCATCATCTCCAGATCAAAATTCGTGCGCTGTTCGAGACGCTGCATTTCCAAAAGTTTGTTTTGATCTTTCAGTTCCTTAAGCGTCAGCGCCAGTTCCGCCCGGATATCGGCTGCCGCTCTCTTTAAATTGTCACGTGTGGTCACATAGTGCGTGCCGGGATAAACGGCTGTTTTGGAAAGCGCCTCAAGTTTTTTGCCGCGCAGCGGATCAATGAGATGAATCGCCTCAATCATGTCGCCGAAAAATTCCACGCGCAGGGCCTTTTCGTCTTCATAGGGCGGAAATATTTCCACAATATCACCCCGCACACGGAATGTGCCGCGATGAAAATCTATATCATTGCGTTCATATTGAATTTCCACCAGCTTCTTTAAAATCTCTTCCCGGGAAATTTCCCTGCCAACTTCCAGCGGAACAATCATCTCTAAATAGGCTTCCGGAGAACCCAAACCGTAAATACATGAAACACTGGCAATGATAATGACATCACGCCGCGTAAGAAGAGAATGCGTGGCCGAGTGGCGCAGTTTGTCGATTTCTTCATTAATGGCCGAATCTTTTTCAATGTAGGTGTCCGTAACCGGCAGGTAGGCTTCCGGCTGATAATAATCGTAATAGCTTACAAAATATTCAACGGCATTTTCGGGAAAGAGTCCCTTAAACTCTTCATATAATTGCGCCGCCAGAGTTTTATTATGCGCGATAATGAGCGCCGGGCGCTGAACACGTTCGATGACGTTGGCAATGGTGAAAGTCTTGCCGGAGCCGGTAACACCCAAAAGCACCTGATGTTCTTTGCCTTCCTGCAATCCTTGAGTCAGTTGGTCAATCGCCTGCGGCTGATCGCCCGCCGGAACAAAATCGGTTATGATCGAAAGCTTTTCCATAATGTCTTTAAATATACATGGCTCACCAAAAATGTCCAGATGCAAGACGCCCATCCAATTTGATTGGATGCGGCACAACAAAAGGGATGTCGTTACGCGGTCACGCCGGGAAATGACAGTTTTAAAGGAATAGCACCGGCTCCCGTAATATTGCTTCGCGCGCGCGATACGCGCATTCGGCGATTTCCGGATAGGTGTCTTTGAGCGCGGCAATCTGGCGAAGATTATCCGCTGTGCGCAAAACAAGCGTCGCCATATCGCCTTCCGCGATTCCCGTGGCCTTGATGACGGAATCCCAACTGTGCCCCTGCGCCCAATAATAAATGGCACCCCCCGCCGATGTGTGAAGTTTCACGGCGGCAAATCCCGCCGCTTCCAGACGATGGATAAGAGGCCGCGCGGCAAGCACAACCTTTTTGAACGACAGAAGCAGTTTCGGCGGCAGGTCCTTTACGGTTAATTTTAAATCATCATCACGGTCATAAGCGAAAAAAGCGACAACGGCGGCAAGAATTTTTTCGTTTTCTTCAGGAAAAGCATTCTCCCGTAAACACTGCGCTACCAGAAGCGGATAATCCAGACGAAGTTTTGAAGCCCAACGCCCGTCATCGGTGAGCGCTCCCGATTCATCCACAAATCCTTCTTTCTGCAAAAATTTCAAGTGACGCGAAAAATCCGCCCAGAGTGATTTTGCCGCGGAAAAAGAAGCGCCGTGATGCCGGATATTCTGCTGATAAGCCGCGAGCGACCGCTCAAATATTTTTCGAATGTCTTCAGGCCTCTGCGACAACAGCAAATTCAGAACCATGGAAAAATCATTTTTCAATCGGCTCAAAACATCTTCCGGCTTTTGAAACAGCAAACGCCGAATATGATTCAAATCCATAAATTTTCCGGCAGTGGTCAGCATAAAACCGATGTTATCCTGCCCGCGGCGTCCCGCGCGTCCGGTCATCTGGCTGAATTCCGTGGCCGAAAGAGGAGCAAAATCATTTCCATTGAATAAATCAGAGTTGAAAAGCACGATGGTTCTTGCCGGAAAATTCACACCCGCGGCAATGGTTGAGGTGGCAAAGATCACGCGCAAATGCCCCCTGTTCATCATTTCTTCCACCATCATTTTCCACGCCGGCAACTGTCCGCCGTGATGAGAAGCCAGTCCCCACAAACGCAACATTTTTAATTGCCGGTGATTGTTAAGCGTTGGAAAACGATCCAGCAGATCATACAGCGAATCATCCAGTTCCACGGTGTTACGCAGTGGCGGAAGCGCCCCGCGCGCGTTCAGCGCCGCGTCGCATTCGGCGCGCGACTTCAAAAAAAAGATGGCCGGCAGCAGATTGAACTTTTCTAAAATTCTAATCAGGCCGATGTAATCCGGCATTCTCCCCCCGCGCAATCTTCTTTCATCCGTTCTTCTTATGAAATCGGCAACCGGCACGGAAACTTTTTTCCCGTCTAAAAACGGATGCAGACAGCCGGAAGGATGAAGGAAAAGAGGATACAGGGGCACCGGGCGTTTTTCCTCTTTGATCACCACGCATGATTTTTTACGGATGGATTCCAGCCACTTTGCGATTTCCTCGCCATTGCCGATTGTCGCCGACAAAAGAAGCAGATTGATCCGCGCCGGAAGATAAATCATTATTTCTTCCCAGACAACACCGCGATCCGCATCGCCCAGGAAATGCGCTTCATCCAGAATCACAAGATCGCACTTTAAATCCTTACCCTGATGCATGGCGTCATAGAGCTGATTGCGCAGGATTTCCGTCGTCCCAACGATAATCGGCGCTTCAGTATTTTCCTTCGTGTCGCCGGTGATGATGCCCACATTTTCAGGGTCGAAGTGCAGGCCGAACTCCACCCATTTGGAATTGGAAAGAGCTTTCAGCGGCGAGGCGTACCAAGCGCGCCCGCACCGAGATAGCACGGATAAAATCGCCTCGCGCGCGATCCATGTTTTTCCCGAACCTGTCGGCGCGATAACAAGACAATCCGTCTTATTAATAGCGTCAAGCGCCCTGATCTGAAAATCGTCGGGGACAAAAGGGGTTGACGGCGGCTTCCCAATCCTGGCCAGAACATTTTTAAGCGCCGGCACAATCTCCGACTTGAAATAAGGCACATGCTCTTTTCTTTTAGATTTTCTTCGGGCGCCGGAGGGTTTGAAATGAAAGGGCTTCTTTTTTCTCTCAATTGTTTTCTGCATTTTTTATTACGTTTCAAAGAGAAAAGGGTTTATCGCGCTAAAAAACAGGAGATACTTGAATAATCTTTTTACTGGAGTTGTTCAAAAATGTTCAGATGCAAGGCGTGCAAAAAGCGAATCGCGAGGCGTATATAAACAAACGCCCCGCGGTGCGGTTTGCAGCACAACGCAGCAGATGAGCGTTTTTCAACAACTCTTATTAATCCTGCACTTCGATGACCAGGTACTTCTTCTTGCCCTTCCTCACCCGCAATTCGTTACTGCCGCAAAAATCAGCGGAAGTAATTTTTTCATCAATGGATTTGACCTGCCTGTCAGCGATGTAAATTCCGCCCTGCTCAATCAATCGTTTTGTTTCAGAAATTGATTGAGTCAATCCCGCTTTGGCGCATGCGGCGCAAATCTGGACCCCGGCTTCCAGATCCTTTCGGGAAATTTTATAGCGGGTAATAGCCGAAGTATCGCCTGGAGCCGCCTCGCGGGGAATCGTGCTGGAAGGAAACATATCGGCATCTACCGGACGGGAATGAAAAGCCTCCATGGAAGCCTGCCACGCGGCTGCGGCCTCCCCGGCTCCGTGCGTTATCCGTGTCGCTTCGAAAGCAAGCACCGCTTTGGCCATATTCAGTTGAGCATCGCCAAGTTTCTTCACAATGCTTATTTCGCCAAGCGGCAAAAATGTAAAAAGTTTAAGAAATCTTTCCAGATCGGCGTCATCGCAATTGACCCAGTACTGATAATATTCATAAGGCGTGGTCAGATTCTTGTCCAGCCAGACAGTCCCTTTTTCAGTTTTCCCCATCTTTTGCCCCAAAGACGTGGTAATCAGCGGGAACGTTACGGCATGGGCATCTTTGGCGGCCACCTTGCGGATCAGTTCGGTGCCGGCCAGCATATTACCCCATTGATCGTTGCCGCCCATCTGCAACGCGCAGCCGTAATTTTGAAACAAATATAAAAAATCATAGGCCTGGAGAATCATGTAATTAAATTCAATAAAGTTAAGACCTTTTTCCATCCTGATTTTATAACTTTCCGCCGCCAGCATATGGTTCACGCTGAAATGCCTGCCGATGTCCCTGAGAAATTCGATATAGTTTATTTTTGTCAGCCAGTCGGCATTATTCAAAAGAAGCGCTTTGCCATCCGAAAAATCAAGGTACTGAGAAAGTTGTTTTCCAAGACATTGGGCGTTGTAGTTGATTTGATCGCGGGTGAGAACCTGACGCATTTCCGTTTTGCCGCTGGGATCGCCGATTAAACCGGTACCGCCGCCCACGAGCGCGATGGGTTTATTACCGTTTGCCTGCATATGCGCAAGCGACATGATCGGCACAAGAGAACCGATATGCAAACTGGTCGCAGTGGGATCGAAACCGATATAGCAGATCACTTGCCCTTCATCGAAGATCTTTCTGATCAAAGTTTCATCAGTTACCTGCTCAACAAAACCTCTTTCTTTTAAAACCTCATAGGCGCTTTTCATCCGGTTATACCTTATTCTTTGAGTTTAATGCTGATTCTGTCAATAGAGTTTGCCTTGCCGGTGGCCGGATCAATATTCATAATGACTCCCTGCATTCTGATATCGTCTTTGGCCACGTCAAATCTATTAGGCAGTTGATTTAAAAATCTTTCGATAATGATTTCTTTTTTGATCCCGATCACGGAATCAAAAGGCCCGGTCATCCCCGCGTCGCTGATATACGCCGTGCCCTTGGGCAGAATTTCTTCGTCAGCCGTTTGCACATGAGTATGAGTGCCCAAAACAGCGGAGACTTCGCCATCAAGATACCAGCCCAGGGCCTTTTTTTCGGAAGTGGCCTCGGCATGAATATCCACGATGATGATATTCGTTTTCTTTCTCAACTCAGCGACTTTGTTTTTGGCCGCCGCGAATGGACAATCAATCGGCTGCATGAAAATCCGGCCGGCTAAATTGAGAACGCCCACATACTCGCCTGTTGGAAGTGGTATCAGAACGCTTCCCGCGCCCGGAGCTCCGTCCGGATAATTGGCCGGCCTCAAAAGCCTTTCAAAATCGCCGATAAAATCCAGAACTTCCTTTTTATTCCAGATATGATTGCCGGAGGTAAGCACATCAATACGGGATTTATAAAGTTCCTCCACAATCCTTTTGTTTACGCCGAATCCGGCAGCGGCATTCTCGCAATTGGCGATGACAAAGTCGATTTTTTTCCTGGTAATAAGCGGAGGCAGAAGTTCGGCAATCGCCATCCTTCCGGGGCTGCCCACGATATCGCCTATAAACAAAATTTTCATTTATCGTTTTTCCCTTCGCAAAACCGTACAAACTTATTTCGCGTAATCGGAAACACGGGTTTCCCTTATTACAGTAACTTTTATCTGCCCCGGATAGGTCAGCTCGCTTTCTATTTTCTTGATAATGTCTTTGCACAGCATTGTGGCGTCATTCTCGGATATCTTTTCATTTTCCACAAGAATGCGGATTTCCCTGCCCGCCTGAATGGCAAAACATTTGTCAACCCCGCTGAAGGAATGAGCGATCTTTTCGAGCCCTTCCAGACGTTTAACGTAGGTTTCCAGCATTTCACGGCGCGCGCCCGGCCTTGCCGCCGACAGGGTATCTGCCGCCTGAACCAAAACCCCCAACAGCGTGTTATTGCGCCCGTCATCATGATGGGTCGAAATCGCCTGAACAATGCGGGGATTTTCTCCAAAACGTTTGGCATAATCGGCGCCGATTGCCGCGTGCGTTCCTTCTATTTTATGATCTACCGCCTTGCCGATATCATGCAATAATCCGGCGCGTTTGGCCTCTTTAACATTCACTTTCAATTCCGAGGCCATTATCCCGGTAAGATAGGCTACATCCATGGAATGCTGCAAAACATTTTGCGAATAACTGGTGCGGTATTTAAGGGAACCCAGCAAAGTGATGATCTCCGGATGGATATCATGAACGCCCACATCAAAAGACGCCTTTTCTCCCGTTTCGCGGATAATTTGTTCGACTTCGGTTTTTACCTTTTTAACAATCTCCTCTATGCGGCCCGGATGAATGCGTCCATCCTGAATCAGCCTCTCCAATGATATCCTGGCTACTTCCCTTCTGATCGGATCAAAGCTGGATAAAACAACCGCTTCCGGAGTATCATCAATGATCAAATCTATCCCTGTTGCCGCTTCAATCGCCCGGATGTTTCTGCCTTCACGGCCAATGATGCGTCCCTTCATTTCTTCGCTGGGCAGGTTTACCGCTGAAACAGTTTTTTCCGCGACAACATCTCCGGCATATCTTTGAATCGCGTAAGCAACGATTTCCTGCGATTTTCTATCGGCGGTCAGTTTGGCTTCATCTTCAATCTTGCGGACAAGCACGGCGGCATCCTGTTTGGCATCGGCCTCCATAGACTGAATTAATATCTTTTTGGCTTCTTCAGGAGAAATTCCCGCTATCTTTTCCAATTTTTCCTGTTGTTCATGCACAAGAGCGTCTAACCTGCGGCGTTTTTCTTCGATCGAGGCTTCCTTTCCGGTTATTGATTTTTCCCGCCCTTCGATGGCCGATTCCTTTTGCGCCAGCATATCGATTCTTTTATCCAGATTTTCTTCTTTAGAACGAATGCGTTTATCCCGGGCATCAAAATCATTTCTTCTCTCTTTCGCTTCGCCGTCAAAATCAGCCTTCATTTTCAGAAGGTTTTCCTTGGCCTGAAGAATAGCCTCTTTTTTAATGGTTTCCGCTTCTTTTTTAGCTTCTTCGGCAATTCGCGCCATTAAATTTCTCGATGACTTTATTTCTCTCGCGGCCAGAACCTGTTTTAAAATAAAGCCAATAATAATACCTGATACGACTGCCACAACAATAACCAGCACTGATAAACTGGCATAAAACATAAATGTTACCTCCTTCGTGCTCCTCTGGAGAATCTATTTTCCGGCCTGAAAATCCAATAGAACCCTATCGCCTTTTTTTTACAGAAAGACGTATCTCCAGCTAAGCTATATTTAAACCCCAGAGACAAAAGTATCCGATGTCAGGATACTTCGCCTCGGGAATCCATTCTGTTTATTGATTTTTATCTAAAGGCGGAAAAGATTTTTACTGCGGCGGCAGATACTCAACCCCCCGCATATGCCGTGTTAATCAATTTTTTGAACCTTCTTACAAAGTGGGCACCGGTATTGGTTGTTTCAGGCTTTCTGCTTCCCTTCATGCGGAAGGAAAAGCGGATTTGCACACCGCAATCAAGGAAAGGTCCCAAGTTCAAAAATGTTGGCTCAAAAAACAAATGTTAATCACGCACATCGCAGGGGCATAAAATGTTGCTAACTTGCTTCCTCAATCAGTTGAATTAATTTTTCGGATCTGCTCTCCAGTTGATCGCAGAGTTCCCTGTTAATTCCCTTTAATTTCAAAAATTCCTCTGAAATGTTTAAAGCTGCCAGTATGGCAACGTTTAAATTTTTAAGACCGTTGCCGGAGCGTAAAATTTCTTCCATCTTCTTATTTAAAAACTGAACCACTTCGGCCACTTGTTCATCTTCTGAATCGCTCAAAACAGAAATTTCCTGGCCCAATATCCTTATGTTATAACTATTCTTCAAAACACACGCCCTGGAAGCTTATTTTGCCAAATCTACATCTGCTATTAAATCAAGCAGTGAATCTACCCTTGCGCGCACGCTATTCCTTTCCTCATCTAAAGCCTTTATTTTACCATTTACCCTTTCTAATTCCGCCTCTTTACTTTTTAATGTATCCTCCAATGTCTGAATTTGTTTTTTTAAAGAAACTTTTTCAGCAACAATAACTTTAATCTTTTCTTCAAGTTTCGCAAATTTTTCCAATTCCACGGTAGATTTTATCCTTCCTTCATTAAACAAAGTGAGATTTTCCATAGTTTCTTTTTCCTTATTTTATGCCAATTTATGGCAGTAATGTCAAGGTATTATTTTACCTTTCGCCTCCGCGAGCGACCGGAAATACTCATTTAATTCATAGAGAATACTTTCTTTATCTTTTAACTTTCCGGCCAGTTCTCTGAAGTGGTGGGAATTATCCAACCCCTTGGTATACCAGAGAATATGTTTACGGAAACTATGACCTGCCAACTTTTCATTCAAGAGGCCGGCTTCCATGTTCCAATGACTTTCAATCATTTCCAGCCTTTGGCTCAATGACGGCATATAATCAATGGCTTGACCGCAAAGCGCCCCAGCAATGCCTCTGAATATCCAGGGATTGCCTAAAGCACCCCTTCCGACCATAACGGCGTCGCAGGAAGTCTCTTGCAGCATTTTGACCGCATCTTGCGGCTGGCGGATATCGCCGTTGCCAATTACCGGAATTTTAACTGCTTTTTTCACAGAAGCGATGATGCTCCAGTCGGCATGACCGTCATAACCCTGATTGGCCGTGCGGGGATGAACGGTTATCGCATCGGCACCACAATCTTCAGCAATGCGGGCGATTTGCACGGCGTTTATTGAACCCTGTGTCCATCCTGAACGAATCTTTACCGTTACGGGAATTTTCACCGATTTTTTTACCGCTTCAACTATGCGGGCGACACGGTCAGGATCCCTCATTAAAACGGCTCCGGCTCCGGCCTTAACCACCTTTTTTACCGGACAACCCATATTGATATCAATTAAGTCAACGGCGTCCTGGGCGGCAATTACGGCGGCCTGAGCCATAATCCCGGGATCGGCTCCGAAAATCTGCGCGCCCAACGGGCGGTCATCAGCGCGGGTTTTTAAATATTCGTAAGTTTTTGCCGTTTTTCTGATCAGGCCGTTTGAACTGATCATTTCCGTGTAAGCCAGCGAACATCCCAAAGAACGCGCAACTAACCTGAATGGCAGATTGGAAATTCCCGCCAGCGGCGCAAGCAAGGCTCCTTTTTTTGCGGCTTCCCTAATGATATCCATCATGCATTAAGATACTTTTCAGCGCGGGCAAGTTCTTCAAGCGTGTTAATTCCCATAACTTCAACGTAATCGGAAGCGATAAACGATTTAACCCTCTGACCTTCAAGGCGGGCTATTTCGACGATATCGGTCAGATAGTATTCGTGCTGCTGATTATTGTTGGTCACCTTATGCAGCGCGGAAAACAGATACTTTGTATCCACACAGTAAATGCCTGTGTTTATTTCCCCGATTTTTTTCTCGTCGGGGCTCGCGTCTTTGTGCTCAACAATTTTTAAAACATTGCCCTTGTCATCCTTAACGATGCGGCCGTAAGCATGCGGAGGAGGAGGAATCGTTGTCAGAACGGACACCATGGCGTTTGATGCAAGATGACTATCTATCAGAGATTTAATGGTCGCGGATTTTAAAAGCGGCACATCTCCGCAAAGAATCACGGTTAAACCCTGATAATTGGCCAGAACATCCCTTGCCTGCAATACGGCATGGCCGGTACCGAGTTGAGGTTGCTGCTCGACGAAAATACAACCGCTGCCGGAAAAAATTTCTCTTACCTTATCTGCCTGATGACCGATAACCGCCACTATTTTTTCCGCACCGGCCTCTTTTGCCGCAGTGAGACAATAATGCAATAAAGGCTTGCCGTTTAAAATATGCAGAACTTTAGCCAAATCCGATTTCATGCGGGTGCCCTTTCCCGCCGCCAGAATCAACGCGCAAAATTTATATTCCTTCACTTTATAAAAACCCTTTCCTGAAAATATTATTTATTGTGTACCATCATTATTTCTTGAAATTGTACCAAACTTCCCATATCTTGACATATCATGATCAATAAAATCCGGATAACTAATATTCGATGTAACTCTGCCTATCTCATGCCAATTTAAAAAATAAATTTTCTTATCTCTTATTTTATCAACATCCTCATTAGCAGCACATTCTACTGCAATTAAAATATTGAAAATTATTAGTAATGAAAAAATACCGGAGATGCCGGGAATTGTTCTTTCTTTTGATTCTTTCACAATGATACCATCCTATTTTGGGGGCTGTTCAAAAATGCTCAGATGCAAGGCGCGCAAGAACCGTATCGCGAGGCGTATTATACATACGTTGAGCGATGCGGTTTGCAGCGCAACGATGCAGGTGGGCGTTTTGGGACAGTCCCACTACTGCGCCGGAAAAATCACCACAATATCTTTTATAGATTTCTGGTCGGCATTTTCAATGATAAATGTAATTCCGCCATATTGAAATCTCTCCTTGCGCTTAGGGATTCTTCCCATTTGCTGCATCAGAAAACCGCCGACGGTTTCATAGTTGCCTTCCGGAAACTGCGTATTGAGCAATTGCTGCAGGGTATCCATTTCCAACCGTCCCGACATCAGATAACGGCCGGGGGCGATTTTCTTGTATAGTTTTTCTCCCGCCACGTATTCATCAATGCTTCCGACGATTTCCTCCCCAATATCCTCTATGGTGACGACGCCAATCGCGCCGCCGTATTCATCCACCACCACCGCCATCTGCTCCTGTTTTTTCTGCATCGCCATAAGCAATTCACTGACTTTTTTTGTCTCCGGCACATAAAAGACATCCGTGCGCATACAGGAAGCGACGGTTGCCCCGCCTACGCCTTCTTCGGCCTGCCTGTTCTTAAGCAGCATGTCGAGAAGATCAAAGTAATTTAGAATTCCGACAATGTTATAAACGGTGTCAGCATACACCGGAATGCGCATATATTTTTTATCGGCTACAACGCCCGCCGCTTCGGAAATCTTCATGGAAGCGGGCAAAGACGTAAGCGCGGAAATGGGCACCATGATTTTATCCGCCGTCAGTTCGGAAAAATCGAAAACGCGGCTGACCATTTCCTTTTCCGTGGTCAGGATGTCACTCCCTTTTGTTTTTTCACCCAAAATATATTTCAGTCCCGCCTTGGTGATATGGGAGGTTTGTCCTATTTTACGATCAGAGGACAAATGAACAGTCCCCCTGGACACAGCCGCGATCACAAAAGCGAACGGGTAGAAAATTACCGATGAAACCCGGATAAAATAGGCAAGTCTGACCGCCATGGCTTCCGCGTAATGCATAAACATGCTGCGGACAATAATCATAATAAGCAGTATCGGCATCATAATCATAAAGGCTATTTGTTCGCCCCGCGCCGAACCGTAAAAAGATATCAGCAAACCGGTTGCCAGGGTTGACGCGCTGATAATCGCCAGATTGGTTCCGATAAGCGCTGTGGAAATAAACCACTCCGGTCTCTCTTTTAGTTTAACCGCCTGCGCGGAGGCCTTTGATCCCCGGTGCGCGCGCTGCTTGAGTTTGTTGATGTCGGAAGCGTACAGCGCCACTTCACCCCCGGAATACAGCACCTCCAGCCCAAGGCACAATAAAATGACCGCGATGATTAAATAAAATGTCATTGTTCTTCCGGCTCCTCGGGCTGTTCCTTGGTTATTTTCACTTTCGTGATTCTTGTTTTGCCGACATCGTTCACGCGAAATACATATCCCGCAAAACGCACTTCATCACCTATCGCCGGAAGTTTCCCAAACAGATGCAGGACCAGGCCGCCTACCGTATCAAACTCTTCTTCGGGCAAATCGGCATCGAGAATTTTATTGCATTGTTCAATCGTCATATTTCCGGAAACGATAATCGTCTGCTGATCGATTCTCTCACAGCCTTCATAACCCGAATCATCATCGGCTTCAGGCTCTTCAAACAGATGTTCCAGAATATGCTCAAGCGTGATCATGCCGGAGACGCCGCCATATTCATCAACCACAATGGCGATTTGCAGGGAGTGTTCCTGAAAATCATGTAAAAGTCCGTTGATCGTTTTCTGTTCAGGAACAAAGTATGGCCGGACGAGAAGATTTTGAATACTGTCCTGCCTTCTGCCGCGCCATACATCGTTGAGCAAATCCCGGGCAAAGAGAATACCGATAATATCGTCTCTGTCCTCCCGGTAAACGGGCACCCGTTCCTGCCTCGCCCCGGAAATGGATCGAAGCATTTTCTCAACCGGCATATCCAGGGGAAGACAGAACATATCCACGCGGGGGATCATGATATCCGTCACCGGCCTGTCTCCCAGTTCAAATATTCTTTCAATTAATTCTTTTTGCGCTTCATCCACCACGCCTTCAAGGCTTCCGGCATCAATGAGCGTTCTGAATTCATCCTCCATCAGAACTTCCGAACCTGTGATTTTTTCATGGCCAAAAATCTTTAAAATAAGCCCGGAGACCTTTTCCAAAGAGGCGACCACCGGATACTCCAGATAAGAAATAGCCGTAAGCAGAGGGGCAACCATCGTGGAAATCTGCATCGGATAAGTAACACCGAAGGTCTTGGGAATGGCCTCCCCGGCAATCAACAAAACAACGGTCGTAAAAACAATGGACACCCACTGTCCGTTGATTCCCAAAAGCCCGATGAAAAAGGAAGCCGCCAGAATGGAGATGCTTATATTTACAGCTTCGTTGCTGGTGACGATGGTGATCAACAGCCGCCTCTGGTGTTCCAGCAATTTAACGACAAAGTCGAAGAACGGATAATTATCCTGTTTCATCTTATGCAAATGTAAATCTCTCAGCGATAAGAGCGCCGCCTCCGCTGACGAAAAATACCCGGAAAGCATAAAAAGAATAAACAGAACAATGATATCAGAGTTCCAACTCAATTATTTGCCACCTCGTCCTTGTTGTTAATCTGGTGCATAATTTAACAGATTATAAATAAAAAAGATACCACGAGGTTATCGAAAAACGTCATAATATTGGGCTATTCACCAAAGGAGCCTTCCCGCCAGGCAGGCACAAGACGGGAGGCGCAATAATGAAAAATATTTTTTATAAACGCCGAAGGACTTTACATAACGCTAAGATGAGAGGCGCGCAGGAATCAAATCGCTAAGTGTATATCAATAAACGCCCCTCGATACGGTTTGCAGCCAGGCGCGGCAGATGAGTGTTTCTAAAGCCTTTTCATTGATTATTTCATTGACTTCGATAATTATTCTTTTTATATAGTCGGACAAAATCATAAGACTAAAAACAGGAGATTCTGTCCATGCCCAACATACTGCTTATAGGAAACGGCGCCCGCGAACACGCGTTGGCCGAAGCGATTACGCGCTCGGAACAAAAACCGCTTTTATTCTCTTTTATGAAGACGAACAATCCGGGCATAGCTTCTCATTCGGCAAAGACCCTGTTGGGCAACTATGCCGATCTTGAGGCCATCACAGGGTTTGCCGCGGTAAATAAAATCGAATTCGCCGTTATCGGCCCGGAAGATCCTCTAAATAACGGTATCACGGACGCTTTGCTCAAAATAGATATTCCATCCGTCGGACCCACGAAAAGCCTGGCCAGACTGGAGACATCCAAATCATTTACCAGAAATCTGGTCAGTAAATATAACATTCCCGGCAACCCGCGCTTTAGAGTATTTAAATCGATTGACGGCGTTGAAGCTTTTCTGAATGAGCTCGAAGGCATTGTTCTCAAGCCGGACGGTTTGACCGGCGGAAAAGGCGTGCTGGTGCAGAATGATCATTTTGCCACCGCAAAAGAAGCTCTGAATCTGTGCAAACAAATACTGGCGGATGGTTCTTCGCTGATTGTGGAGGAAAAATTTGACGGCGAGGAATTCTCCCTGCAATGTTTGTGTGACGGGAAAACAGTCGTGGGAACGCCGATTGTACAGGATCATAAAAGAAGATTTGACGAGGATAAGGGACCGAACACGGGAGGCATGGGATCATATTCTATGGCCGACCATTTAATGCCTTTTTTGGGACCAAGGGATTTGCAGGATGGATTGGAGATCACCCGCCAGGTCGCGGCGGCGCTGTTTAAGGAAACCGGCAGCCTCTATAAAGGAGTCATGTACGGCGGTTTCATCGCCACCAAAAACGGGGTTAAACTTCTGGAATACAACGCAAGATTTGGCGATCCGGAAGCCATGAACATTCTGCCGCTTTTAAAAACAGATTTTGTGGAAATATGCCGCCACATCATTGCCGGGACCCTGGATAAATTAAAGATTGAATTCGAACACAAAGCGACCGTCTGCAAATATGTCGTGCCGAAGGGTTACGGCCTGCCCGCGGATCATTCCGACGCCGCTTCAACGAATGCAAAAATCGAAGTGGGTGATGCGGGAGCGGCCAGACTTTACTATTCATCCGTGGATCAGAAGGAAGACGGTTTATATTTGAGCTCTTCGCGCGCCATCGGCATCGTCGGAATTGCGAACACTCTGGCCGACGCCCGCAAAATAGCCGAAGAAGGCGTTTGCGCCATCAAGGGCCCCGTTGCCTATCGCGCCGACATCGGCACTGACGCCCTTATCCAGAAACGCATTGATCACATGAAAGCAATAAGAAAAGATTAATTATAGAAACACGTCGTGAAATATTTTAGTTTGACGAATCGGTTATTCTGAGCGCTTCATGTCCAATCATGCGTTCAATAAAAATTATTTTTACGATTTTTCATTTTCACTCGTTAAACAATTCTTGCTTTTTCCTGATAATTTCATTTATACAACTACAATTATTAAAATTATGTAACTTTTCCAAAGACACTGATTCCTGTAAAAATAACAAAGTTCGTTTGTTTGCGGACTTTTCTCATACAAAAAAGTTTCTGCTGAAGATTTAACATAAATATTGGTTTCAAAATTGTCATCGGATCGGTCAATTTATGATCGGCATCCGCAATTTTGCAATTGAAAGAACTTTGGCGACTGTTAACCTAAGAAATACTATCATTAATAAATAACAAGGGGGAATTATCAT
This sequence comes from Smithella sp., assembly GCA_035524255.1. GTDB lineage: Bacteria > Desulfobacterota > Syntrophia > Syntrophales > Smithellaceae > Smithella. The sequence continues at coordinate 79,525 of DATKPG010000012.1, read as the reverse complement.
GTTGATCGGAAGAAAAGAAATATGCCTTATCCCTTTTATGACCAAAGTCGTTTTTTTTGCGAACAATAATCTAAAAACAAAAAAGCTAATGATGATGTTTTTGACCGCATTATTATGCTTCTGTTTGCATGCTTGTAACAGTGGAAGTGAAAATGCTAATTCGCACGCGCCCTCAATATCCAATTTGATTTTAGCCCCTAATACGGTAAATCAATACTATGGTGGCGGGCAAACGCAAGAAACCGGTTCTATTAATTTTACGGATGCGGGTGGCGACCTATCAACACTTACTTGTACGGTGTATGATAATTCTCATAACAAGATAAGTTCAGTGACTATTTCTATTCTGGGCGCTGATGGTATCAAGTCAGGTTCTTTCAGTTTAAATATTAGTGTGTCGACAGCGATTTCCGGCATTTATACATTCGAATTTTATGTTACCGACAAGAATGGTTCACAATCCAACAGCCTCCAGACGACTTTCACGGTCTCAGCACCGGTATCGATTCAAATAACACCAGGCGTTACAATGATTGTCAATGGAAGGACACAGCAGTATACAGCCATGGCGACCTTTTCTGATACCAGCACTCTGGATGTAACAAATCTGGTAACATGGTCATCGTCGGATACAAACAAAGCGACAGTCGATAGCGCGGGACTTGTTACAGCGGTTGGCACTGGAACAGCAACCATAACGGCAAAATGGGGTAATATATCCACACTCTTGTCATTGACTATAGTAACCGGTTTTGCACCCGGTGTGCGATATCAAACAACAATTACTTCGCCTTACTTGGGCCTCGGAGATACGGCCATTGGAGATCTTAACGGAGACGGACGCAATGATGTGGCAGTAATAGAAGGGTTTGACTCACAAAACCGTATCTTAATATATTATCAAAACGCTCAGGGAAGTTTTGATGCGCCGCAACTAATCACAACTAATCTTCGTCTTAAGGGCGTGGCCATTGCAGATATTAATAATGACGGCCTCTCTGATCTGATTGTAACCGGAATTAATTCCACATCTCTTAAGGGAGAGATCGATGTATTCAAACAAAATCCCGTAACCCATGCGCTTGATGTGCCGGTTATTTACACACTTTCCGCCTCTGACATTGGTTCTTTGGCAGTTGCCGATTTAAATAATGACGGCCTCCCGGATATAGTCACCTTCACTCCGGTTACCAATGGTTCTCTTCAAATCCTGTTCCAGGGCGCGGGCGGCACTCTAAATTTACAAACCATTAATTTAAACAGTTCAATCTATTCCGGTTCGGAAATACATGTCGCTGATATGAATTCAGACGGACTCAATGACATTGTTGTGCAGAGCGGCCCCCTGCAACTGGCAGTCATCAAGCAAATATCGCCCGGTATTTTCAACACCACACCGGATTTTTATACCGTGCAGACAAGTTATTGGCCATATTTTAATTCCTTTGCTCTAGGCGATCTAAATGGAGACGGACGAATTGATGTGGCGGTTGGTGATCCTGGCAACGGACCCAACTTGAATATTTTTTACCAAAACAGCAGCGGCACATTAACCGGTCCCACAATTTTGCAATTACCCGTCTGCACTGCCGGCGAAGTAGACATTGCCGATCTGAACGGCGATGGACTTAACGATTTAATTATCTTAACGGATGGTAACTCTGTAAATATTTTTTACCAGGCTCCGGACCATTCTTTCCCTAACGGTATAGAATATCTTTTACCAACGTCAAGCACGGGAGGCACCCCTATCCATCAAGCCTTAACTGTGGGGGATGTTACCGGCGACGGCCGGAAGGATATTGTGGCTTCGTGGATGGATGATGGGATTTTTGTATTACGGCAATTACCATGATAACTTGCATCCCACGCGCTTAGGCCTTGCGATGGCGCTCTGCCGATAAATCGCCTTGACAGTGAGCAAAATAGCCATTAAGAACAATTCGACAGGTATCGAAGCCATAATGCAAGTTTGGCAAATGATATCCGGGGAGTTATGCAGATGAAGATGGAAACCAGACAACTGGCAAAGATCATGAAGGCGCTTTCCAATGCCAACAGGCTGGAGTTATATCTGGAAATAAAGAAGAAACAGGAAGTCAGTTATGAAACAGGAGAGGAATGTTTTATTACCGATATCATCTCCTGCATGAATATCGGCGCGCCAACAATCTCGCATCATTTAAAAGAACTTGCCAATGCCGACTTGATCACCACCGAGCGCAGGGGAAAGTTTCTTGTAGCTCATATCCGCAAGAAAACCCTGGACGCCGCCTCCCGGGTTTTGTCATTGAAGGGCGGAAAGTAGATAAATTTTTTGCTTGACAGTTTGATATGTATCGAAGTATTAAACCATCAATAAATCATGAGGAGGGGCAGGTAATGCTTTTCAATAAGCCGGTCACCGACATCATCTGTCAGCGTAAATCGATTCGGAGCTACTCAGATACGCCCATTGAAGAAGATAAAAAAGAGGCGTTGAGAAAATTCCTTTTGGCCAACACTATCGGGCCGTTTGGAACGAAAGCGCGCTTCATCTTCATAACAGCAGGCCAAAAAGACAGCAAATCCCTGCGCGGGCTTATGACTTACGGGATGATAAAAAATCCCGCGGGGTTTATTATCGGCGCGGTTGAAAAAGCCCGACACAATCTGGAGGATTTCGGCTATCTGATGGAAAAGAATATCCTGATGGCGACAGATCTGGGACTTAGCACCTGCTGGCTTGGAGGCACTTTCAGCTCAAGCGGGTTTTCGCGCAAGATTGCTCTGCAACAAAACGAAATCCTGCCCGCTGTCACACCGGTCGGCTATGCTGTACCGAAGCTTACGTCAATGGATTCCCTGATTCGCGCTTCTGCCGGGGCGAATAAGCGCAAGCCATGGAGCGAGTTATTCTTTGAGGATAACAAGCCTCTCAAGACTCACGAAGCCGGAGATTATGCCACACCCCTCGAAATGATTCGCCTGGCTCCTTCAGCCAATAATTTTCAACCATGGCGTGTTATAAAAGAGCCAAATGCTGACATTTTCCATTTCTACATAAAACGCACACCGGCGTTAAAACAGATGGAGCAATTTATCGCAAGATCCGATCTTCAGCTTGTGGATACCGGTATCGCCATGTGTCATTTTGAGCTGGCGGCAAATGAAAAAGGATTGAACGGAGTCTGGACGATTAAAGATCCCCGCCTCGCAGGCATCGCCGATAAACTGGATTACATCGTCACCTGGGTAAGCAGTAAGTAAGTCTTTTATACGAAACTGTAAATTTTTATATATCTTCATAAAGGAGAAAAATCTATGGCAAAAACCGCCCTGATCACCGGAGCTTCCGAAGGCATAGGCTATGAACTTGTAAAATTATTCGCGAAAGACGGTTATGATTGTGTGCTGGCGGCGCGCAACAAAAAGAAAATGGATCAGCTTGCCGCGGAAGTTGAAAAAAGCTTCGGCATTAAGACGCGCGTGATAACCAAAGACCTGTCCCTGCCTGAGTCCGCCCGGGAGATTTTTGATGAATTGAAAGCGGCGAATGTCCCCGTCGATGTGCTGATTAACAATGCGGGTCTGGGGATTTGCGGTGATTTTGCAACGTCTGATATGGATAGGAACATGCATATGCTGCAGGTCAATATGATAACGCTGACAAAACTGACATGGCTGTTTCTGCCGGACATGCTCAAGCGCAAATCCGGAAAGATCATGAATGTGGGCTCCATTGCCTCATTCACCCCCAGTCCTAATTTTGCCCTGTATAATGCAAGCAAGGCTTATGTGCTATTTTTTTCCGAGGCGCTGGGAGAAGAACTGAAAGGAACAGGGGTATCGGTAACCTGTCTTTGTCCCGGTGCGACCAGGACCAATTGGCAAGCCAGAGCCGGCGCGGAAAATATCCGGCTTAATCGGCTTCGGATGATCGACGCCAAAAGCGTAGCCGAATGTGGCTATAAAGGTTTGATGAAGGGTAAACGGCTTGTCGTTCCCGGGATAGACAATAAGATCACCCTGATCTCGGCCAAGTTCGCCCCACGGGCTTTCGTATTGAAATCTGCCCGATTCTTAACTCAAAAGACAAGCTGATTTTAACAGGGCTTATATTTCTGCCCGGATGGCCAAAGACGGACTTTGCCTGATCATCAGGCCGTGTAAAGGCCCCCGATGTTTATCAGTACCTTGTAATGTGATGTTCCGCGAGACCGAAGAAATTCGTAAGTGGGTATATCCTGTTATTCTCATCCTTGAATCTTCCGTTGTACATGCCGAATGGCTGGTGAAAGTCGGAACAGATAAATCCTAAATTAATCTTTTCCGCTCTTTCGCCCGACGGCGTGAACAGCAGATCCACATATCCGTCGTCGGTTCTCATTTCCCAGGGCTTCAGAACATTTTTTTCCTCGAATTTAAAGCGCGCCGCTTTCAGGCAATAAATTTTCCCGTCAATCCACATGCAATTTTCATTGAAATCATCATCGGTTATCATGTTCTGGCAAAGATTAAAGGCTAAAAGTTCCCCGTATTCATTGAAGCCTGCGGATGTAGCCCATTTCCAGAAACTGGAATAAGGGTAATATGTTTTTTGTTCATCCATCAACGCGATATCCTGCTTCCGGTCAATTACAATTTCTATATCTCCCAGTTTAATGGTTCCCTCCGCGGGCGCAGCCACCTTGTGCGTGTAAAAAGGCCTGAATCGCGTGACGGGCGAAACCTGAACAAGCGGTTCGATCGTTTTCAGGTCTTCGAAAATCTTAATTTCACCTTTCACGGCAGGCAGATTTTTCTTCCCGTCAATATTAATAATTATTTTGTGAAAACCGTCTTTGAGCCGGTTCTCAAAACGCAACCGGTAACCTTTTTTCGTAAACTCACAGTTATCATCATAGACCTGCAAGGCGATACGCGATGCGCCGCCCGGCAACTGCGCGCTGTGTTCAAAACGCTTATTTGCCACCCTGTCATAGGCATAGAAAAAGGATACGCCCATGAATTTGGCATCAAAAATAACCATTCCAAAGTAATGGGAAGGAGTGATAATGGCGAAATGCTGCCATTCTTTGAGGCGAAATTTTTTCCAAAAAGCGGGAACTTTATGCTCAGAAGAATAAAGCGGCACGTCGATAATATTCGCGTTAATAAAAGGCGTGCGGAACGTCCCGAAGTTTATCGTTCCGTCTTTTTCAACCATTTTTTCGGGAGTTTTCTCCACTTTTCTCACAATATTTACCTCCGGCATTAAATCACTTTTAATTAGCTTTAATCCTTTGGTGCTTGAGGCAGTTTGGGGAAATTCGCGTCCAGCGCGGCGTTCCATTTATCGATCAACGGTTTGATGCTCTCCATCAATTCCACTATATCCCCTTCAATTACAACAGACTTGATTTTATCACCCTGAACAATTTGATTGACAACCTTCTGGTCAGCGTCGCTTATCACCTCGCCGAAAACAGTATGTTTGCCGTCCAGCCACGGCGTCGGCACGTGGGTGATAAAAAACTGGCTGCCGTTGGTTTGCGGTCCGGCGTTAGCCATGGAAAGAATTCCGGGCTTGCTGTGCCTGAGCGTCCTGACAAATTCATCCTGAAAATTATATCCGGGTCCGCCGCGGCCATCGCCCGCGGGACAGCCTCCCTGAATCATAAAATCGGGAATAACCCGGTGAAACTTTAAATTGTTATAATATCCGCGCCGAGCCAGGTTAACAAAATTTCCCACGGTAATCGGTGTTTGCCCGGCAAAAAGCTGTAAATTGATAGTCCCCTTATCGGTTTGGATAATCGCTTTTATATCGTTTTTCATTTTAATCTCCTTTTTCTTCACTAAAGAGCTTGATTTTAATTATTGATGTAAAGATTACGGCTTAATAAGTCAAGATAAAAAGGGTAAATGCGGGCTTTTTTTAAAACTCCATTTTCAGGACTGTTCAAAAACATTCATATGGCGTGGCGCACAAAAAAACGGGGCCGCGACGAATGTATGGAAATGCGCTGATGGATCCGTTCCTTTTGATTGAAAAACATCAGGGAAGTCCATGGGACAGAGAATAATTTACATGGCAATAGTCCGCCTCCTTAATGCCTAACTCGTTGCGATGTTGTTTGGTATGAGGTATACCAAGCGCTATGATGAAAGACACCGACAAAATGAAATCTCTTCTTGGCCGGCAGCTGCTTGCCTGGTACAGGCGCAATCAACGATCTCTTCCCTGGCGGGATACAAGCGATCCTTACCGTATCTGGATTTCGGAGATCATGCTCCAGCAAACCCAGGTTGATACGGTGATTCCTTACTATCAGCGTTTTCTGAAAGATTTTCCCACTGTTTCTTCCCTGGCTCGCGCTCGCCTGCAGGAGGTGCTCAAGGCCTGGGAAAATCTGGGTTATTATTCGCGGGCCAGAAACATTCACGCTGCCGCCCGGATGATTGTTGAAAAATTCGATGGTCGGATCCCCGATAATTTGGAAGATATTAAATCGCTGCCCGGTATCGGCCAATACACAGCCGGCGCAATCTTAAGTATTGCCTATGGGCAGGCACATCCTGCCGTCGACGGCAATGTTCGCCGGATTTTATGGCGTCTATATGCCGTCCGCAAACCTGTGGACGACACGCGGGAGCAAAGGCGATTGCAAAAGCTTGCCGCATCTCTGATTCCCGTTAAATATCCCGGCGATTTCAATCAGGCCCTGATGGATCTGGGAGCGATGATCTGTAAAGCCAAGAAACCCGAATGTTCCCGTTGCCCGATAACTCGTCATTGCGTGGCGCGGCAAAGCGATTTACAAAACGTGCTGCCCATAACCGGGAAGACCGCCGCAATCCCTCACAGGTTCGCGACAGCCGCCGTCATCCGAAATTCGAAAGGCAAAATGCTGGTTGTTCAGCGGCCGGCATCAGGCTTGCTGGCCTCTTTGTGGAAACTGCCCGGCGGCTTTATCGAAGATGCTAAGAATCTAGAAAAAGGGTTGAAGTGCTGCGTGAAAGAGGAACTGGACATTTTCATCCGGCCGATAAAACTTCTGGCTTCGGCTAATCATACCTATACACACTTCCGCATAACCCTTCAGGCATACGAATGCGTCTTTCTAAAAGGCATCCCCAGGCCAATTGAGTGTCAGGATTGCCGATGGGTATCGCCTGGCAATTTAAAGAAGCTGCCCATGTCAAAAATTGACAGAACGATTCTGGCAGCCATTTTATGATACCCGCATTGCGCCTCGTGATCGGCATTCACTTTTTCAAAACATTTACCATGTAATCAATCAAGGCCTTGGTTTCGTCAGCCGTAAGGGGGACGGGCCGCATAACGCCCTTTCCTTTCTTCAGGACACAATCAATCTTTTTTTCGTTAAGTCCAATCCATGCAAGTGAGTCTGAGAAATCTTTTGGTCTGAATTGTTTGTAATAGGCAGACTCATAATCCATATCACTCTTCATCATGTGGCAAACCTGACAATTATTCTTAAAGATCATTTTTCCTGCTGTGTAATCAGCGCTTAGAGTATTCCGGGGAAAAAGAGTGATTAATACCGTCAATAACACAGCCATGAGCATATAATGTTTTGCTGTCATATTATCACCGCCTTTATTTATTTGATTATTATTAATTTTTTACATGGATAAACAATTAACGTCAAGAATTTAATTTAAAGATAAAAGGGACATCTTTACTTTAAAGAGATCAGTCCATTTATTTCCTTACATCTGTCACCACTATGAAATGTTATGTCACCGGTATTCCAAATTGACAAAATTTAATAATCATGTACAGGAGAATATAATTGAAAAGAAATGATCTTATGGAGGAATAATCACAGTATGGAAAGCTTGAAGGACTTACAGTTGCGTTATGAAGCCCTAAAAGGCCTTGGTTTGAAATTAAACATTGAACGCGGTCAGCCCGGGGACGATAACTTTAACCTGTCGAACGCGCTTTTGGGCATTGTAACGGAGAAGGACATTATGACGAAAAGCGGCTTCGATATCCGCAATTATCCCGGAGGTGTTTTAGGTCTGCCGGAAGCGCGTGAATTGTTTTGCGCTATTCTGGGCGCAAAACCGGAAGAAACGTTGGTCGGCAACAACGCCAGCCTGCTTATCCTTTCCAAAGTTCTCATGTGGGCGCTGCTGCGGGGACTTTTGGGAAGTCCCGCGCCCTGGAGTAAAATCGACAAACCCAGGATGATCGTCACCGTGCCCGGCTACGACCGGCATTTCCTGCTTTTGTCTGAAATGGGATTCGATATGATTCAGGTCAAAATGACCAAAAATGGTCCGGATATGGATGCGGTCGAAAAAATTGCTTCGGCAGATCCGGCCGTTAAGGGAATACTTTTTGTCCCCACTTATTCCAATCCCACCGGAGACACGGTCTCCGATGACACGGTGAAACGCCTGGCCGGTATGAAAACGGCAGCGTCGGATTTCACCATTTTTGCCGACGATGCCTATGTTGTTCATCATCTGATTGACAACCCCAAAACACCTAAAAATCTGCTGCGCAGTTGTGAGGAAGCGGGCAATCCGAACAGGGTCTATCTGTTTGGTTCAACGTCAAAAATAACCTTTGCCGGCGCGGGACTTGGATTCATGGCGACAAGCACGGCAAATCTGGCTTATATCTCAAAGCTTTTCGGAACCATGTTTATCGGTCCCAATAAAGCGGAACAGTTACGTCATGTGAAATTCTTAAACGCGTTCCCCGGCGGCATCGCGGGTTTGATGAAAGAACACGCCAAACTTCTGAAACCCAAATTTGACATTGCCCAAAAAGTGCTATCCAAAGAACTCGATGTTGCGGGACTGGCGACATGGAGCACCCCGGAAGGCGGTTATTTCATAAGCCTGGATACGACAAAGCCGGTTGCCAAACGGGCAGTGGCGCTGTGCAAGGAAGCAGGTGTGGCTATCACACCGGCCGGCGCGACGTTTCCTTTCGGCAATGACCCCAGAGACGCCAATATCCGGATTTCACCAACCCGGCCGCCGGTGTCCGAACTGGAAAAAGCCATGGAAGTCCTGGCGGTATGCATTAAGCTGGCTTCAGCGGAATACGATAGCGCCGCGAAATAATATGAATTTAAAACCCCCTCAAGGCAACCGTCTTGAGGGGGTTCGTTTATTTATCTTACTGGCTTTGAATAAATGGCGCACTGGCTTTAAATTAATGGTGGAACAAACGCAGTCCGCAAAATGCCATGGCAATGCCGTATTTATTGCATGTATCAATCACCTGCTGATCGCGAATGGAACCGCCGGCCTCAACAATGGCGGTCACGCCGCTGCGGTGCGCGCGCTCAATGTTGTCGCCAAACGGGAAGAACGCGTCGCTGCCCAGGCAAACACCGGTCACTTTGCTTAGCCATTTTTTCTTTTGAGTCTTGGTCAATGGTTTCGGCTGACGGGTAAAGGTTTCGGCCCATACGTCGTCGCCAATGACATCTTCCGGAGTATCGCCCAGGTAAACATCGGTGGCATTGTCACGGTTTGGCTTGGCCACATCATCACGGAAAGGCAGATTCAGCACTTTGGGCATATGGCGCAACTGCCAGTTGTCGGCTTTCTGGCCGGCCAGTCGCGTGCAGTGAATGCGGCTCTGCTGTCCCGCGCCCACGCCGATGACCTGACCGTCCTGCACGTAGCACACGCTGTTGGATTGTGTGTATTTCAGGGTAATCAGGCTCAGCACCAGGTCGCGCTTCTGCGCGTCGGTCAGCGTTTTATTTTCGGTGACCATATTTTCCAGCATGCTGCTGTCGATTTTCAGGCTGTTGCGGCCCTGCTCGAATGTAATGCCGTACACCTGCTTGTGCTCCAGAGAGACGGGCACGTAGTTGGGATCAACGGCGACCACGTTGTAATTGCCGCCTTTTTTGGATTTCAGAATTTCCAACGCTTCCGGCTCATAGCCCGGGGCAATGATGCCGTCGGTGACTTCAGACTTGATGATCTTCGCCGTGGGCACGTCGCAGATATCGCTTAGCGCTATCCAGTCGCCGAAACTGCTCATGCGATCCGCTCCGCGGGCGCGCGCGTAAGCACAGGCAAGTGCCGACAGCTTCATTTTAGGGTCGATGTGATACATCTTGCGCAAAACTCTGTCCAGGGGATAACCAAGGGCAGCGCCAGCAGGAGAGACATGTTTAAAAGATGCCGCGGCTACCATGCCGGTATTCTCTTTGAGTTCTTTCACCAGCTGCCAGCTGTTGAACGCGTCCAGAAAATTAATATATCCGGGCTTGCCGTTTAAAACCTCAACCGGCAGACTGCTGCCGTCCGCCATAAAGATTCTGGCCGGTTTCTGGTTGGGGTTGCAACCGTATTTCAGTTGTATTTCGTTCATTGATTATCCCTCCACTGTTTTGTATTTGTTGATGATGACGTCTTTGCAGGTTTGAGTCGCAAGGTCAATGGCGCGTACAAACAGACTCACCTTGTTGTCCTCATTCAGAGCTTTCCAGATTTTCGCGGCGTATTGGCCGGGGTCTCCCTCGTCAACGGCAACATGCAAAGGTTCACCCGAAAAACTGGGAATCGGTGTGCCGTTGCATTTGTAAGTGCTGATAAAATGTCCCTCGCCGGCCAGGGGCTGAGGATAATCGAATGTAAAGCGCTGGACACTCTGGTCATTGCCGTCGCAGCTCTTTAAAATGCTGAGCTTATAACCGCCTGCGCGCATATCCACCACGCCGGAAATGCGGGGGGTCCAGTTGGGGCCGTCGTCCTCAAAGGTGCGGGTCGCAAGCGCGGCGTCAAAGCCGTATCCGGGAAATTCGTCACGGGCCATAAAATCGCGGATGGTATTGGTCTGGTCGCCATTGGTCACAATCGTCGTGTTTTTCAATGTCAAAACAGGATTGTAAATAATCAGGTGCGGATCCGTCATTTTAGAAGGGTCGGCAGCCATGGTGCGGATACCACCGTCAATGGCGTCAAACACACGATTACGGCTGTTTACGCTGCGGCCCATGATAAAGTAGGCAATCATGGCTTTTTTGCCGCCGGGTTCTTTCCCGATGCAGATACCGCGGCCCGGATACTCGTTACCGGCCAGAAATTCATACAGGTTTTCTTTCATGATTACATCTCTCCTTGATCCCTGGTAAAAAATTTTGGCGGGAGTATATGTAGAGAAAATTCTTATGTCAACTGGATTTGGGCAAAATAATATCTTTCAGATTGCAAATACTTGCCCAATGGGTTAGATACAAACTAATTTAGGCAGTAATACTATCTACATGCAAAGGAGCTTGAATGAAAGCCAAAAGCGCCAAAAAAAACGTCTTAGTCAGCGTGGTCATGGGCAGCGATTCGGATTTGCCCATCATGACCGAAGCTACGAAAGTACTGGATAGTTTTAACATCGATTATGAACTGATTTTAACGTCGGCACACCGCACGCCGCAGCGGACAACGAAGTTTGCTTCCGGGGCTGCCGGAAGAGGCATAAAGGTGATTATAGTCGGAGCGGGAGCGGCCGCCCATCTAGCCGGTGTCATCGCCTCGCAGACAATTCTGCCGGTCATCGGCATCCCCATTAATGCCACTGCCCTCAATGGTCTTGACGCGCTCTTATCCACCGTGCAAATGCCCGGCGGAATTCCGGTAGCCACGATGGCCATAGGCAAAGCGGGAGCTAAAAACGCCGCTTTATTTGCCGCCCGCATTCTTGCCCTTGAAGACAAAGCACTCAGCACCAGGCTATCAGTGTATATAAAAGAAATGGCCAAAGATGTGGAAAAGAAACATAAAAGTCTGACTACCTCGTAAATCGCCCGGATGCGGCGTTACGCTGCACCCCTCATCGTTGCGATGTACGTTAAAAGTACACCTCACTCCTCGGGCTTGGCGCGCCTTGCCTGCGGTCTATTTACAAGGTAGTCTAAAATTTAAATATCTGGAAAAACCTTGATGTCTGAAATCCTGAAAATCGGCGCGGATAACTCCGAAGGAAAAATCATTACCCGGGCGGTGGAAATTCTGACAGGCGGCGGCATTATCGCCTATCCGACGGAAACTTTTTACGGACTGGGAGTGGACGCGACAAACCTAAAAGCAATCGAAAAGATTTTTGCCGTCAAAGGCAGAAATTTTAAAAATCCGGTTTCTCTCATTATCGGTCAAACAGATGATGCGTATCCTCTTGTCAGGGAAATCCCTGAATCAGCACAAAAACTGATGGCCGGTTTCTGGCCGGGAGCGCTTACGATAATTTTTTCAGCCTCGGATAAAGTTTCTTCTTTACTGACCGCGGGAAGCGGCAAAATCGGCCTGCGCGTTTCCAGCCATCCCGGCGCTTTGGCAATCGTTCAAAAACTAAAAAAACCTCTTACCGCGACCAGCGCCAACCTGACCGGCGCGCCTGAGAGCTCACTGGCATCCGATGTCGCCGGACAAATCGGCGATAAAATAGACGCGATTATCGATTGGGGACAAACCCCCGGCGATAAAACTTCCACCATTATTGATGTTACCTGTGATCCGCCGGTTATTCTGCGGCAAGGAGCAATAAGCAGGGAAGCCATTGAGAAACAACTTGGCACTAAACGATAAACGCAGTCAGAGCATGGCAGCCAGCTCTAATGAGCCAAAAACTGCGATATGGAACTATAACCCTCTCATATAATCAGGACGCAACATGCTCTCATCCCTGTTTTTCAGAACATCATCGACCGCTTTAATCATTTTTTGCTTGTCTTTCTGAAGCGTGCCGGTAATGGACATATAATTTGAGGCGTGAGTGCCGACAAATTTCATGTTATCAACCGTAATATTTTCAAAGATCTGTTTCATCTCTTCGAGGGTTTCAAAAGGATCCAATAATTCAAAATCGCCTGCCTGCACCTGACGGTATAAAACAGTGCCCGGCACCGGCGTCACGGTGAGAGCCGCAAGATATTGCGGTTTCATTTCATTGCAGATTTTTGCCGTGGCCAGGGCATGACGCTTCGAGGCCTCGCCTTTTCCGGCAAGCCCCACCAAAACCATTGCAGACAGATTAATATCCGCCGCTATCAGATTTTTGCCCGCCTCAAGCATCTGGTCGTAACCAACGCCTTTTTTCACTTTTTTCAGAAGTTCGTCATCCCCGGTTTCCACGCCGATATATGCCTTGGTAAGGCCGGCAGCCCGAAGCGTCCGCAGTTCCTCCATGGATTTGGACAAGGTGCTCTGCGGTCCGACGTAGCTGCCCACATGCCGAAGAGAGGGAAACGTCAGATAAAGCTTTTTAAGAATTTTAAGCAGCATATTCGTTTCCAGGGTAATGGCGTCTCCATCGCATAAAAAAACCTTTTCCAGATCGCCGTAGTGATTTTTGGCCATTGCGATGTCTTCCATAATTTCCGAAAGCTGCCGCACACGGTACTTTTTATCCTTGTACATGCCGCAGAAGGTGCACTGATTGTGTGAACAGCCGATGGTGCACTGCAGCAGATAACTATTGGCTTCGCTAAAAGGCCTGAATATATTTCCTTCGTATCTCAATTTTTACCCCTTTTTCTAATAATAATTAATGCCCTGTTTCTTTCAAGGAATTACGAGGCGGCAAGCAGGTTGCCTGGACAGACTTACTATATAAGCGTTTCCGAAGCCGACCGACCAGCGCCTTAGGCAAGATTATGCCGGCAAAGTCAGCCTTTTAAGAAAGGGAATTCCTTTAAAGAAGGCGTTCCACTCCGATTGTCACCACTGCTGTTTTGATTACTCCTGCCGGTTCATTGGGAAAAACAATCATGAAAGGTATCTGTCCGTTGGGCATAATCTTATCGTTGGAATTATTGAGTCCCTGCGGCTGGGCGAGTTTCGTTAAGATTTCTTCTTCAGATAAATTTGTAAGTTCTTCATCGGTAAGAATATTTCCCGCGTAGGCTGTGCGTTCATTCAAAACCACTGAATAGGCGTCAATGATTTCCCCCTTTATTAATATCCGCGAAACAGGATAATCCGCGCGATTAACAGCCGTGCCTTCTACAATACCAATCTGCCCTAGAATATAATTATTGATCCTCCGGTAATGCACGTCCTGAAGCTTCACCATCTGGTTAATAAAAACTCCTGAAGTCACCGGCTTTGCATTTCCCATATATTCATTATATTTATTGATGAGTTCATCACCAACTTCCGGAAGAACAATAAAATAAATAACACTGGGAATAACTATAATCACTAAAAAAGACCACAGCGCAATCTTCCAGGCTCTTCCGGAGCTCTTCGACGAAGATATTTTTCTCTTTTTAATTTTTTCGCCTTTTACTTTTTTATCAGTTTCTTCGCTGACTTTGATGGCAATTTCCTCTTGCTCTTGCGGTTTTTCCATCCTCAAATCTATCTCTTCGTTTAAACGCATTTCTGAGGCCTTGGTTTTACCGGGAGAATAAGCACCATCTTTATCCCTGAAGAAGACAGAAGGGGTTTCCGTTGATGATTTCGCGCTCTCTTCAACGGCTTGCACCGTCTCTTCTTCCAAAACAGAAGGTTCAGGTACGGGTAAAGAATCTATCGTCTGTTTATTTGCCAGCGGATTATCCTGAAAATAAACATGCCCGCAACGGCTGCAACGCAGCCATACACCATTGCCTTGCATAAAATTGTCATCAAAACGAAATTTTGTGCGGCACTGCCTGCATTGTATGATCATTTACTCGCCTCTTTCGTCATGGCTTAACAACATAAATATCGGGGGAAAAGCGGTACTTTTCATTGAAGTCAAGCCCATAACCAACCACAAAGCCATCATCAATGGTAAAGCCCACATAGTCGGCCTCAAACAACACTTTCCTTCTTTTACGTTTGTCCAATAAAACGCAAATCTTTAACGACTCGGGATTTCTTTCCCTAAGCCACGAAACAAGATATTGCAATGTCAGGCCGGTGTCAAGTATGTCTTCCACAATCAGGATATCCCTTCCTTTTATGGAAGTCTCAATATCTTTAGTCATGACTACTTTGCCCGAACTATCGGAACCGGCGCCGTAACTTGCCAGCCGGGTGAAATCTACCCTGCAGGGAATACTGATCTCGCGGACCAAATCAGCCATAAAAATAAACGCGCCCTTAAGAATGCCAATAATAATTAATTCACGTCCCGCGTAATCTTTAGATATCTGACCGGCAAGTTCTCGCACGCGCTTTTGAATCGTGTCGCGGGGGAAAAGGATTTCTTTGGATATTTTATCCATTCATAAAACCTGTAAATAAAAAACAACGTGTTTAAGACTGACTTATACCACTTCTTGAGAAATTTTTCGCCATGTTTACGAAACTTCCCCGCAATATATGGTTCTATTTATGCAGGCCTCCTAAAGAGGAGACGATTCCGGTCAAGAACGATATTCAGGCGGCCCGAAAAGCGGCAAAACACATTATACGAACGTTCGCGAAACCGGCAACAAAGCCAACAAAAATAACTCTTTGACCGAGAATTGCTATTACACTAGCTAAAGTGGCCGTATAATGTCAATAAAAAATTAATAAAAGCGCTGATATGTGGAAACGAAATGTTTAATATTTGACCAAATCAGCCTCTCTCCAACTTCAAGTTCCCCGGCATTTTTAAATGAGGATGACAGGCTCAACAAAATTGCGTTCAGCGGCGATATCTCTCGGCCAAATCCCGCGTAGTCAATATGGCTGATCATGTATTGCGATCCGTCAAAATAATATTTGCCCAGCCTGTTTGTATCCAAGGCGCGAAACGGCCAGTTCGTTTTCCAGTTAAAATATTCCAGAGCAATGTTTTTTAAATAGTCATTATCGAATATTTCCGGCTTAAGCTCCCCGCCGACCCGATCGGCCAGAAGCCGGAAATAGGCGGTAACCAGATCGATATCTGTCAGGACAAGACCGTAAAGGTACCAATCATCAATTATTTTTACCAGAATTTGAGATTGGGACTGCGGTATAAAATAATGGCTGGGACAAAGATGACCGGCGCAAAGTTCCTGCCCGTAAAACGAGCAGTCACGCAGATCAAGATCTGAATTTTGCATCGGATGAAGCAGGCAACCAACTTTTTTTTCCTCCTGGTCCAGAAAACCCAGGTATTCGCAGCAGTATATGACTTCATATCTCCTGCTGAAATCTTCTTCGATGAATGTTTCGTTCGCGTAACGTTCAACATCGCCCGGATTTTTTACCATCCGGCGGAAACGTTTTGTGCGCGAACGCAAACGCGACACTAAAGAAGAGCGGGAGCTGTCCACATAATTGTAAAGGCCGCAACAGGCGCCGCAGGATTTTCTTACATCCGGCTGGCAAAGGACGATTAAATTTGAATTCGACATAGATAACTTGCCTGATATATTTAAACGGAGGTAAAAACGGCATCAATCAAACACAATGGTTTTTGATCCATAAACGAGTATTTTGTTTTCCAGATGCAGACGCAGGGCCCGCGCCAGCACGATTCTTTCCAGATCTTTGCTTTTCGTTTGAATATCGGAAACCGCGTCACGGTGACTGATCTTGATCACATCCTGCGCGATGATAGGCCCTTCATCCAGTTGTTCCGTCACGTAATGACCTGTCGCTCCGATAATTTTCACGCCTCGGTCATAGGCCTGCTGATAAGGATTTCCCCCGGCAAACGCCGGTAAAAAAGAATGATGGATATTGATGATACTTTTACCGTAACGCTTAAGAAATTTCCCGCCGAGAATCTGCATGTAACGCGCCAGGACAACCAGATCGATATTCATCTCCCGCAACATATTCAATTCCAGCGCTTCCTGCTGCTCCTTATTTTTTTCCGTGATTGGAATATGAAAAAATTTCATTCCGAATTGTTCCACCAGATCGCGGGCGTCATTATGATTGCTGATTACCGCTTCAACATCAGCCCCCAATTCTCCCATATGCCGGCGCAATATGAGGTCGTGCAGGCAATGCAGGTGACGCGAAACAAAAATGGCTATTCGCGGCACATAATCAGTGAAATGCAAATCCCACTTCATGTTAAATTGCTTAGCCAGAGGTTCAAAAGCGGCGGGAATTTCTTCACGGGTAAGAGCAAAACCGTTGAGTTCCCATTCGACCCGCATAAAGAAGCGCTTGTCCGTTTTGGAAGTATGTTGATCGGCATGCACAATGTTGCCGTTGTGACGGAAAATAAAATCGGAGATTTTGGCGACAAGGCCCCTGGCGTCGGCACAGGACAGAAGTAAAATGGCGTTGACATCATTCATAAAAAAAATCTTCTCTTTCGTTAATTTTGCAGCTTTTGGGCTGATTATTTAATACGGAGCTATTTTATAGAAGGATTAGAGTTGCAGGTCAAGTATAAAAATGTTAATACCAAACCGTATGGACGTTGCCGCCTGACTCACGACAGATTTTATGCGGCCAGGGATTGGGCGACATCCTGAATAAAACAAATTTTGAAATTGGAAACCTATGAACTTAATCGAAGAAGTGAAATTAGACAACGGGCTGAACTTAAAAATTTTCGATTTATCCCGCCCCATAGCCGCCGATACGGTCAAAGTGGAAATTTCTTTTCAAACGAAAATTTCCTTAAAGAAATCCTATTTCACGGATGCTCAGGATTACGCCACGGTCAGCAATATCATGGGCGATGAACTTGCCTATGAACATAAAGCGGAAAGATCTTTTGTACCCAAAGAGAATGAAGAATCCGTTCGTGAAGAGATGATCAATACATTTAAAAACAATTCCCTGGATTATCTTGCCTCTGTTGATTTCCCCAAAAAGATGGCGCTCGCGATGCTCAGAGATATCAGAATGAACCCTTACAAATATCAATCCCATACCTGCTCCGATCCGGACCAATAGCATTGTGGCTTTGTTTCAAACAGGAAAACAAATCATGAGCAATAATAATTTCGATGAACTCCTGCCTGGCGCCGAAAAACCAAGCCGTTATATCGGCACGGAAGAAAATGCCGTCCGTAAAGATAATGCGGAAGTACGCTTTCTGCTTGCCTTCCCCGACACTTACGAAGTAGGAATGTCCCATCTCGGTCTGCAGATTTTATATTCTATTTTAAACGAAATCCCGTATGTCGAAGCACAAAGGTGTTTCGCTCCCTGGCCGGACAGAGAAAGGCAACTGCGCGAAAGGAAGATGCCTTTAACGTCTCTGGAATCACAAATGCCGGCGGCGGATTTTGACATTGTCGGTTTTTCATTGCAGTATGAGCTTTCTTACACCAATTTATTAAACATGCTGGATTTAGGCCGCATACCGCTTGCCCATGCACACAGAAAGGAAGAACATCCCCTGATCATAGCCGGCGGTCCCTGTTGCTTTAATCCGGCCCCGCTTGTTGATTTTATCGACGCTTTTGTCATCGGCGAAGGAGAAGAAGTCGTAAGCGAAATTACCGCGACGGTTCGCGAAGGCAAAAAGAATTCTCTTAACCGGAATGATCTGATCAACCAACTGGCGAAAATTCCCGGAATTTACGTTCCCGCTGTTCATGGAAAAAATCAGGTCATAAAAAAAAGAACTATCCCCGACCTAAACGTTTGGACACATCCTTTAAGACCTGTTGTCCCGCTTATGCAAACCATACACGACCGCATCACTCTGGAAATAGCACGCGGCTGCACCCGCGGCTGCAGATTCTGTCAGGCGGGAATTCTCTGGCGGCCTTACCGGGAACGAAATACTTCCTTACTCATGGAAATGGCCGATAAGATGCTCAACGCGACCGGCCATGAAGAAATATCCCTTTTATCACTCAGTTCAGGGGATTACAGCTGCATTGAACCTTTGGTAAAAAATCTGATGAACCGGTATCATTCCAAACGGGTGGCTCTGGCGCTTCCTTCATTACGCGTGGAATCTCTCAGCGAAACATTAATGGAAGAAATCAAACGAACCCGTAAAACAAGCTTTACGCTCGCGCCGGAAGCGGGGACGGATAAAATGCGTCTGATCATCAATAAAGGCAACACCTCCGGGGATTTATTTTCCATCACGGATAAAATATTCGCCGCTGGCTGGAAATCAATCAAACTCTATTTCATGCTGGGTCTGCCTTATGAAGAGCAGGAAGATCTGGAAGGAATTGTTCAGTTAGGCTATGAAACTCAACGGATGGCAAAAAACCGCGGTCAGGTCACCATCAGTCTTTCCACTTTCGTCCCCAAACCGCATACCCCCTTTCAGTGGCAAAAACAAATTTCCATGGAAGAAACTTATGCCAAACAGGAATTTATTCGTCAGAGAATCAAAAACCGCAACATCGGTGTGAAATGGCATGACGCTCGAATGAGTTTGCTGGAAGGCATTTTTTCGCGCGGCGATGAAACGCTTGGAGCGCTGTTGGAGACGGCCTTTCGCAAGGGCTGTCGTTTCGACGGCTGGAGTGATATTCTGCGTTTCGACCTCTGGCAGGAAGCAATGGCTGAAACAGGTATCAAACCGGAAGATTTCACGCGCGAACGTGATATTCATGAGAAATTGCCGTGGGATAATATTGACTGCGGTGTGAGCCGTGAATTTCTGCTGCGGGAAAAGCAAAAATCAGCCGACCTGCTGGCAACAGAGGATTGCCGGGATTCCAGCTGTCAGGACTGCGGAGTATGCGATTTCTCCACCCTGAAAAATATTTTTGCGAAGGAAGAAGGTAAAGCGGCCCTGCCATCGCCGCCCGTTCCAGATACCGCTTCTGCCAAAGAAACTAAATATCGTATTGCCTTCAGCAAACTCGGGCGATCCCGATTTTTATCTCATCTGGAACTCTCCGGGGCGTTGGTTCGCGCGTTGTGCCGCAGCAGCATTGCGCTTGCTTATTCTACCGGCTTCCATCCTCATCCCAAAATATCCTTTGCGACCGCTACCGCGGTAGGTGTGGCAAGCAGACAGGAATATATCGATATCACGGCGGGAAATTACTTGTCAGATCTGGATTCTTTAAAAAGCGAGATCAATTCTGCCCTGCCCTCAGGCGTTGAAATTTTAGAAATAAGAAAGCTCTCTGACGGAGAAAAAGCTATAGCTCAAATGACACAGGGATTTGAATATGAATTGTGCCTGCCCGCAGATATTGATTCTGTCCGCCTGACGGCCATGGAAGAGGGCATCGAGAACTTTTTGGCGGCCCCTGTTTTCAATATTCAAAAATTATCCAAGGGAAAAACCGTCACAAAAAACATCCGTCCCTGTGTGCAGGATCTTGTCCTGGATGGCGCGGGCAAAACCATCAAGTTCACGGTGTCGCATATTCAGGAAGGATCGGCCAGACCCGCCGACATTATCTCGCACATTCTAAAATCCGGCAGCGACGAATCCCAACAAATCAAAATCGTCAAAACAAAAACGATCCTTGCGCCCATGCCAAATTAAAACGCATTATAAAGGGAGCGATTAATAAATAGAAATTTACGCGGCCTGTAATTTTCGCCGGTATAACGAATATTTCTTTTGGAATTGCAAACAACAGATGGCGCGATTATGTATGTCTATGTATGTCAAGGAAATAATTGCGATAATTATAACCTGTCATCATATTTTTAATTTCGTCCGGTCCGAAGCCTGTCGAGTCCGAACTTTTTGCCAAGCATGGCGTCTATGAGCGCCCGGGGAAATCTGGCAATAAACGGAAGGAGTGCCGAGCCTTTTCCCAGGCGGATGAATGCCGGAGTTTTTTTCTTCACGAGTTGATCAACAAGCTTTTTCGCAAAATCTTCCACCGGGGTTGCGTCTGCCTGCGAGGCATTGGCCCGCTCAACAATAAAACTCTGGATATGGCCGTAATGGGATTCTTGGAAACGGCCAAGATTTTTATCCGCGTTTTCAGACAGGTTCGATTTTATGCCGCCGGGCTGCACAATGACAACCGTAATACCAAAAGGCGCAAGCTCCATGCGGAGCGATTCGGAAAAAGCGGTGAACGCAGCTTTCGTGGAGCAGTAGGCGCCCGCGAAAGGCGTGGGCAATACTCCCGAAACACTGCTTATATTGACTATTTTCCCCGATCGCCGCCTGATCATGTGCGGCGCGACCGCGCGGATAAGAGCTGCCTGCCCGATGACATTGGTTTCAAATTGACGCCGCAATTCACCGGCTTCAAGTTCGATAAGAGGGCCGATCAATAAAAGCCCCGCGTTATTGATCAGTACGTCAATCCGGCCGGCTTTTGCCATGATTGAATCCACACAGGCCGTAATTGATTTTTCATCCGTCACATCAAGAGCGGCGGTTTCCACATTCAGGGCTCTCAGATCATTGATAGCCGCCGGTTTGCGTGCGGTGGCGAATACCCGCCAATGGCGCGCGGCAAATTCTATCGCGAGCGCGCGGCCGATACCGGTTGAACATCCGCTTATAAGGACTACAGGAGCATTGTCATTCATGGTAAACAACCTCTTTCTTGAAAAATATTTTTATGTATTGAAACTATCTTATGTCTTTAGCTAAACTTACGGTACAATACACGGTCACTCTCCCATCGAAGGGACAGATTGAAACATATATAATACTAAATTTTTATAATTACAATCTCCCTTAATTTTTATTTCTGACATTAATTCAGCTATTTAGCCATGAATTTAGCCACCGGCAAAATATTTTCCACCAAGGCTTAAATTTTATTGACAAAAAGAAACTTTTTATCTATATAGGCCAGTCTTAATTCTAATTCAAGTAAGGATACGTTTATGTACGCAATTATAAAAACGGGAGCAAAACAACACAAAGTAGCCGAAGGTGATGTTTTATCTGTGGAAAAACTTGCCGGCAACAAGGGCGATGAAGTGGTTTTTAATGAAGTTCTTATGCTCTCGGACGATAAAGAAGTGAAAATAGGAAAACCTTTCGTGGACGGAGCTAAAGTTGTCGGTCAAATCATCGCTCAAAAAAAGGGCCCGAAGCTCATCGTTTTCCATATGAAACGGCGCAAGGGTTTTCACAAAAAGACAGGACATCGTCAAAGCTTAACCAGTATGAAAATAACAAAAATTTCAATGTAAGAGGAAGTCATGGCACATAAAAAAGGTCAGGGAAGCTCCCGCAATGGCAGGGACAGCAATTCTCAAAGGCGTGGAATCAAAGTATTTGGCGGAGAAAAAATTAACGCGGGTTCAATCATTGTGCGACAGGTGGGAACCAAAATTCACCCGGGAAATAACGTGGGACTTGGAAAAGATTACACTATTTTCTCCCTGATTAACGGCGTGGTTAAGTATGAAAGACTTGATAAAACGAGAAAAAAAGTGAGTGTTTACGCATCGTAACAAATTATCATCATATATTTTAATTTTAAAGGCGCTTGCAATAAGCGCCTTTTTATTTTGAATGCCGGCATAAATCAAAACGCTCTTTTTTGGAAAACCACCTTTTCAAGCGCGGACCGGAGTTGCCGGCTTCCCTGGCGCATTAATAATACGCATCATCGCCTTGGGGTGCCGCCATGATTTCATCTTTGCAGGAAGCATATTCTATCGCGGAATAAAAGAACTTTACATTGCCGGGAATTTTCGCCAGTATACGGTTAAAATTTTTTTAAAAACTGGTTTCATCTTTTTGTTCAAGGAATAATTTAACATGAAATTTGTTGATGAGGCAAAAATTTATGTGAAGGCCGGTCACGGCGGCCGCGGTTGTGTAAGCTTCCGGCGGGAAAAATTTGTGCCGCGCGGCGGACCCGACGGAGGAGACGGCGGCAAAGGCGGCGACGTTATTTTTCACGCGACGGAAAGCCACCACACGCTTTTGGATTTAAAATATAAACAGCATCAAAACGCCAAAAACGGCGGCCATGGTTCGGGCAATCATCGCACGGGTAAAAGCGCGGAAGATCTTGAAATTACCGTGCCCGTGGGAACAATTATCAAAAATTTTGAAACCGGAGAAACACTGGCGGATTTGTCGAAGCCGGATCAGATTTTTATCGTCGCACGCGGCGGCATCGGGGGCAAGGGCAATGCTCATTTTACCACATCAACCCACCAAACGCCCCGTTTTGCCCAGGACGGCATGGAAGGCGAAGAATTTACACTTAAACTTGAACTTAAATTACTGGCGGATGTAGGAATCCTGGGCTTTCCCAACGCCGGCAAATCAACCTTTATTTCCCGCGTGTCCGCCGCCAGGCCCAAAATTGCCGATTATCCTTTCACCACGCTTACACCGCATCTGGGGGTTGTTAAATATTCAGGCGGTAAAAGTTTTGTCATAGCGGATATACCCGGCCTTATATGCGGCGCGCATGACGGCCTGGGCATGGGAACAAAATTTTTAAAGCACATTGAAAGAACTTCTGTGTTGCTCCATATTTTGGATATTTCCACGGAACCAAACACTGACGCATGGTCCAACTTTACCACAATCAATAAGGAACTGGAGCGTTACAATCCTGAACTTATGGAGAGGCCGCAAATCGTGGCACTAAATAAGATCGACCTGCCTCATGTAAGGGATCGCGCCAAAAAAGAAGTTGCGCTATTCAAGAAAAAAGGCATAATATTACATCCTTTTTCCGCAGTTACCGGCGAAGGGATGAAGGAAGTACTGAATAAAATCATCAAAAAAATAAATTAACAGGACGCAAGTGAATTCATGAAAAATATTCGTCAGGATGTCCTGGCACACGCGAAAAGAATTCTTATTAAAGTCGGTTCGGCGGTGTTGGCCGGAAATGACGGTTTGGATCTCAAAATTATTGATTGTCTCGTGCGGGATATGTCCAGTTTGGTACAGAAGGGATATTCAGTGGTGCTGGTGACTTCCGGCGCGATAGTGTCGGGAAAACATCGTATGAATATAGCCGAAAAACTCAAAAGCATTCCCGAAAAACAGGCCGCAGCTGCCATAGGGCAGGGCAGATTAATGCGTGTCTACTCCAAATCTTTCGAAAAAAACGGCCTTTACGTCGCCCAAATACTCCTGACGCTTTCAGACGTTACTGATCGCCAGCGATATTTAAACATCCGCAACACGCTTTCGACCCTGATGGAATGGGGAGCCATTCCCATTATCAATGAAAATGATACCGTCGCTGTTGATGAAATCAAGTTTGGAGAAAATGACAATCTTGCCGCGATGATCGCCAATATCATTGAAGCGGATCTCTTTATTAATTTAACGAGCATTGACGGACTTTATGATTGCAATCCCATGGCATCTAAAAAAGCCAGGCTTATATCTGTTGTCGATGAATTTTCAGAGGAGATTGAAGCTGCGGCCACAGATGAAACATCTTCCTCGGGAACGGGAGGAATGAAAAGTAAAGTTCAGGCCGCCAAGAAAGTCACCGCCATTGGCATTCCGTGCATTATCGCCCCAGGGAAAAAGAAGAAAGTTTTGACAGATATCATGGAAGGTAAAGATATCGGCACGCTTTTTTTACCGATGGCGGACCGGCTAAACAGTAAAAAATACTGGATTGCATTCACCTTACGTCCCCGCGGTAAATTGATTATTGACGACGGCGCCCAAAAAGCCCTGCTGGAAAAAGGAAAAAGCCTGCTTCCTTCAGGCATTATTGACGTGGAAGGAAATTTCGAACTGGGTGATGCTGTCAACTGCGTTGGCCGTGACGGCACCATTCTGGCGAAAGGGCTGGTTAATTTCAGTTCAAATGAAATTAATAAAATCAAAGGATTAAAAACAAATCAGATCAGCCAGATTCTGGGGCACAAAGATTATGATGAAGTTATTCACCGCGACAATCTGGCTGTAACAAAGTATAATTATAAAAGCAGAAAACAGTAATACAACTTAGGGAAGCTTACACTATTCTTTTTCATCAATGGCCAGATTGGCCAGCCGATCGGCATGACTATTGTGCAAACGCGGGACGTGTTTGACCCCGATAGAATCAAAAGAAGCCAGCAAGTTTCTGACATCTTTCATTAAGATCTTCAGGTTTTCGTTTTTTACCCGGTAGGAACCGTTTATTTGTTTGGTTAAGAGCTCTGAATCCAAATATACTTCCAGATTTTTATAGCCATGAGCCAGCGCTCCCTTTAATCCCAAAATGAGCGCTTTATATTCAGCAATGTTATTGGTACAGTGTCCCAGATACTCCTTGCCTTCCCAGATAACATTTTCACGGACATCCGTTATGACGGCGCCCGCGCCGCCAACTCCGGGATTGCCGCGACAAGCGCCGTCGCTGAATAATTTATAATGTTCTCCCGCCATAGAATCTAAGCCGGTTTCTCCATATCCTGAAAATACATGATCCGGTTGCAATTGGGACAACTAAGCAGTTCATCTGATTTCTGCAATTCATTATAAAGCTGAGGCGGAATATTCATATGGCAACCGCTGCAAACGGATTTCCAGACGGAAGTTACACCGACGCCCTTGTTTCTTTTTTTAATTTTTTCGTATCTGACCAAAAGCTCATCGGGAACGCCTTTTTGCAAATCAATTCGCTTTTGCTCCCAGTTAGCGACATCGGTATCCACAGCATTCAAATCATCTTCTATCGCTTTCTTTTCCTGTTCATATTTAGTCCTGCTCTGTTTCAAAATTTCTTCATCTTTTTTCACTAAAACAGAAAGTTTATCCAATTCCTCCAATAGAGCGATTATCTGGGTTTCAATTTCACCGCGTGATGATTCGGCAATCTCAATTTCCTTGAGCATGGCCTGATATTCCTTGTTGTTTTTAACCTCCAGCATCCTTTCTTTTGTTTTTACAATGCCTTCGTTAACTTTTTTAATTTTGACTTCATTTTCAGCGTGACGCGACTTAAGCTCATCATATTTTATTTTATTCTTTTCTATTTCTTCTTTAAACAAGCTGAATTCTTTATCCAGTTTTTCTATATTTTCCGGCAGTATTTTTTTCTTTGAGGATAACTTGACCAGTTGTGAATCACAATCCTGAAGCTTAATTAATAACAATAATTTCTCTTTCAATAATTTTCTCCTTCATTTTATTAATATAAAAAAAATGCACCTTTCAGGGGTGCATTTTTGTGGTAAACCGCTTTATAAGCTTATCGTCTTCGCCGTGGAATGATGACATTGTTAGTCTCACCACGGCATTCACAGAGCCTGTAGTCGAATTTTCTCCTGTCGTGTGAAAAATATTTTTTCCTTCAGCCATCATTCTTCTTCTAATTATATTTGGTGGGCCCACCTGGAGTCGAACCAGGGACCTACCGGTTATGAGCCGGTGGCTCTACCAGTTGAGCTATAGGCCCGCCACTTTATTATTTTAACGCGTATATCAGAACTTGTTTTGATATACATAAACATGTTGATTGTCAATACTTTTTACTGTTTTGCGTAACGTTTCCTGGATTTATTCTTAACTTTCTTTAACGAAACATTCTCAATGACTTCCGGAACTTCCGGAACTTCAGTAATTTTTTCAACGGCATCCGCTGAAAGGTTCTCATCCGGCGTTAAAAAATTTGAACGGTCGCTGATACCGAAGCGCATTCGCAAAACCTTTTCCTCCCTTGATGTCAGTGTCGTCAATATCTTTCGTGTTTGCTCCGCCAAATCTATATTGATCGTTGCTTCCGAAGGAGACATCACTCTTTTGTCTTCAATGAAATCGCCTAAATGGCTGTCCTCCTCTTCTCCGATGGGAGTTTCCAGAGAAATAGGTTCTTTGGCGATTTTTAATACTTTTCTGACTTTTTCCAGCGGATATTCCATTTTATTGGCGATTTCTTCGGGAGTGGGCTCACGACCGAGTTCCTGTACAAGATAACGTGACGTGCGAATCAATTTATTGATGGTCTCTATCATATGAACAGGAATTCTAATTGTGCGCGCCTGATCGGCAATAGCCCTTGTAATCGCCTGCCTGATCCACCATGTGGCATAAGTGGAAAATTTATATCCGCGCTGATACTCAAATTTATCCACTGCCTTCATCAAACCGATATTGCCTTCCTGGATTAAATCAAGAAACTGCAAACCGCGGTTAGTGTATTTTTTGGCAATACTCACAACGAGCCGCAGATTTGCCTCGACCAGCGTTCTTTGAGCTATCTCCGCTTTTCTTTCGCCTTCTTCAATGGATTTAATAATGGCTTTCAAAGTTGCCGTCGGTATCCCCACTTCGTGCACAATTTGTTTTATTCTTTTCTGTGCTTCATGTATTGCCATTTTACTCTTTTTAAGCAATTCAACAGAAACACGATTTTCTTTCGCCACACTCTTTTCATCCTTCGCGGATTTTTTCATCTTCGCCCAGGATTTTTCCATCTGCGCCAGCGTCAATCCTGTTTCTTTTTTATATTGAGCGATTATATTCTCACATGCTTCTATCTCCTCCGCGTAACGCCGCAGACGTGAAATAAAACGATGAATTTGTTTTTTACTGAAACGAATCTTACGGCAAAGCGTGACAATGTATTTTGTGTTTTTCTCCAGTTCAGCGTTTAACAAATCACGCTTCTTGCCCGGTAAAGTTCCGGATTTGAGCTTGGCCCGTAAAATCGTATTTCTGTCGTTAAAAAGCTTAATTCTGTCAATTAACTTGAGGATTCTTTCTTTATGTTCATCCTCCTCCATAAAACCTTCTTCGTCCTCAATGTTATCGACTACATATTTACTTTTAATTTCTCCCGAAAGCAATTTTTCACCGATACTTAACACTTCGTTAATCGAAACGGAAAAACGAAATATGGCCGACATGGTTTCGCGCGCGCCTTCTTCGATTTTTTTAGCTATTTCCACTTCGCCTTCGCGACTCAAGAGAGAAACCGATCCCATCTCGCGTAAATACATTTTTACCGGATCTCCGGTTTTCTCCGCGCTGGGCACAAGCGCGAGCGCATCCTTAAGTATAACATCACCCATATCTTTCATTGACTTTTTCACGGTCAGTTTTTCACCTTGTTCGGTATCAATGATATCAATATTTTTTTCTCCAAAAAGCATAATAATATCATCTATTTGTTCCGAAGATGTTACGTCCGGCAGCAAGGCGTCATTGACATCATCGTACGTCAAAAAACCTTTTTCTTCACCCAGTAAAATCAACTTGTTAACTTCATCAGATTGTACTTCTTTCGCCATTTGGCATCTCCTCCAAACATTTTATTTATCCAGCATGTCTAGTTTAATTCTTTTTCTTTCATCAGTATATTTTCTTTTTCACAAAGAAGCTTATTGAGCAGATCTTCATTGCCGTTTTCCTGAGCTTTGCTCAATTTTAATTTAATTTGACGGTGTTGTTCTTTATAGCTTTTTCTCTTAATCTGCCGCACATTGTCAGCGAATATTTTTTCCATCATGGTATCATCGGCAGGCAGGGCCTTCATCATGGACTGAAATATCCTTTCTCGCAACGTTGCGTTCTCATCAGCCGATAAAATTACGCCAATATCAATAAATCCTAATAATTTATACGCATCAATAATTTTTTTACCCAATATTTGAAGCTCCGGCTGTAAAAAATAATCCAATATGTTTTCGTTTTCCACCTGTATAATTTTCTGAGGATACTCAAGCATAAGTTGGATTAAATGCAATTCAACCACATCATGATTGATATGAACAGGTTGTTTTGTTTTTCCGTTTTTTTGTTCACCCTGCGGCGCATTTTTATAAGTTTCTTTTATCAGCAACGCTTCGTTAATGCCTGTTTTTTCGGCTATCCGTTTAATAAAAAGGTCCTTTTCTTTTTTATCGCTGATTTTATCTATAAATTCCATGGCGGTTTTTATCATATCCCGTTTATCTTCAAAAGTCTTACCACTGCCCAACACATTTTCAATATAATAATCACTCAGCGGTTGTGCACGGGAAATCAATTCCTCCAGTTTGTCTTTACCAAACTTCCTTACATAATCATCGGGATCATACTCTCCCGGAAGAATCAGCGCCTTCGCCCGCATCTGCGTGCTTAAAAATAATTCAAGGCTTCTGTCAAGCGCTTTTATCCCCGCTTCATCAGGATCAAAAAGAGCAACAACTTCAACCGTATAACGCCTGAGGAGTTCAAGATGTTCTCTGGTCAACGCTGTCCCCAAAGTAGCGACGACATTGCAAATACCCGCGTTCCACAGAGAAATTAAATCAAAATAGCCTTCGACAATAAGCGCGAAATCTCTTTTGCGAATTTCTTCTTTTGCTTTGTTCAGGCCATATAAATTCTTCCCTTTGATATAAACCGGTGACTCCGGCGAATTAAGATATTTCGGCTCGCCTTTTTCCAGGGTTCTGCCGCCAAAAGCCACTATTTCGCCAAAAACATTTTCGATAGGGAAAATAAGACGGCCTCGAAAACGGTCATAATAACTCCCTTCTTTGCCGGCGATTACCAAACCCGCCTGTTCGGCCAGGCTAAGCGATGTTCCGCTGCTTTCAATATAATCTGTCAATGAACGCCACGTGTCGGGCACATATCCCAAACGGAATTGCTTAATAACTTCTTCTGCTATGCCTCTATTTTGCAAGTATTTACGGGCGGCAGCGCCTGCGGGAGAGGCGAGATTACGGGAGAATTGCTGCGCCGCTTTTAAATTTAAATTAATGATACCGTCCTTTAGTGAATCCCTTTGCCTGCCTTCCTTACCCGAAGACATGGGGGGCAGGACAACTCCTGCCTTTTGGGCCAGATATTCAATGGCTTCGGGAAAAGTTTTATCGGCTATTTTCATCAGGAATGTAATAACGTTGCCACCCTCTCCGCAACCAAAACAGTAAAATATTTGTTTATCACGGTTAACCGAAAACGATGGTGTTTTTTCCTGATGAAACGGGCATAAACCCGTGAAATTCCTCCCTGCTTTTTTTAATGTCAGATATTCGGAAACAAGATCAACAATATCTACTCTGTTTTTAATTTCTTCAATCTTGCTTTTATCAACGTACACAAGCTATCCCGCCAGAATACTGATCATTCCTGTATTTTATTAACGAAAGTAACCACTCACTTAGATAACATCGCCTTGACTTTTTCGCCTACCATCTTGCCGTCGGCTGTTCCCGTGAGCTTGGGCATCAGAATTTTCATGACCTTCCCCATCTCTTTGATAGAAACAGCTCCTGCTTCTTCAATCGCTTTTTTAATCAAAGAATCGACTTCGTCTTCCGACATCTGGGCCGGCATAAATTCCTGCACAACTTTTAATTCCGCTTCCTCTTTTTCGACCAGATCGGTCCTCCCTCCTTTGGCAAACTGTTCAATAGAATCTTTTCTTTGTTTGATCATTGAAGAAAGAACCTGCAGGACCTCGCTCTCGTTTA
Source organism: Smithella sp. (assembly GCA_035524255.1). GTDB lineage: Bacteria > Desulfobacterota > Syntrophia > Syntrophales > Smithellaceae > Smithella. Next base: position 49,393 of record DATKPG010000012.1, on the reverse strand, counting down.
ATGGCCGCATTAAATTAATTTCCTTGTTATGCAGGGCTGTCTTTAACATGCGAATTGCCGAGAGCCTGATTTTATCCTTTGATTTAGCAGCCGCAACCATTTCTTCATTTAACTTATTATTTATATCCATAATCGTGCACCTTCTTATAATTTATCCTAATTCATCCTGAAGTTTTCTGCCTCCGAGAACATGAACGTGCAAGTGAAACACCACCTGTCCTCCTTCAACATTGCAGTTTATCGCCACACGAAAACCCCTGTCGGCAATGCCTTTGATCCGTGCCACTTTTTGCGCGGCAGTCATTAAATGATTTATTATATTGGTATTTGCCGCATCAACATCCATCAGGGTAGGGATATGATTTTTAGGAATGATGACCACATGCGTAGGCGCCATCGGATGAATATCATCAAATGCCAAAACATGATCATCTTCATAAACTTTGGCGCAGGGAATTTCACCCCGGACAATTTTACAAAATATACAATCTGACATTAACGCCACCTCCACTGCTTTTTTTGCTAATGCATCTTTTTGCTTTCTTTTATGGCCTCATCCAGAGAAATAGCTCCTGTGTAAAGTGCGCGGCCAATGATTACTCCATGGATATCACAATCTTTTATTGAAAGAAGGTTTTTAACATCAGCGATCGTAGACACACCGCCGGAGGCAATAACCGGAATTTTGACAGACTTAGCCAATTCTTTTGTTGCTTCAATATTGACTCCTGTTCCCATGCCATCCCGCTTTATATCAGTGTAAACTATAGCTTTTACATTATAATTCTCATAGCGCCTTGCCAAATCAACAGCATCTTGCCTGGTTTTTTGTGTCCAGCCACGAATGGCCACCTTTCCCTCCAATGCGTCGATCCCCAAAGTAATTTTCCCCGGATAGGTTTGACAGGCATCCCTGACAACTTCTTCATTTTGAAGAGCCGCCGTACCCAGGATAACGCTGGAGACACCATTACTTAAATAATATTCAATGGTTTCCATATCCCTTATTCCACCGCCAACCTGAATTGGAACATCAATTATTTTAGCGATCTCCAAAATAATATTTGCGTTACGAGGCAAACCGGCAACGGAACCATCAAGATCAACGATATGGATCAATTCAGCTCCTTTTTGCACCCAGTTTTGCGCCATATCCAGCGGATTATCCGCATAGATTGTAACCCGGTCAAAATCACCCTGAGCCAGCCGCACACATTTTCCATCTTTGATATCAATTGCCGGAATAATGACCAAACGAGTACCCCCGTGGAAAAGAGTTTGGCTTCATTCAACCAAAAACTTCATGAACTTGTAAATAAGATTGAACTCTCATTTTTTAACTAAATTATTTTTCATTTGCCCACTGGAGCGCTCAAGATGTGATCGCGTGGGCTGCCGCGTTCCTACAAGACTGTCTAATTATCAAATTTCGGAAATGTATCGAAAATCTTATTCATGCCCTGCTCTGCCAATTGGCGTGCTGTAAGCCATTTGCCGCCGCCTTTAAAAAACGAAGAGACCTGCAAGACATCTTCCATTAATGATTTTTGCGTTTTGTCAAAAAAACCCCGCCAGATTATGCTGCCGTCGGCCGTTTTAATTAAATGAATTTCAAAAGCCACGGATGCCGGATGTTCCGACGAATATTTATAACCAACTCTTTCGGTATAGCGGTAAACATAACCCACGGCTATAAAATCCGCTCCCAACTCATTGCCGGCATTTTTTAAACGTTTCAATAAAGGATCCTTCAACGATTCTGCAGAGATTCTATTATAGACACCCTCCACTTTATCCTCGGGAATTAATTCCACTTCTTTTAAGTCATGAAGCTTATTAATAAAGATTTCTTCAATTATTTTTTCAGCTCCCGCTGATATTTTCCCGCTGGAAGCGCCTATGCCACAAATCGGACAAAATACAGTTTTTCCCGATTCTTCTTCAGGGATTACAGGTTGAAAAGGAATCACGGCTATACGTTTCGGAAGTTTAGTGTTTTCCGAATTTTTTTCCACGGCTTGAGCCGTAAAGGACAAAACCAGAAAAGAAACTAAAACGACTCCCGCGACACAACTGAATTTTTTCCAAATATGTCTTAGCAAAAAATTGACCTCGCTTTCTTAAAGACTTCCTTTTGTAGAAAGGACGCCTTTAATATTTTCATTCAAAGTTACAGCGTTTTTGAGAGCGCGTGCAAAAGCTTTGAATATCGTCTCAACGATATGGTGACCATTATCACCATATAAAAAATTGATGTGCAATGTTATGCCGCTGTGATCGGTAAACGCTTTAAAAAATTCTTTAACAAGTGTTTGATCAAATCCGCTGATTTTTCTGCGTCCATATTTGACGTTGTAAATCAGATAGGGGCGGCCGGAAATATCCATGTCCACCCGGCATAAACATTCATCCATCGGCACACAAGCCGAGCCATATCGATTAATGCCTGTTTTATTACCCAACGCTTTTTTGACGGCCTCTCCCAGACATATCCCCAAATCTTCAATTAAATGATGGTCATCAATATGCGTGTCGCCTTTGCTCTTAACAACAAGCTTAAAAAAACCATGTCTCGCAAAAAGTTCCAGCATATGGTTAAAAAAAGGAATTGTTGTGTCTATCCCGCTTCCGGCAGTTTTATCCAGATCAATTTCAAGGTGTATATCGGTTTCCGTTGTTTTGCGGATAATTTTCGCTCTTCTGGACATTAATGCATTACCTGTTAAATAACTTTGTTTAAAGGATATTCAATGATGCCCTGTGCCCCCGCTTCTAGAAGCACAGGAATCAAATCCCTCATAATTCTGGCGTCTACAATGGATTCTATGGCAAACCATTTATTTGAAGACAAACTGGAAATCGTGGGAGCTTTGAGTGAAGGAAGCAAGGACATCACTTTGTCCAGATTTTCCTTGGCAACATTAAGTTTCAGGCCGACCTTACCCATTGCCTGCAGGGAACCGGTAAGCATGGTGCTTATTTGTTCAATCTTCTTCCGCTTCCAGGCGTTCTTCCAGGCTGCGCGATTGGCAATTAACTGCGTGTTGGTTTTCATGAGCTCGTGAATAATCCTTAATTTGTTGGCCTTAATCGTCGAACCGGTCTCCGTTACCTCCACAACAGCATCCACCAGACCTTCCACTACTTTAGCTTCTGTCGCCCCCCAGGAAAATTCAACATGAATATTGATATCTCTCGCGGCAAAATATTTCTTTGTAAAGTTTACCAACTCGGTCGATATTTTTTTCCCTTCCATATCTTCTATGGATTTGTAAGGCGAATCTTCGCGGACAACCAGCACCCAGCGCGCCTTCTGAGTTGAAACCTTGGAATAAATCAAATCCTGCACAACGACGACATCGGATGAATTTTCCAAAATCCAATCAATGCCCGTCAGTCCCAAATCCAGTGTGCCGTCTTCAACATAACGGGACATTTCCTGCGCCCGAACCAGTTTGCACGTTATTTCCGGGTCATCAATATCGGGAAAGTAACTTCGAGCGTCACTGGTAATGCGCCAGCCGGCTTTTTTAAATAAATCGATAGTACTGTTTTCCAGGCTTCCCTTGGGAATTCCCAATTTCAAAACTTTCATTTATATACTTCCTTCGGATTAAAAATCTTCTCTCCGACAACAACACAATCTTCACCTTTTAACTTCCGGTAGAAGCATGATTTATAACCTGTATGGCAGGCCGCTTCTCCCAATTGCTTGACCTGCAATAGAATCGTATCGTTATCGCAATCAATAAAAATATCTTTGATGAGTTGAAAATGTCCTGATTCTTCACCTTTTAACCAGAGCTTCTGTCGCGATCTGCTCCAGTAAGTGGCCTTGCCTGTTTTCAATGTCGCTTTCCATGATTCGCTATTCATGTAAGCCATCATAAGAACTTCTTTAGTTTCAGCATCTTGAACAATCGCGGGTACTAAGCCATCCCCTTTGGCAAAATCCGGTTCTATCATCTTATCCTCGTATCTTTATAATTTTATATATCTAAATTATGAATTGCTTTAAATCAAGGAATATTTTCATCCAATTATCAAGTTGGATGGAATCGTCCGCATGATGGGCAGGCGTCAGTTTCTGCACGGCGAGGTCTTCATATTGCTGTCCCCCTTATTTTATTCGAGCGCAGGTTAAAGTATGGGCTATGGCAAGGAGTAGACTTGGTATGGGCATCTATTTTGCGGCTTGTTTGAATATTATTTTTATGATAAAAAATCTATATTATTAATAAATTTGTTTTTTCACCGGAGGTTCAAATATGTCATTGCTCATTGGGGGAGTAATTTCTGCCATCTTCGGATTAATCAGTTTAATATTTTTCTGGTCGGATTTTATGACCATTATCAGAGGCGCCTTTCCAATATTTTTACTTCTCGGCGGAGCTTTGGCCGTTTACGTGGGCATTGACGAACTCCAGGAAAAAGAGAGGGAAGAAAGACAAAGACAGGAAGAAAAACTGGAAAAAGCACAAAGAGAAATTGAAACAGTCAGGGCGCAGGCTGAACTCTATAAAGAAGAATTAAATAAATTAAAAGAATCTAAACAATAGATATGTTTCAAAATTAATTGATGACACATATTCAAAACGTCTTATAGATGAAGATATTTTAAAAATTGCCGGCAACAGCCGCCCGTTTAACCATAGAAACCTCAAAACATTATCAAACAAATCGAAACTTACCCCAAAGCAAGCTGTGGGGAATTTTTGCTGCCGTATTCAGCATTGCCGGAAACTGACACCCGTCAGGCGACATATTTCATGCAACGTATTGTTGATGATAAGCCTGCATCGCTCTGGGGATCCGCCTTCATGTTTACCACCAGATACTGAATCATCGTTCCTTACTGAATATATCGAGATTTTTTATAACCAGCTAAGAAGACAGGCCAGGCTTAATTATTTATCTCCGGCTGCCTGCGAACAAATGTATTGTGAAAAAATACAAAAAGAAAAACTGGCAGCATGAATACTTTGGTGTCCATTATTGACAACCTATGCCAAATATGGAATAAAAATTTATATTACGTTCGCTACCCGTGCGATATCGTAAAATATTTTTTTAAAGGGAAAAAATGAAGAGGTTTTGGTTAATTTTGTTGTCACTGGGGCTGGTTATGGCCTTTGGCGCTTCAGCCTTCGCGGTTGATGTTAAAGTCAGCGCTGAATTTTATGTCGCCGGAATGTATTTAAATAAAATCAGTTTAGATGATAATAACAAAGTCAATGTCGGAACAAGTGCCAGTCCTACATATGTTCTGGCTAATCCCAGCACGGCGTTCTTTTATCAAAGACTACGTGTCGGAACAGACTTTATCGTATCTCCGGGTCTGAAACTGATTACCCGCTTTGACGCTCTGGAAAGAATCTGGGGCGGCCCGAGATCTGCGCCTCTTGTAGGCGGCACGGACTCCAATTTAAATATTAACGACTTTCTTCAATCCGCGGGCAGCAGGGCGGAAAATGAAAACATCGCCTTCGATTATGCCTATATTGATTATCAAACGCCTGTCGGAGAATTTAAAGTCGGTTATATGGAATATGGGGCCACCGGCACAGTATTCGGCGACACCACTTATCCCGCGGGACGGATAAGATATTATTCAAATCTTATCGGCGGCGCTGTAAATATTAACGCCGATATTTCAAAAATAAAAGATTTCAGCAATTCTGCTGTTTATTCTACAACAGTCACAGATTCGGATGACAACGTATATGGCCTTGAAGGAATTTATAACTGGCAAGACGGCAGGGCGGGCATGAAAATCTGTTATTACCGCTTTGCGGATCACCGGCCGCCTTCCAATAATTATTCAAAAGATTACTTTGTATTCGATCCTTACGCCTTTGCTCAAATCGGCCCTGTAGCTCTGCAGGCTGAATTTCTTTACGCAACAGGAAAATATAAGGACTATGACAATCCCTCTCTGGGTAACAGTGTCAGAATTGATCAAACAGCTGGTTTTATTGACGCCACTGCCACCTTCGCTCCGGTATATGCAGGCGGCACGATTGCTTTTGTATCGGGCGACGACCCCAATACAAATGACGTCATGGAGGGCGGAAATCTCAACGGCGGCACTAACTGGAATCCCTGCCTGATTATGTTTAACTACTATGATCTTACTAATTGGGTGGGTCTTATCGGGGGTTACGACACTTCAGTGGTCAATAAAACTCTTCCTGTCTACGGCAATGGTTATATCAGTGGTCCCTTGTACAACGCCTGGTTCGGTCAGGGTAGATTCGGCGTAAAACCCATTCCCGATTTGGATGTCATGCTCTCGGCTTCATATGCACAGGCCGACAAGAAACCATTAGGTTTTACAGGCCGTACATATGGCACGGAAGTTGATCTTACCGGCACTTACAAAATCACTAACAATCTGTCCTATATGCTGGGCTTCGGTTATCTCTTCACCGGGGATTACTTCAAGGGGAAGAATGGAAACAACAAAGTTGATGATGATTACATCCTCATGAACAAACTTACTCTTAGCTTCTAGAAGCCTTGTTGTTTACTATTAAGCTAAAAACCCCGGGAGAACCTCCCGGGGTTTTCTTATTCATGCTTTTTTATTTCAACTCTATTTGGTTTTCATAACTTCCGGCCATTCCCGGATGCGGCATTCTTCATCCTGAAAATTTAAAATATCATGATGATGCGGTATCATCTTTGCGCTGAATAATCATTCCCCAGATCATTAACACGGCGCCCAGGGAAATAGAAGAATCCGCCACATTAAATGCCGGCCAGTGCCATGTGCGGATATAAAAATCGAGAAAGTCTACAACCGCGCCAAAGCGCGCTCGGTCAATAAGATTTCCAATCGCGCCGGCGAAAATAAGCGTCAGAGATATCACGGTGGGTGTATTCTGTGATTTGCTTTTTACGATGTAATAAATGATCAGCAAAATAACCGCCGAGGTAATCCCCATAAAAAAAATGCAGCGGAATATCGCTGAAGCATTAGCCAGAAATCCGAAGGCGGCGCCGGGATTCATCACGTAAACAAGGTTAAAAAATCCATTAATAACGGCATATGTTTCGTGTATATAAAATTTTGTCACGATAGCGGCTTTCGTTATTTGATCCAACGCGATGATAAAGGCCGCTCCTAAAATAAAAATAATTATATTTTTTTTCAAATAAATCTCCTTTAAAGTCCGCTTTTTTTTATAAACTCGGCAAACAACGGGCGCAAACCGTCGGATGTTTTACGTCTGAGCCGACTGATTCTTCATAAATCCAACAGCGCTCGCATTTACTGCCGCGAGCTTTCTCCACGCCGACCACCAGGCCTTTTATTTCTTCACTCTTAAAGGGGTTTGCGATATCTTTTTCCTGGGCCAACTGCAATTGCGACACAATCAACAGGGAACGCATATCCTCGATATGCGCGGCAAATAATGCGCGCATTTTATCCGGGGCCGCAATCGTGATACGCGCGTCCAGGGAATGTCCTATAACCTTTTCTTTTCTGGCCTGCTCAACGGCTTTGGCAATTTCGCTCTTCGCGTCAATCATGGTCTTCCAGAGCTCGCCGAGATCCGCATTTACATATCTTTCTTCAACCTGCGGAAATTGCGCCAGATGAACACTTTCTTCTTTTTTGCTCCACGAGGGCATTGACGACCATACCTCTTCAGAGGTAAATGTCAGAATCGGCGCAAGAAGCAGAGTCATAGATTTTAAAATTGTAAACATCGCCGTCTGCCCGGAACGGCGTTCTACTGAATTTGTTCTGGTTGTATAGAGTCTATCCTTTAAAACATCAAGGTAAAGAGCGCTTAAATCCACTGTGCAATAATTGTACAGCGTGTAGAAAACCACATGGAACTGATGGCGCTCGTAAGCTTCCGTTACGCGCTTGACGATTTCCTGCAGGCGATGCAATGCCCATTGATCCATCTCCGCCATCTGCTCATATGCTATCTGATCTTTATCGATGTCAAAATCATAGAGATTGCCCAAAATGAACCGGCTGGTATTGCGGATACGGCGGTAGGCTTCCATCAGGCGTTTGAGAATTTCGGTAGAAATCCTGATATCGTCGGTATAGTCTTCCGCTGCCACCCAGAGCCTCAAAATTTCCGCGCCGTATTTATCAATGGCTTCTTCCGCGCCGATGACATTGCCAACAGACTTGGACATCTTCTTGCCTTCCCCGTCCACGACAAAACCATGCGTGAGAACGCTCTTGTAAGGCGCGCGTCCGCGGGTGCCCACGGATTCCAAAAGCGAAGAATGAAACCAGCCGCGATGCTGATCGGAACCTTCCAGATACATATCGCAAGGTGATTTCAGATCCGCTCTTTTTTCCAGAACCGCCGCGTGACTCACGCCGGAATCGAACCATACATCAAGAATATTCACTTCTTTGATAAATTCAGAACTGTTGCAGTGCGGACAGGCGGTGTGTTTCGGCATCAAATCTTGCGCTTCTTTTTCAAACCAGACATCCGCGCCGCCTTTTTCCACCAACCCCACCAGATGCTCCAGAATTTCCTTTGTGAACACTTCGTTTTTGCACTTCGCGCAATAGAAGACGGTAATCGGCACGCCCCACAATCTCTGGCGCGAGATACACCAGTCAGGACGATTTTCCACCATACCGAAGATGCGGTCGCGTCCCCACGACGGAATCCACTGAACTTCATTGATGCAGTCCAGCGCTTTTTTTCTGAGATCGTTTTTTCCCATCGATATAAACCACTGTTCGGTGGAACGGAAAATAATGGGTTTTTTGCAGCGCCAGCAGTGCGGATAGGAATGCTGCATGGGCACGTGTCCCATAAGCGCGCCCACTTCTTCCAGCTTTTTAATGACGTTGTCGTTGGCGTCAAACACAAACTGTCCCGCGAAATGTTCGACATCTTCCGTAAATTTTCCCGCGTCGTCCACCGGCGCGTAATTATCCAGTCCATACTTAAGACCGATTTCATAGTCTTCCTGACCGTGGCCGGGCGCGATGTGTACGGCTCCGGTTCCGGCCTCCAGCGTGACAAAGGGCGCCAGAATCAAAACGCTGTTTCTTTTCACCAGCGGATGAACGCATTTCTGGCCTTCCAGAACTTCGCCTCTGAACTCATCGAGAATCTCATACTTTTTATCACGATACCCGAAAGCCTCCAGACAATAATCAAGCATGTCTTTGGCGACAATCAGCACGTCGTTATCAATTTTAACCGCGGTATAAATAAAATCGTCCTTTACGGCAATCGCGAGATTGGCTGGGATCGTCCAGGGCGTGGTTGTCCAGATCACCATGCTGACTTTCTGCCCGATAAGCTTTGGTAAAATCTGACCGATATCGGAAGTAAAGGCAAATTTCACGTAGATAGACGGTGTACGATGATCGGCATATTCCACTTCCGCTTCGGCGAGCGCCGTCTTGCAGGACGCGCACCAGTAAACTGGCTTTTTCCCTTTGTAGACGCTGCCGTTAAGATAGAGTTTGCCGAATTCGGCGACGGTTGTCGCCTCGTAAGGATAGGCCATTGTCAGATAAGGATTATTCCATTCGCCGAAGACACCCAGACGCTTAAACTGTTCGCGTTGAATACCGACGAACTTTTCCGCGTACGCGCGGCAGGCGCGGCGCTTTTCCACCTGTGACATCGCCGCCTTCTTACCGCCCAGTTCTTTATCTACCTGATGTTCGATGGGCAGGCCGTGACAGTCCCAGCCCGGCACATACACGCCGTCAAAGCCGGTCATATTTTTTGATTTAATTACGATATCTTTGATTATTTTGTTGAGTGCCGTGCCCAGATGAATATTACCGTTGGCATAAGGCGGACCATCGTGCAGAATATATGGGGTTTTTCCCTTAGCCGTTTGCCTGATTTTTTTATAAATGTCCATCGCTTCCCATTTTTTTAGCATTTCCGGTTCACGCTGCGCCAGATTCGCCTTCATCGGGAAATCCGTCTGGGGAAGATTCAAAGTATTTTTGTAATCCATCTGTTGCTCCTGTTTTCAAATTAGCGAAATTACTAATCAGTTTTAATAATATAAACCAAGACGTCCTTACTAGGGCGGCTTGGTTATGTTGAGTGGACTATCACATTATTTTAGCAGTTTCAAGAAAACTTATAATACTTAACATTGATAATTTCTTATTAATTTACCAAATCTTATGCTTTTTTTACATAAAGGCTTGACATCGTGCGCAGAGCCACTAAAATAAGAAAAATATTTTAATGAAATTGCTTTAATGACTGCCGGTGGCAGTTTTTTGCATTGAGGAGGTTGAAATGAAAAGGATTTTATTATTTCTCGCTACCAATATCGCCGTGATCTTTGTTTTAAGTATCGTCGCAAGTCTGCTTGGAGTTGGTAATTTTCTGAATAAAAACGGTTTAAATATGACCAGCCTGCTGGCATTTGCCGCGGTATTCGGTTTCGGCGGTTCGTTTATATCGCTTGCCATGTCCAAATGGATGGCCAAACGCCTGACGGGAGCGCAAGTCATTACAAATCCCAGAAGTGCAGCGGAAATCTGGTTGGTGGACACGGTCAAAAAACTGGCAATGGCATCCAATGTCGGCATGCCGGAAGTCGCCATATTCGATTCTCCCTCGCCGAACGCCTTCGCGACCGGCATGAATAAAAACAATGCTCTGGTTGCCGTAAGCACAGGCCTGCTGAGATCCATGAATAAAGAGGAAATAGAGGCCGTCCTTGGCCATGAAATGAGCCATGTGACCAATGGCGACATGATAACCCTGACGCTGATTCAGGGTGTCGTTAATACATTCGTTATATTCCTGTCGCGCGTTGTGGGATATTTTGTGGACAGAGTTGTCTTAAAAAACGATGAAGGCCGCGGTCTGGGATTTTTTATAACCACAATTATCGCTCAAATCGTCTTTGGCGTATTGGCCAGTATTATCGTGATGTGGTTTAGCAGAAAACGGGAATTCATCGCTGATGCCGGTGGCGCAAAATTAGCCGGAACTCAAAATATGATCGCCGCGCTTCAGAGGCTAAAAGAAAGCGTCGCCGAACCGCTGCCGGATCAGATGTCCGCTTTCGGAATCAGCGGAAAACCTTCCAAACATAATTTAGCGCTCCTGTTTATGACCCATCCCCCGCTTGATGACCGCATCGAGGCTTTAAAGAAAATGACAAATTATTAATGAACTATCCCCATGGTGGGGATGGAGCCCATGAGGGAAATAATGAGGGGGAGTTGATAGTCAGGCCAGGACAATGCTGGCCCAAGTATCAATTCCCCCTCGCATTATTTAATGCCCTGCTCACACTAGACTAACTGCCATTGAATTAACGAGAGCGTCTTGACACTCATTTCCCTTTGAAATCCGCCGCCCGTTTCTCCATGAAAGCAATGATGGCCTCTTTTAAATCATCCGTCGTCAATAAGAACATGTTCTTTTGTATAGCCAGAGCCATTCCTTCACTTACGCTTGTATAACGGCTGAAGTTGAGAACCTCTTTGGAGCATTGAATGGCAAGGGGAGCATTAGCAGCTATCTGTAAGGCCAGCTTTTGAGCTCCTGCATCAAGAGCGTTCTGGTCCGCGAAAATTTCATTGACAAGCCCCATATTCTTGGCCTGCGGCGCGGAATAATTTCCCGCCGTATAGGCCATTTCTCTGGCAAATCCCTGGCCGACGATCAGAGGAAGCCGCTGAAGAACGCCCATGTCGGCAACCAATCCGATGTTGGCTTCTTTAAGACAAAAGATCGCGTCTTGGGTGCAGAGGCGGATATCACAGGCGGAAATTATGTCAAGCCCGCCGCCGACACATTTACCGTGTACGGCCGCGATAACCGGTTTGGGACACTCTTCAATCCAATTACAGCAATCAAATAATGGCTGGGATTTTTTGATGGTATTGAAAGTCCCTCTGGCCGTTCCGTCGAAGCCCCCGACGGCATCTTTCAAATCAAGGCCGGAGCAAAATATCCTGGCTTTGCTTCGCAGAATAATAACCCTCACCTCATCCATCGCCCCCAGTGTTTTAAAAACAGCGGCAATCTCCGCGGCAAATTCCAGACTCAAAGCGTTTAAGCTTTTTTCTCTGGCCATGGTCACCGTAGCGATATAATCCTTAATATCGAGTTCTATAAATTTGTAAGTCATATAATTCTCCTTAAAAAATTGTTCATTTATTTTAATGCTTGTAAAATATTATTTTTATTATTTTTTGTATAAAGAATTTTTCGTGATGTACTTACGGACTTTATCCGGCGTAAGATATCTTATGGACTTCCCTTCTTTTATCAATTCTTTCATGTGAGATGATGAAATATCCAGAAAACTCGTATGACGGAAATAAATGGTATGTCCCGTTGGTCCTGTGAATCCGTCAATCTTTTTATCGTAGGTAAATTTTGCGGCAAAGTCTTTCGGCAAAATTGCGTCCAGTCTCATATCGTCATAACCGGGGCGCGTCATTACGGCAAAATTGCATAACAGCAGGAGCCGCTCCCAGTCTTTCCATGTTGTTATAGCCTGAAAAGCATCCTGCCCGACAATGAAATATAACTCCAGATCCTCCATGTACTTATCGAGAATATATGCCACCGTTTCCACAGAATAAGATTTTCCGGCGCGTAAATTCTCCACATCGGAAAAGGAAAAATTAACATTGTCTTCAATGGCCAGGCGAATCATTTGTTCGCGGTGATTAAAAGACGTTATTTGGGCTTCCAGCTTGTGCGGCGGCCTGGATGACGGGATAAAAATAATGCGGTTCAAATTGAAAATCTCCAGCATCTCGATCGCGCCGCGCAAATGTCCGAAGTGAATCGGATCAAACGTTCCTCCCAAAAGCCCCCATCTCATGTTCTCACCTGCCCGTTACCGTAAATTATAAATTTTGTTGTCGTTAATTCTTCCAGCCCCATGGGACCGAAAGCGTGAAGCTTGGTTGTGGAAATGCCGATTTCCGCTCCCAGTCCCAGTTCAAAACCGTCGCTGAAACGAGTTGAAGCATTGACCAGGACGGTTGAAGAATTGACCTCATTCAAAAAGCGTTGAGAATTGGCATAATCACTGGTGATAATTGATTCGGTATGCAAAGAACCGTATTTCTCAATGTGAGCGATAGCCTCATCCATATTCTCCACAATCTTTACAGCCAGAATCAGGTCAAGATATTCCGCGTACCAATCCTTTTCGCTCGCTTTTTCAATATTTTTCAAGATCGACCTTGTTTTGGTACATCCCCTTATCACAACACCGGCTTTTTTTAATTTATTTGCCGCAAGCGGTAAAAATTTACCGGCGATATCCTGATGCACAAGCATTGTTTCCATCGCGTTACACACACCCGGACGCTGAGTTTTGGCGTTTAAACAAATATCAACAGCCATATCGATATCAGCCCCGGCGTCCACAAAAACATGGCATACCCCCTTGTAGTGTTTAATGACCGGTATTTTGGATTGGGCGACTACGGCGCGAATTAATTCTTCTCCGCCGCGAGGAATAATCAAATCAATGTACTCATCCAATTGCAGCATTTCCGCAACAGCTTCGCGATCCGTCATCGGAATCACCTGAATTGCGTCCGCGGGTATTGATGTTTCCCGTAATACTTTCTGTAACACGGAAGCAATCGCCAGATTTGACCTGATTGATTCGGATCCGCCACGCAAAATTACAGCATTCCCCGATTTAAGACAAAGAGCCGCCGCATCAACGGTAACATTCGGACGTGATTCGTAAATGATGCCGATTACCCCCAGCGGAATACGCATCCGGCCTACCAAAAGCCCGTTAGGTCTGCGCCACATGGAAATGACTTTACCGACGGGATCAGGCAGCGCGGCGACTTCCCTTAAACCTTTGGCCATCTGTTCGATTGTGGCCTGCTTTAATGTGAGACGCTCCAGCATGGCGCGGGTGATACCTGACTTTTTAGCTTTGGCCACATCTTTGGAATTTTCCGCTAGAAGAAATTTACAATTTCGTTCCAGTTCATCCGCCATACGCAAAAGGGCTTTATTTTTCTCGGTCTCCGTCACACGGGAAAGTTTTCGCGCCGCAAGCTTTGCGTCCCTGGCAATTTGCAGTATAGAATTTTTTATATCCACAACGTAATCCTTAAAAATAAATTTACTTGCAATTTCTTAAAAATTATTGCTAAAAAACTGCCCCGTTTAAAGAAGCATGATATGAAGAATTTTATTGTTTTCAGCCTTTAGCAATAAGCATTATCAATGTCAATCTACAAGACAAAAGTTTACGTGTCAAGGCCTTTGCCCAAACATAAAATATGATGAGCAGAATACGAATTAAAGCCGGCAATAAAATTTATCCGATAATTAAAGATGGCGGATTTAACTTCGATTCTGTGTCAACTTTCTTCGGACCGGCAGTCGGACCGCGATGGCTGATTGCCAGCGGATTTGACTTGACTCTCCTTAAGGGCGATTATTTAGGAGGCTTGAGCCCTGTTCATCTGATTGGTTCTTCCGCGGGCGCTTTTCGTTTTGCCGCCTGGCTGCAGCCTGAAGCCATCGATTCTTACCATAAACTTTTAGAGGCTTATATCAATGTACGATACACAAAGAATGATACTCCGGCAACAGCGCTGGAGAAGATTACCGGCATCATTAATGAATATCTGGAAGACGACGCGCTGTCTTTTGCTCTGGCCAACAAGAAATACCGTTTAGCCATCATTACCGCCCGTGCACGCGGTCTTGTCGCTTTTAGAAACCTCTGGTTACAAAAGCTGGGACTGGCGACTTGTTTTGTGTTTAACTATTTCAGCAGAGATAATATTTATCGTTTCGCGGATAGGGTGGTTTTTTATAATGCATCAAAGCCGCCCGCATTTTGTCTTAAATCTCAATTCCGTGGATATTACATACCGATGAACGAGGTTAATCTCAAATATGCCGTGCTGGCTTCAGGCGCCATTCCTCTTGTTATAGAAGGCGTGCGCGATATTTATGGCGCTCCCCGCGGAGTCTATCGCGATGGCGGCCTTATTGATTACCATCTCTCGCACCAGTTTGCGGCGAAAGAAAACGAAACAGTGCTTTTCTTTCATCATCAGGAAAGAATTATCCCCGGTTGGCTGGATAAAAATTTAAAACGCCGCTCGCCGGAAGCGCGTACCCTGGAAAATGTTCTGATGGTTTTTCCATCACAGCGCTTTATTGAAAATCTTCCCGGAGGGAAAGTGCCCGACCGTACTGATCTGGTTACTTTTATCAATGATCATGAAACAAGAATCAGGAACTGGCAAAAAGCAGTGGAATTATCCGCGCCTCTGGGAGAAGATTTTTTAGAACTGGTGACAAGCGGTAAAATCCGTGGTGTCGTGGAAAAGCTATAGAGAACGGTTTCAACCGTTACTTTTTAACCTGATGCCTCAAATGTGATGAAAATGATCATTCAGGAATTGTTGAATATTTATAGATCCTGCACACTCTGCCCGCGCGCCTGCGGGGTTGACCGCACAAAAGGCGAACTGGGCTATTGTCGTTTACCTGCCGATATTATCATGAATTGCGCACTGTCCCACCATGGTGAAGAACCTCCTCTATCCGGCACACAAGGGGCCGGAACAATTTTTCTTTCATCCTGCAATCTTGGTTGCGTCTATTGCCAGAACTATCAAATCTCTCATAACACGCGGGGACGCAACCTGACGATATTGCAGCTGGCAGAAGTCATGCTTGATCTGCAAAAAAGCGGCTGCCACAATGTCGAACCGGTTACACCGACACCACAGGCGCCGCTTGTGATAGAAGCGCTGTGCCTGGCGCGCGCGCAGGGACTTACCGTCCCGTTTGTATATAATTGCGGAGGCTACGAAAATCCGGATATCATAAAATTATTCGACGGCATGGTGGATATTTATCTGCCTGACTTCAAATACGGCATGGAAAAAGATGCTGTTGATTATTCGTCAGCGCCGGGATATCCCCGTTTTGCTTTGGATTCCATAAAAGAAATGGTAAAACAGGCGGGCGACGATCTGGAATTGAAAAACGGTATCGCTCAAAGAGGAATTATCATTCGTCATCTTGTTTTACCCGGTAGAATAGAAAACTCCAAAGAAGTTCTGAGATTACTAAAAAAAGAAATATCCACATCAGTTTCCTTAAGCCTTATGTCTCAATATACGCCTGTAGCAAAGGTGCGTAATCATCCGGTTTTAAAACGAAGAATCACAAAAAGCGAATACGAACAAGTGACGGATTATGCATTGAAACTCGGTTTCGATAATATTTTCATTCAGGAAGTAAACGACTACGAGTTGACGCCGGATTTTGATCAATCCGATCCCTTCAATTAATTACCAATTCGCAGTCATTCGTCTACGTTTGTTGGCTGCGTGATCGGCATACTTTTAACTGCAAATTAGTATAAATGTTTTAGTAAACAAAGAAATCAGCCAAAGTATAACAATCGGAGCTGGATTTGCCTTGAAATCTGCGTATTTGAATTATTTAGTAATGACGCATTCAAAAACCACAGTTTTTGTCCATCTCTTTTCACCAGACACTCTTTCGCCTGATATTAAAGTTTTGTAATCTTTTGGTGAACAATATTTAGCCATTTCTTTTGTTGCTTCTTCTTCACCATTGGCTTCTATAAGCGCTCCACGGTCATATTTAACGATAGCTTTTGAGCGATCTATTTTTTCCATTCTGACATTGGCCGATGTTGTAAGAGCTTTGGTCAATGTCTTGTCAAGCCAAAAGCAGCCATTTGAAACTGTGAAAATTGAAATAATAAATATTAACTTAAGAACCAAATGTAGACTTTGATTTTTTTTCATTACCAATAATTTCTCCTGCAGATAACGAAAATATCGGCCGGCGACTAAGCGATCGGCTGCGATTTGAACATTATATTTACTGATCTTTCTGCGTTTTCAATTGTTCTTCTCTTTCCTTATTTAGTAATTTTAGAGAGTCAATTAATTTCCTGTTTTCTTCCGTAATAACACGAAGTGTATGCGAATCAAGTTTATTATTTTCAAGTAACTCCATAAGTTTAATATTATAATGTAGATAGACAATTGGTGGTGGTATTGCTGCTTTTCTTCCAGATTTTAGCGCAATTTCCACATTCGTTTTTACATCATCCATTGCTATTTGAGCCGCCATCTTTATTCTTTCTCTTTTATCTTGTAGTCGAGATTGAACTATAATTGTTACTATTGACGCAGTGGCACCGATTAAAGCACCAATTAAACCAGAGATAAGAGGAATATAATTTTCCATTTTTACAGCTCCTTATCAAATCGCAACTGATATACTTTATGGGTTTTTTCCGAAATTTGGTATAATACTATATTTACTTCAAAAAAATAAAAAGAGAAAATTATGAATAATGGGGCTGTTCAAAAATGTTCAGATGCAAGGCGCGCAAAAACTGAACCGCGAGGCGTATTATATATACGTTGAGCGGTGCGGTTTGCAGCGGAACGCCGCAGATGGGCATTTTTCACACAGCCCCTTCTACGGCATTTCGAAAACTTGAACTCCAGCAGGAGGTTTAAACTGGAAATTTTTTTGCGTAAGTCCTGCATTAATTGAAATATTGGAAAATCTCAGCGTGGTCGTATTCCCTAAAACGTCATTAAAACTTACTCGCAAGATGTAGAAATTGCTTTTATCAATTGTAAGCGTGATTGAATTACAGGCGGCCGTCTTTTCCCTTGGAGTTAAAACAAGCAGGTAATTGCCATCTTTGTCAGTCGGGCCGGATTCAGCATATTTCACAATAAAATCTTCTTTCAGTTTTCCGGCTCCGGCAAAAAAATTAATCAGGAACTTCGACTGAAAAATACTTTCCGACTTCTGCTTATAGGCCACTTTTTCTTTTTCAATGTATAGCCATGCCGTCTGGCTGTTAATCACCAATTTTTTACCATGCGGCTTGGTATATTCCCAAAGCATGTTCCTCGGATTCTTAAAATAAACCTTGCCTTCTTCCCGTTGAGTGTTTTTAACAGATTTTATGAAAGCCTCCTGAACAAAATCTGCCTTCAGGTCTTTTGTTTTCTCGTAAGAGCTCTGAAGCTTTTGAGCGACATCTTCAACTGCCGGAAGTTCTTCGGAAAAAACACTGACAGACACAATCAGCATCGATAAAATAAGGGAGAGAATGATCACCCTCATCCTAAATAGCTTATTTATTTTGAAAAATATTCTCATCGTTTATATAAAAAAACCGCATCCTATTTTTTATAAAGTTTATATCTCTCCCCGCAGATAGATTATAAGTAATGATGATAAAAGACTATATTAATAAGTTATTGATTATATTTAACATTTAACTTGCACGAACCTTGTGCAATTTGGTGTAAAATAGCAACAATTACGTACTTACAAAGTTTATTAACAGGGTTATCAACAACCATTTCCACAGTCTTGTGGAATAAAAATCCAAGTGCCTGTATACAAGAAGGAAAATAACGAATTCCCTCTTTTTATTTCTTTTTACCGTCTAATATTTTTATGCGCCATCCGAAAGGATCATCTTTCAATCCATATTGAATTTGCATAATCTCATTATATAGTTTTTCAGCAAGCAGCCCGGTTTTACCACCATTGATCAAATATTCTTTGCCACGGAAATGAATGTGTCCAACCGGTGAAACAACCGCCGCCGTTCCGGAGGCAAAAGCTTCTTTCAACAAACCATTTTGCGAGGTAGCTATAACTTCATCAATGGATATTGGTCTTTCGACGACTTTAGTTCCCAGGTGCCTGGCCAAAGTAATAACCGAATTTCGCGTAACACCCGGTAAAATTGATCCACCCAAATGAGGTGTTATTAATTCATCGCCGATAAGAAAAAAGATATTGCTGGTGCCGACTTCTTCCACATATTTTTTTTCAGACGAATCCAGCCAGAGAACTTGAGTGTACCCCATATTCGTTGCAATTTTGCTCGCGTAAAGACTGGCGGCATAATTACCGGCGGCCTTTACATGTCCGATTCCTCCGCGTACCGCGCGGGAATATTCCTCCGACACATGCATTTTTGTCGGAGAAAATCCCTGAGGATAATAGGCCCCAACCGGTCCAACCACAATAAAAAATAAATATTCCGATGCCGGATGCACTCCAAGGGCTGCCTCTGTCGCGATCATTGTCGGACGGATATACATGGAAGTCCCTATTCCATGAGGAATCCAGTCTTTTTCCAAAATGACCAGTTTTTTCATGGCTTCCATAAAAAGATTTTCATCGATGATTGGCATGCAGAGCCTTTCGGCGGATGAATTCATTCTTTTGATGTTTTCCAGAGGGCGGAAAAGATAAATTGACCCATCCGGCCCCCGATAGGCTTTCAAGCCCTCAAAAATTTCCTGTCCATAATGCAGGCACATTGCCGTAGGATCTAATTGCAGATTTCGATACGGTTCAATGACCGGATCATGCCAGCCCTTGCCTTCTTTATATTTAACGTTAAAAAAATGGTCGGTAACATGTTTCCCAAAACCAAGTTTTGCTTCATCAGCAGGTTTAATCTTTCTTTTTTTAAGTGGCGCTTTTTTAATTTTAATTTCCATGAATGCCTCTTTCACCAGGCTAATGCCTCAACATAATTTTATTTTTCCATATCACTAAATTAAGCTTCTATCAAGGCTTCGATACTGAATGGATTCGGCGATATGTGAGGATTTGATGGCTTCACTATCTTCCAGATCGGCAATTGTGCGGGAAACTTTTAATATCCGGTTTACCGCCCGGGCGCTTAATCCCAGTTTATCAATAGCCATTTCGATGAGTTTGTGGGATTCTTCATCGATCGGACAGGAAGTCCTGATCTGTTTTTCCGTCATCCTTGCATTACATAGGGTGCCATGATGACCCAATCGCTTTTTTTGCAGATCGCGCGCTTTGTTTACGCGTTCGGTGATTGCCGCAGAAGACTCTCCCAGTTCCTTATCGGACAGGGCTCTGTATTTAACCGAGGGCACCTCTATATGTAAATCAATCCGGTCCAAAAGCGGCCCCGATATTTTAGACTGATATTGACGGATTTGCTGCGGAGTGCAATGGCAGGTATGGACACGATCTCCAAAATAACCGCACGGGCACGGATTCATCGCCGCCACCAGCATAAATTTCGCTGGAAAAGAAGCTGTTACGGAGGAACGCGTAATCGTTATGGTACCATCCTCCAGAGGCTGGCGAAGAGCTTCCAGCGCATTTTTCTTGAATTCGGGAAGTTCGTCTAAAAAGAGCACTCCCAGATGGGCAAGACTTATTTCTCCCGGACGCGGCATCTGGCCGCCTCCGACCAAACCCGCATCGGATATGGTGTGGTGCGGCGAACGAAACGGACGCACGGCGATCAACATTTCATCTTTATTCAAAAATCCGGCAATGGAAAAAACTTTGGTGACTTCAATGGCTTCTTCAAAAGAAAGATCGGGCAAAATCGTGGGCATCCTTTTTGCCAGCATACTTTTTCCGGAACCGGGAGGACCGATCATCAGAATATTATGGCCACCGGCCGCTGCGATTTCCAGCGCCCTTTTCGCCTGCTTCTGCCCTTTTATTTCATTAAAATCCACATCATATTTATGTGTCTTCTGGAAAATTTTACCGATATCCAGCCTGAGAGGTTCAATAGGACTCCGGCCGCCTAAAAATTCCACAACATCAGGGAGCGTTTTCACCGGATAGACATTAATCCCTTCCACCATAGCCGCTTCCGCGGCGTTTTCTTCAGGAACAAAAACCGACTTGATGCCCATTTCTTTCGCTTTGAAAGCGGCGGGCAGAACTCCGTTTACGCCTTTGATGCTGCCGTCAAGAGACAGTTCTCCGATAAAAAAACAACCTTTTAAGTCAGCTTCTTTAATTAATTCTTCCGCGGCCAGAATACCCACCGCAATGGGAAGATCAAAACCTGTTCCCTCCTTTTTAATATCGGCTGGAGCCAGATTGATGGTTACATGACTGCGCGGAAAACGATAACCGGAATTTTTTATGGCGGCCTTGATCCGGTCCCTGCTTTCTTTCACCGAAGCGTCAGGCAGACCGACAGTGGCAAATTGGGGCAACCCCTGGGAAGTGTCCACCTCCACAAACACAGGATAGGATTCCATGCCAATGACGCTCATGCTGATTACTTTAACAAACATCACGCCTTCTCTAACGAAAATTTTTGAAATACTAGCGAATAGGAATATTTATATCAAGACATTTCATCAAAAATTTCTATTGTATAAAGAAATTCTTATTTTCTCATGGAAATATGATTTATGTGTTTCCAAAGAAAAATCAATACGCGATCAAATCTCTTAAGACCAAACGAATAAAAAATATTTTTACGTTTCTTGACTCATGAATTGGCCTATGTTACAGTTCGTGAAAATCAACTGATTCAATAATAAAATCCGACAATCATAATGCCATGAAAAAGTTATCCCATATTAATAATGAAGGCGATATCCAAATGGTGGATGTCACAGCGAAGGCAAAAACGATTCGCAAAGCGAAAGCACAGGGAGTTGTAAAAATGGATGCCCGTACTCTGGGATTAATAGAGAAAGGACAAATTGCAAAGGGAAACGTTTTAACAACGGCAAAAATTGCAGGCATCATGGCCGCGAAAAAAACGGGCGAGCTGATTCCCCTCTGTCATCCGCTGGAATTAACGGGAATTGATATAAATTTAAATATTGATCGTAGAAATTCACAAATTGTAATAGAGTCTCAGGTGCAAACGACGGGAAAAACCGGCGTGGAAATGGAGGCGCTGACAGCAGTGAGCGTTGCAGCTTTGACTATTTACGATATGTGTAAAGCTGTAAATAAGAAAATAATTATCGGTGATATCATGCTCTTAGAGAAACGCGGTGGTAAAAGCGGCGTTTTTATCAGAATCAATTGATATGATCCTCTAAAAACATTTTGGCATTATTTTGGATAGCCAATCAAATCTGGAAATAGAAAAATGGAATCAGATATTTTTAAAATTAAAAGGGCTTTTCTTGTGCCCTTTATTGCGATGATAGTTCTTCTTTGTGTGTTGTTTTTATTCAGTTTATTCAAAGGCCAAATCGGGGAGAAAATCATTCTTGCTGTTTTTTTTACAGGAACTTTGCTTGTTGGAATAGAAGCCGCAAGGAGGGAAATCATTGTAACGAAAGATGGTTTAACAATAAAAAAGTTTTTTCGGACAAAGAATTTTGTCTGGCCCGAAATAACACATTTGGCGATTGTTGACCTGCGTAAAAAAACATATTTTTTATTGACAACCACCAGGGGTTTTTATTTTTTTTCCAATCTTTTCGAAAACCATGCTTTACTTATTCGCTCTATTATGGATAAGCTGGATAAGGAAAAAGTTGAAATCGAAGTCAGAAATTATTTAGACCATCCCTCGGAACAACGTTCTTTAATAGTAATTTGCTGGTTAATTGTGTTAATTATTATCGTCTTTATAGTTTTGAAATTGTTTTCATTTTAAATTTAAACTAATAATATTTTAAGAATATATAATTTTTTAATAAATCTTGCCGGGAAGGAGTAAGATTCAAAAATGCGGGCGAAAAAAAAGAGTGCCTCGGAAATTATAATGAATGTGAAGGCAACACCTTACGCGGCTGTTGAAGAAATCATGGAGAAAAAACTGGAAGATATTGCCACAATTTTATCTTCTTCCGGTAGTCGAAAAAGCAAACTTTACGAAGAAGTTATGAATATGGTGGAAAAAGGGTTATTTAAAATAGCGCTGCGCAGATCAAATGGTGTGAAAAGTTCCGCCGCAATTTTTTTAGGCATTAACCGCAACACTTTTACTGACAAAATGGCCAAACTGGGAATTACCTGCGGAAAAAATAAATAACCGCTAAAAAAACATTTATGACCAGAACAATTAAAAAAACTGTAATATTACCGCAAAAGGTAATTAGTCTCTTAAAAAAAGGGGTTCGGATGACGGCCCCTTTTTCTGTGGAAATCGGCGATGAAGTAAATCCGGAAAGGATTTCCGGTTCGTTAATAATTTATGGCGCGGCAAGGATTTACGGGAGGAATACATTGATTTCTCCCGATGTAAAACTGGGATACGAAGCGCCTGTAACTTTGATGGATTGCCAGCTTGGTCCGGAGGCTGAACTCAAGGGCGGATTCTTTGCCAATTCCGTTTTTTTAAATCAGGCGAAAATGGGCAGCAACGCGCAGGTGCGCTCCGGGTGTCTTTTGGAAGAAGAAGCGGGCGGAAATCACTGTGTCGGTCTGAAACAAACCATATTGTTCCCTTTCGTTCAGTTAGGCAGTCTGATAAATTTTTGCGACTGCCTTATGGCCGGGGGAACCAGCAGGAAAAATCACTCTGAGGTGGGCAGTTCATATATTCATTTTAATTATACCCCCCAGCAGGACAAAGCCACTGCTTCTTTAATAGGCGATGTGCCCCGCGGCGTCATGCTGCGTGAGCCACCGATATTCCTGGGCGGACAGGGCGGTATAGTGGGACCGGCGCAAATGGATTATGGAACTGTTATTCCCGCCGGCATGATTTGCCGGCAGGATTGCAAAGCCAAGGGAATGCCTGTTCCGTTATCTGTTTCATCTCTTCGGCCGAAAATATTCGTCCCTGGCGTTTACAGCGACATCCATCGAAAAGTCAGGCATAACATAGAATATGTGGCTAATTTATTAGCCTTGAGGCAATGGTATCGTTACGTGCGCCGCGATTTTTTTATAAGGACGAACTATGGCGGCGCATTATATTCAGCAGCCTGCGACATTTTGGATGGAGCCATTTCTGAGAGACTAAAACAATTACGTCTGTTCGTTCAGAACTTGAGCAGTTCATTGACGGAAGTAAAATTAAAAAAGAATTTCCCGGATAAAGTATGGCGCAGTCAAAAACAATTCTTGCAAGATTGGCCCAGGATGGAAGCCTGTCTATTAGGCGGACATGAAGAAAAAGCGGGACTTAAAAAAAGAGATTCATTTGTTAAAATTATGCAAAGTTTTTCCAATAAAGGTAACTCTTATTTGGACGCCATACATCTTTTGAAACCCGTGCAGGCTAAAGCAGGCACCTGCTGGTTAAAAGATATAACTGATAATATTGTTACCGGATGCATAAATAATTTTCACGCATCAAGGCAGAAAGAAAAATAATGTTTATTTCCCGAATATTCAAAACCATAAAAGATATGGGCCGGTTTCTTGCGGTCTGTCAAGTATTTGTGGGGAAACATCCGGCAAGCGTCTCCGGTCCGGCGATCATTTTTTTTCCTGTTACAGATTCCCAGCTTAACTGCGGCTTTGCCGGGTTAATGACTTTCCGGTCCAATAAAAAAACAGAAGCATTCAATGCCGACATCACGCTAACGGAATTGTGGGAAAAAATAAAAATTTCCGGCCTGAAAAAAACATTGAGTGGGGGAATGACCGTAAAAGATTACTTGCACGGCCTCAAGACACTCAATTCCATGGAAAAAACGGCGTTGGCACTGAAGGAAGAAAGCGCGCAGGAATTTATTTTCTTCCAAGCCGGACGGTCTAAAAAACTTTTCAATTTAGTTGAAAAGATGAAATTATTTCTGGAGGAAGAAGAAAAGATTCTGGAGGACAACGCGTCTAACTTCTCTTCCTCTGATCTGGAAATTATCAACAGCCGCATTATTCTGTTCAAAGACACACAATGGAGTTTAGAAAAAGACATTCTGGACAACTTCGCAAAAATTACCGATCTAACCGGTGCAAAAGATTCATCCTCTATCAATCCGGCGGCTTTCAAAAAATACAGGAAAATTAACTTACTGTTGAATTCGTTGAATCGTCTGGAAGTCCGCGGCCGCGATTCAGCCGGACTGCAAATCACTTTTACATTGAAGAAAGAAAAAGACATGCTAAGTATCCTTTCCGGCTTGCGGGAAAAAGGATTATACGATGACTATTTAAATCGTTCGCGGGAAGGGGATATTGTGAACGGTTCGATCTGTGTCGCTCATCCTTTGGTTAATGGAAGGAAAAGGACGGCAGTAACATTCACCTATAAGACATTTTCCATAGTCGGTGAATTGGGCAAAAACGCCTGCGATTTGAAACAAACCATAAAAAAAGATCAAATCTTCCAGTCCTTTGCTCAGATTGATTCTACCTTCGAGACTGCTCTTCTGCATACCCGATGGGCCTCCGTGGGTTCGATAACAGAAGAAAACTGCCATCCGGTTAACAATTTCAAGCCAAACCGGACAAATCCGGCTTTCCCTTTCTATTCTGAATCGGCAGCAACCATTAATGTTATTTTAAATGGTGATATCGATAATTATTTGGCCTTGTACAACACACTGGAACTTGACAAAGAAACGATTGATACAAGAATTACGACCGACACAAAAATTATTCCTCTGCAGATTGAAAAATATCTCAAAGACGGTCACAATCTCGCGGAATCTTTCCGCTTGGCCGTAAATGATTTTGAAGGGTCACATGCGATCGCCATGACCTGCAATCTGGAACCGGGTAAGTTTTTCTTAGCGCTCAAGGGCAGCGGCCAGTCTATTTATGTAGGTGTTGGTACCGACCAGTATATGTTTTCTTCGGAACTTTATGGTCTGGTGGAAGTGATGCCTTATTTCATCAAAATGAACGGCGAGACCGCAACGGATAAAGCAAACAGAACAACCGGACAAATATTCATTTTAGATCAAAATTCTCCCGGGGGCATAAAAGGAATCAAGGCCTGCTATTATGACGGCGCCGGAATTATCCTGAAAGAGGACTCCCTGCAAAAAGCTGAAATTACAACACGAGACATCGATCGTGGCGACTATCCTCATTATTTCCTCAAGGAAATTTCCGAATCAGCCGTTTCCATCAAGAAAACATTACGAGGCAAATACCGCATTGCAAAGGGAGATTATTCTTCACCGCGGGTTATTTTCAATATGGGAACCAATATCGTTCCCGCCGCTGTCAAATCCGGGCTCCAACTAGGAGAGATAAAAAACATCATGGTTATAGGTCACGGAACGGCGGCGGTTGCCGGGGTGGCCGTTGCCGATGCGCTGGCGCATTACCTGAAAGACACGAATATTAATATAACGGCCAGACTGGCTTCTGAGTTAAGCGGATTTTTACTGAAAGATAAGCTGGCGGATACATTGGTCATTCCCATTACCCAATCGGGAACAACAACAGACACGAACCGTGCTGTAACCATGGCTCGCGAGCGCGGCGCTTTCGTCATTTCCATCGTCAACAGAAGGCAATCGGACATCACTGCCAAATCACATGGAGTATTTTACACTAGTGACGGCCGCGATATTGAAATGTCAGTAGCCTCAACCAAGGCTTTTTATTCCCAGATTATCGCAGGACAGGTGTTATCCCTTTTCATCGCGCAACTTTTAGGAGCCAGGACAGATGATTACATTGCCTCCGAACTGCGCAATCTCGAAGCCGCACCCCAATTGATGGCCCGCGTATTTGCGCGGAGGGATAAGATTTCCGACTCCGTTGAAAAAACTTCAACCCGCAAATTCTGGGCGATCGTGGGAAGCGGCCCCAACAAAGCTGCGGCGGACGAAATCAGAATCAAGCTAAGCGAACTTTGTTATAAAACTATTTCTTCCGACATCGTGGAAAATAAAAAACATATTGATTTGTCCGCCGAACCTTTAATCCTGGTTTGCGCCGCCGGAAATCCGGGACAGGTTATGGATGATATTCTCAAAGAAGTAGAGATTTTTAAAGCTCACAAGGCCGCGGTCATTGTTTTCGCGGAAGAAGAAGATCATCGTTTTAATAAAGTTGCCGATGCCGTCATTCCGATTCCCGTGGCAACGATGCCTCTTCCGGTAATTCTCAATACCATGGCCGGCCATTTGTGGGGCTATTATGCCGCTTGTGCCATTAATAAAGAAGCTCTTATTTTCAAAGAATTCCGCAATGGACTAAATTTGGCCGTAACGGAGCAAGTGAAAAAGAATTACTCGCTCTATGAAAAAATTGCCGATGTTTACCTGCACCAGGTCATCAACAAATTTAATAAAGTTTTTAATGGTCATCGCAATGAAGGGGCTTTCAATTTATTAAGCGTCAGAACTATTTCCGATCTGATACTTTTACTAAAGTACGCGTCAGGTAAATTGCCTCTTGAGGATTTTCGCCATGAATTCAAAGTCGATAACGGTTTTATCTCGCCATTGGATTTTCTGGACGTTAGTTTGGGAAGGGCAATTGATGAACTCACCCGTCCGATCGATGCCATTCGTCATCAGGCTAAAACGGTTACGGTAGGGACAAGCCGCAAAGAAAAGGAACTCAAAGGAATCATCTTCGATCTTCTGGATGAACTTGCGTTTGCGACCAAAGATTTGACCTACAGAAACGTTATGACGGTAAGCAGAATACAGCCGGTTATTTCTGCCGTGCGCGGATACACTATCTATGACATTCATCATCTGGATGCCCGGGGCAATCCCGGCGAAGGATCGACTATTACGATACGAAAAAAGGGCGGCGTGGCCTCTCAGATGACATCCAGGGCGGAAACGTCCAAAATGTTGATGGGCACAAAAAGAACGATTGTCAGCACAGGTCACGTATATATCGGCAAGGGCAAAGCAGACGGAGCTTCCATCGTGATTTTACCGCTGAGAACGGGAAGTGACTTTGTCAGTAATTTACTCTTACTACACGTGGACTATAACGAGCATCTGCCCGTCGGCAAAAAGAAAGAAGTTTTAGGTTACCGCTATCATGATATCAGAAATCTGGTCAATGAATACAATATCGTGTGGAATGACAATTATCTGGAAAGAATCCCCATCGCTGATTTGTTCAGTGAACCCGTGGAAATTCTGGCCGGACGAATCAAGCAATGGGCAACCTCAGGAGAATAAAGTTCTTCCGCAAAAAATGGAAACAAAACAATGACTTATTGCAATAACCAATATCAATAAAAATTTTAAGGATCAATTATGAAAACAAAATTTATTTTTATCACGGGCGGCGTTCTTTCTTCGTTGGGCAAAGGTTTGGCGGCGGCATCCATTTCAGCACTCTTGGAATGCCGCGGTTTGAAAGTGACCAATCAAAAACTGGATCCTTATATTAATGTTGATCCCGGGACCATGAGTCCTTTCCAGCACGGCGAAGTTTTTGTCACGGATGACGGCGCGGAAACCGATCTTGATCTGGGGCACTATGAAAGATTCTGCTCAACCCGTATGGGAAAAAGCAACAACCTGACCACCGGACAGGTTTATTTTTCCGTTATCACCAAGGAAAGACGCGGTGATTATTTGGGGAAAACAGTTCAAGTCATTCCCCACATTACCAATGAGATTAAAGATTATATCAACAAAACGGCAGCCGGTTTCGATGTATCCATTGTGGAAATCGGCGGTACGGTTGGCGACATTGAAAGCCTTCCCTTTCTGGAAGCGATCCGTCAATTCCGCAATGAAGCGGGGAAACAAAACGCCATCTTCATTCATTTGACATGGGTTCCTTTTATCAAGACCGCCGGCGAGGTAAAAACCAAGCCCACGCAGCACAGCGTCAAGGCGCTGCGGGAAATAGGCATTCAACCGGACATTCTGCTTTGCCGGACGGAAAATTTTCTTTCCGAAGACATTAAATCCAAAATTGCCCTTTTTTGCAATGTGGAGGTTACATCTGTTTTTACAGCCAAGGATGTCAACTGTATTTACGAGGTGCCGTTGTTTTTTCATCGGGAAGGCCTGGACAGCAAGATTGTTGATCTGCTCAATATCTGGACGGGACAACCGAAACTGGAAATTTGGGAAGAAGTGGCCAACCGGTTTAATAATCCTCCGGATGAAGTATGCATAGGTATCGTCGGCAAATATGTTAACCTTACGGATTCATACAAAAGCCTTAATGAGGCGCTTGTGCATGGTGGCATTGCCAACAATTGCCGTGTGAAATTAAAATTTGTCGATTCGGAAAAAATCGAAAAAGAGGGCATCGGCAGCCGTTTAGACGATGTGGACGCGATTTTGATTCCCGGGGGGTTCGGCATCCGCGGAATAGAAGGCATGATCCTTGCCGTTCAATACGCGCGGGAGAACAATATTCCCTTCTTCGGAATTTGTCTCGGCATGCAAATGGCCGTTGTGGAATACGCCAGAAACATTTGCGGATTGGATAAGGCCAACAGCTCCGAATTTGATCCCAAAACTCCTTATCCGGTGATTGACTTGCTTCCTGAACAGCGTGATGTCAAGGACAAGGGCGCATCAATGCGCTTAGGGGCATGGCCCTGCGTTATCAATCCCGGTTCTTTTGCTTTTACAGCCTACGGACAAACGGAAATTTCGGAACGGCACCGTCATCGCTATGAGTTTAACAATGACTATAAGAAAACTCTATTGGATAAGGGATTGCAAATTACCGGCGCGTCACCGGACGGCCGTTTAGCGGAAATTGTGGAGATACAGGATCATCCCTGGTTCCTGGGATGTCAATTCCATCCGGAATTTAAATCGCGGCCGACAAAACCTCACCCGCTTTTCAGTAAGTTTATTGAAGCCGCCTTGAAAAAGAGCAAAAAGTAAATGTTTCCATAAAACGTTTGTTTTCCGCCCGCGATATGAGACTTCTCTCAAGAAACAGAATAAACGTTCCTTTGCTTTTTAGCGCGCGTGCTTTTGTGTCATTGCTCGCCGGTGCAATATCTTACGTGAAAATATTATTGAAATACAAACGGAACATTCCTGTATGTTAGCGAGTTGTTAAAAAGCAAGTTCCTGTTAAAGTCCAGACATTATGATGCGGCTTTTTAATGGCCATGTTTTTACTCCTCCGAATCAATAGCATGTTATCACCCCATACCGGATTGTGCCGATATTTTTACTCTTTTGGGATAAATTCATGTTGATTTTGCAGACAAACGGCCAAAATGGCATGAATCTGTAACTGTCCAGTTTATGCTTGACAGCCTTAAATAATTGGGCTAAATAAGTCAATTATATTAAAAATAATTTCAGGAGGATACCTTTGGCAACACATAAATCAGCAGAAAAGCGTAACCGGCAGGACAAAAAACATCGTGAGCGCAATATCGCCGCCAAGTCCGCGATCAAAACAAAAATTAAATCAGTTATTACTGGTGTAGAAAGCAAAAATAAAGAAATTTCCGTAAAAGCTTTAAAAACGGTTATTCCCGCGCTGGCCAAAGCAGCATCTAAAGGCGTAATCCACAAAAAAAATGCCTCCCGCAAAATTTCACGGCTGACTAAAAAAGTAAACGCCGTCAAATAATAGAAACATGTAAGGCGGTCAGCTTCAAACCTGACCGCTTTCATTTTTTTCTCTGTAAACCTGATAAATTTCTCCACAGATGTTCTCAGAAACAAACAAAGATGTTCGCGAATGTTTCCGAATTCAAACCGTGTAATTTGTGTTTGCTTTGTCTGAAGTAATCATTTAAAAATGATGCCAAGGGCAGGTTGAATACCATGGAAAAAACCCAGTGCAAAGGTGACGCGTCTTCGCGAAACAAGCCTCTACAAAACAGCGATCTATCTTATGGCGATTTAATAGTGGAAATTGGCCGTCTGTTTATTAATATACCTTACAAAGAGGGAACCCTTGAATGCCCGGGCCATGAAAAGCTGATAGTCAATTTATCGGCTTTCGATTGCACGACGTTTGTGGAAACTGTTATTGCCCTCACCAAATGCGCCGCTTCAGGAAATATTTCACAGTATGAATTGAAGAAAAACTTAAAATTAATCCGCTATCGTCGGGGAAAAATTGATGGCTACGCTTCCCGCCTGCATTACTTTACCGATTGGCTGCGCGATAATGAAAATAAAAAAATTATAACGGATATATCGCGACGTCTTGGCGGCAAACCGCAGCGCAAGAAGATTGATTTTATGACTGCTCATCGCGAATTGTATGCCGCTCTGATCAACGAAGGCGAACGAAGGCAACTGTCTATTATGGAAAAAAATCTTTCCCGGAAAACTTTTTATATCATTGGTGAAAAAAGCTTTGGCGCTATAAAAACTGAATTTAAAAACGGTGATATTATCGCTTTTGCCACCCGTGATGAAGGACTGGACATAGCCCATGTCGGGTTTGCCCTGTGGCAGGGAAGAGGCTTGTATTTACTTCACGCGTCAAAAAAAGAAGGCGGCGTAGTCATCTCTCAAAAAACGCTTCTTGCCTGTTTAAAACAAAATAAAAATTATTCCGGAATAATTGCCGCCCGTCTCTTATGATACTGTTTCGAAATCAAACGGCAATGGTTTGTAAAAACCGGCACGGCGCTTTTTTTATTAAAAAACGCCGTTTGAGGAAAAATTGAAAAAATAGTGGAACAAGAATTACTCCGGTTTTTCGAAATGATGATAATCTTTCGGTTGATCGAAATTGCCGCCCCAGTGCCAGCCTCGCCTGATAAATTCCTGAACAATGGCATGATCCGCCGAAAATGTGCCTCTTTCTTTCGGATGGTATGTAGCACCTTCCGGCGCGATGATCCCGTTGGGATAAATAACCGGATTTTGCACCGGATTGATATCCACCGCCTTACCCAGTGAATGCATGGATAGTTTTGTGGTTCCTTCAATGACTCTGAAGTTGAAAGCGGAAGAATTATTATCGGCCATGGAACTATGATCATTCCACTGATAAGCAACTATGGGAACAACTTTTCCTATGGGAAATAGTATCTTTTCAATAAAATCGAATATTTCATACACATCGTCTTCCCGATCCCTGTTGACAATAATCTGCCCCTGATGTTTTCTTCCGTCAAATGAATAGTAAAGGACATCAACAAGTGATAACTCATCGATGATTTCATCCGGAGCGTTTGTTCCTTCAATCGCATCGAAAAAACTCATGCAGCTGTCAACTATAATTTCCTCTTTAAAAAACATTTATCAGTTCCTTTTATATTTCTTTATGATTGAATCCATCGTGCCCTCCGGCAGGGATACCTCCCTGAAAATTCCGCGGACAGCATTATAGTCTAAACGGTTATAATTATCCAGAATCGGCGTTATAATGACACCGGCCATATCAACGGCCCCCGGAGAAATAAATATTCTATTTTCGCCTTTGGCAAAATAAGCTTCGGGACGGTGTTTCCGGCGAAGGAAAACAAACAATCTCCATCGATTTCCAGTGCAGGCGCAAATGACATTAACCATCGG
This sequence comes from Smithella sp., assembly GCA_035524255.1. Taxonomy (GTDB): domain Bacteria; phylum Desulfobacterota; class Syntrophia; order Syntrophales; family Smithellaceae; genus Smithella. The sequence continues at coordinate 17,253 of DATKPG010000012.1, read as the reverse complement.
CTCATAATTTATTTTAAGGTTTTTTTGCGCTGCTTGCAACAAACGCAGAAATTGTTCAGTTAACTCCTGCGCGTTTTTCCCCTCCAAAACAATGACAGAACGATCAAGCGCATCCCATCGGCTGTATCGAACGGAAGAACTATTTTCAACCGGAGTCATTTTTTTTAATTCCCTTAATAAAGGCAGAGCGTTTTTGGGAATAGCCTGGAAATGCAAATGATCGGGAGCGGACGCCCCGCAGGCCGGACCGTTGTAAAATACAGCGTAATCGGGCGACAGATCGGCGCCCAGTTGCAAAAGCCATTGAATTGATGAGGCGATTTCCTGCGGCTCATGCCGCAGGCTGACCACAGTAAAATGCTCTTCAAAAATCGGCGCGGGATTGCAAAGAATCAAATATTGATTTCTATATAAGATCCCCTTTTGTTGGGCCGGTAAATTATTTTCGCATAAAAAGCAGGATCTGTTTTTTATGGACTCACTGTCAACTGACGCCCCGCTGCTTACCGCGCGGGCAGGATTGTATTGCAGATAAACTTTATAGCCGCCGGATAGTTTCCTTGAGCACGCCATATTCAAATCACGGCATGCCTGGGCCAGTTTCGGCCAGCTTTTCTTTTGCGCGTCAAAAAGACTCCGGCAAAGCATGGGCAGATATAAATCTTTACCGCCGGAGAATCCGGCAAATATTCTTTGACGATCCGGGGAAGGTATTTTCCTGTTTTTCAAAAATCTCGCTTCAATTTCCGCGGTGCGAAGTTTATCTTTATATAGATCGTTGAGATTTTGTTTTTCCATGGAAAGTCCGGCATCCGTATTGTTCTTCCAGCGTCTGCATAAATATAAATTTTCGTATATCCTGCCTATTTTATATTCGCGCGAAATACTGAGAGCTACGGCATAGTCCTCGCCGTAACTGACGTTGGGAAAACCGATCTGACGGATCACGGAGGAATCAAACGCGCGGGGCGCCCCTATTCCGTTGACGCGGAGCAGGTTATTGTGTCCGTTTTTTTGTGTCCATTCCCTGTGATCAATAAGACCCGGCGGGATGGTTTTCAGACGTTCATTGACCAGAGTATAAGAACCAACGACCATCGCGTATCGTCCCCTGCGCAGGGCATTCACGATTTTTTGAAGCGCTTGCGGCGAACTGTAAAGGTCGTCGGAATCGAGCTGAACAACATAACGCCCGCAGTATGGGGAATAAACGGCTTCATTCCAACAGCCGCCGATGCCAAGATCGCGCCTTGAAGGAATGATGTGATGTACATGGGGATACTTCTCGGCAAACTTTTTCAGAATATCTGTGGTGCCGTCCGTGGAATGATTATCCACGACAATTATATTAAAAGGGAAATTCGTTTTTTGTTCCAGGGCGCTTATAAGCGCGTCGGCAACTGTTTTTTTACGATTAAGCACCGGAATGATCACGCTGACTTTCCACTGGATGGCATCCTGTTCTTTGCCGGTGTTTCTTTCGCGCGAAGGGAGATAAGCTCCGATACGCCTCAAATGATTTGTCGCGATCCTCTCCAGCTTTTTCTGACGAACGAGATTTTCTTTCGCCACATAGACGAAGTGTGCTTCTGTCTGAGGGCCTGATATTTTTATTTTCTTCTGCTTGTTTACGGATATTTTGTACAATAATTCCGGCATATGAATCAATTCGTGATCCATAGAAATTTTCAGACGCAAATCGTATAAAGCGACATCGACTTCAGCCGGCAGTGAACCGTATTTTTGCAGGGCGAATTTGACAGCCGTACAGGAAAGTATCAAAAGATGCCCGAAATTAAAATCGTCGCGGATACTGCCCTTTTGATAATCTATCAATCGCTGATCAATGGAATTGATCCCTTCCTGCCGGATAAAATCCGAATAAGTAATACCGGCACGCTTCTTTTCGACGGTCCTAAGCAGGCGGCGCAGAGACGATTTATCGCAAACGATTTTTTCATTGTCCGCCATCACCAGAAGATATTCAGATGATAATTTTTTCAGATATGAAGAAAGATTTTTTATGGCTTTAACATGACGAGTGTCCGATGGCCAGGTGCCGAGCGCCTCCGTCTCGTCATTGAAGGACATAAGAAGCAATCGGCCGAATTTTTGAACGAAAGGGTTCATGTTTAAGAAATAATTTTCTTTAAAATCCGGACATCATAAGATTAAAGGCTTTTTCCGCAACATTGTTGGCCAGTTGAATTAACGCCTGTTTTCTGGTCGCGGATAGCAGATTAATATCCTCGCTTATAGCGTAATCAACCGAATCCGTCACATTTTTCGAGCTCCAGATAATTTTACCGCTTTCATTTTCCTGAAAAGTCACTTCTAAAATAATTGTCGCCCGCTCCTGGGCCGTCAGATTATTTTTGAGATACGAAAGCGGCGATTTGTTGAGACTAAGAACTGTTCCCTTGACGATCGCGTCCGCGGATGCCTCGTTGTTCACAATTTTAAAACGGCTGTTTTGAAGAAACTGGTTAATAAAAGCCGCCCGGACATAATTTTCTGTTTCCGCCTGCGCCGTTTTATTATCAAAAGATTTTACATAAACCCGTTGAATTCTGTTCTCGATGTATTTCCCCTGCGGAGCAAAGGAATATCCGCAGCCAAACAAAAAAAAGAAAGAAAGGCATATTGTTAATATTTTAAGAATTTGCCGCCTGTTTTGTTTTTTCATCATTAAAATACCATCATGATTACTGAGCGATAACAATATTAACCAGTTTTTTAGGCACGTATATAACTTTTGATATTTTTGTATCTTTAGTCATTGCCTTGATTTTTTCATCCGCCAACGCGTTTGCTTTAATTTTTTCCGGATCCTCATCGATGGCAACGGTCATTCGGCTCCTGAGCTTCCCGTTGATTTGCACGACAATCGTCATTTCCTCATCGCTTGCTATCGCCGGATCAAACTGCGGCCAGGGCATATCGGAAACCAGATTATTATGGCCGAGCAGTTGCCATATTTCTTCAGTGATATGCGGCACAATCGGCACCAGCAAAACAACGGCGGCCTCCAGGGCTTCACGGACAGCGGCAAGCGCCGTCCTATCACCACTTTCGGGACGCTTGATTTGATAAACCGTATTCACCAGTTCCATGACCGCGCTGATTGCCGTATTGAAATGAAAACGGTCCTCTATATCAACGGTAACTTTATGAATAGTCTGATGAGTTTTCCGTCTCAGCGCTTTTAATTCGCCTTCCAGATCAACAGGGCCTGTCAACGGTTCAACGGCCTTGATGTCTTCGAGATATTCTTCAACAATGCGCCACAGGCGCGACAAAAAGCGGAATGATCCTTCCACTCCCTGATCGCTCCATTCCAAATCCTTCTCCGGCGGCGCCGCAAACAGACAGAATATGCGCGCGGTATCCGCTCCGTATGTCTTTATCAGATAATCGGGATCAATAACGTTTTTCAGCGATTTGGACATCTTTTCGGTCTTGCCGATAATGACTTCGTTTCCGCAAATATGACATTTCCCGTCAGCCGCCTGCTCGGGGAAAAGATAACCGTGCTCTTTGCATTTCATCGTCTCTTTGCAGACCATGCCCTGTGTCAGCAGATTGGTGAATGGCTCGTCCACGCCGATCACTCCGAAATCGCGCAGAACCTTGGTGTAAAAGCGCGAATAGAGCAGATGCAGTATGGCATGTTCGATTCCGCCGATGTATTGATCAACAGGCATCCAGTAATCCAGCTTTTTGCGGTCGAGTCCGGGCTTCGTGTCGCAATCAGGACAGCAATAGCGGTCGAAGTACCACGAGGATTCCACGAAAGTATCCATCGTATCCGTTTCACGCGCGGCCCTGCCGCCGCATTTGGGACAAGTGGTATCCACAAATTCTTTCAGTGCGGCAAGCGGCGAACCGCCTTCAGTGCTTAATTTTACATTTTCCGGAAGTACAACAGGCAAATCTTTTTCATCAACCGGCACAATGCCGCATTTACCGCAGTTGATCATGGGAATCGGGGCTCCCCAGTAACGCTGGCGGGAAATGCCCCAGTCGCGCAGCCGGTACTGAATAGTGCGCCTACCCTTCCCCTGGGATTCCAGAAAATCGGCAATGGCCTCCAGAACCTTGGTATTTTCCATGCCGTTGAACTGTCCGGAATTGACGAGAACCCCTTCATCCACATAGGCTTCCGTCATCGTTGCCGGATCAAGGGTTCTATCTTTCGGCGAAATGACGACTATCAGAGGCAGATTGAATTTTTTGGCAAACTCAAAGTCGCGCTGATCATGTGTGGGCACGGCCATAACGCATCCGGTTCCATAATCCGCCAAAACAAAATTGGCCGCGAAGATGGGCATTTCTCCACCGGTTAAAGGATTTTTGCAGTAAGCATCCAGAAAGAGGCCTTCCTTCTCATAATATTCAGACGTGCGCATCAGCTTGTCCTGCTTTTTGACTTTTTCGACAAACTGCTGGACATCTTTTTCAATGGCCTTGCCTTTGGTGAGTTGCATGACCAGGGGATGTTCGGCGGCAACCAGCATGAAGGTCGCTCCGAAAAGCGTATCCTGACGGGTGGTAAATACCTTGATCGCGCCGTTGCCATCGGCCATCGGGAAATCCACTTCACAGCCGTAGCTTTTGCCGATCCAGTTTTTCTGCATGGTCATGACGCGTTCCGGCCAGCCGGGCAGCTTATCGCAGTATTCAAGCAGCTCTTCGATATAAGCGGTAATTTTGAAAAACCACTGATCCAGCACCTTCTCCTGCACTTCCGTGCCGCAACGCCAGCACTGGCCGCCCTCAACCTGTTCATTGGCCAGCACCGTATCGCACTTGGTGCAGAAATTAACCGTCGAGCGTTTTTTGTAAGCCAGTCCTTTCTCATACATCCAGATAAAGAACAGCTGTTCCCAGCGGTAGTATTTAGGTTCGCAGGTGGATACTTCTCTGTCCCAGTCGTAACTAAAACCCATGCGTTTGAGCTGTTTACGCATGTGATCTATATTTTCGTTGGTCCACTTCGCGGGATGAATATTATGTTCGATGGCCGCGTTTTCCGCGGGCAGGCCGAAGGAATCCCAGCCCATCGGATGCAGAACATTGAAACCCTTCATGCGTTTATACCGGGCAACGACATCGCCGATGGTGTAATTACGGACATGACCTATATGAATTTTGCCGGAAGGATAAGGAAACATCTCCAGCAGATAGTATTTTTTCTTTTGCGGGTCTTCGGTAACCTTAAAGGATTTTTCATCCTCCCATTTTTTTTGCCATTTTTCTTCAATCGCGATGGGTTCGTACTTCATAATCGATAATCTCTCCAAACAAAAATATTATCTAATTTGTTTAGCATATCAAAGGCGTGCTTTCAATCTCTTTAATATTTTGCGCCGGCAAGAACCGTTTGACATTGAGCCGCTAAATCTTTCAGCCGGGTAAGACCGCTTACGTTATCGGCCGTGATCGACAGATTTTTCAGGCCGTTGCCAATCTGGTGAAGAAAGGCAGGCTTATTTTTTTTAAGTCCTAAAAATCCGTATGCTCCCAACGCCTGCAAAAGCCGCTGCACCGAACCCATCCAGAAATTACGGACAAACTCATCGAGGCTGTAAGCGGGATTCAGCAGCTCATAATAAAAATTTATCAGTTCGTTTCTTTCCTCATCATCAAAAATAACATAGGGATCGCAGACAAGAGAGCCCATGTCGTAAAAAAGGCAACCTTTGCGCATTCCCTGAATATCAATCAAAACAGGCCTGCCGTTTTTAATCATGATGTTTTGCGACTGGAAATCGCGGTGGATCAGACACGGATCTATTTTTTGCAGGCGGGCGGACAGCGCTTTTAATTCTTTCATCAATTTCGCGGCATCCGATGATGAAAGTTTTATTTTGCAGACTTCCCCTACAAGATTTTCCAAAAAATAGTCATGCTCCCATTGATAGAGCTTTGAGCCGTAACTTTCGGACAATTGCAAACCGGCAGGAAGCGATTTCAGATCAAAAGAATGCAGCCGGTAAATTTGAGTAAATGCCTCGTAATAATAATCGCGCCTTTCTTCCCAGTGTAAAAATCTTTGCGACCACAAATCCACATCGCCCAGATCCTCAAGCAAAATAAAATGCCGCGAGTCATCCCGCGCAAACATTTGCGGCACTCTGATATCAATCGAGGCCATAAATTTGTTGATGCTGGCCCAGCGGGCGTTTTCCGCCACTTCATCGCCATAATGCATAAAAATGAAACTGGTTTTATCCGGCAGGGAAACCCGGATAAAACTGCGGTCGGAACCACCCTTTTTGATGGGCTCAAGTTCAAAACCATCCGTTCCCAAATGGTCTTTTAAGAATTTCTGCATTTCCTTGTTCATAAGTTCTTTAATCACTATTCAAAAGCCCACCTGTTCTGAGCTTTTCGTATTCTGATATAGAACCCACATCATGCCAATAACCTTCATCAATGACTATTGCCCCTACAGAATGCGGATTTTCTCTTATCATCTCCACCAGCGGCAAAACAATCGATTCTATTTTACCAGCCTTCAATCTTTTTAAAAAATATTTTTCCACGATATAGATTCCGGCAAAAAGGCAGCTCTTTACGCCTTGATTTTTCAGGATATGCCGCATGTCACAGACGAAACCATCTTTATCGATACTGACATTGAGCAAAGGACCGCTTGATCGTAACGCGACAGTTACGGCTGTCTTTAATTTAAAGTGCCCTTCAACAAGAGGCATAAGCGGCATGTTAGTGATAATATCGCCGTTGTAAACAATAATCCTTTTATCATCCTCAATAAGGTCTTCGATATTCTTAATGCCTCCGGCAGTGTCCAGCAATACCGGCTCGTAGCGGAATGTAATCGGAATGCCTTCCCAATTACTTTTCGGAAAAGCTTCGGCATATTTTTCAGCGCGGTGATGCGTATTGACGATCAATCTCTTAACATTCGCGCCGCGCAGTTGTTCCATTGCGTAAGTAATAATCGGACGTCCGCCTATTTCCAGAAGCGGCTTGGGCATATTTTCGCTAAGCGGCCTGAGTCTTGTTCCCAGTCCGGCCCCTAAAATAAATGCTGTGTTAATTTGTTTAGTCGTCATCATTTATTATTCATATTCTTTACTTTTGCTTCTACAAACATTTTATGCGGCTTCGTTAAAAGCTTCCGATGCAAGGCGCACGATAAGCGAGGCGTTTTTCATATGTTGAGCGACGCGGTTTGAAGCTAAACGCCGCAGACGGACTTTTTACGGAGCCTATCTAGCCTCTTGGCTCATGCTTATATTTCTTCCCATACTCCGGATCAATATTTATCAGCGCCGCCACAATGAATCCGGGAATGGTCGTGATCAAAATCCAGATGAAGAATTTTTCATAGCCCAGCATTTCCTGAATCCAGCCGCTGCCCATCGCGGGGATCATCATCCCCAGCGCCATAATGCCTGTGCCTATTGCGTAAAACACGGTTTTATAGCTTCCCTGCGACACCATGATCATATACATCGTGTAGGCCGTAAATCCGAAGCCATAACCGAATTTTTCGACCGACACGGCAAAACCGATAAGCCAAATATTTTCCGGCTGATAGTGGGACAAGTATACGAAAATCACATCCGGCAGGTGCATGATCAGGACCATCGGCCACAGCCAGAATTTCAAACCGTTTTTATAAATTACATAGCCGCCCAAAAGTCCTCCCAGCATAAGCGCCATTACTCCGGCAGTGCCGTAGATGACGCCTATATCCGCCGTGGTTAGACCCAACCCGCCTTTAACACGTGTATCGCGCAAGAACGGCACAACCATTTTAACTAACTGCGCCTCGGCAAAACGGTAAAACAAAAAGAAACCGATAACAATCAGAATATCCTTGCGCCGGAAAAATAAGGTCAGAACGCGGAAATATTCCGCCAGGAAATTTTTTGATTTGTCCCACGGCGCGCTGATATCCGTCAGGGGCCCGGGCAGGATCAAAAAATGGTAAATGAAGAAAGCCAAAAATACTGCCGCAACGACAATAAAAGAAAGCGACCAGGCGCCCGTCACCGGATAGCCGTAACGCTCCAGCATGCCTGCCATGAACACCAACCCGCCTTCAGCGGTGATGGTGGCGATACGATAAAAAATAACACGCACGCCGACGAACGCCGCTTGTTGAGGTGTATCGAGACCAAGCATATAAAAGCCGTCGGCGGCGGTATCATGTGTAGCGGAACAAAAAGCCATAATCCAAAAAACAGCCAACGAGTAGCGCACAAAATCGGCCGTTGGCAGGGTAAGCGCGATACAGGCCAGCGACCCGCCAATGGCCAGCTGCATAGCGAGTATCCAGAAACGCTTGGTGCGGAAAATATCGACAAACGGGCTCCACAGCGGCTTCATCGCCCAGGGGAAATAAAGCCAACTCGTATAAAAAGCTATAGCTTTGTTAGACAGTCCCATATCTTTGTATAGGACAACGCTGACCGTCATGGCAATTGTATAGGGAATGCTTTCGGCAAGATAAAGAGAGGGAACCCAAAACCAGGGACTCCAGGATGCATTGGAATGTTTTACTGAGTTCGAATTTATTTTAGTCATGTCTTTCTTTTTTCAGCAAAATTTTTATGTATATATTTTTTTCAGCCGCGCGCCGGTAAAGTAATGTGTCAGTATTTCTTCCGCTTTAAAACCTTTGCCGGCCATGACCGCCGCGCCTATCTGGCAGAGGCCTACGCCGTGCCCCCAACCGCCGCCACGTAAAATAAACCGGCTGATATCTCCTAACCCGTTTCTCTCAGCGGATACGACAAAAGCGCTGCTCAGAAGATGGCTCTCGGACAGCCAGCGGCGGATTTCCAACTCCTTGCCGACAATCATCGTTTTTCGGGAACCTTCAATTTTCAGGCGGTAAATTCTTCCGGAAGGTCCGCGCGCGAGCGGCTCAATATTTTTCAGAACGCCAAAATCGATACCCGATTTTTTCTTCAGAATTTCTTCCAATTCTTGTCTTGTATAAACAACCTGCCAGCGATAGAAATCATGCGTCTCCTGATCAAAAGCCTGTAAAATGCCGCTCAAAAATTTTTTATCCGTTGAATTACAATAAGCCGCGGGCCTGCTGTTTAGCCAAACTTCCGCCTGAGCCTCCGATTGAACGGGCGAATGCTGCAAAGCCTCATCGCTTATACTGCGGAGATATTCCGGAGATTTGTCCTCCCACGCGGTGGAAAATATTTCAGTTTGTCCGCCGCAGGATTTGTAATAGCGGGCATCGCAGATTTCACCATTATAGACCAGAAAAATTCCGCGAGTTTCTTTGATCGCTTCATGAACGTTTTCAGAGATGATTCTCGTAATGCCCTGATAGCGCTGACAGTGGTCGTCGGCGCAGACATCAAATCCTTTGTGATCGTTTGCGTCCTGCCAGGCGACAATTTCATTTTCAGTTCTTAACACGGGCAAAACCCCGGCGGCTTTCTTTTTCGCGAGCATCGCCACAAGCCAGCTGCGGGACACAACGGCCTGCGCCTTTAAAAATTCCAGCGGCGCTGCAGCGGACATTTCCGAAGAGATAACGCTTTCCAGATAATCTTCCAGCAGGATTTCGTTGATAAGGTTAAAAGAGAAAGTGGAACAGACCGACAGGAATAAATCGCCGTGAAATGATTGATCCTGGATTCTTTGCCAGTGAAAATCAATGCCGATTTTTACGTCAGACACGGTAAAACCTGTCCTGCCTTCCGCCGCCAGTAAAATTTCTTTTTGCCGGACCATTTCTTTTCCCGAAGAATCGGCAAGGACAATCAGTTCTTGATCGGCCCAAATGGTGATAAGGCCTTCTATCACGCGCCCGTCAGGCAGAAAAAATCGTCCGTTTAAAGCGACATGAGCCTCTTTATGATCCTGCAGCAGCGCGACTTTAATCCTGGGTTCTCTGTCAATCATGGGTACTCCGGCATTATTTAACGGCAGTTCCAACGCACGGCACATGGCCATTTCAGTAATAGTTTTTTAGGGGTAAACTCAAAATAAGTCAAGAAGTTATCCGGCACAGAAACATGAATAACAAACAACTTAGTGCTTGAATATCATTATTTTATCATGTATGAATTTTATAAAATCAAATCACGGATAGTTTATGGTGCATATCTGGCCAATTGGGGGCGGAAAAGGTGGATCAGGCAAGAGTTTTCTGGCCAGTTCACTGGGACGCCTCTTAGCTAAATCGGGCAAAAAAACATTACTGATTGATCTTGATCTGGGCGCGGCAAATCTGCACACCATGGTGAATGTCCCCTATCCGGAAAAGTGTTTTTCCGATTTCATCACAAAAAAAATATCTGATTTGGAAGACACTGTCCAGGGCACACCTTTTCCGAACCTTTTTTTAATCAGCGGAGCCCACGATAGTCTGGATATTGCCAATATTCCCTATGATAAAAAGATAAAAACTATAAAGGCCATCTCCAAACTGAAATACGATTATATTTTACTGGATTTAGGCGCCGGCACCGCTTTTAACACACTTGATTTTTTTCTGGCTTCGCAAAACGGCATATTCATCACCACACCGGAGCCTACTTCTATTGAAAATGTTTACCGGCTTATGCGCGCCATTTATCTTCGCCGGATTCGCCATTTCTTTTCCGGGGTTGATTTCAAGGCTCTGGAAAAAAAGGCCCGGCATGCCTCAGATGACGGCTCGCTTAATAAACCGGAGCATATTATCTCTGTCGTTAAAAAAGAGCTTCCTGAAAAATACATGCTGATCAAAAAGGATTTCAATTCTTTCAGGTTTAAACTTATCCTTAACCAATTGCGCAAACAGGATAATCCCGCTCTGGGCGAGCAGATATGCAAAATGATCAAAAAGCATCTGGGTTTCAGTGTCGATTTTGCCGGAAACATTTCCTACGATGAACATGTTCACGACGCCATCTGCCAACGCGTATCGTTTTTAGACCGTTATCCTCACACGCGCGCCGCTAATGATTTGCGCGAACTCAAAAGGAAAATAAGCGATTCCCCGGGTGAACAATTGCTTATCAACTATTTGTAAAAATATGGAAAAAGATTTTGCCGAACTAAATTATTACGAAATGCTGGATATTAAACCGGACGCGACGGCTCTGGAAATTCGCGGCGCCTATAACGCCGCCCTGCAAATGTATCAAGCCGATTCTCTGGTCAGTTATTCTTTTTTTTCAAAGGAAGAAAGAAGTCAAATCCTCGCCCTTCTGGAAAAAGCTTACTTCACGCTCATCAATGAAAACCAGAGAGAAAAATACAATAATGAACTTACCCAAATGGGAGTAATCGGCATTGTGGAAAATGGCTCCGCGGTAAAAAAAGCCCCCGTCAATATTTTTGATATTAACCGCGAAAAAGACAACGCCGCCACGCGAAAAATTCATAATACCGAATTAAAAATAAAAGTTTCTCAGAGTCAGCGTATCAGAGAAATTATATCGAGGCAGGATATCAGCGGTGCCGACCTTAAGGAAATCAGAAATGAACTGGGCGTGCCGCTCGAAAAAATTCATCAGGAAACAAAAATCCGCCTCGATTATTTAAACTACATCGAGGCGGATGAGGCAAAAAAATTGCCCGCGGCAGTTTTTCTCAAAGGTTTCGTTAAAGCCTATTTAAAAAGCCTCTATATAGAACCCGCGGATGAAATCAGCGCCCGTTATATGAGCTCTTTAACGCATAAATATTAGCTTGACAGGGCATGCCTTTGATGTGCATTATTTACCACTAATTAACCATAAAATAATAGTTGCGCAAAATCAATTTTTGGCTTTCGCAAAGGGCGGTATTTTTCGGGAATCCGCGTTTCAAGAATAAGTTTTGTTTAATATAACTACAGGAGAATATTCATGAAAAGGTCATTATCATATTTATTATTGTTGATTATCATTATATTTTCCGTGTCTGCCTGCGGTTCTAAAAGCGATGCGCCGGTGGCGGAAACGACGACATATTTATCGGTGCAGCTCCTGGCGGATGCCGGAAATGAAGAAGTCACACTGGATTGGCAAATGGTAGCGGGCGCAACAACGTACAACATTTATTACATCGCGGACACTACCGGTACTTACAGCTCAACCAATAAGCCCAGTACAGCGGTCATGAAAGCCGGTACGGAGATAACAGGTGTAATCAGCGCGCTCTATGAAATAGCTCCTCTTACAAACAATACAACATACTGGTTTGCCATTTCAGCCGTCACTTCCTCCGGCGAAAGCGATTTGTCCGTAGCAGTTTCGGCAACGCCAAGTACAACAGCGATTCCGGCAGCACCCGAAAATGTCCGTGCTAATGCGGGAAACGCGCAGGTCACAGTCACATGGACTCCTGTGGCCGGTGTTGATCACTACATAGTTTATTGCTACACTCAATCAGGATTAACCCTTAATGAGGGCAAAAACGTTGGTAATATTCCCCAGGCCGACAGTTCATATATTGTTGACTCGAACACGATTGATTGGATTGAAGGAAGCTACAGTGGAGTGACACCGAACTCCATTGTAAATGGAACGACTTATTACTTCTTCGTAGTATCCGTAAGTTCCACCAGCCAGCAGAATACTTCCTTTTTCGAAGCAGCAACGCCAAGTGCAACCCCGCCGCCTTTCGCCCCGGTCATCACAAGTGTGACAGCGGGCAATGCTCAGATAACAGTTCACTGGAATGCCGTAAGCGCAAGTCCAGCGGTAGCTTCATACAATATCTACATTGGCACGGCAAAGGGCGTCACAAAGTCCTCCGGCGCGAAGAATCCCTATACTCCCGACACAGGAGATCCCGGCCCATATTCCGCAATAGCAACTACTAATATTGACAATGGAACGACTTATTATATCGTTATTACAGCGGTAAATTCCAACGGTGAGAGCGCGGAATCAACCGAATGGTGGGCAAAGCCAGCGAGCGTAGGAGGAACATCCGGTCCCATTGATTAACAGATAACACAATCAACAAAATTTGATTAAAATAAAAAGGGGGCTGGATGGCCCCTTTTTATTAATCAGCAAAGAAAAATGGCTGAAAATCGCGCATAACTTATTGAATCGAATTAAAATTTATGCTAAAATTACGAAATAGTCTCCTGGCAGGCAGAGCATAAACAAATGAGTGTTTTTGAATACATCGCGTTAGATGAAAAAGGTAACCAGCGCAAGGGTTTTATTGACGCGCCGGGCATCGCCGCGGCAAGGCAAAAGCTGCGGGATAACAATGTTTATCCCGTGGAAATTAATCAGGCGGCGGGCAAAAAGGAAACCGCGTTATCCGGAGCTTTAAAGATTAATCTATGGGAGAGGGTTTCCGCCGGTGAGGTTTCCGTATTTACCCGTCAGCTCTCCACGCTTTTAGGCTCGGGAATGCCGCTGGTGCCTTCACTATCCATTCTGATGCAGCAGGCGCAAAATCCCCTTTTAAAAAAAGCCCTGGCGCAAATACGCGAGCAGGTCAATGAAGGCAAGAGCCTGACGGAGGGCATGTCGGAATTCCCTCAAATTTTTCCGCCTTTTTATTTGAACATGGTCAGGGCGGGAGAAGCTTCGGGAACCATCAATCTGGTTCTGGAGCGGCTGGCCGACTTCAGTGAAAATCAGCAGGCCTTGCTAAGCAAGATAAAGTCAGCCATGTATTACCCCATCGTTATGCTGTTTATGGGAACCGGAGTTATTTTTCTTTTAATGACTTTTGTTGTGCCCAAAATCACGGGCATTTTCTCCGATATGCATCAAACCCTGCCCCTGATAACGACTATTTTGGTAGTGGTAAGCAATTTTTTAAAATCTTTCTGGTGGCTTATTCTGATGCTTCTGGCCGTTTCGATTGCCGCTTTTAAATACATGAAAGACTCAACGGAAACGGGCAGGCGCGTGTGGGATAACGTCAAATTAAAAATCCCGCTGTTTGGACAAATTAACCGCAAAATTGCGATTGCCAGATTCTGCCGGACGCTGGCCACTTTGCTGCAAAGCGGCGTTCCGCTTCTATCGGCGATGGAAATAGTCCGCAATATCGTGAATAATATCATTATCGGAGAAGCAATCCGTCAGGCCGCCAAGGATATGGAAGAAGGCAAGGGCCTTTCCGGTCCTCTGTCACAAAGCGGCATGTTCCCTCCCCTCGTGACAGAAATGATTGCCGTGGGAGAACAAAGCGGCACACTGGAGACAATGCTCAACCGCATTGCCACGGCTTATGAAAATGAGTCTCAGGCCAATATTATGATTATGACTTCTCTCCTGGAGCCGATCATGATATTGGTGATGGGACTTGTGGTCGGTTTTATTGTCGTCTCTATTTTGTTGCCGATATTTGAAATGAACCAGTTGGTGAAGTAAACAGCATCGTAAAAAAACCATATGCTGCGCTTAGCCGCATCCTTAGTCATTGCGACCTGCGAAAGAGCAGGCCTCATTCCTTAAGGATTTGCGCGCCTTGACTCTGGCCTTTTTACAACGCTGTTCTAATTACAGCAAAATTGCGCAAAGCAAACGTGAAATTTAACAAAAAAAAGAGGTTGATTATGAAACTTTTCAATCAGAACAAAAACAGGCAGGCAGGTTTTACCTTAATAGAACTGATGGTGGTTATCGTCATTTTAGGAGTGCTCGCTGGTCTGATTATCCCCCGTATTATGGGACGTCCTGATGAAGCCCGGGTAACCAAAGCGAAAATCCAAATGGAGGCTCTGGAATCGGCGCTGAAACTTTACAAACTCGATAACGGCAGTTATCCCACAACCGAACAAGGTTTGAACGCTCTGGTGGAACCCCCGACTGTTGGAAACATTCCCAAAAACTGGCGGCAGGGCGGATATCTGGAAAAGAACAAGGTGCCCAAGGACCCATGGGGAAATGATTTTGTCTACCTGAGCCCCGGCAACCACGGCGATTTTGATTTAACTTGCCTCGGCGCAGATGGAGAACCTGGCGGTGAAGGTGTTAATAAAGACATCAATAACTGGGAAAGTGAATAAGCAGGGTTATACGCTTGTCGAGATATTGCTGGTCATCGTCCTTATCGGAGTGATTTTGGTATTGGCCGTTCCCTCCACAAGGGATGTTTTCACCGGCGATAATCTCAAAAAGGCTTCGCGTCAATTTATAGCTCTGGAAAGAAAATTGCGCGTTGATGCAGTCAGGGATCAGATCACCTACATCCTCTGCATCGACGTGTCCAATTCCGCCTACTGGGTTATTACCTCGGACATGACGCCGGAAAAACAGGATGAAATAAAAAAAAGTCCGCAGCATCTGCCTTCAGATGTCGTCATCATGGACCTCGTAGACGAAAATAATCAAAAAACATCCGTGGGGGAGGCCAGGCTTTATTTTGAAAAAAATAATATCTGTTCTCCCGCCATCATCCATCTGGGATATGAAGATGACAAAATGACGATAGTGATAAATCCCTTTCTCGGCGTGACGGATATTTACGATAAATATGTTGATATTTCCATGAGTGGTTCCGGGCAATACGTTTCCAAATAAAGGACGGCGGCATGAAACTAAAAAAAGCGAACGGCTTTACGCTCATGGAAGTGATGATCGCTATCGCGATTCTGGCCATCGCGCTGGTTTCCGTCTTTCAATTGCAGTCACAGAGCATTTCCATGGCCACTGATTCTCGTTTTATGACCACAGCGGCATTGCTTGCCCAGAGCAAAATGGTTGAGATAGAAATAGCGCCTGCTCTATCCAACAGAAGCGACGATGGAGACTTCGGTCCCGATTATTCTCAATACACATGGCATCTGGAAATCAGCGATACCCAGTTGCTGCAGTTCAAGAAAATTGAGGTCACGGTAACCAACAAATTATTTATCCGTCGCGGAACCTATAAGCTTGTTCTTTACAAAAAGGCGGGAACGTAACTTATGGCCGGCCGGTTTATAAAAAAAATTAACGGCAACGGGGTTTTTCAACAAACCCATAATGGATTTACGCTGGTCGAGATATTGATTGCCATCTTTATTCTTGGTCTGGTTATGGCCACCGTTTATGTCTCATACAGCGGTATTTTAAAAACAGCGCATCAAATGGAGGAAGAACGCGTTATCTATAAAATGGCGCGCACGTCCATGGACCGGATGATAACAGATTTATCATCTCTGCAACCATCGATAGGCGCCTTTGACCTGCGCGCCGAGAAAATAAAGTTTAATAACCGTGAATTTCATACAATCACTTTCTGGTCGGCTTCCCATCTGGCCTTTGATGAAAATGAAGAAGAAGGATGCCCGGCCGCGATCGGCTACTATGTGCGGGAGGATGAAGATGGTAAAAGTTTTTCCTTGTGGAGAGCCGATGTGTTCGCCTCCAAACCGGATAAAACAAAAATTGCAAACGGCGGATTTATCATTTGCAAAAACGTGGATACCTTCAAGTTGACATTTTATGATTCCGAAGGCATAGAAACAGATGTATGGGATTCCTCTTCAACAGAGGGAAACCAGAACGGCAGAGTGCCCGCGGCAGTAAAAATAGAGCTTTTTCTGGTTAATTTAAATGATCAGGAAAAACCTTATAAATTTATGACAAAGATATTTTTGCCGGCTAAAAAATAAACGCTATGAAAAATAATATCCTTAACAATCGCGGAATAGCGCTGATCACGGTAATATTGATTATCGCTGTTTTAGTGGCCATCGTCATTGAATTAAACCGCTCATCGCGCGCGGATATCTACGACGCGGCCAACGTAAGCGACGGCATAAAATTAACTTATATCGCCAAATCCGGTTTTTATGGAGCGGCCGCCTTGTTGAGTAATTCCAAAAATAATTACGTCACCTTGCGCGACGACTGGGCGCACATGGAAACGATATCCCTGCAATCCAATACTCTTTTTAACGACGGGTATTTTATGGTCAGGGTTGAAGATGAAACCGGTAAAATTCCTCTGAATAAGATAGCTTATGAAAATGGATATTATAAGATGCTTATGAGGCTGCTTTTGCAGCCGGAATTCGGGCTTGATGAAAGAAAAGCGACAGAAATAGCCGATTCCATCGTGGACTGGATTGATTCTGATGATAATGTTACAGGATTGGGAGCAGAAAGCGCGTATTATCTTTCTTTAAATCCTCCTTATGAAGCAAAAAACGCTCCACTGGATTGCATTGAAGAATTGCTTATGATAAAGGGAATAACCAAGGAAATTTATTACGGAACAAAAGAAAAGCCCTCACTGGCGCAGTACGTTACCGCGGACAGCGATGACGGAGCGATAAATGTCAACACCGCGCCAAAAATGGTTTTGCGTTCT
>DATKPG010000011.1:0-7077 GCA_035524255.1 Smithella sp. | reverse complement strand
TACTTTGGCCTTGAATGCCGGGGCATGATTCCGTCTGGGTCGTTTGCTCATATAACGCTTCCTCCTCTTTTTCTTTCTTCTTGCATTATAGAGCAGTTTTTTCCACTTATGTCACTGTCCGATTTTCCCAGACCAGCTCAGCGTAAGGAAATTTTCGTTAAGTTTTGATCATTCATCATCAAATATTCATTTTTCCTCAAGAAATTTAAAGTAGCAATATTATTTCTTGGAGAGTTATTAATTAGCGAAGGACATCCTAACTCTTTCCATTTTTCATTATGCGCCGTTTTTAAAATGGAAAGAAATCTATAATGAAAGTAAATAACCACGCCACCTAATACTACAAGTGTCACAAACGCAATAATATATAGCTTATCTAACATTGCCTTTCATCCCTTTCGCGTTTTCTATTTTACTTGTCATTGCGCGATGACAATAAACGGGCCTGAAGGCCCGGACTACGAAAGAAACCTATCCTTTTGTCATTGCGAGACAACTCTCAGTCGTCGTGGCAATCTTTCTTATTGAGCGTTGTCCCTCATTTCTGATATCTGAAGCTCCAACAACCCTTTTATTAAATTGTCAATCCTAGTTGTTTTATCACCATAACAAACTATGATTCTTTTTATTATCACGGCAGTGTAAATCATAATTGCTGTTGTATAGCGATGGAATGATAATGCATCCACTTTAATCCTATCTCCTATTTTCATGTTTAGCCAAGGGCAGGATTCTACAAGGCGTTTGTCTGCTATACCTCTTCTGTGAACAAGATTGTTGCGAATATTTCCTAATTCAAACAAGTCCTTTCTTGTCTTATCACCTATGTTTCCACTCCATTTGAATACATCTAGGATTGCTTCAAACTGAGTGACTCCTTGTTTAAACTTAGATTGTAAGTCTCGCTGTAAATTATCAAGGATATAATACTTCCGTTCTTTTTCACTCATACTGTCATACTGCGCAAGTACAATCTTTACTTTTTGAATTATTTGATTATTCATTAATTCTACGTCTTTTTCCATGCAGTCCACTAGCAAATCTTCAATAAATGCTTCTAGTTGCCCCCATATTGACACTGCACCTTGCCCATAGAGAAAAGGGAAACCTTTTTCAACTTCATTTTTTGCAAATTCCGCTTCTTCTTTGGCTTTTTTCAGTTTATCTTTATCGTTACTTTGCCCTGTATCATTATTGTAGTCATCTATTACTTCTTGCACATTATATAAAATTGGTAAGTGGGAAATTCCTTTGGCTGATAGTTCTACAAGATGACAGGTGTCTAACAAAGCATGACTGAAATTAGTGAATCTATCATCTGCTGCCTCAATAATCTGATGCGTCATCAAATTCTTAGCAATAGGTCTTGAAATATCAGTTTCTTTTTTCATTCTTCAACACCTTACTGACTGTAGTATCCTGACCCCGTTGTTTCCGTTCTCATTTTTTAGAGGTTATTTTGTCAAGGGATTTTTCTTCTGGCGACTACAATCATTATAGTACCGATAAAAATTAAAGATGTGGTCAATAAAATTATGTCTTTATAAGCAATAGTCTTTACTGGTTTTGAAGCTTCAGGGAAAAGTTCTCTGTTCATTTTTTGGCCAATTTCTCTTAAGTCCTGGCCAGATAGAATATTTGTTGGTTGAATTGTTGTTGAGTTTGATAGTAGTTTATTACTAACAGGAGGTGCTTCTATTATGGTTTTTTCAACCGGAATTAAAATTTTCATATATGGAATGCTAGCCAAATAGCCGACGTGATGATTATAACCGGTTAAATAAGGTATCGAAATAACGTGTAAAAATATCCCAGTAATTATTAATATTATTCCTATTTTCCTCAAAGATATTTTCTTCATACTTTAATCCCAAATAGTCGGTAATAGAAATATCTTTCACCCGTTTCCCTTTACAGTCAAGTATTTTTTTCACTTTTCATCTTCACCAATCACCCCGCACCCCGCAAATAATTGACAGACTATGAGCATGATTTAAGAAAGTTGAAATAATTACAAATCAACTATCAAATAATGAGGGTGGAGTCTCCGATCTCCCAGTTTGTGATTTTAGGATTTACGTTTGATTTTGATTAACTGATTAGCACTGCATTGAATTAATACCTTTATTCCAACTTCCTGTTTGGCGTCAGTTTGATAAGAACAAATAATTATTTTGAACATTGACATGATTGATGGCAAAACGCATGGGCGCGAAAACAGGAACGCGATCAACCGGGTTTAAGGTACTTTGCAGCTCTTTCAAGACAGCGCCGGGGATTAGAAAATGATTGACAATGGCCTTTGATGAAAGCGCGTAAAGAGCATTGTTCTTTGCCTGCATCTGCAGGGCCGCGTAGCCTTCGATTTTTTTCCCTTTCACATACCCGGCAAGAAGCTTCAGCGTTTTGGGCGGGACTGCCGAAACCGGAATATCAAAAAAACATTCGGCATACGGCGGCGAAAACCTCACCGAAACCCGCGCCTGATCGTTGTGGTACTGTCTGGCTTTTGCGGCAATGTAGCTGTTAATGGCATTGGCCGAAACCAGGATACCCACTTTATTACCGGATGAGGAAATGATTTTAAACTTTTTTGCTTTTCTTAACTGGTTAAAATCGATGACCGGCTTTTCACATACAACCGTTATATAATCCGTCGCCATATTTCCGAGGACGGCGCCTTCAACCTTCACGGCAAGCGTTTTTATTTCACCCGGCTTTTCTTTTGACATCGTAATCCGGACAATAATATTTTTGCACTTGATGGTCCTTTCCAGAACCTGTTTGATCTCGGCCTCTAATTGCCCGGCCGCTGACCGCGGCGCTTCCGCGAACGCGGCAGAAGAAAACATCAGGCCGGCAAAAATTACATAGAAATATATCAGCAAATGAATCGCCTTATTTTTGTGTAATTGTTCCATTTTCAATATAGAGCTCCTTGAATCCATAGCGTGACGGCTCTGTTACCGTAATCCGGTAATGATCAATCTCGTCCGACTGATAGATAAACTGTGCCTTCGCTTCAGCCTCTCGCGGTATCTTATCCATAAATTCCGGTTTCAATTCATCAAGCGAATCGGGGTATTTCAGGTATTTCGCGAAGTAGGCATCGAGCGCCGAAGACAGAGCCGTCAAGTCGCTGATAATCTGTTTTTGGGGAGTCTCCGTGCTTTCCGTAGGCGGTTTGTAGTTTTGGATACCTCCCTGCTGGTAGAGATAAAAAACATAAGCCGCGACGGCAACAATTATCAGCAATACAATGCCTGACAGAACTTTCCATTTTCCATGAAACATATTAAAATATTCCTTATTCCCTATATATACCCTAAGTTCGGTCGAGTCTTTTAAGTCTGCTGTCCAAATAAAATCCATTTTAGCGGCCATTGAAAGCGTTTTGGAAAAATAAATCCGGGCGAAGCGCAAGACAAGCGATTGCAACTGTTTGAGCCGCAGGCGAGTTTTGCAATCGCCTGAAGCTCGCCCTGGATTTATCCAAAATGCTTTCGGCAGCGAAAAGGGACTTTATTTGGAAAACAAGGAGATTTCCCCACTAACTCCACTTCCCTCTCATCAAATTCTGCAAATTAACCCGCCCCTCTTTTGAGAAAGGCAACTTGCTGTTTCCGAAAAAAGATTTTATGCACGCGCTTCCTTCTATCTTATACGGAATCTCCTCACCCGTAAAGAAAGCCTTAACGCCCGCGCCAAGGTCCCTAAACCCGGCATGAACGGGCATCTGAATTTTTGTCGTTGACAACGCCAGGACACAAAGTTCCTCATCCAGGCCGCCTTTTCCGATTTCCCTGTCATTAAGATAGACGCTGTATTGCAAAGACTTGATCGTGAAATCAAAACGGTTCGGATTATTCACTTCTATCACCAGAAGCAGATCCATGTCGGTCAGGGAACATTTACTGAATTTAATATCCCGAATAGTGAAATCGGGCTTTTCCATAATCAGATTCAGACATGACACAAGTAACAAAGAAATGACGAGCAGCGTAACTATTCCAAGACATTTCCTTATCCCTGAAGGGTTTGGTGTTCTTAGCATGAATTAAGAGCTCTCCTTGCGCGAACTAAAACTAATCTTAAAGATATTTTTCCATGGGCGTGACGTATAACAAGGTTAGCCCCGCGTGTCAATAATGCTCCATCGGTTATTCATGCTGTTAATGATTGACTTATAATCCCGCATTGCAATCTTGTGTGGCAATTTGAGAAAAAAAACAGAAAACAGCAGAATTCCGGCTTAACTTGTGATAGGAGTAACCGCGGCCGGCAAATGACGGTCCGGTCAATTACGTAAAGAATTTAATAAATTCTTTTATGAAAAACTAGAAAGAGATTAATATGAATATTCTCGGCATAACCTGTTTCGTTCATGATTCTGCAGCCTGTTTGATCAAGGACGGAAAAATAATCGCCAATATTGAAGAGGAACGTTTTAACCGCGTAAAACACACGGGCGATTTTCCGAAGCAGTCCATCGATTACGTGCTTCATGCCGCGGGTCTTACGATTGCCGATGTGGATATCATCGCTTTTAACTGGAATCCGGTTAAAGCGCTGATCGCGGAGCTCCTCAAGTTTGTGCTGATTACCCCTCCCGTCTATTTTAAAATGATAAAGCATAATAAACCGCCGAAACATTTTAAAACAATTTTCTATTCGTTTTTCCTGAGAAGATTTGTCAAAAAACATATGGGCATCGGGTTTCGCGGAAAGGTGGTTTGGGTTGACCATCATATGGCCCACGCCGCTTCAACTTACTACCTTTCTTCATTCGATCAGGCTGATATTCTGGTTGTTGACGGTTTCGGCGAATATGAATCCACAACTTTTTTTAAAGCCAAAGCGCACAAAATCGAACGCCGGTGGTGGATTCTTTCGCTTCATTCGCTGGGTTTAATCTACCTGAATTTTACCCGGTTCCTGGGCTTTGCCCCGTATCAGGAGGGTAAAACCATGGCCCTGTCGTCGTACGGCCGCGACACCTATCAGAATCTCTTTAACAGAATTTTCAGAATCCTGCCTGATGGGACCTTTGCCATTGATATGCGATATCTGTCATGGTGGAATCTGGCGGGAGGAAAATTCGATCCCGATTTAGGCCTGCCCCGCGAACCTTACGAACCCATCACACAGCGGCATATGGATATCGCGGCAAGCCTGCAAAAAAAAGCCATCGACATCGTGCTGCACATGATAGGGGCGGCCTCCCGCGCCAGCAATAATAAATATTTGTGTCTGGCCGGCGGCATCTTCCTTAATTGTAATCTAAACGGCATCGCGCACAAATCGGGATTTTATGAAAAATATTTTATCCCGCCCTTCACGTCCGATACCGGCGGCGCGGCAGGCGCGGCACTCTACGCGGCCTTTGGCTTAAAAAATGAAACGTACACTCCCGGAACTTTGCCGTTTTCTCCGTATCTCGGACCGGACTACCCGGATGATGAAATCGAAAAGGCTCTGATAAAAAGTAATTTGCCCTACCGCAAAAGCGAAAGCCCCGGCATTGAGGCTGCAAGGGCGCTCGCTGATAACAAAATAATCGGATGGATGCAGGGCCGGGTTGAAGCAGGCCCCAGAGCGCTGGGAGCGCGTTCAATATTAGCCAATCCGCTGCATAAAACCATTAAAGACCGTCTGAATCAAAAAATTAAAGGCCGGGAATATTTTCAGCCGTTCGGACCCATCGTTACCGAAGAGGCCGCTACAAAATATTTTGAGATAGATTCCCCCATTCCGCAGAGCGCCTACTACATGCTTCTGGCGGTGCCGGTAAAAAAGGAGTATCAATCGCAACTTGCCGGTATCACCCATGTTGACGGCACAGCCCGCATTCAGGTGGTCCGGCGGGAATGGTGTCCCGAATTGTATTCCCTTTTAAAGGAACTTGAAAAATTAACTGGATTTGCCGTCGCGATAAACACAAGCTTTAATTACCATGAGCCGATTATCTGCTCACCGGATGACGCCATAAACACATTTAAAACAAGAGAGCTGGACATGCTTGTCCTAGGTAAATTTATTGTTGAAAAACATACCCGGAAATAATCCTATCCTCCTTTGGAGAAGACCGAAAATCCTCTTGACACTCATCAGTTCGAGTAATATATTTTCATTTACAAAAGAAAGTTCTTATCCATTTAAATGAACCCCCTGGTAAATGAGACGGGGTATTTTCCTCTTTTTTAAAAAATAAAAATGAGAGGTTGAAATCATGAAAATGTTTGCTTTAATTTACGCCGATTACTTTGATAGACGCGTCACCAATGAATTTAAGCAAGCTGAATTTAAGCAATATACGAAAGTGCATGGAACAACAGGTGAAGGCAAAGAAACCGGCGCAAAGCTGGGCACCTCTAACTCACCCTTCAATAACAATATACTTTATATCGCTGTGCCTGATGAGGAGATTCCTAAACTTCTTGAGATTGTGCGGAGCTTAAGAAGAGATTATCCTAATGAAGGTTTCCGGGCATTTACTTATCAACTGGAAGAATGTATTTAACAAAAGAATAAAGAATGTATTTCAGCCTGGCGCGAGCTTCATCGCGGCCTTTCATACCGTAATTCTCGCTTCAACTCAAAACCGCAAATTATTGATACATAGGCGTAACAAATCATCACTTTCTTCCTGTTAGTCTCAAATCGTCAATCTCCATAAGAATGCCGGATATCAATCTTATATTACTATTATTTTACCTTCCAATAACATAACGATGAGGATCTACTTCTTCCCGGAGAATCTTCAGTTCAATTTCCGTCGGCGGCAGTGTTTCGGTTACCTTTGGCGCTTTAAGGAGTTCGAAACCGCAGTTGTCCTGCACATCCTTAATCGAATATCCGGGATTGACCGAGATGATGCGCATTCGTTTGCTTTTTGGCTCGAAGTCCATGACGGCCATGTTTGTAAATACTTTGTAGGGCCCGGTTCCTTCAGGAAGCCCAGCCTCATACCGGCTATTGCCTCCCTGAAGCCAGCCCGGCGTGGTGATGAATTCACACCTCTCCACAAAACGTCGGGCATCCTGCACGGTCAAGACCATCATCTTCCAGCAGAAACTG
>DATKPG010000010.1:0-4499 GCA_035524255.1 Smithella sp. | reverse complement strand
TACTTTGGCCTTGAATGCCGGGGCATGATTCCGTCTGGGTCGTTTGCTCATATAACGCTTCCTCCTCTTTTTCTTTCTTCTTGCATTATAGAGCAGTTTTTTCCACTTATGTCACTGTCCGATTTTCCCAGACCAGCTCAGGATACCGCTACCGAGATTGCTTAAAGAAGACCTTGTGAAATTTGACATAATTATCAAAGATTCTCAAAGGTTAAAAAGTCAGAACAATCTGCTTGGGCTATACGATGCTGGAAAAAGACTTTCTGAAATCAGGCCGCTTTTCGAGGGACTGTTTCCCAAATACAAAACAGTCTTTGTCGCTCAAAAAAATCAGCATGCGCAAGAGATAGCCAGATCTCAAAGCAGCATTAAAGAAGGCACCATGATGTCGCTGAGTATTGGAATCGGTGTTTTGATTTGGATATATCAGCTTGTTGGTATTTGGAATAGATCGCATGGCATAGGTGTCATTTTTGAACTAGTTATTGGAGGCGCAGTTATGGGCATCGTTACCTTGTTGGGGGCTGCCGCAGTTGGATTGGTATGCGAATTAATAGTGAAAGCTATCAATGCGGAACGAAAATCCTACGTTGACGAAGAAATTAAGGAGATTTCCAAAAATATCTCCGCTGCACAGAATATGACTGATCCGAAGTTTTGGGAAAACGCCATCAGGGTTGATCCGCACGCTTAAAAGAGGATTCACTTCCAGACTGAAAGTGAATCAGTGGATAAAATCACAAATGCAAGAGATGCGGCCAGAATACCACCAGTAACCCCGTCACTGCTCCGGCAACATTGATTAGCGCGATGAGTCCGCCTCCCAAAGCCATCCACGGAGAACGCATACCCTCACCTTGCCCCGCTCCACGCAATCTCAGTGCGACGCTAGCGAACGAGAAGCGTACCAACGCCAGTGCCCCTGTAACAATGCTTGCCATCAAAAAACCCGGAGCTAACACATATGGGTTAAAAAGTATTGCCATAAAAAATGCTTCACCGCGTAACTGCCCTGGTAGATATTGGCCCTCTAAACACATCCAAATGAGGAGGCTCAGCAAACACGAAAATAAGGCCACCCCTAAGACCACGAAAAAAGCGTTTTCAGTTTTAGGGCGGTCCTCTTTTTGGTCGGCCATCGCCCAACGTTGAAGGCGCGCCGCCTCGTGGCTAAGAAACCATGCCAGCAAAAGCATGAAGATCGATCCGCAACTTAGCCAAGCTGAAAGGTATTGGTGAGGCGAAACGTTGTTTACCGCGGTGGTTTGAACGTCGCCGTCATTGCCGGCGGCAGGAGTCATGTGTGCTACCGGGTTTAAACTTGGTGATGGATTAATAATCGGTCCATATGCCGATCTTGACCCCGCACCAAGCGAAACCGATTTCACCGTCGTTGTTGTTCCGATATCGACAGTATTAGGCATACTTTGTAAGGTTGGCGAGGAGCCAGCGACGCCACTAGTGAGAGTGTTGTTGCCACCAAAAGCACCGTAAGCATGACCATTGAGGGACATGAAAGCTATAACTATAACGATTGTTGCCATACGATACATATATATTGTCCTCCACTAGAAACATTATCACGCTGCAAAGTTCTTCACCGAACATATCGGAACCGATAATAAGCTTGGTTGCATGGAATTAAGTATCAACACTTATCGAATAGAAGCTCAATGTCCAAATCTAATCTACTGCTACCACCAAGGACAATCCGTGCGTGTATAATAATCCGTGGCTTTAGCACCGTAACGCGAACAGTAAGATTATTTTCTAGGAAATGCCCCATTTCACCCTTGCCGGGAAATAAATTTTAGCACGTGAGACGACAAATATCAATGTTAATAGTTAATAAGGCCGACACAAAAAGCTGTGTGGATGAACTATGAAGCAGAGGGGTAACAATAATCCTCTCCTAAACATTACTAAATGGTATTCAGCAATTTTCGACAACATAATAGATGTTGTCGACTCGTATATGTAACAATTGCCAAAGCACATCTTAATTGGACACTATCTGTCAAGTCAAGTAGAGGTCAGGACATTTCTTTCCCCACAATGTCCGCTTTGCTCAAAAATATATTTTGCTTTATAATATAAGCATCGCCCAATTTAATATAATTCCCGATTTTTTTGTCACTTCGTAGCCTTAAAGGGGCAGTCTGCCAGTGAAGTGACCTTCGGGAAACTAAATTGGGCGATCAGACTGTCCCTTTAAGTTGTCTAAAAACAAATTTATGAAAGGAATAATTTATGTAAGGGTATCAAGCGAAGAACAAGTCAAAGGCACATCCTTGGAAAATCAGGATGAGCTTTGCCGTGCCTATTGCCAAAGCAAGGGCATTGAAGTTTTAGGTATTTATCGTGAGGAAGGAGCCTCTGCCAAAACAGCCCAACGCGCCGAGTTTTTGCGAGCCATTGAATTTTGCCGGAAGAACAAAGGCAAGGTTGATGCTTTTGTAGTTTATAAAGTAGACCGCTTCGCAAGAAATACCGAAGATCATTTTTACGTCAGAAAAATGTTGATTGAATACGGAGTGACTTTGCATTCCGTAACAGAACCCATCGGCAATAATCCGGCAGAGAAATTTATTGAAACCGTTTTAGCCGGAAGCGCCGAATTTGACAATGCCATTAGAGCTCAAAGAAGCGTCAATGGAATGATGGCCAAAATCAATCAGGGCATAACTCCTTTCAAACCGCCTATCGGCTATGAATGCCAACATGCAAGAAAAAAGGGTGAAAAAAAACTTGTAGCCGATAAACCAGACACACAAATCTTTCCTATCATTCAAAAGGCATTACAAGAATTTTCCAAAGGAATATATACGCAAGTAGATATGATCCGGCTTTTAGATAAGCTGGGCTTAAGCAAAATCAGAGGCCAAAAAACAAGTCCGCAGTTAGTTAGTAAAATTTTTGTTAAGTATCTGAAATATTATGCTGGCATCATTGTGAATCCATGGACTAACGAAGAAGTTCAAGGCATACACGAGCCGATGATAACCAGAGAAGAGTATTTTAAAATCAAATGTATCTTATCAGGAAAATCAAACAGAGTTAAAAGAATCAGGAAGAATCCTAATTTCCTATTAAGGCAAACCGTTAAATGCGGACATTGCGAACAGCCGCTTACCGGAAGCTGTTCAACTGGTAGAAACGAGAAATATTATTACTACCACTGTTTTAATAAAGAATGTTTGATGTATGGCAAGGGTATAAGCAAACAAAAACTGGAAGATGATTTTGTCAAATTTCTGAAAGGGATTACGCCAAAAAAAGATTTCTTGGATGTATTCAAAGCGATTGTTTTGAGTTTATGGAACAGGCAAGATTTAGACTTAAAAACAGAAGCCCAAAACTATGAAAAGCAATTGGCGATATTAGATGGAAAGCGGAAAAGAATTTTTGAAATGCGGGAAGAAGGATCGTACACACCCGAAGAATTTAAAGAGCGAAAAGAAGAAATTGAAAATCAGATTATGGCAATAAAAATATCCTTGAATGAAACAAGGATTGATCAGTTTGATATTGAAGGCGTGTTATCTTACGCAAACGCTTTTATTGCCGATCTAGGCAGACAATGGCTTGATTTAGCCACTTCTCATTTGCGGTTCCAAAAAATGGTATTTCCGGAAGGAATTTCTTATAAAAGAAAAGAAGGATTTGGAACCGCCCAATTGGGGCTTATTTACGAGCTTAATAAGACTTGCGGGACTGAAAAATCCCTTCTGGTGGGCTACTCGCTCACCCATTGGAACCAGATTATCACGGAATTAAAACACTGGCAAGAGTTGAGGGAGAGCTTTTTGCTTAATGCATAGGGGAAAATCTTTTTTAATTGTTTTCTCCCATACATTATATGTTATGTGTTTGTGTTCCGTTTGGGTTAATGCTTATGGTGGACGTGACCTTCAATCATCGGAATCAGAGTATTTTATAAAAAAACTTAAATTAACTAAATTTTGAATGCTGTCAAGAGTACTGGAGATGCGTGATTAATTAAATAACGAATATATTTTCTTCCAGGTTCAGGAAATTGTTCTAAATCACATATAGTAATGATAAATTTAATTTTATTCTTATAATAATCCTTGCCTATTAGCAACTCAGCAATTGCATATAACAAACCACCTGTCAACAAGATATCGTCACAAAGAGCAATTGCTTTCGTTTTAAATAAGATATTTTTATAATATTCAATCGGTTCATTCATGATAAAAAGAAATTGGCCGTTTAAATTATTTAGTTCAGTTGACAGAATAAAAGCTATTGGAATAGCAGTAACAGAAGCTGCTACAATAATATCAATTCCTGCTTCTTTAATCTCTGTGATACACTTTTCTATAAACAAATGAAAATTGAGGTGGTCTGGGTTCTTCGGACAGAGCACAGGGATTTATAAGTGTAAAACTGCTCAGGGTTAAAGTTCATGCCGCAGCCTGTTTCTGCGCCAGTGAACCGAAGTAAACCATATTCGGCGTCTTTTTGTCAAAGTTTTG
>DATKPG010000009.1:0-56956 GCA_035524255.1 Smithella sp. | reverse complement strand
CGCCCACCTTGCATGTAACTTATGGTGAATTTTATCAAGTTTCATAATTTGCTCCGGCGTAAGAATCTTGCGCCACTGAATCTTCATCTGCACTTTCTTATCCGATAATTGCTGACGTAGATCGCTTATCTCCTTGTGTTTAGCTAAAAGCGCCGCATCATCCGTCTTAGGATCCGTAAAAAGCTTGCGCATTTCTATCCGCTTGATCTTGAGATCATATCTCATATCCCTGGTGTCATTTTGGAAGCTGTTTCTCAACTCTTTCATGCTGGCTATTTGTTTGTCGGAGAGATTCAGATATTTTTTAATACAGAATTCCTTATGGTGACCGGTTTTCTCTGCAGGCTGCATTGCATAGGCTGAAGAGACAATCGCTACTGATGCGATAACAAATATTATCGCGATAACAACGGCTACGATGTCAAATGTTTTCTTCATGTTTTTATGGCTCCTTTTGAAGGTTTTTTAATTTATAAAAAGCAAAAAATATGCCTGATATCACTATTAATGATAAGCATACGATATCAATAGATATTATTTAATAGCCGCCGGATTGTTTTTATGCATGGTGGGTAGAATGTATCCGCTTTAAAGTGGGTAATTGTATAATAAATATCCAGGGGGCATTGCATCAGAAGCACATGCTGCATGTTGAAGTAGAACTTTTAGTGGTGTTCGATTATGTCCGATTGAATTGCGGAACTAAACTCTTTCGAATATCGTCGCCGGGGCCTGGCCTCCGCCGGTGCAAAGGGTCACCAGCGCGTATTTCGCCTTCCGCCGCTCGAGTTCATGGATCGCGGTGACGCTAAGACGGCATCCGCTGTTTCCCACGGGGTGCCCCAGCGCCATGGCACCGCCGTTGACGTTAAGTTTTTCCATGTCGGCCTTGAGCTCTTTTGCCCAGGCAAGCGGAATCGGCGCAAAGGCCTCGTTCACCTCAAAGAGGTCGATGTCGTCGATTTTCAAACCGGCCATTTTGAGGGCTTTCGGCGTCGCGGTCATGGGGCCGGTGAGCATCAGTTTGGGATCGGAGCCCACCACGGCATTGGCTACGACTCGAACCAGCGGCTTAAGCCCCAGTTTCTGCACCATCTCGCCGCTCATCAGCAATACGGCGGATGCCCCGTCCGTTACGGTACTGGAAAGACCGGCCGTCATCCAGTCGGTACCGGGCAATATCTTGAGACTGTCAAGCACTTCCCGGGTAACTCCGGCGCGTATTGGCTCGTCGGTTATGCAAAGGATTTTATTGCCGTCCTTGTCCAGGCCTTGTACAGGCAGTATCTCTTTCTCGAAACGGCCTTCTTTTGTTGCTCTTAGGGCTTTTTCATGGCTCGCGACAGCAAAATCCTGGCACTCTTCCTTGCTGATCTTCCACTGGTTGGCTATGGCCTGGGCGGCACTCATCTGGTCGGGGATGCCGTAGTTCTCCAGATACGATGTTGTAATGGGATGTCCGGCGTTTTGTCCGTTGGAAAGCGTGCAGTTCATATCGGAGGCAATGCCGTATTTGGTCATGAGCTCGCAGCCGCTGGCAATCACTGCGTCCATCGACCCCGCGGCAATCAAACCGGTCGCGAGTTGTATCGCGGAGAGACTGCTCCCGCACTGACGATTCACGCTGATGCCTCCAAGCGTCACCGGAAGCCGTGATGAGAGAATACCCATCCGCGCCAGATTGAATCCCTGTTCGCCTATCTGGTACACGCATCCGGTGATGACATCATCCAGCAGATTCACGTCAAGATTTATACGTTGGGCTACATTATTCAGCACAAGGGCGAGCAGTTCCGGGGCTACGTACTGGCGATAATACCCTCTTTGCTTGCCAACCGGCGTTCTAACCGCACTGACAATAAATACATCCCGCATTGGACACCTCCTGTTTCAGTCAAATGAAACGTCTTGGGGTGACATATCATTTGACAATCTTTTCTTTTGTCAATTTCGCGATCTCTTCATCCGTGTAACCCAGGTCATGAAGAATTCCTTGCGTGTTCATGCCGGGCGAGGGAGGCGGAGTATCTTTTTTTGTAACGGCTTCGGAAAAAATAGCGGGGAACGCCCTGAATTTCATCTTCTCCCCGGCAGGATGAATCATCTCGAACACGGAGCCGCGATGGACTGCCTGAGGATCAGAAAAACTTTCCTCAATTGAATAAACCGGCCCGCAGGGAACGTCGGCTTCACCTAGTAACTTCAGCCATTCGTCACGATTCTTCGTAGAAAATGAATCCCGGAGACGGCTGCTTATATCGTCGCGCTTCGCTATTCTATGGAATAAATCCAGTCCCGCCAGATTTCCCATATCGATAACGGAGCAGAGATTTTTCCAAAAATGTTCTTCATGCACGATGCCGAGTGTTATAAATTTTTCATCCCTGGTTTTGAAAAGGCCGTAATGCGGTATATATAGCGCTTCGCTTCCGTTCTGTCCCTGAAAACCGGCTGTAAGGGATCCGTTAATCAATGAAAACACGCTGGCCGTCATGGATACATCAATATATTGTCCGATGTTTGTTTTTTCCCGGCATATCAGAGCGGCAAGTATTGAAACGGCCGCGAACATGCTTCCGGCAAGATCAGCGGCGGGAATCCCCGGCATTTTAGCATAGGTATTCAAATCGCTCTCCAGGCTCAAAAGGCCCGAATAGCCAAGATAGTTGACGTCATGACCCGGCTTATCTTTGTATGGGCCTGTCTGCCCGTATCCGGTTATTGAACAATAAATTATCCGGGGATTGATTGCTTTGATCATCTCATAATCAATATCAAGCTTTTTGCAAACGCCTGGACGGAAACCTTCGATTATGACATCGGCCTTCTTCGCCATCTTATAAAATATTTTTTTGGCTTCGGACGATTTCAGATTCAGAGAAATACTTTTTTTGTTTCTGTTGATGCCGTTGAAAAGAAAAGGGAGCAGTCGTGCTTGATCGCCCTCACCGGTATTTTCGATCTTGATGACCTCCGCGCCCATGTCGGCCAAAAGCATCGAACAAAACGGTCCCGGCACCTGCGTGGACAAATCCAGTATTTTCATTCCTTCAAGCGGGTAACGCCGCTTATTATTTTGATCTTGATGCGTCTGCATTTTTCCCTTTCAATTTATGAATCATTCCCCGTAGAATTTTTTACCGTTTCGCGCCATGTCTTTGAGTATTTGCGGAGGGCTGAAACGCTTTCCGTAAGTTTTTTCCAGAGATTCCAGCGTGGTCATGATACCGGACGCGCCGATGCGATCAATGTACCGGAATGGGCCTCCTTCAAACGGCGGGAATCCCAAACCGAAAACCGCGCCGATATCGCCGTCCCGCGGGCAGGAAATAATTCTCTCCTGTAAACAAATCAACGCTTCATTAATCATCATCATACTGACCCGCTGCTGAATCAATTTTGCGTCAAAGTCTTTGCGGGGCGCGCCGCCAAGCAGAACATACACTTCTTCATTGGGCTGCTTCGGCCCCTTCCTTTTTTTTGCATCGTAGCGGTAGAATCCTTTTTTATTCTTTCTCCCCTTATAATCTGCGGCGATGAGTTTGGGAAGAGCACCTGATGACTGCAGACCTCTTGCCGCAAAAAGTTTTTCCAATTCCATGGCGACATGCGAGCCCACATCAATCCCCACCTCGTCAACGAGCGTGATCGGACCGACAGGATAACCGAACTGACGCATTGCCCGATCGATAGCTAATAACTCCGCCCCCTCCTCCACAAGAAAAATGGCTTCATTTATCAGAGGCGCCAAAATCCGTGTCGTGTAAAAACCGGGACCGTCCTTAACAACGATGCAGGTTTTCCCCTGAGCAATGCCCATATCGAGGGCTGTGGCTGTTACCCAGTCTGCCGTTTGGTCTGTCGTGATAATTTCCAAAAGCGGCATCTTCGGAACGGGTGAGAAGTAGTGCATCCCGATGACGTTTTGGGGCCTGCTGCATCCCGCGGCGATATCCGAAATCGGAATCGCCGAGGTATTAGAAGCGAATATTGCGCGTTCGTTTGTGGCGGCTTCCACATCGGCCAGGACCCTCTTTTTCACGGCAAGATCCTCAAACACGGCTTCAATAATCAAATCGGTATTTTTAAACATTGCGTAGTCGTCGCAGGGCACAAGTTTCCCGTACTGGACATCCCTTTCAAATTCAGCGATAGCGCCCGATTTGGCTTTCTTCTCCAATCCCTTCCAAATCTCACTCATTCCACGGGCGGCGTCGTCAAGTTTTACATCCTTCATTAAAATGGTATCGCAAATCGCGGTGGAAACCGACGCGATACCCTGCCCCATCAATCCCGTTCCGATGACGGCCATTTTCCCGGCTTTTCGCGCAAGGTTTTTCTGAGGGTTTTTTTTCAGATCGGTCATGCCGAAAAAAAGGCTCATGAGAGATTTGGACTGGGACGTCATAACCAGCTTGCCGAGCAGTTCGATTTCTTTTTGTAGCCCCGCGGCCTTGCCGTGTTTCTGTCCGCACTCCACCGCGTCGATGATGGCATACGGTGCGGGGTAACAGCCGTACGTCTGGCGCGTAATCATTTTTCTTGCCTGCGAAAATACGATAGCCCTTCCCACAGGATTGGACTCCAGTAAAAAAGAAACAAAGGAACGTTTTAGCCCTCTTTTGACAGGGCCTTTCTTGATCAGTTCCAGCGCCTTCTTAACTCCCGTTTCCTTAATACCGTAGGGAGGAATGAGTTCATCAACAAGTCCCGCTTTCAGGGCCTTTTTAGCCCGGAGCGTGCGCGCCGTGAGCATCAGGGGCAGCGCCGCCGTAAGACCAATAAGCCGCGGCATCCGCTGCGTTCCTCCGGCCGCCGGCAGCAGTCCCAGCTGCACTTCCGGAAATCCCAGAACCGTCTGCGGAGAGTTAACCGCCATCCGGTAATTACAGGCAAGCGCCAGTTCCAGGCCGCCGCCAAGACAATTGCCGTGAATACAGGCCACTACGGGGATTTTCATATTTTCCATACTGTTGAGGATGGTGTGGCCTTTAGTGATATAGGCAGTAACCTCGTCGGCGGTACGCATGCCTTTGAGTTCATCAATATCCGCGCCGACCACAAAATTGTCTTCTTTGCCGCTGACAATCACCATGCCTTTGACGGCCGTATCATTACTTACATCGTTCAAAACACCGGCTACTTCATCAAGCAGTCCCGATGAGACCTTGTTGACTTTGCCATCCGGACAATTAATCGTAACAACGGCAATTCCATCTTTTGTTCTTTCCAGTTCCAGATATTTCACGGCCACCTCCCCTATTTTGCGTTTTCCAGAATAATGGTATTGCCCACGGCTCCCGCGCCACAGCCGGCAATCAGGCCGAATTGAGCATTCTCTTCCTTCATGCGGTTACAGCAACTGGCAATCAGCCTGCCGCCCGTTGCCCCGAACGGGTGGCCGATGGACAAAGAACCGCCCCGCGTGTTGAGAAGTTCTCTATCCACGACTCCCATTCTGCCTGAAAGGCCCAGACTTTCCCTGCCCCATTTTTCGGATTCCATGTAGCGGATGTTGGCAAGAATCTGGGCGGCAAACGCTTCGTGGATTTCAAAAACTTTTATATCGGCAAGCGCAATGCCCGCTTTTTTCAAGGCTTTCGCTGCGGAAAAAGCCGGACCGAGCAGCAGCTCTTCCCATGGATTTGATCCGGCCTGCGCGTATGCCCTGATAAAGGCCAGAGGCTGCAACCCCAGCGTTTTAGCTTTTGATTCCTTCATCAGCAGCACGGCCGACGCACCATCCGTCAGAAATGAAGAGTTCGCCGCGGTAACGGTTCCGTAGCGCTTATCAAATGCCGGTTTCACCGAGGCAAACTTTTCAGCCGTAACACCCGCGCGGGGTCCGTTATCGTCCTTCACCAGCTGGCCTGTCCGGGGAACAACAACAGGAACGATTTCCTTTTTCATCACGCCGTTCTTAATCGCGGCGTCGGCCAACCGATGGGAGCGGGCGGCGTAATTATCCTGCTCCTCACGGGTAATACCGAGGCGGCGCGCCAGTCTATCGGCATTGGCACCCATCGTGAGTTTTGTGGAATATTCAGAAAGCGCCGGCCTTTCCGGAACAATGAAGTCCGTCATTTTCATTCCGCGAAAGAGCTTCATTTTTCCCGCGAGTGTTTTAGGGCGCTTGAACATGGTGAGTTCGAGAATCAGCCGGCGGTAGCGCTTCGAGACTTTTATCGCGGGATCGGAGAGCGATTCCACACCGCCGGCGATAACGGTATCCGCCTCGCCCGCATTTATCATGTCGCAGGCGGAAGTGATAGCGATATTCGCCGAAACACAGGCCGCCGTGCAGGTATGAGCCGGGATCGTTCCGGGAAGTCCCGCTCCCAGCATGATCTCACGCGCCACGTTGGTTGTGGAAACATCGGCCACCACCGTCCCCATAATGACGTAGTCAATGACGGACGGCTCAATCCCCGTTCTGGCAATGAGTCCTTTGACGGCAAAGCGGCCCAGCTCCCAGGCCATCAAATCATAAAAGGCCGTACCGGAACGCATAAACGGCGTCCGGCAGGCATCGATAACCGCTACTCTATCCTGAATATCAGCGTTCATGCCTTACCTCTCTTTTTGAGAATCTCCGGTACAACGGTTTCCCGGAGTTTTTTCTTGTTGAATTTTCCCACGCTGGTCTTGGGGAGCTCTGTCATAAAAACAATTTCTTCGGGAATCCACCACTTTGCCACCTTATCTTTCAAATAAGCCTGTATCTCTTCTTTTGTAATCGTATCTGCCGCTTCAGGCTCAGGCACAATACAGGCCATCGGCCTCTCCTGCCACTTGTCATCCGGCAGACTGATAACAGCCGCCTCCGAAACCCGTGCGCATCCCATGATGGCGTTTTCCAGATCAATGGAAGATATCCATTCCCCGGCGCTTTTGATTAAATCTTTCGTCCGGTCAACAAGGGAGATATAACCTTCACTGCTCATCACTCCGATATCACCGGTATGAAACCACCCGTCCGGGAAAGTCATGGCGCTTTGCTTGGGGTCTTTATAATATTCCGAAGCGATCCAGGGACCGCGCACCAGAATTTCGCCCATCTCCTTGCCATCCATGCATACGTCTTTGCCCGTTTCCGTGTTGACCAGTTTTACATCGAGTCCCGGTATGGGCATTCCCGCCGTCGTCCGGATATCGATTCTTTCATCGACACTCAGTTTGTCCATCGTGCTTTTAGGCACGGACAGGGTGACAACCGGCGATGTTTCCGTGGCGCCGTAACCCTGCGCCATCAATACGCCGTATTTTTTTTCGTATGATTCGATGAGATGCCGGGGCATTGCCGCACCGCCGGAAAATAAATACCGGATGGTGGAAAAGTCATGCTCTCCGCCCGCCTCGAGATAATTGTGGAGCATAATCCAGATCGTCGGCACGCCGCAGGAGAAGGTAACCTTTTCTTCGGCGATAATCCGGCACAGCGCCGCCATGTCCAGAATCTGCCGCCCGGGCAGTACCTGCTTCAATCCGCGCATGGTGCAGGCGAAAGGGGCTCCCCAGGCATTGGCATGAAACATCGGAACGATATGCAAACCGCAATCATTCTCCTGAACGCCCAGGACGACTCCCGTGGCAAAAGAGTGGAGCACCAGGCCGCGATGGCTGTAAACAACGCCTTTAGGATCGCCCGTTGTCGCCGACGTATAGCAGATGAGGCAGGGTTCGTTTTCATCGCGGTCAACGGGAAATTCGTAGGTTTCCGGAAAGTCTTTTATAAAATCGTCATAGAGGACTACAGGGGAGAGAGTCGTCTGCGGCAGTGTCCCTGACTGGGACAGG
Organism: Smithella sp.; assembly: GCA_035524255.1. Lineage (GTDB taxonomy): Bacteria > Desulfobacterota > Syntrophia > Syntrophales > Smithellaceae > Smithella. The sequence continues at coordinate 49,159 of DATKPG010000009.1, read as the reverse complement.
ATGACATATTTCTCTATGGTCTTTAGCTGATCTTTAAAGGGTTCGAGGAGAAAGTAAACGTCTTCATCAACAAACAGAATTCTGTCCCCGGCGTGATTAATAATGTAAACAAGATTTTCAACGGAGAGACGGATATTAAGCGTATGCAGAACGGCGCCCATGCAGGGAACACCAAAATAAAGCTCCATGTGGCGATGGTTGTTCAAGCAGAATGAGGCGACACGATCGCCCTTTTTTATGCCGAAGGCGCTAAGCGCCCCCGCCAACTGGCTTACGCGTTTGTACCAATCGGCGTACGTGTAACGAAAAGTACCGGACGGGTAAACGGAAACGATCTCTTTGGTCGGATAATACCTGGCCGCGTGCTGCATAAAATTGGTCAACAACAAAGGATAATCCATCATATCGCAAACACCTCGCGCTAAATATTTTTTGGCGATTTAAGTTTTAATAATGGTTATGCCTATAACCCCATAAATTTTGCCGTAATCCCCTTCATGATTTCATTGGTTCCGGCGAAAATCCTTGTCACGCGGAGATCCCGCCAAGCGCGGGCGATGGGATACTCCTCGCAATATCCGTAACCGCCGTAAAGCTGAAGGCACCTGTCGGCGACGCGAAAAGCCATGTCGGTTGTCCAGTATTTCGCCATGGCGACTTCGATAATAATATTTTTTCCTTCGATATGATCCATGATGAGCTTGTCAATGAACGTACGACCCAGTTTGCAATCCGTTGCCATCTCGACGATTTCGAACTGCACATGCTGAAACTTGGAAATAGGCCGCCCGAAAGCGTTGCGCTCTTTGCAGTATTTAATGGTAAAATCCAGAATGAACTCCGCGGCTATCACGGCGCCTACGGCGCAGACAAGGCGTTCCTGCTGGAGTTTCATCATCAGCTTGAGAAATCCGGTTCCCTTGCCGCCCAGACGATTTTCTTTTGGAATCCGGCAGTCTGTAAAGTACAGCTCCGCCGTATCCTGAGAGTGCCAGCCGATTTTTTTAATCTGTTTTCCTTTTTCAAAACCGGGAGTGCCGGCCTCGACAAGGTACAGATCAACGGCCTGGTGTTCCTGCTTCACGGCCGGATCGCGCGCGGCAACGATCACCAGATCGCAGTTAATGCCGTTACTGATAAAAGTCTTCTGGCCATTGAGAATAATCTGATCGCCGTCTTCCACGGCGGTTGTCTTCATTCCCGCCAGGTCGCTTCCGGCGTTGGGCTCTGTCATGGCTACCGCCGTGACGATATCGCCGGATACGCAGCCGGGCAGATATTTACGCTTTTGTTCCTCCGTGGCAAACGCGGAAATATAAGGGACGCAGATATCGCTGTGCAGGGACGCGGTAAGACCCGAAAAATTGCTTTTGACGAGTTCTTCGCAGACAATTACAGAATAGAGAAAATCGCCGCCCGCGCCGCCGTATTCCTCGGGAACATCCGTGCATAAAAACCCCTGTTCCCCCATCTTCTTCCAGACACTCCGGGGAACGATGCCCGCCTCCTCCCATTCCTCAACATGGGGCACGATTTCCTTGTCAAGAAATTTCCGGAGACTCTCCCTGAAGATTTTATGCTCCGCCGTGTAGGTAATGATATCCATGAAACAAATTCTCCTTTTCTAAGAATGTATCTGTTTAACTGGAAATACCCCTGTCGTCTTAACTTTATTTAATTTTGCGAATAATCTGTTCTGGCGATTCTAAATTGCCTGAAAACCAATTTGATCCTGCCAATTTGATCCTGATAGAGAAAAATTATGATCACTCCCGTGAATCGCCGATTCTAAGGATTTTGTTTAACCTTCTGATCTTTCTTTCCTTCTCTTGCTGTGAAACCCGGAATGAGGACGAATTGAAGAGTCTCCTTGACCATTTTGATATAGTCTTTGCGATTGAGTTTTACCATGGGCCGGAAGAAGTTTTCTCCGGAGACGAAATTATGGATGCCGTTCATGACTGTCAGGACCTCCAGCAGGCCTCTGGCAGGTGTTTTTTTCGCGTCTTTTGTCAGGCCCATAGAACGGGCGATGTCGCCGATGAATTCCGGAACCTTGAAATCCATGATCATTTCGTGCCTAGTCTTGCTGAAATACCGGTGCAGCACGAGATTCGATATCTCGGGATGGACAAACAGGTAATCCGTCATCGCGGCGATGGCGATTTTTATACGTTCCTCCAGGGGGCGGCCGTGGATTTTTTTCTCCACCTCGATAAGTTCGCGGCCGAGGTCGCGGTTAATGTCCATCAAAACGGCCTCGAAGAGGTCCCTCTTGTCGCCCCAGTGGTAGTGCAGTGTGGAAATGTCGATTTTAGCTTTATCGGCGATCATCCGGGTTGTCGTGCCGTGAAAACCGTATTCGCCGAATAAGTTACGTGCGGCGACAAGGATTTTCGCCTTCATTGATCCGGGGTTTTTTCGGGCCTTATCGAGGGCTGTTATCACCATATTTCTCCATAGTATGATTCCATCATTTGATGTATTTTTATATGGAAAAAATATAAAAGTCAAATTTATTTTTCAAGGTTTGATTATTTCCGGTTGGAATATTATATGCGTTAAGAAAATAAAAAGGATCGGATGCGCTGGTGATGATACGGAAAGTTCATTGACATAAATCATTTAACAGAAGATGGCGGATGCTCCCGGGCGGTATGATAATCTCCATGGGAACAACAAAACAGGTAACTTTCGATAAATCCTATGCACGACGGACTCCGTTATAAGGACCTAAGAAAGTTGTTTGTCAGGTTGACAAGATAACGAGGAAAAACAACTGTAATTTTTGAAACTCTTTCAATCATTATATGTCAACGGGAAAAATTGCCGGCTGAAATCGGCTGATTTGTCTGTCCAGGACGGAACTTTATTATATAAAATCCATAATCTGCACGGCTTCCTGTTGATCACACGCGGCTCTTTTACATAATCTATTTTACAGGAAGAAATAAAAAATGATTTAAAATACCCCTCCCCCGTTTTTAGAATTGTTGATTGCGCCCGCAAAAAAATAAATTTATGAAGCCGGAAAAATGAAGATTATCAAAACAATCAAATTGCACGACTAACGATAAAACTCGGTTTTTTTTATGAGACAATTCGTACTATTATTTTCTTTGCAGAGATGCTAAATTACAGTTTGTTAAATATAAAACATTTTTTAAGACATGGAGATATTCGGGTGAACCAGAAGTTAGATCCGGAAACGACTGATGATGTAACCGTTTTACGCAAGAGAATTGCCGAACTGGAAGACAGTGAAATCAAACTCAAGCAGATGGAAAAGATGATTCAGGTCGACAAGGAGCGTCTGAAAATCCAATTCCGTCTCACGCACATTCCAACCATTACATGGCAGAAAAAGGGCGATGATTTTATTGTTGCCGACTACAATATTACAATGGAAAATTTCACGGAAGGATTGATCGGCAATTTCATGGATACGCCGGCAAGTATCATTTATAAAAACAGACCCGACATTCAGGCGGATTTGAACACCTGCTTCAATAAACATTGCCTCATCAAAAGAGAGACGCCCTACCGGATGTTTACCCGGGAAATAGAAAAAATTATCATTTTTACTTTCACTTACATGCCGCCGGATTCCGTTATAACGCATATGGAAGATATCACCGAGCGCAAGATAGCCCAGCAAAGACTCCAGACATCCGAAAAACAGCTGCGCGCTCTGTCCGCCCAACTCATGAACGTCGAGGAACGACAAAAAAAACACATTTCCCGGGAACTCCACGACAGCATCGGGCAGTATCTGACGGCGATTAAATTCAGTCTGGAGACAACCCATCAGCATCTCATTGAAAGACAGGATATATCAAAAGCAGTCGCCCTGTTGGATACGAGCACAAATTTATTGAAACAGACGATTGATGAAGTGCGCAGAATCATGATGGACCTTCGCCCGACCATTCTTGATGATCTGGGTATTCTGGCGACTATTTCATGGTTTTGCCGGGAACTTCAGGCAGTTTATTCCGATATGCATGTGGAGCAGGATATTCAGCTTAAAGAGGAGGATATTTCGGAACCCCTTAAAATCATCATTTACCGGATCCTTCAGGAGGCGCTCAACAATGCCGCAAAACACAGTTCCGCCGATCACGTGCGCGTATCTCTTAAAAAAGAAAAAGACAAGATTCAACTGACGATCGAGGATAACGGCAAGGGGTTTGATCTGAAACAGGTTGCCAGGAACTATGATATTTCAGTTCTTGAGGGATTGGGGCTGATGAGTATGCTGGAACGGGCGGAACATACCGGAGGAACCCTGAAGATACGGACAGCGTTGGGAAAGGGCACGTCCATTATCGCGTCGTGGTAGCCTGGTAGATCGCGTTAAAGTTTATTTGGTGACCAGTCCCTTTTCTATGGCGTATGACGTAAGCGCCGAGGCTGTATGAAGATCGAGCTTTTTCATCAGGTTCTCGCGATGCTTTTCAACCGTTTTCATGCTGATGCACAAATCGTCGGCGATTTCCCGGTTTTTGTATCCTTCTCCCACCAGTTTCAGAATCTCGCGCTCCCGTGAGGTGAGTGTATCCCAGACGGTGAGGGGTGCGTGATCATGTTGCCCTTTCAGATAACCCTCAATGACTTTTCCCGAGATTTCAGGGCTCAGATAATGCTTGCCCATCAGTACATTCTTGATGGCTACCAAAAACTCGGCGTAGTTGGCTTCTTTTAATATGTAGCCATCCGCTCCGGCCTGAAGACTGGCCAGGACATATTCTTCCGTTTTATAAACAGTGAAAACGATGATTTTGATTTCCGGATGCTGTCTCTTAATTTCTTTGATGGCTTCAATGCCATTCATCCTGGGCATGGAAAGATCCATCAAAACCAGATCCGGTTTCAATTCCGCCGCAATCCGGATGGCTTCGCGTCCGTCTTGCGCTTCTCCGACCACGGCAAGTTCAGGGTTTAGAGAAAGCAGCGACTTCAGGCCTTCCCTGAGAATGGTATGGTCTTCGGCGATGACGATTCTTTTTTTCTCCGTATCCATGACTATTATCTATCACGAGATCATTCATCCGTAAAGGATAAAACAGGATATCCTCTCCGGTCTTTTAAGAAATAATAAGGTATCGCAGGGCCGCAAATGCGGACATCACCTGATTTACTTTCACTTGCCTTTCCCTTAGTCTTTTTTCCGGCAGACCATTGATCTGTAGAAGGAAGTGAAAAAATCTGATGCTGAAAATCATGATGATCGATAGCCATCCAACCTTCGGGCAGTTCCCGGTGAATATTGTCAGGATGAATTTTTCGTCGTCAGTTATATATCTGAGAACAAACACCCCCGCTCTCATGGCGCAATTCAAACTGTTTTCTACGGATATCGCATGTGCCGATATCCAGTCCAGGGGAACAACCTGTTTCGGACTAACGGAGAACTTCAAAACGTCCCGCCGCTGTTTGCGCATTGTCTGGATCAAAAGCTATGATCAGCCGAAATACCTCAAAAAAGCCCATGACAGCGGGGTTGATCATTGTCTTTTAAAGAATTCTATTACGACAGACGGCATGACCGATCTTATCCGCGTTATCTGCCGTGCGGGCAGGACCGGAATATGACGTGAACTTACAAATAATACTTCTACACAAGAAAGGAAAAGAACGATGGACTATCAAAACATTATTTTTGAAATTGAAGACGGCATTGCCACTATCACTTTTAATCGCCCGAAAGCCTTAAACGCCATGAACGCAGCGACCATGACAGAATTGCTTCATGCCGCTGCGGCTTGCAAGAATTCCGCGTCTGTCAAGGCTTTGATTTTAACAGGCTCCGGAGACAAGGCTTTTGTCGCGGGAGCCGACATCTCACAGATGCAGAACATGACGGCTGTGGATGCGCTGTCCTTTATGGAACTGGGCCACGAAACCCTGCGGCTGATCGAGACGATGCCCAAGCCCGTCATCGCCGCCATCAACGGATTTGCATTGGGCGGCGGAACAGAGATTTCGCTTGCCTGCGATGTGCGCTTCGCCTCTGAAAATGCCGCGTTCGGTCAACCGGAAATCCTGATTGGCCTGATTCCCGGCTGGGGCGGGACGCAGCGTCTTCCCAGAATCATCGGGATGGGACGGGCCAAGGAATTGATTTTGGGCGGCGGCCAGATTACAGCCCTGCGCGCCTATGAAATCGGTCTGGTCAACCGGGTGTTTCCTGCCGGCCAACTGCTCGCAGAGACGAAGAAGTTTGCCGCGAAGCTGGTCGCGTTACCGGGCTTTGCGCTGAAAATGGCCAAGCACAGCATCAATTACGGCTACGATCAGTCTCTGGATAGCGGCACCCGTCTGGAAGCCGAGTGCTGCGCCCAGTGCTTCAGCACCGAAGATCAAAAAGAAGGAATGAAGGCTTTTCTGGAAAAGCGAAAACCCGCATACATCGGCCGTTAAAAGTGAAACAAGCCTTTTACCGCTTTTTATACAAAAGAGGTGATGATCCCCCGTATAGGGTCATAGTATTCGGGAAATGCGGACATTCAATTGACGAAATAAGTTGTTCACCGGATTTACAAATAAAGGTGAATCCCATATTCTTAAACCCGTAAGAAGAACGAAACGATGCAAATAGACAACGACCATTCCGTGATCCATGTCTCCCCCAGGGCTGCGGATTCCGCCTCCCGGTCAGCCAGGGCGGAGAACATGGATCCGGATGGTAACCCGGTTTGGAAAAGAAATAAAAAAATGCAGATTCTGGAGATACTAAGTTTTGTATCAAGTCAATAATCAGTAAAGAACCTCTATAAAAGGAGAACAAAAATGAATACGAAGACCAAAGATGTAGTTATTGTTTCTGCCTGCCGCACAGCCATCGGACGCTTCGGCGGCACGCTGAAAGATTCGAACGGTCCCGCCATTGCCAGTGTTGCCATGAAAGAAGCGGTACGGCGCGCCGGCATTGATCCGGTGATCATTGACGATGTGCGTTACGGATGCTGTTGCGAGCACCATGACAACCTGAATGTCGCCAGAGTGGCCGCGCTGATGGCTGATATTCCGGAATCGAGCAATGCGGTTACTGTCAACCGGGTTTGTATTTCCGGAATGGAAGCTGTCGTATCCGGCATGGCCATGATCCAGGCGGGTATAGCTGATGTCATTCTGGGCGGCGGCGTTGAACATATGTCCGGCGTGCCCTATGCCCTGTCGGGCGCAAGATGGGGATATCGCTTGCAGGATCAGGTCCTCGAAGACGCTCTGCAACGCAAACTTTTCTGCGGATCGCGCCTCCTTCCCGGACCGGAGAAAGGACCCCTCAAATCAGGCACGCCCATCGATATGTACAAGGGCAAACCCTACATCATGGGCCTGACGGCGGAATTTGTCGCGCAGATGCTCGGTATCACCCGCGCGGAAATGGATGAAGTCGCCCTGCGGAGTCACAACAACGCCGAACGGGCAACTCAAAACGGAGATTTTGCGGCAGAAATCGTACCCATCTCCCTTGCCGGCAAGAAAGGCAAACCGCCGGTGATCTTCGACAAGGATGAACACTTCATGCCCGCTCTGACCATGGATAAGCTGGCTGCGCTCAAACCGGCCTTTATTCCCGAAGTCGGGAAGGTTACCGCCGGAAACGCATCCGGCCTCAACGACGGCGCCAGCGCTATGATCATTATGTCCGCCGAAAAAGCCAAAGAACTGGGACTGAAGCCTCTGGCCCGAATCAAGGCGGTCGGTTACGGCGGATGCCATCCTTCCATCATGGGTACCAGCCCTATTCCTGCCGTCAATCAGATGCTTAAGAAATCGGGTCTCAAAATCAGTGATTTTGGACAGATTGAAGTCAACGAAGCTTTTGCCGCCCAGTATCTGTCCTGCGAAAGGGGACTGGGACTTAACCGGGACATCACCAACGTCAACGGTTCCGGCATCGGGCTTGGCCATCCGATCGGCTCGACGGGATGCCGTATCATGGTCACGTTGCTGCATGCGATGATAAAAAACGGCAAGAACCTTGGCCTGGCTACGCTTTGCGGCGGCGGCGGTGTGTCCATGGCGACAGCTTTGGAGCTTCTGTAAGAAGAAAATAGTCTTCAGTGCGGCAAGGTTTGGCTGAAGGTGAAATGAAATCATACAAATTTAAATAAAGGAGAATACAATGGATTATCGATTAACCGAAGAACTTCAGATGTTAAAAGACATGGCCTATAAATTCGGCCAGGCCGAAATAGTGCCTATTGCCCATGAGGCGGACGAAAAGGAGCAGTATACACCGGAGGTTAGAATGAAGGCGGCGGAAAATGGTTTGCTGGGCGCCTGGATTCCGGAAGAGTATGGAGGTGCAGGTGTCGGCTTCCTGGGGCACGCGATTATCACCGAAGAACTTTCCAAAGCCTGCATCGGCATCGGTTTGAATCTTTATGGCGCCTGTTTTGGAGCGCAGAATATTTTTAACTATGGAACGGAAGAACAGAAAAAGAAGTACCTCCCGCCCATCTGCACCGGCGAGTATGTTTTTGCCGGAGCCTATACGGAACCGAATGCCGGAACCGATGTGGCAGGCTATAAGACAAGAGCCGTAAAAGATGGCAAGGACTGGGTCATTAACGGAACCAAAATGTTTATCACCAATGGAACCTGCAGCACCCACATGATCGTTCAGGCCATTACAGAGGCCGACGCCAAAAAACACTCCAGTTTCAGCCAGATCCTGGTTCCGTGCGACACCAAAGGCGTCACAAGAACAAAACTTCACGGTAAACTGGGACTTCGGGCCAGCGATACAGCGGAAATCGCGCTGGAAGATGTTCGTGTGCCGCAGGCAAATCTGGTTGGCACGCCCGGTAAAGGCTTTTATCAGCTGATGCACTTCTTCGATATCACCAGAATCATGATTGCCGCCCAGGCCCTGGGATTATCAGAAGCCTGTCTGGCTGCTTCCGTGAAATATGCCAAGGATAGAACCGTTTTCGGCGCTCCTCTGGGAAGCTATCAGATCACCATGCAGAAGCTAACGGAAATGGCCATCAAAATTGAAGCCCTGCGCGGCTTTGTCTATAAAGCAGCATGGCTGGTCGACAATGGAACGCCTGATTACACCCTGGCGGCCATGGGTAAATATTTGGGCGGACAAACGGCGGTCTTTTGTGCCAATGCGGGTGTGGAAATCCACGGCGGCTATGGTTACATGGAGGAGTATGATGTTCAGAAATGGTATCGGGACGCCAAAATCCTCGAACTCTATGAGGGCACCAAAGAGGCGGAAATCATGACGATCGGCAAGTTGCTGCAAAAGTAGTATTGCCAGTGATCATCATGCAAGCCTGAAAAAAGGGCCGGTCTTTGCCGGCCCTTTTTTTGTTTATGCCGAATGCTTGCCGGAAGCTTGATAAACACGTGGAGGAGTTCGCGGCATTTCAGGACCTGAAATCTCCATCCTTGTTGTTACAGAGGCATAAGGTGCCGGGGGGGAAAATACGGGTATTGCCGGGGCAAAATGAGGTCTCCACCGAATTTACGTTTGGGATATTTGTTGATAATTTACACTCAAACGGAGGGCCAAAACGGCTCTTGCAACGCCCGAAGCGGGCGAATCCGGCAGCAATAAGACCGGTTGAAGCGCGAAAGATAAATCTTCAAGTATGTATAAAAATTTTCGAAGGAGACAGTCATGAAGGAAATAAAAAAAGTATGTGTCTTAGGCGCGGGATTGATGGGTAACGGCATTGCGCAGGTTTGTGCTCAGGCGGGCATGGAAGTGACCATGCGGGATATCGAACAGCGCTTTATCGACGGCGGGATGAAAGCCATTACCAAGAATATCAATCGGGACGTGGAAAAAGGAAAGAAGACAAAAGCCGAGGCAGACGCCATCCTGGGCAGAATCAAACCGGTTCTTGATCTCATGGAAGCTGCCAAAGATGCCGATGTTATTGTTGAAGTCATTATCGAAGTCATGGACGTCAAGAAGAAACTCTACAAGGAACTCGATGAAATTGTTTCTGCCGACTGTCTGTATTTTACCAACACATCCGGTCTCAGCATCACGGAAATGGCTGCGATTACCAACCGTCCGGAAAAAATGATCGGCACGCATTTCTTTAATCCCGTCCCCGTCATGCGTCTTTTGGAAATCATCCGGGCCTATCAGACATCGGATGATACCCTGCAAGCCGCATTGGCCTGGGGGAAGAAACTGGGCAAGGAATGCATTATTGTCGAGGAAGCTCCGGCCTTTGCCGTGAACCGCATTCTATGCACGATGATCAACGAGGCCTTTTATGCATTGGGGGAAGGTGTGGCGACTGCCGAAGACATTGATAAAGGCATGGTCCTGGGCTGCAATCATCCCATTGGTCCACTGGCGCTGTCTGACCTGATCGGCAATGACACGCTGCTTCGGGTTATGGAAGGTCTGCACAGGGAATTAGGCGATAAATACCGGCCGGCGCCCCTATTGAGAAAACTCGTTCGGGCCGGAAATCTGGGAAGAAAGAGCAATCGCGGCGTGTATGACTATAAGAGCTGACTATTGTTTAATATAAAATTTATTTAGAGGATGATGAACTATGAAAGAAATATATGCAGACTATAAGCAAAAGCTGATGTCGGCTGACGAAGCGGTAACCCATGTCAAATCCGGCGATAGAATTTTTTACAGTGAATTTATTTTGATACCCGAATCTCTTGATGAAGCGCTGGCCAAAAGAATTCACGAACTTCATGATATTGACTTAAGATGCGTTTGTACATCACGGATTCCCAAGATTGTCGAAGCGGATCCCAAGCGCAAGCATGTCATCATGAACGACTGGCATTTGTCAACAGCCGGCCGCCGTCTCCATGATCAAGATTTATGTAACTACATCCCTTTCAGCTATCATCAGGGGCCTCGAACCATCAGGAAATATCTTGATTTCGACGTCGCGTTTATTACAACAACCGAGATGGACAAAAATGGCTATTTTAATTACGGCCTGTGCAATTCGCTCACGGGTGCGGTATTGGATAAAACAAAAAAGATTATTATTGAAGTGAACAAGAATGTTCCCTACTGCTATGGAGGCAATAAAGAGTCCATCCACATATCCAAAGTGGATTATATCGTAGAAGGAAAAAACCCGCCGCTGATGGAGGTTAAATCCGCAGCGCCCAAGGAAATTGATCGACGCATTGCCGAGCATATTATGAAGGAAATTGAGGATGGGTCGTGTATTCAATTGGGAATTGGCGGTCTGCCGAATCTGATCGGGCAGATGATCGCCGAAAGCGATTTGAAAGACCTGGGCATTCACACGGAAATGATGTGTGATTCCGTCGTCGATTTGTATAACGCCGGCAAAGTCACGGGCCGTCTGAAATCGGCTGATAAGGGCAAAATAGTTTACACGTTTGCCATGGGGACAAAAAAACTCTATGATTTTCTGGATCACAACCCCACGTGTTCTTCCTATCCGGCCAGTATTACGAATGATCCCAGAATCATATCCTTCAACAGCAAAGTGGTTGCCATTAATAACGCTATTGAAGTGGATCTCTACGGTCAGGTTTGCTCGGAATCATCGGGTATCCACCAGAAAACAGGCACGGGCGGCCAGCTTGATTTTATTTTCGGCGCTTTTCAGTCCAAGGGCGGCAAGGGGATTATTTCTCTGAGTTCAACCTATACGGATAAAGAAGGCAAATTGCATTCACGCATTGTTCCGACCGTTGAGCCGGGATCGATTGTCACTGTGCCGCGGTCAATGGTTCAGTATGTTACGACGGAATACGGAATGATTCAGCTGAAAGGCAAATCCACATGGGAAAGAGCTGAAGCCCTTGTCAGCATAGCTCACCCTGATTTCAGGGAAGAGTTAATCAAACAGGCAAAACAGATGAAAATCTGGGTTAAGAATGAAAATATAGTTCACGCTGATTTCAGTAAAAAGTTAGTCAAACAGGCTCAACAAATGAATATCAGCGTTTTGAGCGGCAAACAGGATGCCTGTTAAAAACAGCATCAATGTTCTGTAACCGGCATGAAAATGAGGGAAAGAGCATGGATTTGGAAATTTGGAGAAATAAATATCCGGAAAAGTTTGCCTCGGAGAATGTAATCTTCGGCCGTATTCATCGGGGGGATACGATTTTCATAGGTTCGGCCTGCGCTGAACCGCAACATCTGGTGCAGTCTCTGATCAATTATGTCAAATCGAATCCCAAGGCTTTCTGTGATGCCGAAGTTCTCCACATCCGATCCCTGGGAGTCGCCCCCTACGCCGCGGAAAGATTCAAACAGCATTTTCGCCACAATTCATTTTTCATCGGCGACAGCACACGGGATGCCATTAATCGGGGCGTTGCGGATTATACGCCGATATTTCTTTCACAAACGCCGAAGCTGTTCGACAGTGGCATGGCCAAGATGGATATTGCCCTGATCCAGACTTCCGTCCCGGATAATCTTGGATATATGAGTCTGGGCATCAGCGTTGATGTGATCAAGGCGGCCGTGAAAAGGGCATCCGTTGTTGTTGCTCAGGTAAACAGTTTTATGCCCCGGGTTCACGGCGATTCTTTTCTGAATATCAAGGATATCGATTACATCGTTCCCCATGATGAGACGCTGTTGGAATATGGTCCGGAGGCCGATACGGATATTGCCATCAGAATCGGCAATTATATTTCGCGTTTGATTGAAGACGGCGATACCATTCAGGTTGGATACGGACGAATTCCCAATGCCGTCTTGCAGAACCTCTGCGGCAAGAAGCACCTGGGCATCCACACGGAACTGATCACGGATGGCACTATTGATCTGATGAAGAAAGGCATCATCGACAACTCGAAAAAAAACGTGAATCCGGGGAAAACTGTTACGACCTTCTGTATGGGGCATCAGGCAACGTACGATTACCTCAATGATAATCCGGCCATCGATTTTCGGACCATCGACTACACCAACAATCCGATGATCATAGCCCAGCATGACAATATGGTGGCCATCAACAGCGCTTTGGAGATCGATCTGACAGGACAGGCCACAGCCGAATCCATCGGCGGCATTTTCCACAGCGGCGTAGGGGGACAGGCGGACTTCATGCGCGGGGCTGTTTTATCCAAAGGCGGCAAGGCCATTTTAGCTTTGCAATCAACGGCTGCCTGTGGGGTTGTTTCCAGGATTGTTCCGTGCCTGCGGGAAGGCGCCGGGGTTACCCTGACCCGCGGAGACATTCACTATGTCGTGACGGAGTATGGAATCGCGTATCTTCACGGGAAGAATATCCGTGAGCGGGCCATGGAACTCATTGCCATCGCGCATCCCAAATTCAGGCCGGCACTGATTGAAGAAGCCAAAAAACGAAATATGATCTACCGCGACCAGCATTTCATTACCGGAACCAGAGGAGAATATCCCGAACATCTCGAATCTTACAAAACGACGAAAACAGGCCTCAATATTTTATTCAGGCCCATTAAAATCAGCGATGAACCTCGTTTGAAGGACTTTATCTATTCGCTGTCGGAGCAGAGCCTTTACCGCCGGTTCATGTCTACCAGAAAAGATATGCCTCATGAGGTATTACAGTCGCTGGTGATTATCGATTATACGACCGAAATGGCCATCCTGGCTGTTGTGCCCAAGGGTGAAAACGAAGAAATCGTCGGTGTCGGCAGATATTACATTAACGGATCAACCCACACGGCGGAAGTCGCATTTGCCGTCAAAGATTGTTACAGCAACAAAGGAATAGGCACGGAGCTATTATCCTATCTGACATATCTTGCCAAGCGTCAGGGGCTTTTGGGCGTTACGGCCGAGGTCCTGACCGACAATTATCCGATGCTGCACGTTTTTAATAAAGGCGGTTTTGATCTGGAGAAGAGAAACGTCGTCGGGCTTTGGGAATTGAAGATTACATTCCGCGACTGAATTGGATAATTGAATAACTTTATCATTCTAAAAAGGAGGGTCGGGTCGTTATGCAAAGATTTATGCTAAAATCCAAAATTCACAGGGCGACGGTTACGGATGCGGATTTGCATTATGAAGGCAGCATCACCATTGATCCCTTATTAATGAAGGAGGCGGATATTCTGCCCTACGAGAAAGTGGCCATTTATAATGTCAGTAACGGCGAGCGCTTCTCCACCTACGCAATTCCCGGTGACCCGGAAAGCGGTGTTATTTGCCTCAACGGAGCCGCAGCCAGAAAAGCCGCGCGCGGCGATCTCATTATTATCGCCGCGTATGAATTAGTTGACGAAAAAGAATTAGGCGGTTGGTGTCCGCGCTGCGTTTTCGTCGATGAAAAAAACAGGATTAAACAGAAAAAGAATTGAAGCTCTCCGCGATAAACCGCGGGCGGCGACAAGGATTTTCGCCTTCATCGATCCGGGGTTTTTGCGGGCCTTATCGAGGGCTGTTATCATCGTATTTTTCCATAATATGATTCCATCATTTGATGTATTACTATATGGAAAAAAAATAAAAGTCAAATTTATTTTTCAAGGTTTGATTATTTCCGGTTAAAATATTGATCTGCCCCAAATCCCTGTACTACATGTCAAGTTAGGATTCAGGCATTTTTTATTCCTTAATTCAGGTACGCCTCTTTATGTCAATAATATTGATAACAATTGAAAGGTTGAAGATTTGAGAACTACAGGAAGAAATGCTTGCTGAATTTGCAGAGTTTCAGCGGCGGGCGGTTATATGAATTGATGATCGCGGAAAAAGTGGAATGTTCAAGTTAAAAAGATTTGACCGGACTTGTTTTTCTGTTTCCAAAGACGGGCTGTTGCCAAAGACGGGCTGTTGTCAAAGTCCGGTTAATTTGACAATCTCTCCGGTTGTTCATTTCCGCTTTTCTATTTTATGAATAATCTTTGTTTTTTCTTTGAGTGTTTCATTTATTTCTTTTAGAGCCTCTATTAATTCCTCATCAGAGTTAACCATAATTCTTCTGGGGCCTTCCTTTTGTTCCTGCTGGTTTCCTCCCATAGTTCACCGCCTCTTTATTCAATCTATCTGTGAAACAGGATTGTGTTTCGTATTGTTTTGACCTTATACCCTTTTACCGTTATAGCAGTTTCACCGGCTCTCCATTTTTAAAAGGGCTTTCTTTCTTGTTTTAAGGGGTTCCTTATACACCTTCCATTTGTGATATGGGTCACTCACAAAATTTTGTTCCACCCCACGGCCATATTCATTTGTTTTAAATGTTCTGACAATCCATCCTCCGAGGACTTCATGCCGGTCACTGATAATATTGTCACCCATAGTTGTTACGACTTCCCACATTTTACCTTACCTCCGGTTATAAATCGTTTGCGATTCCATTTCTACAAAAGATATAGAATCAAAGCAGCGGTGATTTCCGCCATCGGCTCTATTCTGCCGCAGCCGGGTCTTCTGTCGGTTTGCTCAACTTCGCGTTAGCCTTATTGAGTTTAGCTGTCCGGCGCTTTAAAGCCTTCTCTAATTGCTTTTGCTGTCGCGCTTTGAGGTTGGCGGTCTTACCATAGTTGTACATGGGTTTTCCCATTTTTTAAGTCCTTTTGCCTTTCTTGCG
Source organism: Smithella sp. (assembly GCA_035524255.1). Taxonomy (GTDB): domain Bacteria; phylum Desulfobacterota; class Syntrophia; order Syntrophales; family Smithellaceae; genus Smithella. Next base: position 33,626 of record DATKPG010000009.1, on the reverse strand, counting down.
TGCGTTACCAAACAGGTTAAAAATAGAAAGACGCTCCATGAGACTTAAGCCTACGGAGCGCCTCTTTATGTTAACATAATTTGATTACAGTGCTTTCACGTTAACTGCCGACGGGCCTTTTGAACCCTGCTCAATATCGAAACTGACGCTCGCGCCTTCCTGCAGTGTCTTGAAGCCGCTGGTCTGAATCGCGCTAAAGTGAACAAATACGTCCCCGCCTTCAGCATTCTCAATGAACCCGAAGCCTTTGCTTTCGTTGAACCATTTTACTTTACCTTCTGACATAGCTTAAATCCTCCTTTCATAAATTTTCAAAAGTCGAATCAGCACGATGACAGAAATAAAAAAGCCACCAAGACCCTAAAGTACTGGCGGCTAACCTATGTGCTTCAAAATGTCTAATTCCAACTCTCTCCTTCGCATCTTTATTTCTAAAGTATCCGAAGTTAAATGGACACTACGGTAATAGCGCATAATAGTCAAGCTTTATTTGCGTTGGTAACATTTCATAAAAACAATATTGATAAGACGCACCCTACTTACGCATATAAAGCGCGATGTTACGATGTTTATGCTTTTTGAAAATATATTTTTTGCCGGCAGGATAATTTGCTTCTTTACCGAGTTTACCGGGTAAGTTTTGCCGCGGCCCCGCTAAGAACAGTTACCGAAGATAGAAGTCCTCCGGGGAAAATATACTTCTGAATCCAGTTTCTTTGCTGGCGGTATTCTTTATAGCGCTGATCCGGAATCGTAATGACCTGAATCACAAGCAGGCCGCCTGGTTTGTGCAGGCCGTCACAACATTGGAAAAACCTGCTGAAATACCGGTGCAGCACAAGATTTGATATCTCGGCATGGACAAATAGGTAGTCCGTCATCGCGGCGATGGCTATTTTTATGCGTCCCCCCAGAGGGCGGCCATGGATTTTTTTCTCCACCTCGATAAGCTCGCGCCCCAGGTCGCGGTTAATATCCATCAAAACGGCCTCGAAGAGGTCCCTCTTGTCACCCCAGTGGTAGTGCAGTGTGGAAATGTCGATTTTAGCCTTCTCGGCGATCATCCGGGTTACAGTGGCACTATTGCCGGAAGTAGTCCCGCCCGAATCCGATTAGCAAGTGTGTATTATTCTCTCAAAGCAATATAAATAAATTGAATTTGCTTAAAATTGAAACTCCCTGTGGTCAAGTCGGTATTTTTTTTCAAAGGCATCTAATAAAATCTAATCTCGTATTGCCTCTGGATATGGCCAAATAATTCGCGCCAATTCAAACATAATTTCTCCACGTTTCTTTATATCATCTTCGTCCCAATTTTTAATATCGAGGAAATAACGATTTAATGCAAGCGCAGAATTTCTCACAATTTCAGGTTTTTTTACAGCATATGTATTATTTGAAATAGAGCTATTCAATGGCTGTGTTAATAATGTCAAGTTACCAAATGAATGTTTTAAGCTCTGATGCATAAGAGTTAAATCGATATCCTCTTTTTCACGACTTCCATTTATTATCTCCATAAACTCTACGCCTTTATGTCCATTTTTTAAAGGCCAATGCTCAATCCATGCATCAGGCATAATATGCTCGATTGATAAATCTGATAGAATTTCAATCTCTTCATTTTTTTCAAAATGCAATTCATATTCTACATTTTTTAAAATATATTGTATTCTACTTGCCATCATAAAATCATAACACGGTTTAGTTAACCATGCTTCCTTGAATATATCATCCCTCGGCCATACTGAACTCTCACCCTGCAAATCCAGTAACAATTTTCTAAAATCTCTACGCGTTAATGATATTTCAGACAGCTTCGACAAAATTGAAAGAAATATTTTGTTATAATTTTTTGTACCTAAATTACATATCGCACGTCTTACTACATAAGATATAAGATCACAGAAAATACCTTCAGCAACTTCATCTTCTAATTCTTTTTCTAAAATACCCATAAGTAGGGGATAAATGGTACGAATATCAAAAATTGATAAAACTTTGGCCAAATTGTAAATCGCTGTATTCGGTTGTGGATTGACAAGTTGAACAAAATAGCCTCGATGCTTTTCTAAATCCTCTAATTCTTCTTTTACTGATGTGAAGGGCGTATTTGTATTAATCCAATACTTATATTCAGTGAATAAATGTCCTATTCCAATGTCATCCATTCTTTTTAATGTTAAATAATGTTGAAGAAAAATATCAGATAACGGCCGGAATAAGCGTCCTTGCTTTTCTTCCTTTTTCCAGAAATCTCGATCAAAAGGAAGCCAATATTTCAAATAAAGCTCTTCTTGTGGCTCTTTATTACGTGATGCTCTCCAAAAAATAAAATTACGTAACAAATCTGAAGGGAGTAATGGCTCACCACGTGCGTTCAATGTTTCAAATATAAGTTGCGGATCATCTTCACCTTCTAATTCAATGGTAACCACCTGCAAACAAGATCTTAATGTTTCATGAAATCGTGCTACTTTTTCATCTATTTTTAATGGAAAATAATCGTCATTTATGAAATAATTAATTTTTTCATAAAAAAACAAATAGCAGTCTATCATCGTGGGGCGCGGTTCTGGTTTTCTCCTTCTATATATCAAAGGATACCTATTTATAATTTCATTACGTGAACCAGCATTAATGATATCCGTAAAGTATTCTCGATCCAAATTAGTCGGCCATACTTTATATACTTCTGTATCTTTATCTTCCATAACTCCAGTATTTGATAAATATCTACCACATTCATCGGCAAATATTTCTTGATTAACGATATTACACACGTCCCTGAATGCGGATAAGAAGATTTGAAATGTCGTTAGACGTTGTTGTCCATCAATAACTAAATGTGCCGGAACTGCATTACCATAAACTCTAATCTGATCAATAACCATTGCACCTAAAAAGTGCGCAGGGCCATTTTTGTTTGAAAATCTTTCCCTTAATTTTCTTTCAATATCTTCCCACAGTGGTTCCCATTGATCCTCTTTGTTCCATACATATTGCCGTTGAAACAATGGAACAACATATCGTTTTTTACCATCAAATAAATCAAAGATAGATCGCGCACGCGGTTGCATAAAAATCACCTTTTCAAAATACAACTATCATTAACTATTGATAAGCTTCGTTCTTTGTAAACTATTCATGTTCCTCACCTTATTAGCCCTCTTCAAAAACATTCAAGAATGGGAATACAAGAGTTTTAATAAATCAAGAACTTCAGTAGCAATTAATTAAGTAGCATGTTTATTTATTATTTTTTAGATTCAGGATCTTCAGGCGGTGGGTCAGGCCAAGGTTCTGGCCGTTCCATTTTTTCAATAATAACATCGCCCCGATGTCTTATATCCTCTGAAAAATCACTGTCATTAGTCGGTACTGATGGTTGTTTTTTTTTATCATCGTCACACATGTGAAACCTCCTAATAATTTATATGCCTCTAGATTTTTTTACTTCATTCATACACTTTTTTAAAAGCTTTGGATCGTCTGGCAAATTGACTTCCTTTTGACTCAGTGTACATTCTTTTATCATTAAATTTTTAAGCTCTTTTTTTATTCTGCTTTCATCTTTTTCTTTTACGCCTTTTTTAACATCAAGCCAAAGCAATTCATAATCATTTGTGATTAATGACCATTTTTCAGTTAGCACATTCATGCTTTGTATTATTTTAGGCCAATTTAGAATAGGAAGAGCAATCGCAATTAGTGCTGATGCAGCAGAAAGTAGTTTCCATAAGACTTCATAAGTACTCCAGAAGCTCCAACTTGCAACGGTTCCAGATGTCATTATTGCGAGGAATATTTTTGTCTTTTGTTCCCTATTGTAGTATCTATTACTAAGTTTCGACCAATATCTTTCATTCATTTCTGCATCTAACATTGAATCCCAAATAATTTTTCTCATTATTGAATACTCCTAAAATTAAATAAAAAAGATATTTGCATAAAAAAGTAATAATTTTTAATTATAATAACTATTTACTTATTAAAAACTATAAAAGCAGATACCGCTGGTTCAATTAACACCGTTTTCATTTCCTTCAACTATCTTGATTTCTTTCGGCGTCAGTTCGTAGAGTTCGTAAACCAGTTTATCAATCTGCTTATCGGTTGTATCAATTTGACGCTTTAGTAACGTTTGTTCATGCGCGGTTTTGGCTTCGTCCAGTTGTTTGTTTAAGGAAAGCATTTGTTCGACGAGTTGTACCATATTGTCATGCTGAATTTTATCAAGAGTTTTACTCATCTCTATTTTGGGTATAGGAAAATTTCTAATATCTCCTATAAGCACTTTGGGAAAAGTATGCCGTATACCTTTAGGTGAAGAATAACGATGAAACCAACTAAGAAAATTGGAGTTAATTATTCCTAATAAGAATTTTGTACTAAGATTCCCTATGTTAAGACAAGAAATAATTCCAGGATCATGATACAAAATTTCATCACAAAAACATGCTGAAATTCTTGGTGGATGGCCTCCAGTAATTTCCTGAATAAGAATTCTTTCACCTACAAAATATTTAGGTCGTCTTGGTCTATGAAGCCACTGGCCATAACGCAGAAATTCGCTTCCTTTTGTATCCAAGTTATATCGAGTAATAGATCGTCCTTGAACCCAAATGCCATATTCGTTAGAAAGACTTTTATCTGAATGAAATGCACGTTTCTCAATAGTTTCTCTCGAATGGTTTTCTATAGAGTATGGCACAATACCTTGCATTACATCTAAATAGTTCACGGCGTCAGAACAATTTGTCTTAATTCTTCTAATTAGATTAGCTATCTCATCTTTTTGATATATCTGAAATTGGAAATCTTCTGATGTCTTCCAAAAACTTGTATTAATTTTATAACTATCATCAAATTCATTTTTAGCTATATTTGACAATATACTTTTAGGGAACATTACATTAATTGATGTAATATCAGTGCCAGATTTTTTTATCGCAATATAGATTAAACAATTTGCACTTACTTTATCAAATACCTTTTGCGGTAAGATTGTAATTAAAACAAGACTCATTTTTTCTAGTGTTAACTTTCTAAGCTCTTTTGCTTGTGGTATCTTTATCCATGAATCAGGAGTAACAAATGAACTAAATCCTTTATCTTTTAGCAAAGCTATAGCCTTTTCAATGAAAAACAAATAGCTGTCATGATTCCCCATAAAGCTACTGTATTTCTTTGAATAGAATATTTTTTCTTTTTCGGCCAAACTTGCGCCCCACGGCGGATTACCGATGACCGCGTCGAAGCCGCCGACCTTGAATATTTCCGGAAATTCTTTCTGCCAGTCGAACACGTTGACATGCTGCATTTCCTCCGTGTCCAGAAAGCTTGTCTGTTTGCCATCATAGAAATCCGGGCCGATGAGGGAATTGCCGCATTTGATGTTGCCACCTAGGTCAGGCAGTGCGCGTTCGTGAAATAATTTAAATTGGTAATTAAGCGTTTCACCGGTTTCATCTTCCAGCACTTTGAGCAAAAGCGAAAGCTTAGTGACTTCAACGGCCTGAATGTCGATATCCACACCGTAGATGTTGTTAAGCAGTATTCGCTTGCGCTGGGCGGTGGTCAGATGCCACGCGCCGCCTGCGCCCTGATAGAGAATCGGCTTTTTGGCCTTGGCGTATTTTTCGGGATCGTTTTCAATATACCACTTCAAATGCCAGTCGAGCAGATTCTGGTACGCACCCAATAGAAACGAACCGGACCCGCAGGCGGGATCAAGGATATGAAGTTTTTCCGCCGTTTTCGGATTTTTACCATCCAGCAATTTACCCACAGTGTTTTTAACGATGTAGTCAACAATGTATGTGGGCGTGTAGAAAACGCCGCCTGCTTTTTTGACTTCGGGCTTGTCTTCCACCACGGCACGGTGGTCGCTGGTAAGCCTGATAACCTTGCCTAAAAATTGTTCGTAAACCTGCCCCAGAATGTCGGCAGGCAGAACGGAAAATTCATAGGGAGAGTCTGGATAGTAAAGACGTTTGAGAATGTCCTTGAGTATCTTGTCGTCAATGACCAGCCTTGTTGTTAAATTGTCCGGCGGTTCGGCTTCGTCTTTTTCGTGACGAAAATGAAACAGGCCGGAGTTGTAACGGTCGTCAGCCTTATAAAAAAGTTCCTGCAATCTTCCATAGGTGTTGTTGCCGTTACAGAGTGAACGCAGAACGCCATAGTCCTCAATGCCTCTGTCTTCGGCGATGCGCAGGAAGATAATGCGGTCAATGGTGCGCTGAACAGCATCGTTTAGTTCGCGCCTGCTCAATCTGTTGCGCAATGCAATATTACGCGCCAGTGCGTCGCGCCAGCTTTCTATTTCAGTTAGAAACGCGCCGTCCACTTCGGATGTGCCGCGCTTGGCCCTGCTGGATTCCGCGAATTTATCAAATGAGCCTTTAAGAATAGCGTCCTTGGAAAAAACGGCGGCGATTTCATCCCATTTTTCAACATACTGTTTATAGGTATAATATTTAATGCGCGCCTTGTCGGCCTTATCCTTTTGGTCGGGCTTGATGCGGCAGTCGTAAACAGCGAATTCTTCAAAGTCGGTGATGATGGAGAGCGGCAGCTTGGCCGACCAGGCGTAACGCCTGATCTGAAAAGCGGCGGCGGGTTCATCCTTGAGATTGACAGAAGGCTTCTTGGCTTCGACAAAAAACTTGCGCTGTCCACCAATGCGGAAGGAGTAATCAGGCGCTTTGGTGACACCACTGACTTTCACGGCGTCTTCATGAATGACATCCTTATAGGTTTCTGCGTTACCCGCCTTGTTTTCGACGTCCCAGCCCAACGCCTCGAAAAACGGATCGATAAATTCCCGGCGCACCTGCGTTTCATTGTACTTGCCGGACTCGTAAGCTTCAATGTTCCGATCGAATCTTTCAATCAGCTCAAGAATAATTTGCGGTGCAAGCATTCAAGATCCCTGTTGGAAAACAGACAAATTTTTTAAATTTACGTGCATAATACAACTTCTTGAAAACATTGCAACTATTAAATGACAATCATAACAAATGAAATATGAGGAGTATTAGAATTCTTTATAAAATCCGTAATGACAATTGGTGCCTGGGGCGGGAATTGAACCCGCACAGCCATAAGGGCTGAGTGATTTTAAGGCTAAAACAAATGAACGGCGGGTGGCATAATAACCACCCGTTTTTCCTTTTAAATATTTATTCCTCTTTCAAGTAAGTTACTTAAAGCTTCTGATGAAAATTTTGGTATGAATTAAAGAAGTCTTTATATGCTTTTATAAAATTATTTTGTCAAGCTTGTGCAAAAGTATATTTAAGTGATAAATAAGAATATAGAAGAATTAATAATGATTATTCGAATTAAGAAGAACCGGGAATAGTCAGGCCAGACAATAAGCGGAAAACCTCCCTTTCCGGTTAACAAGGGGGCTTAGAGAGGGAAAGCATAATGCCAACAGTCATTTCTAAAAATCCCATCCGGATCAAAACACGAGTAGAGATAAGAAGTTTAATTCTTAACAGTGGTTTGTTTAAAGTAGAAACTAAAAATGGTGTTCAGATACCACGTGGCGTTTATCGCTTACATAAAACAGAAAATAATCTTACTGAGAAAATAATGGCTAATGTAAAAGCACATGCCTTTTTCTGTAGCTTGGATCAGATTTTGGTGTCATATCAAAATCGATATTACTTAAATGCTAATACTGAAAATGAAATTGAAGGATTCGCAGATGATGAACTGAATGATTATAAGAAATATTTCATTGATCGCGGCTTTAGCGAATCTGAGATTAATAAATACTTTCCATTTTGTAATCAGCGATTCAAAAATCTAATCAAGAAAAAAATCGTGGAATCAGGTATATTCAAACATAACATTAAAAGATTACAGATGTATTATAAATTATACGATCCATTAATTAAAGCCTTTCAAAAGTATATTTATAAAGATAAGAAAACCGAAGATATAATCTATCACCATATGGCGCCCTTGTTAATTAATTGCAAAATCATTGATCAATCTGATTCAAAAAAAGCATATCAGAAAATCAGAAAAGACATTTACCGCGTCAGAAGCAACAGCAACTAAAAAATCTTATTTTCTCCATTTTCTGCTTTTTGGGACAATTATTAGCCCCTAATAGCCTCTTTTTATCAAAAAACTGTCCCAATAAATCATAATTATATCAATAACTTATACTTGATTTAATCTAAGCTGTGTAGTAGTATTAAATCAAAATTAAGAACGAGAGGTAATATATATGATTTCCGCAATGAAGCTTGCACGAATAAAAAAAGAAATGAGCCAGATTGATCTCTGGATAAAAACAGGAATCCCTCAATGGCGGCTTTCCCTTCTTGAAAGGGGCATAAGGCCAAAGCCGGAAGAAGCAAAAATAGTTGCTGAAGTATTGGAAGAAAAACAAGAAGAAATTTTCCCTTCATTTGCTCAAGGGAAAAAAAATTAGAGGTGCGATCATGACTGAAAAAGAAATTATCGAAAGAAAGATTTTTCTGAAGCGGCAATTGATCGAACTCACGGAAAAAGAAATTGAACTGTTAGGGGATAGTTTAAATGAGCTTTCTTTTGATCAGAAAAACGCCCCAGAGAATGTTTCAGCGATGTAAAAAATATTATTAGGGGTAAGCATAAGGCTTATGAATGATATAAAAAACATACTCACCAGCGCGGCCTTGAATTATGCCGGGGAAAATAACTTTTCTATCATACCATTACAAAAGAATAAGAAGCCTTATATTCAATGGGCTGTTTATCAACACAGGAAAGCCACAGCGGGTGAAATCAAGGCATGGTGGAGTAAATGGCCTCATGCAATGTTAGGAATTGTCACAGGACAAATATCAGGCTTGTTTGTTGTCGATTGCGATACGCAGGAAGGCTTTGACGCTGTTCAGGAACTCTTGCCGGATTCTTTGAATATACCTACAGCCAGGACACCGCGCGGGGGATGGCATTTTTATTTCCAATATCCGGCAGATTCAAAATTGTCTGTTCAGGCGGGAATAATGCCCGGCGTGGATATTCGCGGTGAAGGTGGTTATATAGTGGCCGCGCCTTCAATGAATGGTAACGGCAGGGGTTATGAGTGGCTTGACGGTTTGTCATTGGCTGAGGTCGCGCCGCCGCCAATGCCTGATGCGCTTCTAAGCGCATTTAATAATATAATAAATAATTCTTTATATAGAAGGTGTGGTTTGGAAAAACCACATGAAACCACAAAGACCACACAAGACCACATCTTTGAGCATGGGAAAAGAGACGATAATCTTTATCATATAGCCTCTTGCCTGGCAAAGACAGGCAATACAGAAGATTATATTCGGCAAACCCTTGCGGCTATTATCTTTTCCTGGGGTGAGACTCATGAAACATGGATAAATGCTAAGATTCAGAGCGCATTCAAAAGAATTGAGACACAGGAAAGAAACCTTGCCGCTGAAATTAAGGAATGGATTGAAACCACACGAGGCCACTTCGAGACCACACAAGCCCACAGGGAGCTGCATATAACCACAAAGCGCGAAATGAAAACTTGCCAGATGGTTCTTTCCCGGCTTTGTGACGGTGAAAAGCCTTTATTAGAAAAATATGGAGATAAGCGCGGCGTATATCGCCGGGTTGAAAATGATATTGAGCCTGTTAATTTCTTAACCGCGCCGACAGATGATTTCCCGCTTGTCTTGCCTTTGGGTATTGATAAGTACTGCAAACTTTATCCGGGAAATATTGTAATAGTAGCAGGGAGTAAATCAGCCGGAAAAACGGCCTTCCTTCTGAACATAGTCAGGGAAAATATGAAAAAGCATGAGATCGTTTATCTCAATTCTGAAATGGGTGACACTGAATTTCGGAAACGCCTTGAACTATTTGATGATGTAAAACTCACGGATTGGAAGTTTCGCCCATATCACAGGGCGGCGAACTTTGCCGATTTGATTACACCGGAAAAGAAAATTTTTATTGTCGATTTTCTGGAAATAACCACAGACTTCTGGAAGGTCGCGCAATACATTCGGGAAATCCATAATAAGCTGAAAGAGGGTGTCTGTATCATTGCCTTGCAAAAATCCGAAGGTAAAGATAATGGCCGGGGTGGTGACTTCTCAAAGGAAAAGACGCGGCTGTATATATCCCTTGATTATTTGAAAGACAAGAAAGTCAATCAAGTTAAGATCGTTGACGCGAAGGCATGGCGAACAGAAATAAATCCGCGCGGCCTATATCGAAATTACAAGCTAGTCGAGGGATCAAAATTTATTCCGGATAGTGAATGGGAGGGATAACAGGCAAAATGGGTCAAATGATAGTCAGTCACATCTCTGATTCCGCCATTGCGTATATCCCAAAAGCGGTGAATTTCCCGTGCAGAAGCAAGAATCCTACCTTCAGGCACAAATGGGCACAATTACGGGCACAATCCATAAATTTTATAAAAAAAGGGGTTGCCCAATAATGAGCAAACCCTTTATTATCTGGTGCCTGGGGCGGGAATTGAACCCGCACAGCCTCAAGGACCGAGGGATTTTAAGTCCCTTGCGTCTACCAATTCCGCCACCCAGGCATGTGAATTAAATACGAGAAGCATTGGGCTTATATTATTTTTGCATTGTACTGTCAAGGTCTTATGATTAACTTTTTTGTATGATATTTTTGTTTTTGAAGATGGGTAAAAGGGTCATGGAGTGCAGTGCGTTAGGTTAGGGTTAGCGGGTCTAAAGACAAGGCCTACGAAAGATTAGCAATATAATACTATGGTGCATGAATGAACAATCGTGTCAAAAAGACTCGGCCAGATATTTACACCCTCCCCCGCCGCTTCACGGCACCCCCTCCAAAGGGGGACAGACAAGGAAGAGATTGCCGCGTTCACTTACGTGAACTCGCAATGACAATGAACTTTCTGTTTTCGTATTTTTCTTGAAGATTTGATAACTTATATGATAAGCGTAATTTATCTCTGATAAGGAACTTCAACGTGCAGGAAATTGATTTAATCATCACCGGCTCAAAAGCGCTGCTGCTCGATTCCCAAAACACGTGTCTTGATGACGCCGCCATAGCCATTAACGCGGGCGATATCGTGGCTGTGGGTGCCAGGGACATTATCACAAAACAATATCAGGCTAAAAAAACCATTACAGCCGGAGAATCTCTGATTATGCCCGGCTTTGTCAACTGTCACACACACGCGGCAATGACGTGTTTCCGCGGCATCGCTGATGATCTTGATCTGATGGATTGGCTCAACAATTATATTTTTCCGGCTGAAGCCAAAAACGTGAATAAGGAGCTTGCCTACTGGGGATCGCTTCTTGCCGCCGCCGAAATGATTAAGTCCGGCACCACCACTTTCTGCGATATGTATATTTTCGAAGATGAAACAGCCCGCGCGGCCAAAGCCGCGGGCATCCGCTGTCTGCTGGGCGAAGTGCTCTTTGATTTCCCCTCCCCCAGCTACCAGACTCTTGCCGAAGGCATGGCCTACACAAAAATGCTGATCGAAAAATGGCACAACGATCCTCTGGTCAATATCATGATCGAGCCGCACGCGCTTTACACCTGTTCCACGCCGCTTTTAGAAGAGGTGCGGGAGCTTGCCAAAGCCAAACGGCTTGCCGATGATTATCATTTGCCGATAGGCATTCATCTTCTGGAAAACGCCGCCGAAAAAAAACAGCTCGAAGATAAGTTCGGGAAAGGCGCTGTCGCGTTTCTTAAAGACATCGGTTATCTTGATGAACAATTAATCGCGTTTCATTGTGTCAGTTTTACTGAAGGAGATATCGATTTATTCGCTTCTCACCGCTGTAAAATCTCGCACAACCCCTCAAGCAATATGAAACTCGCGAGCGGCGTGGCTCCTGTGCCGGAAATGCTCAAAGCCGGCATTCCCGTCGGTCTGGGAACCGATGGGTGCGCCAGCAACAATAATCTGGATATCATCAAGGAAATGTCCACAGCCGCCAGGCTTCATAAAGTTGCCAGGCTCGATCCCACGGTGATGGATGCGCAAACCGTCGTGCGCATGGCGACAATCGAAGGCGCGAAAGTTCTGGGGATGGAGAAAAAAATCGGTTCATTGGAAGTTGGCAAAAAAGCCGATATTATCATTATCGGCCTGAACAAACCTCATTTAACGCCGCTTTACAGCGCGACTTCGCATCTGGTTTACGCGATGAGCGGCGCCGATATCGATACGGTTTTAATTAACGGAAAAATCGTCATGGAAAATCGCAAGCTCTTGACAATCGACGAAGAGGAAGTCATGCGCAAGGTTCGCGAAATTGCCGCAAAGATAAAACAAAGCTTAAAGCTTTAAAGGAGAGGTGAAAATTATGAAAGCCCGCGATTATTATATCCACTACAAGTTGATGATTGTTTTAATTTTGCTGCTCCCCGTTTGTTCCATGGCGGCCGTGAAGGAAGTCACTCTTTACCCCAATTCCGCCAAAATTTCGGAAATAACAAAAATTCAACCTCAATGTTCGGGTAAATGCAAGGCTGTTATCACGCTGCCTCCGCAGGCCGATCCGGAATCGCTCGTTGTATCGCTTCCGCCTTCAAGCCATGTAAAAATAGAAGATTTGCAGGCAAAACCCATACCGGTTCAGGATGAGGCCCGAATCGCCGAGTTGCGCAAACAGATAACCGCGTTAGATGGCGAGAAGAAAGAGACGCAGGCAAAAATGGAGGCACTCGATGCACAGCTACAATTCTGGCTGGCGCAAACCAAGGCAAAAACAAAAACGGTTGCCGATTCCTATAAATTAGCCGATGCCATCGGAAGGAATGTCCACAAAGATCAGCAGGAAAAATTTGCCGCCGAGACACAGTTGGAAAAAATCGATAAAAACCTTAAGAAACTTCAGGACGAATTAAATCAGGCCGCGGGCCGTAAAGAAACCGCGTGGGACGTAACTTTAACGCTATCGGGATCCGGTCAAAACGAAATAGCATTGCCCTACACCTATACACTTTTTGGTTGCGGCTGGCTTCCCCTTTATCGGGTAGAGGCGCTGCCCGCGGATAAAAGTGTTGCTTTTTCCTGGGAGGCGGAAGTCTGGCAATCTTCCGGCGAAGACTGGAAACAGGTGCAACTGAATTTAGCCACGTTACAGCCCATAACCAACGTCAATCCGCCCGATATGCCGGATTGGATTATCAGACCCCGTAAATTTGTAAGAAAAATGGCCGCCGCCGATATGGCCTCGGCGCAATTCATGGCGAAGGAAGGGGCAAAACAGAATTCAGGCGAAGAAGAAGCTCCGGGCGCGGCGCCGGAGCCGGTTGAGAGCATAAACACAACTTATTCCATCTGGTCGCTGGGCAAAATAAATGTCGCGGCCGGAAGCCATCAGCGGCTGAAAATCAAGGATGAAACCTGGCCTGCCGAATTTCTTTTTATGGCGCGTCCCGCGATAAATCCGCAGGCTTTTGTCCGCGCTCAGGTCAAGCTGGAAAAGCCCGCCGATATACCTTCCGGGCAGGCCATTTTTGTGATTGACGGAGCGGTATTGGGCAAGCGCGAGTTTTCCTTTGCCGGTTCGGAGGGGACGCTTTTCTTCGGAACAAGCCCTCTGATTTCCGTCACCAGTTCGACGATCGCCGACCAGTCCGGCGAAAAAACTATTTTTCAGGACAAACAAACCAGAAGCTGGCAATGGCTGATTGAAGCGAAGAATTTAAGCACGGCCGATATCAAACTGCGTATCGAAGAACCGGCGCCTCAAGCGCGTGATAAACGGATAAAGTTGGAATTCAAACAAAATCCGGAACCAACGGAAAAAGATCACTCAAAATTTGTCTGGCTTCTGGATGTGCCCGCGGGCCAGAAAAAAACAATCCAGAACAGTATTGAACTGGAAGCGCCCAATGATATGAATATTGATTTCGGCTGGCGGTAATAAAAGGTTTATGGGGTTAATGAAAAACCCCATGTTTTGGGGCTGTTCAAAAATGTTCAGATGCAAGGCGCGCAAAAAACCGAACCGTGAGGCGTATATATACATACGTCGAGCGGTGCGGTTTGTAGCGCAACACAGCAGATGGGCGTTTTGTAAAAGCCTTTCGGCTTTTACCGGCAAGGATAATTATTGTTCATTATTGCGCCTCCCTTGCGGGAATGCACACCCGGTCAACAGCCCCCACTACTCGTACTCTTCCAGATACCCTTCTATATATCCGCGGACTTTCTCTTTGGGTTGAAAGATTCCAAAATGGCCTTCGCAAAGGATATCGGCCTCAAGGTCAAGCAAGGCCTGCATGGATTTTTTCCATGCTTCAATATCGGAACCGAAAGCTTTATGGAACGGCCCGTGAATGTCCTGCCCGAAAAGAACGCGCTTCCCTTCTCTGTCCAGATAAAGAGAGATTGAACCGGGCGTGTGGCCGGGCGTGTGCAGGCAATGCAATTCTTCCTGGCCGAATATCAATGTTTCATGGGCGTCCTTAAATTTTTGGTCTACCGCCGTGGGCGGGAAGGTAGTTCCGTACCAGTTGGCCGCTGTTTTTTGAGAATCGCCGCTCTCCACGGCTTTAGCGTCGAGTTCGTGAATCACAATTTTTGTGCCGTATTGTTTTTTGAAAAAAGGCGCCGAACCGATATGGTCTATATGGCAATGCGTTAATATCAGATGGGTAACATCGACGGGATTCAGGCCGAGCATTTCAATATTGCGGACGATTTGAGAGGCGCTTTTTCCGGCTCCGGAGTCAATCATAACGAGGTCTCCCGCGAAATCGATCAGATAAATCGCCGCGTCATCTGCGGATGTTATACCGGGTCCGCCGATTAAATAAACACCTTTAATTATTTCTTCAGTATTTTTTCTCATCATAATATTTAATTTCTCCTGAAGTTCTATTTCGCTTCTAAATCAAAGATGATATCGAGGCGGCAAGGAGGAGGCTCCGCAGTCGTATTTTTGATACGTCGAGGAAGCCGACGACGCAGCCAACAAAGATAGCGCTTTGATTTAGTTGCGGAAAGTGCCGATGATATCGTTGATATCTTTTATTTTATGATCGGCGAGATAATTTTTGATTCCTTCGATCACATCGAGCGTGGCATGGGGATTGACAAAATTGGCCGTGCCGATTTCCACCGCTTTAGCTCCGAGCACTAAAAATTCCAGCGCGTCTTCGGCCGTCATGATGCCGCCGATGCCGATCACCGGCACGGACACTCTCTGGATAACCTGCCAGACCATGCGCAGCGCCACGGGCTTTATCGCCGGACCGGATAAGCCGCCGGTTATATTTTTCAGATGCGGACATCTTGTATTTAAATCAACGGACATTCCCGTCAAAGTGTTGATGAGCGATATGATGTCCGCGCCCGCTTTTTCCACAGATTCCGCGATTTGCGCGATATCCGTTACATTGGGCGTAAGCTTGACGATAACGGGCAAGCCTGTTTCATCCTTTACCGTGCGCGTGACTCTGGCGGCGATTTTCGGATCGGTGCCGAAACTCGCTCCGCCCTTCTTGACATTGGGGCAGGAAATATTGACTTCCAGGGCGTGCACACCTTTGGCCAAGCTCAGTTTTTTTGCCACCTTTTTAAATTCGTCGTAAGTCTCGCCATAGATGTTGGCAATAACCGCCGTATCATATTTACGCAAAAAGGGAAGCTTTTCCTCAATAAACGCCTCGACTCCGATATTCTGCAAACCGATGGAATTGAGCATGCCGCCTGTTGTTTCCATGATGCGCGGCGGCGGATTTCCCAGCCGCGGTTTCAGCGACAACCCTTTGACAACAACAGCGCCAAGCCTGTTTAAATCAACGTAGCCCGCGTATTCTTCTCCGTAGCCGAAAGTGCCCGAGGCTGTCATCACCGGATTATTCAATTTTAACCGCCCCAGTTTCACGGCCATTTGCGGAGATGCTTTTGATGTCATGTTGTCCCCAAATTATTCCCAGATAATGTCCCGCAGATTAAATACCGGGCCATCGGCGCATACCCGCTTAAAAGCGAGAGTGCAATCTTTATCCCTGATAGCCACCGCACAGCCCATGCAGGCGCCTACGCCGCAGGCCATCCGCTCTTCCAGCGACACCTGAGCGCTGAATTTACTTTTATTTAAAATCTTTGCCAGTGACTTGAGCATCGCGCCCGGTCCGCAGGCATAAATGGACGTATTCTCCGGCACATATTGCTTTATGTCCTTTTGAAAAATCTGCGTGACAAAACCTTTTTCGCCCATCGTTCCGTCATCGGTGCAGACACTGATATTGCGGCAAAGCCTCCGCATGTTATCAAGGCCCACTACGGCAGAGGCGTTCTGAAATCCATTGTATATCATCATGTTCGATAAAGGGTGCGTCCGGCGCAGATTTTCGGTAAGCATTGACAAAGGCGCGATGCCGATTCCTCCGGCGATCATCACAATATTTTCTTTTACAGACAGTGTATCGAATCCATTGCCCAGCGGCCCGTTGATTTCCACCTGAGAATCTTCGATCAGCCCCGCCATAATCCGCGTGCCCTTGCCCACGACCTGGTAGAGCAATTCGATCACGCAATAATTTTCGTTTCGGGAAAAGGAATAAATGCTGATTGGACGGGACAGAAACGGATCGTTCAATCCGGCGATGCGAATCATGACAAACTGTCCCGGCAGCGGATTTTGAAAGGACGGCGCCACCTTGATTTTCATCAAAAAGCAATTATCCTGAACCGCTTCGTTCTCTGAAATTTCACCGATGTAAATATTTGCCGCCATTTTAACCCGATCAATCAATCATTGAACTTAATTGCCGCCCCCAAAGCCAGTCGCGGGAAGGCTTTGCGCGGGGCGATCCCCGCAATCACACATTAAAAATTAATTGTTTGTATCCTCCGCCCACATAATCAAGGCATCTTCATAGGTGTCTGAATAATAAAGCGGCCTTATTCCTTTTACTACAAAACCGCATTTTTGGTAAAGCTTTATTGCTTCGGTGTTTGATTCTCTGACTTCCAGTGTCTGCGATGTAACTTTATTCTCCCGGGCGATTTCTCCCATCGCCCGCATAAGCCCCAGAGCAAGGCCATGCCTTCTGTATTCTTTTTTTACCGCAAGATTTTGCAAATGCATTTCGCCCGCCACCATCCAGAAAATTATGTACCCGCCGACAACGCTTTTATTTTCCGAATTGATCCGCGCGCAGAGACACCGCGCATGGCCGCTTGCAAGTTCTCGCGTGAACATGCCCGGGCTCCAGGGTGACGCGAAGGATTCACCTTCGATAATCAATATTTGCGGCAGGTCGTCCCTGTCCATCAGATCAATGATCACCTTGGGAAAAACTTTTTCAGAAGACATGGAATATTTCCAATATTACGGCCGCCGCTAAAAATATCGCGCAAAAAACGGGAATAGCACTCCGGAGTTTCAGCATGTTAATGGCCACGGCAATTCCCACAAGCGGCAGAAAATAGTACATAAAAGAAAGCGTCGACAGGATGACCGTGTTAAATTTAGGATACGCCCAAATGACAGAAGGAATAAAGATCGCCTGAAAGACTAAAAGAAAAACGATATAAAATAAAAGTACTTTGATTAATCCCAGATAGTTTTTTTGTTCTATGGCGCGGATGTTATTTTCATTGGCGTCTTCCAGAGCTTTGTCGGACAGGACATCGTTTGTTTTAATAATGAAAATATCCATCTGCCTGGCTAAAATGCCGCAGGGAATGGCCAGCAGAACGGATAGCGAAATGAATGAAGGCGATACGCCCCCTGATTTTGAGCCCGCGATTATGGCAATTGATGTCGCCAAAACAGCGGTCAGGGAATCGTTGGGTGGAATATAAGTTCCCAGCGGCAGGCGGTCAATCCAGATGAGTTCGATCAACGCCCCGATGATCAATCCGGCGTATAAATTATGTAATAATAGCCCCATCACCGGCGCGATGACAACAGGGCGGGAGATCATGGCTTGTATAAAGACACGATCCAGACAAAGCACAGAGCCGAAAAAAGATACTAAAATAATGTCGGTAACCAATTTAATATCAACCCTTATGATTTGGCAAAACGATTCGTTTCAAACTCACGCCGCGAAATATTACGCGAGAAACACTTTGAATAGATAAGACGCGCAGGATATGAAGATGAAACTTTCGCGGTCATGTGAATTTCTCTATTTTTCTTTCTTCCAGTAATCCTTAAGAGCTTCTTTAATATTAACGGCCCTGCTTTTCGGCACCCTCTGCAGCTCCACAAAAACGCCTGTTTCTTTCAGCAGGTCTTCAAGACTTTGTATTTCATCATCACATAAAAAAACGGAGGTGGAACAACAAATCCTGTATTCATTATTATAAATATTGCCTATATTTAATCTGTCAAAGCGGAATCCCCGCCTGAAAGCTTCGCACGCGTCGGCGACACAACTGAATAATACGATCGTGTTCTTTCCCCTGCCATGCGTGTAGGTATAATGCTGAACAAAATCATCCACGGAACTGATAATGACTTCGATATCGCTAGGCACGGCCATTCTGAGCACTGTTTCAAAAAAAGGATCGGCGGCTACTTTGTCATTAACAACAATGATGCATTTTGCTTTAACAAAGGGCACCCATGCTTCCAATATCTGACCGTGAACCAGTCTGCTGTCCACTCGAACCAGGGCTATATTTAAATCTTTTGCCAAATCATTACCTATTCGCTTTCTTGTTTAAAATTTCGCTGGCCAGCAAAATATTTTTTTCGCCGTAATTTTTAATAAGGCAGGCAAATTCCCTCAAGGTTATATCTGCTTTGGCTTCGGACAATTTGAGCACCATGGGTAAATTCACGCCGGTAAGAACTTCTACTTTTCCCTCTTTTATAAAAGAAAGCGAAATGTTGGAAGGCGTTCCTCCGAAAAGATCGGTCAAAATCAAAACGCCTTTACCCTTATCAAGTTTCTTGATGGCGGCGCTGATTTCTTTTTTTATATCTTCAACATCTTTCGTCTGATCGACGCAGATATGCATCGTGTCTTCTAAAGGACCCTTGATTAATTCTGCGGATTTTATTAATTCATCTCCCAGGTTGCCATGCGTAGTTATAAGCGTACCTATCATGTTTTTCCCCCTTTAAACGCATTGATGCGATGATGCCGCCTTTGCCCCTGCTTTCAAATTTAAGTAGGTAAGCTAATGGATTGCATCATAATTGTCAAGATTTATGGAAGGATTGCCTAAATTAATTTTTAAGCTCTCCCTTCCATGCAACCTGTTGAATTAAAACGGATTCTTAATAATAAACGGCCGGATAAGCGGCATTTCCATTGAGCTTTGCTTCTGTATGACGTTGATCACTGTGCTTTTCGGTGTGGCCTTAGTTGTGGCTTTTCTCATGAAGGAAATCCGGCCGAAGGACGCGTATGTATCCGCCGATGCTGCCGCTAACTGATTGTGATTAAACCGTGCGCATCGTGCATGTCAACATTTTAAGACTTTCGCTAAAGCATCGGTGAGTCCCGATTGACGGGAAATGCGTCTCGCGATCGCCTTAGTCAACAAATCTTCACCTGCCCATATATCCACGTTATCACTTGCGCGCGTAATGCCCGTATAAATAAGTTCCCTCGTTATAAACGGGACATCGCGGCCGGATAAAACAAGCAGGACTTTTTTAAATTCCGATCCCTGGCTTTTATGGACCGTCATGGCCCAGGCTGTTTCATATTGAGGCAGCGCTGACGGCAAATATTTTCTCACCGCATTTTGCTCATCTCGGAAAAAAACCCGCAGCTGATTATTTTCTTCAGGGTCCTTCAGGATAATGCCCACATCGCCGTTAAATAAACGCGACCGGTAATCATTCTGTAAGATCATCACCGGCATTCCCTCATAAAAAAAATCCCGCGATTGAATAAGCCCCGCATCCCTAAGAACTTTCTCCACATAAAGATTAATTCTTTCCGTGCCCCAGATTCCCACGCGCAAAGCGCATAGAATACGGAATTTTTCGAATATATTAAAAATAGTTTCCGGGGCAGCTTCGCCGGAAATTGCCGCTTCCAGGTACGGCCTGTAATTTTCAACGACGCCCTCGCCAAAATGTTTCCATAATCCCGCGCTTTCGGTTATTTCAGTCCAGTGAATATCCTTATATTTTCCTGCTCGAAGAACCTCGAGGGATTCGTGTGACTTGCCATTTTTAACATTCTGACTCAAAAGGCCGATGCCGCTATTCTCAGGGAATCGGTAATTTTTTTGCAGGTATATAATATGATCCTGAATTCCCGCGGATAATTTCCCTGATTCAATCTCTTCACCGGATAAATAGGCAATCTGCCGGACAAATTCAGGTGAATAAGCACCCGAAGCGCCCAGAGAACTTATATCCCCTAAAACGACTCCGGCTTCAACCGACGCGAGCTGATCTTTATCTCCCAGTAAAATTAAACGGGCCGCAGAAGGCAAAGCGGCAATCAATTTTGCCAATAGAGGCAAATCCACCATCGAGGCCTCGTCAATGACAACAAGCTCATAAGGCAAATGATTTTTTCTATTGAACCGGAAATAAGGCGAATAACTGATGGAACCCAAAAGTCGATGAATAGTTTGCGCCGCACCGGGTATCATGTCTTTTATGGACGCGGAACAATTTAATTTTTCCTTCATTTTATTGACCGATTCCTGCAGGCGCGCGGCGGCTTTTCCGGTAGGCGCGGTAAGCGCAATCCGCATGGGTCTGCCGCCCGCATCCAGCATCAAAGCCATAATTTTTGTAATGGCCGTTGTTTTCCCCGTCCCCGGACTGCCGCTGATCACCAGAAATTTTTTCAACATCGCGGCGGCGGCGGCAACCTTCTGCCAATCGGTCTTCCCTTCGGACTTTTCATTAAAATACAGCCGCAGTTTTTTTTGAAATTCGGCCTGATCGGACTGATTCGATATTAGTTCATGATTTCCGGAGATGCTTTGGAATAAATATTGAGCCACATCTTTTTCATATTGCCAGTAGCGCTGCAAATAAAGACGTCCGTTTTCATTAAGGATTAAAGGCTTAAAATCTCCGGGAGCTCCCACGCAGGGCGATGATCTCAAAGACGCAAGCCACGAAGGCAATGGCGGACATTCTATGATGTTTTTCCCGTCTTCACTTGTCCATATAATTTGACCTGCGTAATCGTTTAGATTCAAAAAGATATGTCCTTCTCTTACGCACCGGCCAACCAGCGCTGCCGCCAGAAACAATGCTTCGCTTTTTTCCCGGCCAAAAGATGATATAAATTCCCCGAAATGAATATCCATCGGAGAAAAATAATTGTTCAAAAAACTATCCATCTTTTCCGCAGCCAGCATGTGTCTCATCCACATCGCAAACGATCATGTTACATCTGTTATTCTTTTTTCATGTCATGTAATTCCATTTTCAGGGACAACAGCGCGAGCATGTCCTTCAAAGAAATAATGCCCTCCAGCTGATCGCCGCTGACAACCAGTAAACGGCTGTTCCCCGTGCGATTCATGATCTCCAACGCTTTATTGGCATCTGCCTCGGGTCCGATGGTTGTTTCTTCATTACAGGGCAGGGCCACCGCCCCCACCGTGTATCGCGTCCATTCTTCCCGGGGAATCGACGCGATCTGTTTCACAAAAATACAGCCAGCCAACCTGCCGAAAGAAAGCACGGGATACGCCTGGAAATGGTGTTTATACACATAGTCGCTGATAAATTCCGCAAGCGATATGGACCGCGGCACAGTCACGGGATTTTTAACCATCAGCTCTTTTACTTTTTTAGTATTAAAAAGATCGTGAACTAAAAGCTGCCTGTAGGAAATTTGCGCCGCCGAGCGGACAAACAGGCCTATCAAAAACCACCACAAACCGGCCGCGAAATTTCCCCTGACCATGTAAATGATGCCCATAATAATTAACAGCAGTCCGAAACCGGAACCGATCTGCGCGGAAATATCCGTTGACCAGTGTATATCTTTTTTCCATTTCCACAACGCGGAACGCAATATTCTTCCGCCATCAAGAGGAAAGGCCGGAATCAAATTAAAAACCGCCAGAATCATGTTGGACCAGGTCAGATAACTCACAACGCCGTTGACAGTCACCGGCCAGCCGCTTCTTTCTCCAAGACCATATAGTAAAAAAAAGACAAAGCCCAGAAAACAACTGGCAAGCGGACCGACAATGGCAATCATGAATTCAGCCTTGGGATGAGGAGGCTCATGTTCCATCTGGGCGACACCGCCAAAAATAAAGAGCGTTATTTCTTTAATGGAAAGCCCGTAATGCCGGGCCATCAGAGAATGGGTCAATTCATGAGCAATAATGGATAAAAAGAGTCCTGCCGCGCCAGCCGCACCCATCCACCAATAAGATTCACGGGAAAGGTTTTTGTAGTATTCCGGAAAAAGGCCGCTCGCCAGTGACCAGGTTATTAAAGCCGCCAGAATCAGCCAGCTCATGTCTATATTTATTTCAAATCCAAATATTTTAAAAAGATTTACCTTCCTGCCAAACATAAATCCTCCTCATAAACGCTTTTCTTGATATTATAAGTGTTGCGTGATGAAAATCAATGATTTCAATAACAAATTATTTAAAGAAAGTTTACTAAAATAAATGGGATGACCTGTTTAACAACAAAGAAAACTGTATATTCATGAACTTGAAAGAATTTGCTCCTTTACTTAATTCATGTTATTATTGCTTTATAAAATTTCTCGCATATAAAAATCAATATTTTAAAAAATATTGATCCCAAGGAGACCATATATGAAAAAATATCTTTTATTATTCGGTTTATTATCGGTCTTTCTTTCTCAAACGGCAATGGCCGATCTTTATAAGTGGGTGGATGAAAAAGGAGAAGTCCAGATTACGGATTATCCGCCTCCGGAGAGTAAAAATGTAAAAAATGTCCAGGTTTATAAAGCCCCGCCGGAAAATCCCGCAAATTCGCAAAACGATACCGATCAGACATTATCGAAAGATAAAGCCGAAAAAGGAAAAGAAGTTATTCTCTATACCAAGAACGATTGCCGGGATTGCGACAGGGCGCGTGAATTCTTAAAATCCAAAAATATTCCTTTTACCGAATATAACATGGACACGGATGTGAACGCGGCCGCCCAGAGGAAAAAAATAGATGACAGTCAGGATGTTCCTTTTGCCATCATCGATAAAAGTCAGGTCTTTGGATTTTCGGAAACTGTTTATAACAAAGCATTGAAGCTAAACCCCTGATTTTATAAAAATGGAAACCACCATATATTACTATACGGGAACGGGGAACTCTCTGTGGACGGCAAAAAAACTATCCGCGGCGCTAAATAACACCGAGCTTATACCGGTAACAGCTTCCGGCTCGGCCCCCATTAATCCTGATTCAAAAAACGTCGGCTTTATTTTTCCCGTTCACATTTGGGGAATACCTTCAAGGGTTGTTGATTTTTTAAATCGGTTGGAAGCTGACCCAGCGAAATACTATTTCGCGATCGCCGTTAATGCCGGTCAGGTTGCCGCCACGCTGATCCAGTTGAAAAATCTGCTGCGGGAGAGGAACATCAAGCTATCTTCAGGATTTTCTGTCAGTATGCCCAGCAACTACATTCCCTGGGGCGGGGCCATCGCGCAAGAGAAGCAGCAGAAAAAATTCGATGATGCTTTGGATAAAATAGGCCGTATTGCTTCATCCATCCGCGCAGGTGACGTAAAAACGCCTGAAAAAGGAGCCGCATGGCAAAATATTTTCCTCTCGGCGATGTATCGCTTATCCCGATCTCATGTTCCCCAAATGGATAAATCGTTTTGGGCGGACGAAAAATGCACCGGCTGCGGAATCTGTGAAAAAATCTGTCCCGCGCAAAATATTTTACTCAGCGACGAAAAGCCGGTATGGCAGCATCATTGCGAACAATGCTTTGCCTGTCTTCAGTGGTGTCCCGAAGAAGCCATTCAATATGGCAGGAGCACCGCGAAGAAAAAACGCTATCACCATCCCGAAATAACGTTAAAAGACATGCTGTCCTGCGTATCTGTTAAAAAATAAAGTTAAATTTTTTTCTTGAAATATTTGAACGCCCCATCGCGGCATATCGCTATTTTTGACGAAAAGATTTTCGAATATTTCACGCTTTGAAAATGTAATCAAAAAGGAACTGTTCATTCACTTCAAGCGGTTTTAGGCTTTTCTCCACTTTCATACTCATGATCGCGCCTTCCCAACTGTTAAAGATATAAAGCGCGGTCTTATCCACATCCAGGGATTTTGACAGATGGCCCGACTCCTGAGCTTCGCGAAGAACATCGGAAAAATACTTGATGATAACACCGGCTTGTTTTTTAAGTTTCGTCTGGAATACGGGACTTGTGTCACCCATCTCCTGAGCGAAGTTGCCGATCGGACATCCCAGCGTATAATTATTTGACCGGAAAGCTTTATTGAAGGATTTGTTCAGGAGCCGTATCCGCTCAAGTGGTGGAACAGATTTATCACGCAAATATTTTGTAAAGATTTTGTTATAGAACTCCATGTAGTAATCGATGACAAGCAGGCCAAAGTCTTCCTTACTTTTAAAATAATTATAAAATGAACCTTTGGGAAGCCCTGCCTCATCGAGTATTTCCTGAACTCCCGTGTCATTGTAGCCCTTAAGATGCATGAGCTTTGCGCCCACGGCAATAAGTTCCTGTTTTTTGTTTGTCTTCATAAAAATCGTTCACCTCTATATTTGTACGTAAGTTAAACAGCCTGACGGATCATGTCAAGCATTTTTACCGGCAACCAATCATCATGGTGTTTGTAATTATTTTTTTTGCGATCCCGGGAATTGTCCGCTTACCAAAAATTCCGCATTGTCTCGAGAAAAAAATGCTTGACAAAATAAACAGACCGGTCTAATTTTAGAACATGCATAGCATAAAACCTGTAAATTCTCATCATTAAAATATAAAAAGGAGCCCCTATGAAAACAAAGATCACCAAATTATTCGGGATTGAATATCCGATTATCCTGCCCGGCATGAGCTGGATTAGCGTGCCGGAACTTGTTGCGGCGGTATGCAATGCCGGAGGAATCGGCTATCTCGCCACCGGCCCTTTAAGCCCGGATAAAACAAGGCAATCCATCAGACGAATAAGAGAGCTGACCGATAAGCCATTCGGCGTGGGAGCCACTCTTTTAATGCCGGGCGCTTATGAAAACGCGCTGGTCGCCATTGAGGAAAAGGTTCCCGTTCTGAATATATCCTTGGGCAAGGGCGAGAATCTGATTAAAAAAGTACACGCATACAACGGCAAAGTGATCAGTACCGTAACCACCGTCGCGCACGCGCTGGCCGCGGAAAAATCCGGGGCGGACGCTCTGCAGGTGACAGGTTATGAAGCCGCCGCTCACGCAAGTCAGGTGACAACCATGGTATTGGTCCCTGCGATAGCCGACGCGGTAAAAATACCCATCGTGGCGATAGGCGGAATCGCCGACGGCAGAGGCATGGCAGCGGCTTTCGCTCTGGGTGCTGAAGGTGTGGGAATGGGAACAAGGCTCTCCATCACAAAGGAAAGTCCCGTTCATGATATTTCTAAAAAAAAGCAGCTGGAATGCGGGGCGGAGGACACCATCTATTCCAATAGATTTGACGCGCTGTACTGCAGAATTCTGAAGACCCCTTCCGCCGAAAAGGCCGTCAAGCGGGGCCGCAATATTCCCAAAGGAATCATGGCCTCGTTTGCGATTGCCAAATCACTGAATCTTCCCTGGATGAAACTGGCAACATCCATTTTATCCGGCCCTCAGGGTGAAAAATCAGAAAGACCTGACAACGCCGCGGTTAAAACAAATACCGGGTCGAAAACAAATAAAAATAAATCTTTCGTCAGCGCGATGATTAAAAACTCTAAGTCGGGAATGAATCTGGCGCACATGGCTCAGGCTTATGAAGTCATAAAAAAAGCGACCGAGGAAGGCGATTTGGAAAAAGGCGTGTATCTTTCCGGTCAGGTTCAGGGAATCATTCATGACATTCCAACCGTGGCGGAGGTTATCCATCGAACGGTTGAGGAATATAATAAAATTCAAAGAGATATGGCGGGCAAGACAGCCTGAACGCTTTCGCGCATTAATCTAACATATTGAGGAAACCGACGACGCAGCCAAGAACGTTAGCCTTCAAAATCCAACGGAATTAAGGGTTTCATTGTGGCTATATACTTCCTGCAAAGGTCGCGATACACGTCAATGCCATCTTTGGCCATTAACTTCTGGGCATCGGTAACATCATGAGTAATTTTTGCCGGATTGCCCGCGACGATTTTACCGGCGGGAATTCGCATTCCTTTAGGCACAATCGAACCCACGGAAACAAAAACATCTTCTTCGCATACGACATTAAAAAGCACAATAGCGCCTATGCCGATCACGCATCTGGATTTGATGTGCACGTCATGAAGGATTACGCCGTGAGCGATAGTAACGTCTTCTTCGATGATAACTCTTGCGCCGGGATAAACATGAATAACGGCATTATCCTGAACGTTGGAGCGGTTGCCGATAACAACCGGCCCAAAATCAGCGCGAATGGAAACACCGGGAGCGATTAAACATTCGTGGCCGAGTTCCACATCGCCGATTAACGAGGCCTGCGGATGGACAAAGGAATCATCCGGCACCCGCGGCCTTTTACCATCAAATTCATAAAGCGCCATCATGATCTCCTTTTTGGAGGGATTATTGATTCAGAGAAATATTAACCGAGCCGCCTCTGCCCAAAATATCATGCAGATGCACATAGCCCTTGAGTTCCTTTTTTCGATCGACTACCGCAAATGAAGTGATTTCCCGCTTCTGCATCATTTCCATCGCCTGCGCCAGCGATATATTTTCTTCAATCGTTCTGGGATTGGCGGTCATGATTTCATCAACGGTTTTTTCCCTGAAAGATATTCCCTTGCCAACCATCCGGCGCACGTCGCCGTCGGTGAGAATTCCCAGCAATTTATTTTTCTTATCGGTGATTAAAACGAATCCGACATTTTTACGGTTAATTTCCTCTATCGCCTTTTGGGCTGAAGCTCCGGTGAGCACTTTGGGAATCTTTTTCCCCGTAATCATGGCATCTCCCACTGTTTCTCTTAATCTGACGCCCAGGTTTCCCCCCGGATGAAACTTGTAGAAATCTTTTTCTTTAAATTGCTTTTCAGCAAGCAGCGCAATGGCCAGAGCGTCGCCAATCGCAAGCGTTGCCGTGGAACTGGACGTGGGAACAAGATTGAACGGACAGGCTTCTTTTTCCACGGATACGTCAATGACAATGTCGCTTGCCCGGGCAAGCGTAGACGCGAGTCCGCCTGTAAAAGCGATGACGGGAGCGCCGATATGGCGAATAGAATTTATGACGGGTACCAGTTCTCTGGTTTCGCCGCTATAGGAAATGGCCAGCAAGATGTCTTCCTTGGTGACAATACCCAAATCTCCATGCAGGCCTTCAACAGGATGGAGGAAAAGAGCCGGTGTTCCCGTGCTGGTTAATGTGGCGACAATCTTTCGTCCGATCAGGCCCGATTTACCGATTCCCGTAATAATCACCCTGCCCTTGGATTTGCAGATCAAATTAACAGCTCGGGAAAAGTTGCTGTCGAGTTTGTCAATCAACTGCAAAATACTCTGCGCTTCTATTTTTAATACATCTTTAGCCCGCTTCATTATATTTTGTTTTTTTATCATTTATTTTGCCTTTTGCTCATTGGGTGTATTTTAATGTTTTTCCGATCAGACACTATGAAACTAGCAAAAATAATCAGATAAAACAAGAATCAATTATATTTTATCCGTTGAGACTACCGCTTTTTTATCAAATTTACGCATGAGCATATGTTGAAAGTACCGGGACTTTTTAAAAATGCTCAGGTGCAAGGCGCGCAAAAACCGAATTGCGAAGCGTATATAGATATAAGTTGAGCAGTGCGGTTTGCAGCGCAACACAGCAGATAAGTTTGTTAAACAGCCCCGTTGCAGGTGCTTATTGACCTTGCGCAAGCTATCTGCTAAAGCATATTTGGAGTACATCAATAGGATTGAACTATGAAGGCAATTTTCATTTCCGATGCTCATTTAAGGAAATCCGGCGACGCGAGATACCAGAAACTGATAGATTTTTTTAATATTATTCAAGAAGGAAAGATCCAAGCGATAGTCAATCCGGACAACTCCTTCGCAAATCCGACTTATATTGATGATCTTTATTTTGCCGGAGATTTATTTGATTTCTGGTTTTGCCGCAAAGAAAAAATTCATCCGGAATTTAAACCGGTCATCGATAAATTGATTGAATTACAAAAGGCGGGAATCCGCATCCATCTGGGCGAAGGAAACCATGATTTTTTCATGGGAGAATACTTTCACGATGTTTTGGGAATGGAAGTGTTTGAGGAAATGGAAGATGCGAGGCTGGATAATTCGTATATCCTGATTGCTCACGGCGACACCGCGGACGAAACCAATATCCGATATATGCTGCTTCGCAAAATTTTACGCAGCCGGGCTTTTTATAATTTTCAACGCTTCGTTCCGGCGTCAATCCGCTGGACATTGGCCGGACTTACTTCCACGGCGAGTAAAGAAATGACAATGGAGGACGGCGACGTACTGGTAAAAAAACTGGCTTCTTTCGCCCTGACTAAGTTTCAGGAGAATTATGACGCCGTTATTCTCGGACATTGCCACGTGCCCAGTTTAAACCATTATAAGGTCGCGGGCAAAAAAAGAACATTTATAACACTGGGAGACTGGATCAATCATTACTCTTTTTTATACTATGAGGATGATAATTTTTTCCTCCAGTATTACCGGCAGTAAATTTAAAAACATACAAGGATTTACTAATACCATTTCTAAATCAAAGATGATATTGAGGCGGCTAGGCCCCAGGCGACGAGGCGTATGTGATCTACGCCATAATGGCGCAGATCATCGGTAAGGAAAATATCTGTTTTTTATTGTGCCCCCTTCGGGTGGCACTCCCGTATTTACATACGTCGAGGAAGCCGACAACGACGCCAACAAAAATAGCGCTTTGATTTAGAAATGGTATAACATTAATGATTAGTGAGGATTCAACTTATGAACTTTGGAGGATTTTATCCGGCGCATTCACTGCGCGACGCATTGTTTGTCGTCGTTCCTGTTCCGTATGACCTGACTTCCACATACCAGCCCGGAAGCCGGAGAGGGCCCATCGCCATCATCGAGGCTTCGACCAATATGGAACACTATGATGAAGAATTAAAGAAGGAAACCTATCTGGCCGGAATTCATACGGCGCCGCCGGTTCATATTGACGCGCGCGGCCCCAAAAATATGGTTAATGCCGTGCGTAAAAAAATTTCCAAAATCGTTGCCGCAAATAAAATACCCGTCATGCTGGGCGGAGAACACAGCATAACCTTTGGCGCTGTGCAGGCGCTTAAAGAAAAATATCCGAAACTTTCCGTTCTGCAACTCGACGCCCACGCCGATTTGCGGGAAAGCTATCAGGGAAGCCCCTACAGCCACGCTTCCGTGGCCAGAAGAATTTCGGAGATATGCCCGTTGACTCAGGTGGGCATCAGAAGCATGAGCAAAGAAGAAGCGGATTTTTTACCGCAAAGCAAGGTTAAATCCTTCAGCGCCGATTTCGTTTCGGAAAACAAAAACTGGTGTGAAAAAATTTGTAAAAATTTAAAAGGCGATGTTTTTGTAACGATTGATCTGGATGTTTTCGATCCTTCCATCATGCCTTCAACCGGCACGCCGGAACCGGGCGGTCTGTACTTCCGGGATGTCCTGCGCTTGCTGAAATCGGTTTCAAAGACATGTAAAATTCGCGGTTTTGATGTGGTGGAACTGACGCCCACTCCCGGCATCGTCGCTCCCGATTTCATGGCGGCTAAACTTATTTACCGTTTCATGGGATACATCACTGAAAAAGCATGAACGCTCGGCAAAGCCTTACCCTTGAGCCGCAAAACAAATATTGAATACTTTACGAAAAGAACTCCTTGACAAATACGGGAGATAATGTTGTATAGTCACCGGTTTTAATATCGCGGGGTGGAGCAGTCCGGTAGCTCGTTGGGCTCATAACCCAAAGGTCAGAGGTTCGAATCCTCTCCCCGCTACCAACTAAATCATTGGTTTGGCGAATTATCGCTAAACTTTTTTTATATACTGCCCAGCATCAAAAATCCGGCCATTTTATTGCAAAGAAGTTTATATATTTATTTTTCTGCATGTAACAATGTTATAATGATAACCAGCTTAATATAATTCAATCAACAACCGACAACTGAGCCGATATAGTTTATCAATATTGGTTAATTAAATGGTGTCATCATTTTGTTACGAATATTTTCGGAATCATCTATCGCCTTAATCAATGAATGCTACCCAGAATGATCCTGTCCATGGTTAGTATCCAATCATTGCTTAAAGGCCGACAAGCAAACTTAATCAGGTCCTCCGGTTTTTTCCTGATCCCGTATAATATCCATTCTGTCTTTGTTCACTGATGCATTTATTATTGGTCAATATCGGCATGGCAACATTAAAGATTTTATAACCGGCGTAATAAATCAAAGATATGAGCTTCATGAGCGCCTGTAATCCAGACTAATCTCGTTCTTTCTCAAAACCCGCCATACCTCATGTGCAGTTACATCGCCAAGTTCCGTAGCTATCAGGAATCTATTCCAGTGGGAAAAACCGGATGGCGGTTGTTTATCCAGAACAGATAAAACCCGCTTTTCCGTATGATTGTTATATTTACGGGGGCGCCCTGCCCGGGACCTATCCAATAAGCCGTCAATACCAAAAGCAACGAAACGTTTTTTCCATTTAGTCACGACGCTTTGATTAATACCAAGATAACGCGCTATTGCCCACCGTCTCTCACCGGAAGCGCTTAACAGAATAATAAGCGCGCGACTTGGCAGACGACGATTGATTGTTTCTTTGCGACTCCAGCTTTCAAGAACATCTCGCTGCGCATCATTGATGCAAATTAATATCGGTTTCATTTTTCATACTTCTCCTTTTTTTTTCAGCACCTCGCGCTTGCCGCCACGATTGTCGGAAATATTTCTGATAAGGATAATTGCTGTTAAAATAATACACTGATAGGATACAATTGTAATATATGTAGTGATTATAACCCCGCGAGAAAATCCAATGCTTCCTCTTTTGATTTCTTCAAAACCAGTTTTTTAGTTCGTGTGAACATAACAATGCCGTTGAACATTATTGACTGAAGGCCCTCTATCCCTGTAATGGCAATCATTTTCACGTACGGATCCGTGTCTTTGATGCCGTCTTTGAATGCATTGTTTATTTCAGTAGAAATCATTCCGCCTCTGACATTACAGACACCGAGTACTGAATGTGGAGGTTCCTTTGCAACTACCTCTTTAAAACGTTTAATTAAGTCTAAGATTTCTTCAGGCTTCTGGCTTGCGAAATCCACGTAAAGAATCCTTTTACCTTTGTATTGGATCCATTCGTAACTTGGCATTATGCGCCTCCTTGAAGATTTTATATAAAAAACATGATAAAATTTATAAACAAAACATGGCAAATAACGTCGCGCTTATCCTCCGACTGCATTACACCTTTCAAGATGAGGATCGACTTCTTTCCGGAAAATCCTCTATTCCATTACTGTCGGTGACAGTGTTTCGGTTATATTTGGCGCTTTAAGCAGTTCGAGTCCGCAGTTGTTCTATACATCCTTAACCGAATATCCGGAATTGATCGAGATGGCCATGTTCATAAAAACATTGAAAAACCCGATTCCTTATTCATGTTCTGCATGGATGCCAGCCACCACCAACGATGTAACAGATGGTATGAACGAACAGGTCTGGCATGCATTAGTATGCAGTGTTTGTATATAACATCGATCCTCTTTCCCCTGCACATCCGTATGGCTTTTTCTGACTCTGCACCGTTCTGCATCCAAACCATCTTGATTGCTGACGGATCAATTTCTTTTACTAACTTTTCCGTAAGAACAGGAGGCAGAATGATCAGGAGATTCTTGACCTCCGGCGGAAGTTCAAGTACGTTGGATAAGCATATATCTCCGTCAATCGTCTTCCCGGATCTATTTAAAGGATACAGGGTGTACCCTCTCCTCTTCAACTCTATGTATGCGAGGTAACCGAACTTTTTCCTGTTGTCAGATACTCCGGCAACGCCCATCACCCGAGGTGCAATAAAATTATCGATTGCATCTTCGGGGAATATGGTGATCATGGCAATATACCATTCATAACCAGGCGTTCCCGGCAAGCCTTTGTTCGACAACTTTCGCAAAAAGAATAATTGTTATAAAAATTATGCATTGATTGACTGCCGCCAATCATTACACCTGATATTGACTTGATTGGCTCCATATAACATTTATCCGTAAGTGTAATTCCGATATCCCGGCTTTGTAAATATTCGTGTAGCATTTTCTGATCCGTTATATTCCAGCCGCAATAACCGGGACTATATCGCAACACAACGTCATTATCATTGAGTGTCCCCCTTGATACTTTACTGGTGAAATACTTTCTGCTTATGTCGTCTGCAAACTCTTCGATCCCGATTGAGCATATCTCATCAAGTAAATATCCCAACAGATGTTCACCGTTTTTAAATAGATCAGATATATAAAGAGAAACATCATGGCCAAGTGTCATTGCAAAAAGGTAATAGACAGCGTTTGCCGTCATCATTTTTGTCAGGGGTGTCCCCGGGTCATTACATTCCGCCCCAAAATAAATAGATTGAAATTGTGAGCGGGTTACTTCCGTTACAACACTGGCCGGCGCGGCGAACCGGCAAAAAAGATCATATGCCTTTTCTACATGAAACGCAGTCGTTTCTGGAATCAAGGAAAATCTATCCCTTTTCCGAAAAGCATAAGCTTTTTGAATATCTATTTTGATTCTTTTAGGATCTTCTTTGATAATTTTTCTCATGATGGATTATATTCTATTAAAATATTGCATATTGAAATCATCCTAAGCTTCAAATAAGACGTCAATGTTTCCCAGCTTTGTCCCAAGAATATCACAACCGGAAGATA
This sequence comes from Smithella sp., assembly GCA_035524255.1. GTDB lineage: Bacteria > Desulfobacterota > Syntrophia > Syntrophales > Smithellaceae > Smithella. Next base: position 562 of record DATKPG010000009.1, on the reverse strand, counting down.
GCAAAGAATTAGGGTTATCTTTCATCGCTGCCAGCAATTCAGTGGTCCTGTCCTTCACTTCTTCACTGCTTCCATTCCTGAACAGAAGCGGCCTGATCTGTTTCATGAATCCTGAACCGGCAATGACAAGGGAATTTATCGGATATATAGAGTTCGCGCACTTCCCCTATTTCATGATTTTTTTAACTCCAAAGATTACCTTCCAATAACATAACGATGGGGATCGACTTCTTCCCGGAGAATCTTCAGTTCAATTTCCGTCGGCGGCAGTGTTTCGGTTACCTTTGGCGCTTTGAGCAGTTCGAAACCGCAGTTGTCCTGCACATCTTTAATCGAATATCCGGGATTGATAGAGATGATGCGCATTCGTTTGCTTTTTGGCTCGAAGTCCATGACGGCCATGTTTGTAAATACTTTGTAAGGCCCGGTTCCTTCAGGAAGCCCAGCCTCATACCGGCTATTGCCTCCCTGAAGCCAGCCCGGCGTGGTGATGAATTCACACCTCTCCACAAAACGTCGGGCATCCTGCACGGTCAAGACCATCATCTTCCAGCAGAAACTG
>DATKPG010000008.1:0-32819 GCA_035524255.1 Smithella sp. | reverse complement strand
GCCGCCGTAGTTGATATCCTCGAAAACAGTTCCGGAAAGGCTGTAGGTTCCACCGGCCGTCGCAATAGTTATCCGGCCGGTTGCTGCCGCAAAGTAAGTCGTATTTATGTTTGCCGCTCCCGAACCGGTGCCGCCCCAGGTACCGCTCGCTTGTCCGCTCCCTGCAAGTGTCAGCGCGTTTGCGGTAGATGTGGTGAAAGTTCCCAGGTTAAGAATTGCTCCGCTATCGATGGCAAGAGTATAGGTGATCGTTTTTGCTGCACTTAAGGTTATCGTTCCCGCATTGGTAATGATGACGCCGCCGGTTCCGCTGAATGTAGCCGGAAATTCTAAACCGGTGGTGAATGCCGCTGGTTTGTTATATTGCAGTGTAGCCGCCGCGCCATAGGTCGGGGCGGCAGAAGCCGTTGCCGTGCCTTCCATGGAAAGTAAATTATTTACAGTAACAGCGCCAATCGTCTTTGCACCGGAACCGGAGAGTATAAGTTTGTCGTATGTTGTTGCCTTAACGGTCTGCGCGGCTCCGGTGTAGTTTACTGTATTGCCGGCAGCGGTTGCTGTCAGCGTGGTGATGCCGGAAGTGCCGCCGATATTGAGAATGCCTGTTGTTCCTTGCGTTACGCCACCGGTTCCCGATAGCGCGGTCGTCGCGGTAATCGTCGCGTTATTCGTTAAAACACCGGTGCTGGTAACAGTAAGGAGTGTTGCGACCGTCAAGGTTCCGTTATTTGTATAAGACGATCCTGTTGGAAATGTCACTGTTGGAATCGTAATAGCCGTTGACCCGCTCAATGTTTTGGTTGCGCCGCTAAAGGTATGTGTGCCCGTGCTCGCGGTAAAAGTCGTTGCGTAGTTGGTTAAACTTCCCCAAAAGACAATCGCCGCGGCGCCGGTTTCACTCCAAACACCTCCGGTATTGATTGTTACATCTCCGGTAAATGTTTTAGCGCCCGTGTTGGCCAGGGTTAATGTGCCTTCAACGGACGTAGTTCCTGTAACCCCAAGGGTCCATGTATTTGTAGCGCCGGTAGTGAAAGTTGTTCCGCTGCCCACATCCAGATTGCCGCCAATGGCCAGGGCGGCTCCTGTAGTGGCTGTGCATGTGCCGGAAAGGGTTAGATTGCCGCTGACAGTTGTGACAGCAAACGTTTTGGCCCCGCTTCCGCTTAAGTTGAGATTAGAGTATGGGGTGACCAGGACGGTCTGAGCGGCTCCGTTGTAGTTTACCGTATTTCCGGCGGCGGTTGCGGTAAGGGTTGTGATTGCAGGTGCGGCAGCGGTGATATTAAGCGTACTTGTGGCCGTAGCGTTATTAAGACTGGTGATTGTACCCGAACTGGTAAGGTTAATGATGCCGCCGGTGCTGTTGGTAATGCCGGCAATTGTACCTGTCCCATCGAGATTAAGTGTGCCGGTGTTAGTAAAATTGGCAAGAACGGTGGAAATTGCGCCCGCACCGGTGATCGTCACTATTCCTGCATTGGCAAGAGTGGCAATCGAACAAGTGCCGCCGATGTTGAGAGTACCGGTCGCGCCCTGAGTTATTCCACCCGTTCCCGACAGGGCAGTACTTGCAGTAACAGTTCCATTATTAGTCAATGTTACAGCCGCGCCTGTAACGGTAAGCAGTGTAGTGGCCGTTATTGTCCCGTTATTAGTGAAATTACCTGTCATGGTAAGCGCTGTCGCGGATGTCAATGTTCCGCTGTTTGTATAGGTTCCGGAGAATGTTGCTGTCGGAATCGAAATGATGCTCGATCCGCTAATCGTCATGGCGGCGCCGGAAAAGGTGTGCGTGCCGGTACTGGCAGTGTACGCTCCGTCATTTGTGAGACTTCCGGCAATGCCAACCGTCGCGGCTCCGGATTCCGTTAATGTGCCGTAGATGGTAACATCTGAACCAAATGAAAGCGTTGCCGCCGCTGTTTCCGTTATGTTACCGTTGCTATTAATTGTTACAGCGCCCGTAAAAGTTTTAGTTCCCACGGTTGATGTTATTGACAAGGTCCCGCTTGTTCCGTTACCAACGGTTGTTGTGCCTCCAACACCCAAGGTAAAGCCGCCAACGGTTAGTGAAGTGCCGTCACTGATTGAAAGATTGCCGGTTATTGCTAAATTGGCCGCGGTCGTTGTAGTTACAGTTCCGGTCAGAGTAAAATTACCGCCAATTGCAGTCGTGCCCGCCTGCATCACATCTGTTCCGCTTCCGCTTAGGGTGAGATTATAATAATTTATTGATTTTACCGTTTGCGCGGCGCCGGCATAGTTTACGGTGTTGCCTGCAGCGGTTGCTGTCAGCGTGGTGATGCCGGAGGTGCCGCCGATGTTGAGAATGCCTGTTGCCCCTTGCGTTACACCACCGGTTCCTGATAGCGCGGTCGTCGCGGTAATCGTTCCGTTATTCGTGAGCGTTGTCCCGGTAACGGTAAGCAACGTCGCGCATATCAATGTTCCGCTATTCGTATAGGCGCCCGTGAATGTCGCTGTTGGAATTAAAATAGCGCCGGTTCCGCCAATCGTTTTGGCAGCGCCGGAAAAGGTGTGCGTACCGGTGCCGGCAGTGTAAATCCAGTTGTTCGTGAGACTTCCGGCAAAACCAACCGTTGCCGCTCCAAACTCCGTTAATGTGCCGTTGATCGTAACATCCGAACCAAACGCAAGCGTGGCCGCCGCGGTTTCTGTTAAAGCGCCGCCGCTGTTGATAGTGACGGCGCCCGTAAAGGTCTTGGTTCCCGTAGCCGACGTTATGGACAAAGTTCCGCTTGTTCCGCCGCCAATGGTTGTCGTGCCGGTAACAGTCAATGAATATGCGCCTACAGTGACGGTTGCGCCGTCATTCACGACAAGGGAGCCGATTGCGTTTGCCGGCGACACATCCAGCGTAACCGTGTTTCCGGTTGAAATTGTTACAGTGTCACCCGCATACGTTTGCCCCGGATATGTCGAGCAACCGGTGCCAACTGCGGTCCAGGAACCCGCGGCGCTCCAATTACCGGTAGCATTTGATGTAAATGTACACGCCGCCGCGTGCGCCTTTTGCGCCGGCAGCACGAAACACATGCTCACGGCCAGGGCGAATATCACAACGATAGACAACCATGGTGATTTCATTTTGTTCATCCGGCTCTTTCCATAAGTTAAGAATCCGCCGCCGAAAAGGAATTTAAACAATTGCCGTTCCCGTAAACAGTGATATTCGTTGTTGTTTTTTTGCGTCATTGGATTATTCCCTGACTATTGCCTTTATCGGTTTAGGCGTTATTAATTGTTTAATTTTAGATAATTTCACGCTGTGATTTCTGACGCAGAAAATAAACGATGAATATTATCAATAATACTGACTATAAATAACATAAAATTAATGTTTTGAATACCGGGGATTTCAGGAAGGAAAAATCAGGAAATTCGGGAAATTAAAGGGACGGTTATCCCCATTTTTTTAAGCGACACCGGAGGGAACCAAAATTCCGGGGAATAAAGAATAAAAGGTTGAATTCATCTTCCGTTTTACGATTAATCTGCCTTTAAACGCTCGGCGATTTCTGCCGCGTAGCGGGAATTGGGAGCAAGTTCGAGATATTTTTCCAGGGCTTTCTTCGCGTCGCTTTTGCGGTTCAGCTTGAAATAGGATTCCGCGATATTCGCGTAAGCGATGGAACGGCGCGGATCAAGCGCGTTTGTTTTTTCAAACCAGGGCAGGGATTCTTCATACTGTCCCATCTTGTAATAGATGTACCCGATGTTGTTCGTAACCAAAGCACTTGACGCGTTGAGTTTGTTCACGGCGAGAAATTCGTCCAGGGATTCCTTGTATTTCTTTTCCTTAAACAGGGCGTTGGCTTTTTCCATGTGTTTATTGATCTGCAGTTGAATGCTCGACGGCTGATCCTTGATGATTTGCTTGTCGTCTATTTTGTTTGCCAGCATTTGAGCGGAAGCCAGGTCTTTGCGCAGCTTATCATTGCGCGTCTTTTTTTCGGCAATCTGTTTGCGGACTTTATCGAGCTGGGAATTCAGTTGTATTGCTTCTTCATCCAGTTGTGTCGAAAGTTCGCTTAAGAATTCGTTATTCTGCTGCGGGTCAAAAATAAATTCGCCGCCTTCACTGCCCGGCAGGTTCCCGAAAGAAGGCGTTTGTTTGGAAATGGATGAAACACTCGGCGCCAGATAAGCGGCAAGTTCCGAGGCCGTGATATATCCGTCGCCGTTGAGATCGGCTTTTCCTTCCAAACCCTGAAGGAGCGTCCATGTGAAAACGGAATGGCCGTTCGGGCCGTTATCCGCAACCTGTTCATCCATTCCTCCCGCCGTCAGCATCTGCCGCGAGAAACGGCGCGAAATTTCCTTCAGGTAATTTTCGGTGACAGCCTGAAAGCCGCCTCCTCTTGTCAGCCCCAGTCCGCTGTAACAGGAATCCATTACAAAAAATACATGCCTTGCCGGGATGGTTTCGGAGATATCCTGAAAATTGGTCATGGATATGGCCTGACCCTCGTAATTCTGAAGATCGGCGTTGACGGGCACGATATAGCCCAGATATCGGCCGCTGGGCAGTTGCCGGGTCGCTCCGTGACCAGCAAAAAACACGAAAACCCTGTCGTCTTTTTTGATCTTATCGGTATTGCCCAGCGTGTCGCCCAAAACGGAAAGGATGCGTTCCCTGGTCGCCTCTTCGTTGAGCAGCAGATAAATGTTCTCCGGTTTGAAACGGTATTTCTTGATCAGAACATCCCTTACGGCCTGCGCGTCGTTTACGGCATATTGCAGTTTCGGCCACTTTTCATATTTGTCTATTCCGATGATAACCGCCCAGTTTTCCCGGTAAAGGGATATCGGCTCAACAGCCGCCTGCGGCGCAACGCCCGCAGACCTGAATTTATCGGTGACAAATTCGCTGCCGTTCCAGCTGGCAAATGTGTAGCCGTCTTTTTTCAGGGATTCTATAATGGTCGGCAGCGCCTCAAGAGAGCTTTTGTGAATATCATGGAAAAGGATGATGCCTCTTTTTTCCTCCTGCACGGTGCGCAGGACGCGCTGGGCGACGGAAGAGGGGATAGGATCGGCCCAGTCGCGGGAATCGATATTCCAGATCACGGATTTCATATTGTGCTTTTCCAGCGCGTCAAAGAGTTTCTCATCCTGAGCTCCGTATGGGGGACGGAATAAGATGGTATTGGTGCCGATCACTAAATCAAATACTTTATTGGTTTTCTCGATCTCTTCACTCATCTCGCTTTCACTGAGTTTTGGGAAGAATGAATGCGTATAACTGTGATTGGCGACCGTGCAGCCGGCATCGATCACTTTCCTGCTGATGGTCGCCAGTTTCGTCTGCTGTATTTTATTGTCTTCCTTGAATTTACCCACATTCTGTCCGATTTCAAAGAAGACGGCCTTAATGCCGTTTTGTTTCAGGATGTCCAGAATCTGCTCTGTATATTTCGGATGAGGTCCGTCATCGAAAGTGAGCACCAGGGTTTTGGGCGGAAGTTCATAACCGCTGAACTGCTTTTTAGATATTGGCGTTGAAACAGATTCTTTTTTGGGAAGGATTTCCTGATATTCTTTTAAGAGGGCATCTCTGTTGAATTTTGTTTTCAAAAACGCCACGTAGTTGTCCCATTTTTCCCGTGTCGGCGCCATGCCCCGCGTTTCAAAATGCGCGAGTATTTTTGACATTTCCTTGTCATAAATACTTCTGATTTCATGCAGGGCATTCAAATCTTCTTCCAGCCGCGCCGACAGGTTTTTCTTTATTTTCTGATTCCCCTGCGTTTCATTGATTTTGCCCGACAGCAGATCAACGGTTTCCAGAAAGACCAGTTTATCAACGTCGTGAAGCTGGGGAGATTTTTCCAGTTCATTCAGAAAATTATCGACTTTCAGGGGCGCGGTGAGAAAGCCGCCGTTTGCCGATTGCTCGATATCGGAAGATAATCGGTCTTCCAAGGTTGAGAGTATTTCCCGGTTTTCATCGTATATATGTTTGGCGATAAAAACAGCGGCTTCTTTTTTCTGCGCATCGAGGGAATCTTCTCCTTCGAGCAATACGATAATCTTTCTGTAATTGGTTACGGCCTGGTCAAAGTTTTGTTTCAAAGGCACGGCTTCGGCTTGCTGATTTTTTAGGGACGCGTGATGTCCGGTATAATACCGGGCGCCGAAAAAAATAAGCAGACACGCTATAAGAACGGCAAAAACGGAGAGGATAATGTATTTTTTATTCAATGATATATTCCTTTGTTTTGTAAACTGTTGGAGGAGCCGGTTTAACGCTAAAACAGCATGGTTGATGCCGCCTTAAATCAAATATTCGCTTTAAGCCTGATTCGTAATCCTGATTCGGAGGAATTTATACTATAAATATGATTAATATTCAATATTGAAAGGATATGAATTGTGGGTCTTGACGGATTGGGCAAATTGCGTTGATTAGGTTTGCCGGAACCTGAAATTTAAAAACGGGGAAGTTTCAGTTTTCAAAAATGGAATTTTGTGGTAGGTCATGATCCAAAATATTTACAAATATTTATTGCATCCCTCTTTTAAGGGGAGGAGGTTAATCGTGGATATTCTAAAAAAAATTGCTTCTATGGCCATTAAAGTAGCCGTCATTTTCATTGTCTGCAATTTTGCTGCTTTTTCATCATACGCAATGAATCAGAACGAATTTGGATGTATTGAAGGTAATTGTGTAAATGGCAAGGGAACTTATAAATATGTTAACGGCGATAAGTGTGTAGCTGAATTCAAAGATGGAGAATTCAACGGTCAGGGTACTTGTACATCTTCTAAGGGTGATAAGTATGTCGGTGAATTCAAAGACGGCAAAAGCAACGGGCCGGCAAGTCTCACATTTGCTAATGGCGATAAGTATACCGGTGAATTCAAAGACGGAAAATTCAATGGTCAGGGAACTTATACATATGTTAACGGCGATAAATATACCGGTGAGTTTAAAGATGACAAATACAATGGTCAGGGAACTCTTACGAATGTTAACGGCGGTAAGTATGTCGGCAGATTCAAAGACGGAAAATTCAGCGGACAAGGAACGCTTGCATTTCCTAATGGCGATAGGTATGTTGGTGAATTCAAAGACGGAGAATTCAACGGTCAGGGAACTCTTACATATGCTGATGGCAGGAAATATTCGGGTGAATTCAAAGACAATGAATTTATCAAGAGTTCTAATTAAGAGTTATGTTTAGGAATAATGTGGTGGTCGATGTTCTCCGAGAATTCGGAGAGCAGAATGAACCTGCCCCGATTTGTCAGTTTCTTTAATTATCCATCCTTCATTATTTTTCTTGTTTCAGCCCTTGATTAAGTATAATATTTCACGAATTATTCAAATTTCAAAGAGTACCCGCGGGTTAACCGGGAGAGGAAAATATGCAAGTAAAAATTTTTGAATTTATTATGTTATTTTGCTTTGGCTTTGCCTGGCCTTTTTCAATATATAAAACATGGAAAACCAAAACATCGGAAAGCAAAAGCCTGCCATTTCTGTGCATTGTTCTGCTGGGTTATATTTCCGGCATTTTATTTAAAATTTACGGAAGACTTGATGAAGTCATCTGCCTGTATATTTTAAATTCAGGGCTTGTTACGACGGATATTATATTGACTTTGAAATATAGAAAAAAACGAAGTTGAATATTATTTCGGTCAAATTTGAGATCAGGGCAGATTAGTTTTAACACTGTGCCTTGCAGCGGATAATCTTCATTTTCATAATTACGATTTTATGGTAGTTTGCAAACCGCATTCGGCGTTTGAAGTTTTATTAAAAAATGCGTATAAACATAGTTCGATGATCGCCAATCGTTGCGACCGTTAATGGCCGGTATGCTTTTAAATTATTTTCCCGGATTCGAAAATAATGTTGATAAAATATCAATGAACGAAAGGGTTCTATACAAATGCTAAACTCATATTTAAAATTGATACGACAGACTCTTTATCTATGCTTATTCCTGCCCGTGGTTGTTCTGGTATGTTCGATGTCCCTATTTGGCGTCGTGTTTAACACGAAGCTTTTAGCCATCGCCGGAGCGTTATTCATTGTATCTGCGCTTTGCTGCGTTGGCGTTCGCCGCCTCTTGAATCAACTTGCCCCCGGTCTTGAGGAAATCTCTTTGAATCAAAGCACGTTTATTGATGAAGTGCCGGATCGATGGGTGCCCTGGGCTATCGCGGCAAGCGCGTGCGGAAGCCTGGCCCTTGAATTGGCCATCATTCGATGGCAAGGCACCGTATGGGAACTTTTCGCGTTCTATAAGAACTTCGGCCTGCTTTCCTGCTTTGCCGGCCTTGGCCTTGGCTATGCCTTATCCAATAGAAAGCGCATACCGATGATATTATCGCTTCCGCTGCTGGCGCTGCAAATATTTCTGCTTGTGGCGATGCATAACGGAACGCCCGCGGGGATGCTGATCAGCCTGAAAGCCATTCCTTTCACGGAGCAATTGAATATGGGGTTTGCCGCGTCTGCCAATGTCCCCCATTTGATTGCCGTGTACATGTTTCTATCCGCGGTGATGTTGCTCACCGCTTTGGCCTTTGTGCCTGTCGGACAAATTTGCGGACAACTGCTGGAGCGAACCACGGCGCTTAAAGCTTACGGATTGAACCTGGTCGGCAGCATTGCAGGCGCTCTTGTGATGATGGACCTCAGTATCCTGTGGACGCCTCCGGTTTTATGGCTTGTTCCATTTTTTGCGATCTTTTTAGTTCTTCAGGCATTTGACCGGCGTGTTATCATTGTCGGCGCGTTGTCCATGCTTGTTGCTGTTTCGGTGCTTGCCTGGCCGGTTTCTTTTCTGTACGAACGCGTTTATTCGCCCTACCAGCTGCTGGAGAGAGGAAAAGGCGAGCATGGACTTTCCATGATACTGGCCGCGGGTCAATACCATCAAAGAATCCACGACCTTTCTGCCGAGGCTGTTGCCGCCTATAAAGACCGAAAACCTATCCAGAACTATTATGAACTTCCGTATCGAGTGCATCCCAACTCCAAAAACGTTGCGATAGTCGGCGCGGGCACAGGCAATGATGTGGCCGCGGCTCTGCGGGCGGGTGTCGCCCACGTGGACGCGATTGAAATTGATCCCGCCATAATGGATATAGGGGCCCAGTACCATCCGGAAAATCCATATCAGGACAATAGGGTTACCTGCATAGTCGATGACGCCCGAACCTTTCTGCGCGGCACAACCAATAAGTATGACTTAATCGTCTATGGTTTGCTTGATTCACATACGCTGTTGAGTCACGCGTCTAATGTGCGTCTGGACTCGTTTGTATATACGGTGGAAGGCATCAGGGACGCCAGAAACAGACTGGTTGACAACGGTGTTGTAAGCATTTCTTTCTGCATTATTTCCAAAGAAATCGGGCGTAAGATATACCTGATGATGGAAAAGGCTTTTGACGGTCATCCGCCCATATGCATCGAGGCCTATTATGACCACTCTGTCATCTTTCTCCAGTCCAAAGAGGGAAACCTTCAACTGAACGCGGATGTTTTAAACAAAACCGGATTTAAAGACGTTACACAGGTATTCGCAAATCCAAAGATCAAGGCTGATGTTTCAACAGACGACTGGCCGTTCTTTTACATGCCTAAGCGCGTTTATCCCGTTTCGTATATAGGCATGATGGCCCTGGTATTCCTTATTTCCCTGTTCCTGTATTGGAGTTTTATCGGTGAACGGCCGCGGCTTAATCACTCGGCGTATTTCTTTATGGGAGCGGGCTTTATGCTCGTGGAAACCAAGGCTATCACTGAACTGGGGTTAATGTTTGGCAATACCTGGCAAATTATCAGCATTGTCATCATTGCTGTATTGATCATGGCATATCTGGCCAACCTGGTTATTATGAAATTCGGGTTTAACCGCACAAGCGCGCCCCTGATTCTTTTACTGCTTTGTCTTGGCGCCGGCCTTATCGTAGCCAAATCCGGGGGAATGCCCGCAACGCCTCTGGGACAGTTAACCGCCGTGATCATCCTGACCATTCCAATGTTTTTCTCGGGCCTCGCTTTTTCTTCCCTTTTGGCCCGTACCGGCGACATTTCCGGAGCTCTGGCCATTAATCTGTTCGGAGCGATTTGCGGTGGATTACTGGAGTACAATTCCATGTATTTCGGGTTCCATTTTCTATACTGGATAGCGATGGGATTGTATGGAGCCGCGCTTATCAGCAACCTGCTTGGCAGGCGGTCAGCATAAAAAAATTATCATCGATGAATTACGGGAAGAACGATGGATAATAGGTGACCTTGCGCCTGCAACGGGGAATCTTCAGTTTTCATAGTTACGGTTTTGTGGTAGTTTGCGGCATTCAATCGATAAAGAGGAGCAATTTATGAAAAGAATCGCCTTAGCTGTTATTGCTATTATATTTATTTTTGCGGCGGCTGATTTTAGTTTTGCCGCGTATAGTTTTCAAGTTCAGGGAACGGTTACCAAAATCAGCGGTAATCAGATCACAATCAAAGATAATCAGGGTCAGGAAATATCCGTGGCGGGCAATGTAAGCGGCCTGAAAACAGGCGATAAAGTATCTGTCAATGTATCGGTAATCCGGAAGGAGACCCCCAGAAAACTGACGGCGGAGGAAAAGGATTATTTAATAAAACAATGTCTCGTTGAGCCTGCTGATGTTGATATTATTCCTGAACTTATTGATGATAGTCAGGCTATTATTGTGAACGGGGTTACTGAACGGAATTGCGACAAGCTTGTTCCTTTCAAGGCCTCACGGGAATATTACAGAAAGCTTGGAATTGATAAAAAAGTCCCGTTGCCGCCGGCCGGATGGTCCACCGTATGGTTGACGGAAAAAGAATTTAAAAACTATTTGTACATCATGGATCACGCGCCATGGTAAGTTGATATTTTTTTATTCGGTCTTGCAACGGGAAAGCCCCGGTTCGCCATGATTTAAATTATTCAACTTTAAATCAGGAGGATATTTTATATGACTCATATAAAAATAAAATCTTTCATTGGTAGCATTTGTGTATGCCTTTTATTCTTCGCGCTTAACAGCGCGGCAGCGCCATCACCGGTTCAGGATCAGTCTGTTTCGAAAATTCATAGCGAAAACGCCGGCGCTGATTTAATGGTCTCTGACAGCCCTGATTACATTGAGCGCGTAAGCGGCGGGGCAAATCCGAAAGACCCTCTGCCCATGATCATTCTTCTCCACGGCAAGGCCTCTTCTCCGGAGGTCATGCTTCGATTCTTTTCGAATATTAATGTTCCCGCGCGTATCATTGCTCCCCGCGGCGTTTCTCTTAACAGTGTCCCCGTCGGACCGTTCAATCACGACTATGGATGGTGGTCCATACACACAAGGCTGGCCGACGAGCAATCATTTGCCGCGGCGGCGGCGGAAACCTCCCGCCGGTTAAGGGTCTTCATCCATCGGCTTCTGCGCGAGAAACCCACGCTGGGCAAGCCGGTTCTTCTCGGATTCTCGCAGGGGGCCATTGTAACCTATGTCATCAGCGTCCAGGAGCCGGATCTTTTGAGTATCGCGCTTCCTCTAAGCGGGATGCTGCCGTTGCCCCTGATTCCAAAATCATGGCCGGCCGGAAAGCAAAAGCCTGTTATTCACGCTTTTCACGGCGTTCGGGATCCGATTGTCCGTATTGAACAGGACAGAGAAAGTGTGTCGCGATTAAAAGATTTGGGCATTCCCGCGACGCTTAAAGAGTATCCCAATCTGGTTCACGCGTTTGGTCCGTTTGAAATGATCGATGTTCATAAGGAAATCGATGAAGCGTTGAGACTTGAGGCGGGCATGCCGCGCAATTCGGGCAAATAAATAAAGTTTTGAATACGAACAACCACGGTCAGTCATGATAGCGGGAATATATTAAATCTTACGATGGGTAAGCGGCACGCCATTGTCCTGAAAAATCATCGCGCCTTACACATGGCAATCAATAATTTATTCTGGAATTTTCAGTTTTTAAAATTGAAAATCTATGGTAGTTTCCAATCTGAAATATTCAAAAATTATTTTATTAAATCCTTCTTTTGAAGGATTGATAATATTTTTATTTATGTTAAGATACAAACAGTAATCGTTATTTTCCATCCTTATATTTATTACGTTACATTGTGAATTACTTTTTAAAAAGACGGAGGATCCATGCCCAGTAACGAAGAAATAATAACCTTAATTATAAACGCTGCTCAGGAAGGTCAATTTTACAAAATGTCGACCGAAGAGATGGAAAGAATATATAATCAGGGTTATAAATTGGCTCAAGCTAGACCATACGACGAAGCATTTACTAAGGCGATAAAACAATTCAAGGATGAGATTGAAAAACGGAAGGGCAAACAATCTACATCTACATCTACATCAATAGATGACCTCATAAGTTTTATCGGGAAGAATGCCGGACACTATGTAATGACGTTTAAAAAGTTTGAATCAGACCGGTCTGGTAAAATTCAGGCAACATGGAACTGGCCCGCGTTCTTTTTTGGATTCTGGTGGTTTATATACAGAAAACTGTACCTTTGGGCATTATTTGTATTTGTTATTAATTTTATGCCGCTTTGCACAAAGATTTTTTTTGACTCATCAACAAGCGGGATTATGGGAGTTTGTTTTGGTATTCTTTTAATGATCATCTGGGGTGCAAGCGCTAATTACATCTATTATGACCATATCAAGAAAAAAATCGCTGAGATAGACAGTTTACAATTATTAAAAACACCCAGGCAAAACGAACTGGCCAGCACAGGCGGTGTCAATAGGATTGGAATAGTACTGCCTCTAATGATATTTATTCTCGGAATTATCGCGGCAATAGCGATTCCGCAATTCATAATGTATAAAATGAGGAGTAACTGCGAGATAGCGAGGAAAGACGCAAAGTCGGTCTATACCGTGGCGCAGGCGTTCTATGCCCAACATCCTAACGAAAATCTTTCCGAGATCAATCAATTGGAGGCGTTCGGCTTCAAACCCGCAAAAAATGTCACGCTGCAGATTATAAACGGCGGTCACGATAATCTGATAATCAGTTCCGCATGCCTGGGCTGTATCAAAACTTATTATGTGGATAATATCGGGATAGTGTCCGAAACCATGCCCCAATTGGTAATTCCTTCTGCACCTGCACCTGCACCAGTACCAGTACCTGCTCAGATTACGAATACATCTGAACCGACCGTTTCTTCCAAGATCGTCAGTAGCGGAAATGCCTCGATTGATGATGTTCAGGCGGTGCCTTATCTCCATGAACGCGGAAGAATGGTCTATCGCCAGTTTTTAGCTCATCCGGAACCACGGGCCTTTGTTGTCGTTAAAAATGGTTCCTCTACAACAGCATATGGCGGTAATGACCCGTTGGGTGCAGCCATGCAATCATGCAGGCAGCAATTCCATGATGACTGCGAACCTTACGCAGTCAATGATAAAGTAGTTTGGTCGAAATCAACAGTTTCAGCGCAAATTCATCCGGCTTTTGTCAAATCACCTGATACTGTTACTTCCCTGGCGCGCACCCCATCGTCGAATTCAATGCCCACCGCTGAATCTGGAAGAATACTGGTAAAGCCCGGTGACACGCTCAATGACGTGCGAAACGCCTATCATACTTCTGCCGAACCGGTACCGGTTTCATCCACAACGCCGGGTGCGACATGCCTTCGATTGCAAGATATGGGTATATCGTTCTTTTTTGATCGTAGCGGAAAGATTTATGTTATTCGGCTGGATTGGCCGTTTAACGGGACTATCAAAGGCGTGAAAATTGGCGACAGTTCAGATAAGGTTATACAGACGCTGGGTGAACCTGACCCGAAGCCCGGCCGTTCCAGCGGTCACTTTTATTATTTTGCTCGAGGACTGCATTTATTGTTTAATGCCAATGGTTCTGTCGACGCCATTTTCATGTTTTAAAATTTGATGGAAGTTCTTTTTGATCACGTATTTTTGAGAGGAATGTAAATAATCTTAATATTCCATACTCGCTTGCAACGGGTAAGTTTCATTTTCTATAATTGCGATTCTATGGCAACTTTCAAACATAATCGTTATCTATAATTATCGTCTTAATTAATGCCTTTAGGATTTAGAATGAATAAGCATGTTTATTTTATACTGATTTGTCTTTTAATTGTTAGCTGCACGCATAAGAACACACCAGTCGAAGTAAAAGATAAACTGAATTTTGGAATTTATACCATTTCACCGCCAAAAGGTTATTGGTACTATCCGAGAAAATTTCTTGATAAATATAAGTCGTCCAAGGATTTTTCTGTAATTACGTACTGGGAAAATAAAGATGATGCTTTAAAAGAAACTTATCCGAAGAAAAAGATTGGTGTGTTTTTTAATTTTTTTGTCACTGCAAATACATATAAAAAAATAGAGGATTATTATAAAGCTGCCAGAGGAGCTGGTGTAACTTACAGCGAATTACCGCGTGAAGCAGAAACGCTCAAAACAATGGCGAACTGGAGTTGCAAGCAGACCTATCATGGTATTTACGGCATAGAATGCATTTCGTTGACAGATAATGCTATATCTATTGGCATATACGGTAGCAACAAGAATGCTGTCTTGTCAAAACTTCAATTACTTCATACAATGCTTGACGTTAAGGGAATATAAAACTTACTGAAGATAAATCTGGCAATCAATAAATTCTTCCTGCAAATCGCGGCTCTTCCGTCTAAAAAATATTCAATCTTTTAAGTGGAAAGAAACAAAAGAATTTTACCGCCAGTTTAATATTTTAGGGTTAATCTCCGAGCGGCGGCGAACACCGATCTGTTTATAGATCTCTTTTAAATGTTCTTTTACGGTATTCTCGCTGATAAAAAGCTTTTCGGCAATTTTTCTATTGGAGTACCCGTAGGATGCTAAGAAAGCGACTTCCAGCTTGCGGGGAGAAAAGCTGAACTGTTCCAGTTTTTCCATAATACGCGCTGTATCCGGCAATCTTAATCTAAATAATATGTCATCCCTATGTTTGCTTTTGGAAATATCGGTTACCACGGATAAGAAAAAGGATTCCCTGCCCAGCTTTATCGGAAATACATTAAATAACAAATGAAGAACTTCATTTGTCTGGACTGTTGAGACTACTTCTATATTTTTGGCAAATCCTTTTGCTTTTATTTCGTTAATAATGATCTCTCGTTTCACCAGCGGCATGTGTCCGGTTTCCGTGGATTTACAGCCAATCATTTTTTCTCTCGAAGATCCCATATATTTAACGGACGCTTCGTTCAGTTCGATATAAGTTCCGTCATCGGCACGGGTTATTGCCATGGGATGAGGCGCTTTCATGAAGTACGCGCGGACGAGTTTATCCTGTAATTCTTTTAGATTTTTCCCCTTCATGCGGCTATTTAAACACATAATATTGTTTATGTAAATAAGAATATCCCTCGTGGTGGGAGGATGATTTTTCCCGGTATAATGATCATTGGGAAGCTATGGATTGAAGCGCTTTGCCGGATTAAAGACAGGTCGCAAAAATCCGGCCCAATGGATGTCATCGCCGATCATAATTATGAGATAAACGCGCGTTCTACAGAAATATGATGAATTTTTCTTTCATCCCGCGATCCGCAGTTTTATAAATTGGAATTTTATGGTAGTTTACAACCATGATTGATAAGTAATTTTTCATATAAACATTGTTGGAGAAAAGGAGGAAGTAATGAATTCACGGTTAATACGCGGTTACTTTTGTAATGTTTTTCTGATGATGGTTATTCTTATCAGCGGATGTGCCGGATGGAACGCGCCGAATATAGCAAAAGACAGTACCGGCATACAAGGCCCATCCATGGAAATGGCTTCGGAACAACGTCCTATCAAAACCATAGGTATCATAGGCGGGGTCAGTTGGGCATCATCCATAGAATACTACCGCTTAATGAACGAGATGGTCCGTGACAGACTGGGCGGCGTGAACTCCGCTCAGATCCTGATGTTCTCTATCGAGTTCGGTGAATTTTCCAAACAGGAACGCATGGCCGATAAAGGGGACTGGACTTTAATGACCCAAACCATGCTTGATGCCGCCCAGCGGCTGAAACTGGGCGGCGCGGATTTTATTGTAATTGCTTCCAATACGCTTAATTCACTCGGAGATCTCATTGAAAAAAGGGTAGGGCTTCCCGTGCTTAATATTGCCGATGCTACGGGAAGGGCGATCCAAAAGAAAGGAATGCACAAGGTCGCGCTGCTGGGAACAAAATACACGATGGAGCAGCCTTTTTATCGGGAGCGTCTCAAAAAATACGGGATAGAGGTAATCGTACCCGACGAGAAAGAACGAAATTACATCAATACGGTTATTTTCGATGAGCTGTGCGCTGACAGGATAAAGAAAGAATCCAAAGAGAGATTTAAGAAGATCATTAATCGTCTTAAATCAAAAGGCGCGGAAGGCGTCATTCTGGGCTGCACGGAGATTCCATTGCTTATTAAGCAAAAGGATGTCTCCATACCGGTTTTCGACACCACGGCAATACACGCGCAGGCCGCGGTAGACTATTCGCTGGGCAGATAGTCGCGGATTCGTCTATCAACGTTTTTAGCTGCAAAATTTTACTATCCCCCTTTGTAAAGGGGCGATAGCGGGGGATTTTCACGCGGCTGACTGAGAATAGAATTTATTGCCGGGTAAGCGGACGAGAATAGATTTTGCGCCTTTCAACGCGTAAGCCGCGGTTCGCTGATCTTAAGAATCGTCGCAATTGTCAGCCGGCAGCCGGCAAATTTTTTCTTCCTTTAATCGCCGGTTCTAATATTTTTGTTTTTATGTTAAACATAAACAATAAAAGTTTGGGATGGAGACGATGGAAAAAATGAATAAAACTGCAAAGCGCTTACTCACAATAATTTTATTTGTAATTGCGTTAACCATTACCGGCTTTAGTGCCGTTTATGCCCAGACCCCTCAAGAAACACTCAATCAATATATTGCCGATTTGCGGAATAAGCCTGACGATATTGCCGTCAGGGAAAAAATTATTAAATATGTCCAGACGATGAAGCCTGCTCCCATGATTCCTGAAGAAGCCATGAGACATATGGCGCGTGGTAAAGCTGCCTTTAAAGACGCTAAGGATGTTAAAGATTTCAGCGAGGCTGCTGAAGAATTCAAAGAAGCTTTGCTTGCCGCTCCCTGGCTTGCGGAAGGATATTACAATCTTGGCATTGTTCAGGACAAGGCGGGAAATTATGCGGAAGCCATGCAAAATCTTCAATTTTACCTGATGGCGTCAATCGACGCGCCGGATAAAAGTAAAGTTAAGGAACTGATTTATGAGATTGAATTTCGTAAGGACAAGGTGGCTAAAGAATCAAGTCCCGAAGCCATGGCGGAGAAAAGCCGTAAGGCAGAAGAAGATTTTATTAAGAAACTGGATGGTACACGTTATGTAGTTTACGATGCAAATCAGTTTCATAACATAACCTGGACTCTGGATATAATCGGGAACAGAGTCGCTATGGGGTCAGTATGCACAAAATGGACACCTCCAAGTCCTACCTGTGACGGCGTTTGGAGAAAACAGATGGATGGCACTCTAAATGGCCGCGACATGACTTTTGGTAATCCATGGAAGTCTGTCTGCGCGGGCACTCAAGATTCGGCAGTGACGACAGGCAGAATCAGCGAGGATGGTATGTCTGTAACCATTGAAGTATGTCATTACCCGACTGTTTATTATCGCGAAAAATAACATCACTTTTCCCTCTGGTTCGAACTGCCCGTGGGAGGGATAATCATATATTGTTTCTGCTCGCTACAAAGCAGGTGGATTGGAAATTCGGTATATCCAAAAATTAACAAAAGGCACGGGAGCAAGATGGCGGGCTTCAGTAATACGCGAAGCTGCCCATAAGGATGCGCCATGAAGAAACGTCTATTCATCCGGACACTGCAACTGCTTGGTATTTTGTTGTTTTCGCTGACATTTGTTCAAAAACTTCAAGCCATTGAAGGCGTGTGCGTTCCAACGCCTCCCTGTTACTGCAATCCGGAGTGTTTCAGGTGCGGGCCGGGCGGGTGCTCACAGTCAACCTCTCCCTCCTATCAACAGCCTTCAGGTCCTACCCCTGAGCAGCTCGAGCAGCGGCGTGTTGATGAAGAAAGACAGAGACAGGACGAGATAGAGGCGCAAAAGAAAGCAGTCGAGGCCGAGGCAGCGGCAAAGAAGAAGCAGGAGGAGTTTGAGAATAATAAAAGGGACGCGCTGAGAGAAATGAAAGGTGCCTCCGGCAGGGATGACGGGCTAAAAGGCGTTGATTCCGGTGATCTGGAATTAAAAGGAATTGGAGACTCGAACAAAGGTCATATGGAATTGAAAGGTCTGGAAAGTAACAAAGCGATTAAAGAAGCGGAAGGAAGTCTTTATAATACGAAGGAAAATAAGACTCCCGAAGCCGTGTTCGACACAAAAGGGGGGAAGTCGCCGCACTCATACCTGACAGTAGCGGTTCCTGCCACCGGAGCGCCGGTAGAGCTTTCTGATCGGGCAAAAAAAGATCCGCGTATGATAAAGACTCTGAAAGAACTGGAGAAGCTGCAGATAAAGCGCCAGGAGCTGGATGCCGAACGCACCAGACTGGCCCGGGAAAGAAACAGCGCGAAAGATCCCGAACAGATGAAACAGTTGACTCAAAAACTTGACAAAGCGGAGAGTGACTACCAGAGCAACCTGCTGTCAGCTTCAAAAACGTATGATAAAGTTGAGAAACTCAAACGGACGATTGACACGGAAGTCGAAGGAAGTAACAAATGAAAAAGCGGCCTTTCATGATCGTTGCTGTTTTGTGTACCTTGGCGATGCTTTTGACGTTTCCCTTCGCTTCCGCCCATGCGGAGAAAATACCCGCTCTTGTAGATATACCTTCAAATCTGCCGTTAGAAGTTAAAGAAAAGCTTTCCCGGCAAAAGCAGGCGTTGGAACAAGAGCTTTCCGATTTTCAGAAAGCCGCGGTTGTGTTCAACGGCAAGGACGCGAAAGATCAAACCGACGCGGAATATGAGAAGCTTGATTCCCGGAGGACAAGTTATATAGCCGAAGCCAGGGCATTCAATCAATCGGTTTATCATGAAAGGCTTGCCCACTTTATAGGATACACTGCCCCTAAAGGGGAATTTTCCATCAAGTACAGTGACGGCAGAGTTTTAACGAATGCCAATGCGAAAGGAAACATTGTTATTCCCGTGGAATTAGGCGCGAGAGTGACTACAGGCCCCACCGGACGCGTACAAATGCTTCTTCCCGATGAAACTGTTTTTACGATTGGTCCGAACAGCGATATGGTTGTCGACGAGTTTGTATATGACCCGGACAATAATCCGAAAAAGATAGCTGTGAGCGTTACAAAGGGGCTCTTCAGGTTGCTAACGGGTAAAGTCGCGCATAAGGATCCGGCAAACATGAAGGTCAAATTGCCGGTGGGCACACTGGGGATTCGCGGGACTGATTTGGAGACAAACGTTGAGTCCGATGGTTCCGGATACATAAAATTGTATTCGGGAGAGCTGGAGATAACTCCGCTCGACGGCAGTCCCATGATTGTGCTGCAGGGAAAGAACATGGTAACGTTCAAGGCTGACGGTACCTTAGGTAAGCCGGAGCCGATAAATCATGAATAGTATTTTAATTGGCGCTGTTTAATTTAGCCAAGTTGACCGCGTCTGTGCCGGCAAAGCTGTGATTAACGATTAATATTTTGCGGCGCTGCCTTTATAAAGGAGGACTTTTATCGTGAAAAAAACATGTCTGGCTGCGGTTTTTATTTTCATATTCACACTGATGTTTATATACTCTTCGCTGGCACAAACAGATAATGACGAATTTCAGCAGGCCCTGAGAGAGTATCAGCAATCTTCATCGTATTCAACAGCGGAAAAGGTCATAAAGCTTACGGCAGCCATGAAGAAATTACCGCCCATACCCGAAGAGGCGAGAAAACATTTTGTGCGCGGCAGCGTGTTGTTCAAAGACGCGAAAAATTCCGACGATTTTGTTCAGGTCAAGGATGAATTCAAGGAGGCGGCGCGCATAGCTCCATGGTGGCAGGACGTATATTTTAATTACGCGCTGGCATGCGAAGCCGCGGGCAAGTATGATGATGCTGTTAGAAATTTACGGCTTTACATGCTGTTTAATCTCTCCGATACGGAAGCAAGAACCGCTCAGGATAAAATTTATGGCATCGAAGCCAGGCAGGAAAAAGCGAAGCAGGTAGCCGAAAAAACGCAGGACGAAAAGCGCGCGAAAAAGATTAGAGAGCAGGAAGACTTCCTCCGGAAGATAAACGGGGCTCGATATGTTTACTATTTCTGGGGAAATCGCAGTGACACCGGCGCCGAGACGCAATATATAATAACATTTGATGTTCGTGGTGATACCATTATTCAGGGTCAGGGACTTGCCGATGGCCGTGACTGGTTTGAAACCGGATTGACATATAAAATTGACGGGCGAAAACTTCATTGTTTTGTACGAGGTGAAGCCATTCCAAAGGGTGATGCCGTTATAGCGGAAGATGGGAGTTCGATAACCGCGGGTGACACATTCTATAAAAGATTGCATTAGAAGTGATATGATTCAATTGGTGAGGTGTTAAATGATGAAAAGAATATATCTACGATTTTTTGTAATATTCGTGCTGGTATTTACATGGATTCCTTTTGTTTGGGCGCAGACCCAGCAGGATATTCTTAACCAATACATTTCCGATTTGCAAAAAAATCCCAATGACAATGCCCTGCGGGAAAAGATTATCAGATTTGCACAAACAATGAAGCCGGCGCCTGCTGTTCCGGCGGAAGTTGATGAACTGGTGGGACAGGCAAAGTACGCGTTTAAGCATGCGAAGGAACAGAAGGATTATCTTGACGCTGTAGAGGCTTATCAAAAGGTGGTAACCCTGGCGCCCTGGATCGGCGATAATTATTACAATCTTGGGGTGGCACAGGAACAGGCCGGCAAGTTTCAGGACGCGATAAACAGTTTCGAATTATATCTCATTGCTTCACCGGATACAGGCGACGCGAAGGAAGTTCGCGAGCGCATCGGCGGATTAAAATATGCCGCGGAAAAAGCGGTAAAGGACTCAAGCCCTGAGGCTGTTGCTGAAAAGAAGCAAAACGCTTATGGAACGTGGTTAAAGGAACTGGATGGCGCCAGATTCATATCGGCGCCGCTTGCGGCTTTGGGTATAGGATACGAAACAGAACATAGCTTCTTAGTTTATGAAATAACCGGCCGGGAAGTAAGAATAGGCTGGATTGATAATGTCCGTAACTTTGACAACTATAATTTTAAAACGGCGCCAATAAGATACGTCAATTTTAATGACGGCAGAATGAGTGAAAAGATAGAAAATAAAAAATTTACGATTCCCAAACCATCATTTATGGAAGATCAACGTCCTTATACCGGCGTCATAAGTGATGATGGCCAATTTATCACTCAAACAAGTCGTGGCTCGGAAATGCCTTATACTTATACACGAGTTAAGTAGAACTATAACTATTCAATAAACACCTTAATTAGTCGGTGCATGAAAAAGAAGGGCTGCACCTTACAACGGGTAATCCACAACTCTCCCAATGTTTTATTTATAATATTACTGTCAAATAGAGTCCGCAATTTTTTATTCTATAATTTCAAGTATTGCCCGCTTATGCATTTTGGATGACACAGAACTCAAAAGTGTCCTGATGGATTGGGCTGTTCTGCCTTGCTTCCCAATAACTTTTCCCAAGTCTTCTTTTGCCACACGCAATTCAATGACATATGCTTTTTCACCGATAATTTCATTTGCTTCCACTTTGTCCGGATGGTCAACTAAAGATTGAACGATATGCTTAATAAATTCCTTCATCGTCAGCACCTCCAATGGTTTTGATTAATACTGCGTGAAAATCTGCAGCAACAATCGCACTGCTTGCGATTTTTTTATTTATCGTCAACCATCTTTTTTAATTCTTTACCCACCTTGAAAAACGGCACCCTTTTAGTTTTTATATTTGTGGCATCTCCGGTTTTAGGATTTCTACCTTTGTGCGCTTTATGTTCCCGAACAGTAAAGCTTCCAAATCCCCTGATCTCAATCCTGCCGCCATTCATGAGAGTATTTGTAAACCCATCAAAAACAAGCTCCACGATATCCGCCGCTTTTTTCACCGTTAGATTATTCTCGTATGCAGTCGCCGCTATTAAATCCGATTTCGTCATGACAAACCTCTTATATAAATTGATTTTCGATAATTATTTATCCGGTTGATCAAACCGTTCTCTCAGGCAGACGATCAGCGTCTTTGGATTATCTTCCGCTAATATCAGGAGAAAATCGAGGTTTGTTTCCGTTTTTAATATTTTATTAATTATATCCAGAAGCTCTCTTTTGCGCGCTGCGTTGTTAAGCAAGACATGTATCCTCTCTATACGCAACTGAGAGCATCTATAAATTTTATATTAATAAATTGTATAATTATCAATCACCCGAAAGAGGGGTTTGTTAAATAGATCTGATCATAACCGGCGATGATAAATGTAAGAACATTTCGTGATGTGTCATTTCTGATGCCGGCCATTATTTTTTAACAAAAAAATAAAAGCAAGGAAAGATGAAGTGTTATTGATAACAGATAAAAAGGCATATATTTTAAAGAGTAATTTCCCCCGCCTTGAAGAAAGTGAATTACTTTCTGTAATCCACATTTCTTCTGCCTTAAAGTCATACAATCTTCAACGGGTAAGTCGCAGTTTTCAAAACTGGATTTTTATGGTAGTTTACAACCCGAGATTGTTAAAATTATGTTCTATAAAAATCCTTCTTTTGAGGGATTTACAAATATCTGTTGCATTACCAGACAACTAAAATATCTACAACGGAAGATATTCATAATTACTGAAGCAAGTTAAACCACACGGGGGAATAATGAGACGAATATTTCTTATATCATGTATCGTTTTCAGTTTTATAATTTCTGCCAACGCTGGAGAAACATACAAATGCATTGATAATAATGGTAATACAGTTTTTACCGACGCACCGCAAGACGGAATGCAATGTAAATCACAAAATGGTAATAATATTGAATCCTCGCAAGAAGATCAAACGCAAGGGGAAAGTAATCAAAAAGCTCAACCCGAGGAAAACATGAAAGCAAAATTACTTTCAATGGCAGCGGTTTTGGATTGTTATGTGAAATATTTACAGAACATGGATCAAAAATGCTTAGAACATGTCAGGAACAAAATATTTCAGAAATTATCTCATCATTGCCAGGAACTACGCAATGCCGGTCAATTAAAAGAACTTTATAAAGATTGCGATAATGAAATGGAATCAGCATATAGACAAATCGATCAGGAAGCAAATAAATGTAATAAGTTGCCGGCTAACTCTAAATGTAGAAAGAAAGTGGAGGCAAGGGATAAGATAGCTCAGGAATATAATTTTGAGTGCAAGAAAAAACTCAGAAAAGCTGGAATTTGTATGACAGGTGAACCATTAGATTATGGTTGTATAACTAAACATGGAGCGGAAATCCGAAATTTATGCGGAGATATAAATAAGCTACTGGAGATGAAATAAGAGACGGTTTTAAGTTATAATCAAACAAGAAATGAAAAAAGAGATAATGCCTAAAACCAAACAAGACCTGGAATCGGTGGTAAAAGAGATAAAAAGGAAGACCCGCCGCAAGTTCAGTTCAGAAGGGAAAATTTTGAAATAAATTGCATTTTGTCCTCGCACCTTACAACCAGTAATCCTCAAATTTAACGATCCTCAAAAACTGTTGATAAGTAGATGAAATCCTCAAATATAACAGGCGTAAAAAAACTAAAATAATAGATGAAACGGCTCAGATCTTCAGCCTGGAAAAATCATTCAGCCCTTAAATCAGCCATGCGTAAAAAAATAGCTGGATTCTAATTAAACA
Organism: Smithella sp.; assembly: GCA_035524255.1. GTDB lineage: Bacteria > Desulfobacterota > Syntrophia > Syntrophales > Smithellaceae > Smithella. Next base: position 8,842 of record DATKPG010000008.1, on the reverse strand, counting down.
TGTGATACAAATATCGCAGACTGGTAAAAATTGAGGATTATGGTAAAAGGAATTTCAAGCATGAACGATTCACAATCTCCCGTTCGTTTAAAGATCATTGCCGCCGCGCAAAAGGCCATCGCGGAGCATGGCGTCGCCAACACCACGCTCCAGATTATTGCCGATGAGGCGGGCATCAGCAAGGGTTCTTTATATTATTATTTTAAAACCAAGGATTCCATTCTTTACAGCGTCGTTGATGAAGATTTCAGAATTTCCAGGGGCATTATGCAGGCATACCGCGCAGGCAAGCTGAATAAGGCGCAGTTGCGCGAAGCCATTGTGGCGGGCTTTCAGGAGCGTCTGGATAAAAAAAGCGAAAACAGGCTGCATCTCTATCTGGCGTATGAGGCCATGCTGGGCAATCAGGAATTGCTGGCAAGTTATAAGGCAAAGTACGCGGATTGGGTTAAAGATATCTCGGAAGGTTTTTCCATAGCCTTCGATGTTCCAAATTCCCCATGGACCCGGTTGCTGGCTTTCTTTTTTATCTGCGCGATGGACGGATGGTGCATGCAGGATCTTGTGGGCGTCAACACGGTAAAGAAAAAAGATGCTGTCAATATCATGGCGTCCATCTTCACCGACGAGAAAAAAGGGAAAATCATGAAGCTTCTGATGGAAGCCAGGTAACCTTCGATCACTCCGGTTTTTATCACGCTGAATTCTTAATGATAACAGGCGCTACGGGCATCGTGTAAATATCGCTTGACACGGTGCCTCGGGGCAGGGTAAATATTTATTGGGAATTAAGCCGGCTGGCCGACTTAATAATAAATATCTGGAGATACAGCATGAGCATTACAAACTGGAGAAACAGTTACGAGCAGAAACGCGTAACGGCAAAAGAAGCGGCGGCGCTTATCCGATCGGAAGATAAAATACTTCTCACCCCTGTTAACAGCATGCCTATTGACATCTTAAATGAACTCGCGGCGCGTAAAGAAGAACTTCAAAAAGTTAAAATCGCCAGTAATCTGATGACCTATCCCTTCGCCTTTTTTCAGGGGGATTACACGGGTCACATCACCTATTACAGCGGCTATTTCGGGCCCCTCGAGAGAATGTTCCACCCGCAGGGGAATGTAGTCCCGTTTCCCATGCATCTTTCGAAATGCCAGATTGCCCTGGGCAAGGCGGGCGTTTCCGATGTCGCGCTTCTGGAAGTGACCCCGCCGGATTCGCGCGGTTATATGAATCTGGGACCGTGCGGCCCTGTCTACGGACGCTACGCTATCGAAACCTGTAAAAAGGTTATCGTGCAGGTCAACGCCAAAACACCCTGGATACACGGCATCGATAATCTGGTTCACGTGGATGAGGTGGATTGTATTGTAGAGGCCGATCATGATCTTGTTCCCGTGCCCGAGATTACGATCACGGATATCGAAAAAAAGATCGGCGAGAATATCGCCGAGCATATTCCCGACGGCGCGACCATACAATTGGGCATTGGGGGCATCCCCAACGCGGTCGCCTATTTTCTTCACGGCAAAAAGGATCTGGGTGTCCATGCCGAGATTCTGAGTGATGCCGTGGCGGAACTGGCCGAACTGGGTGTTATCACCGGCCTGAAAAAGACCCTCTACCCGGGCAAGATTGTCGTGGGCGGTCTGATCATCGGCACCAAAAGGCTTCTTGATTTTGTGGACAACAATCCCGCCATCATGACCATGCCCATTGCCATGGCGAATCATCTGGACATCATCAAACAAAACGACAACCTGTGCTCAATCAATGCCGGACTTACCGTGGATCTCACCGGCCAGGTGGCCTCGGAAACCATCGGCCACACGCCTTACAGCGCCACCGGCGGCCAGCTTGATTTTGTCAGGGGAGCGGCCGCGTCGAAGGGCGGAAAATCGTTCATCGCGTTGAAATCCACCTCGTTAAAGAAGGATGGAAAGCTGGCGTCCAGGATTGTCCTGAATATGACGCCCGGCACGGTGGTCACGACGCCCCGGTCCGACGTGATGTATATCGTCACCGAGTACGGCGTGGCGGATCTGTACATGAAATCGGTTCCCGATCGGGTCATGGCCATGATTTCCATCGCGCATCCTGATTTCCGTGAAGAGCTCGAAAGGCAGGCTTATGAGGCCAAGCTTCTGATTCCCGCGTGCAATCCGGAGAATGTCTGATTTAAAAATCAGGATGATGTTGATAAAACGATACCTTAAAAAAATATGAATGAAAGGAGAACTCGCTTGAATTATTTACTGCAACCCAAAAAGTACAAGAGTTTAATGTCCGACGAAGGGTCGAAGGCCATTATGGATAAGACGATTGATTTTTTTGAAAACCGGATGGGAAAGACCAAACTGACGGAAGACTACTGGAGCCGCATATGGTACCGGGAATTCATTGATTTCATCAAGAACGAAAAGATTTTCTACAAGCTCCTTACGCCGGGCCAATACGCTGATGATCCCGATTGCCGCTGGGACACGGCCCGCAACAGCGAGTTCAGCGAACTGCTGGCCTTTTACGGCTTCGGTTACTGGTACTGCTTCCAGGTGACGATTCTGGGACTCGGCCCCATCTGGATGAGCGGCAATGAAAAGGCCAAAAAGAAGGCCGCCGCATTCCTCAAGGAAGGAGCGATCTTCGCGTTCGGCCTCTCGGAGCGCACCCACGGCGCCGACATTTACTCCACGGAGACAAGCCTCCATCCCGACGGCTCAGGCAAATGGCTGGCCCGCGGCGAGAAATACTATATCGGCAACGGCAACGAGGCAGAGATGGTTTCGTGTCTCGGCAAGGTCCGGGACGGTTCCGACGATTACTGTTTCTTTGTCACCAATTTCCATAACAAGGCCTATGAACTCAAGCGCAACGTCATTTCGCATCAGCAGTACGTCGCCCAGTTCGCTCTGAACGACTACCCCATCACTCAGGACGACATTCTCACGCGGGGTTCCGCCGCCTGGGATTCCGCCCTGAACACGGTCAACGTGGGCAAGTTCAACATCGGCCCGGCCTCCATCGGCGCCTGCCAGCACGCCTTCTATGAGGCGATGACCCACGCGGCCAACCGCATTCTCTATGGTTTCCGCGTGACGGATATGCCCCACGTGAAAAGTAATTTCATGTCGGCCTGGCTGCGCCTTATCGGAATGAAGCTCTACCAGCGCCGCGCCACGGATTATTTCCGCAATGCTTCTGCTGACGACAGGCGGTATCTCCTATATAACCCGACAAGCAAGATGAAGGTCACCACGCAGTCCGAATCGGTGATTGCCATGCTGTGGGATGTCATCGCCGCCAAGGGTTTCGAGCGGGACACCTACTTTTCGACCGCCGCCTGCGATATCACGGGGCCTTCCAAGCTTGAGGGGACCGTGCATGTCAATGTCCAGCTGATCCGCAAGTTCATTAAGAACTATTTCTTCAATCCCAGGGAATATGCTCCCGTCAGTCCGGTGTTTGACCGGAAGGATGACCTGTTCCTTTTCAATCAGGGCAGCGCCAGCGGCCTGGGCAAAATACAGTTCCACGATTACAAGCCCGTCTTCGAGGCTTTTAAGGATTTGCCGAATGTCGCCGTCTTTATCCGGCAGATCGACCTGTTCAAAGAGATGCTGGAGAAGGCCTTCCCGGACAAGGCGCAGGAGATGGATCCGTCCTTCTCCCTGACAGTTGGCGAGATGTTCTCCATCGTGGTCTACGGCCAGCTCGTCCTGGAGCAGGCGAAAATCGACAATCTGGACAGGGATATCGTCAATCAGATTTTCGATTTCATGGTGAGGGATTTTTCCTCTTTCGGTCTCCAGATCTACGGGAAGTTCACAACGAATCCCACACAGCGCGGATACTGCAAGGAGATTATGCTGATCATGCCCGTTCCCGATCCCGCCCAATACGAAAAAATATGGCAGAATCACGTCTTCACCATGAACGGCGAATATGAAATGACGGATCGGAAAGGGTAGTAAAAATCAATAGAAAACAGGATCAGTTTTTTTCCGTTGAAGGGCAGGATCAGAAATGGTCCTGCCTTTTTTATGCGGTATTCAACGCAAAAGACTCAATTTTGACCATCCCTAAAAACTGTGGATATGCAGAAGAAATCCTCAAACTGAACAGCCGCAGGTTCTTCGAATGAAACACAATCTTTGCGCCTTGCCGCGGAGAATCAATTTAACTCTTCGGGTATGGAATCGTTTGCCGCGGCGTTGTCTCTGAAGCGTTTAATCTGTTCCTGATAAGCACTCATCTCTTCGGGCGTGACTTTTTCCAGAGCACATTCTTCAACCATGTAACTTGTCACCTTGTCGTCAAACTGCATCCTTTCATTGCTTTGCCCGGTCATATCATGCGCGATTTCGTCTTTGACATGTAAAAGCGTTCGCCCTCCGGATTTTATCTGGTAAACAACCATATTTTTGTTGGGCTCGGGAAGTCCCATTGTTTGGGCGCGGCTTTCAAAATCGCGGCGGTCAATTTCCGTCGAGATTCCGTCAACCAGAAACAAAACCGATCCGACCGGCACCATGGTTAATGCGCCAGCGACGGTGCTTGCGGTTCCCACGGCAATCGTCGAATAATCCGAAAATTTTCTGGAGCGAAGTTCCAGGGGCGTTAATTTCCGGAATTTCATAACCACGCGACAGCCATAGAAATCCTTGAAGCTCTCCTGCAACTGATAATATTTTAAGGCGCGCACTATAAATTCGGAGATATGGCCCAGATAGAGTTTTTCGCCGGGCGGCAGGTTTACCGATTCCGGCCTGACATCGCGTGACAGTTTCAGGCAACTGAAAAGCGTGTCCTGTCCTCCCGCGCCTGCCGCGCACCCCGGCAATAGAATCACATTGATTTCGCCTCTGGTGGCGCGCGCCTTTACGTCTTCTTCGTAGGGATCAACTTTTCGATCAATGTAGTTTTTATAAATGGCTTCGCAGCCGGACAGATTTATTAAAATGATCATGCCGATCAGCGGCAGAATTGCCGTCCGCGCTATTATTTTTCCTTTTGCGATATGATCAAACATGTCCGAACACATTTATCTTTATGGCTCCGGCTTATCATTTCTCGCTGTGTCTTTCAGCGTGAATTATAGTGGACGCCGTGTTGTGTATCAAGAAATTTTTGGAGGCAAAATATCATGTCTGAAGCGTGTTTATGTCGGATTGTTTTTTGTAATTCCTTAAAAAATCGGCATTTTATAAAATGCCGGAAGGATGCCGGCAGTAAGACTGAAGGAGGAAATAAATCGCGAGACCACGGCGGGCCGGTTTTATAAGCCGTTGGAAATGGGGGAAAAATGGGGGGGTATTGAGTGGCGGGAATAATGATTGAAAACCGCCTGGTGTGTATGATACATCCTCTGCCGTGCAAACGGAATTCGTAAATCAACAGGAGTTTTTAAATGACGAAAGTTAAAAATATTAAAAATCTGCGCCATGAAATGATGTATCCGTTCAAGAGGCAGCCGTACGCGTATAGCTGCGGCGCTTCGTGCCTGGAAACGGTTTTAACTTACTTCGGTTTTATTGTCAGTGAAGACGATGTCATGAAGATGGCCGGCACAACGAAGAGGGACGGAACATTGGTTAAGGGAATCGTTAAAGTCGCCCGGAAATACAAGCTCAAATACAGGATGCATGAAAATATGACGATTGAAGATGTCAAGGAATGCGTCGATAAGAATATTCCGTGCATGCTGGCTATCCAGGCTTACCGCGATAATCGCAAAATTAAATACGAAGATGACTGGAAGGACGGGCACTGGGTCGTTCCCATCGGCTACGATAACAAGTATATTCATTTTGAAGATCCGGCAAGTCAGTACAGGACGTTTCTGACGTATGACGAGCTGAATAAAAGGTGGCACGATATAGATACGAAAGATAAAAAGTTATTTCATTTCGGCATTTCTTTTTACGGCAAGCTCAAAAAGTTCAATGAGCATGAATCCGTTCATATGGATTAGATAAGTTTGTTTTCGTTGTAATTTCCGGTTTAATATTCCTCAAGTTCGGTCGAGTCAAAAAGATGAGATCGAGCAAACATTATTTTCTCCCTTTCCTAAAGAGAGAGCGAGAGGGATTTAAAGAATCTCCCCCTCACCCCTCTTTAGAAAAGAGGGGGATGCAAGTGGACGGTCGAGTCCAAAAGACGCGACCGAACTTTAGACGAGTCAAAAAAACTCGACAGAACGTTCGTTATTACAAGGTATTCTCCGAAAAACCCGGTCTTTTTTTAAGAATTTCCTTATATAGCTTTTATCTATCATTATCCTTACATTTTGTCATTATTGACGGCAATCCTTTTGCCTCTTATCTTATGCTCAAAGAAAAAAACAAAGAAACATTTCATTAAAAAAGGAGAATTTACCATGAAGAACAGAAAAAAATTGTTAGTGTTGGTTGCCTGCGCGGCAAGCGTGATTATGATTTTGATGGTCATGAACATCACTTCATACGCGAAAGTACTGAATGCTTTTGGGCCGGTCGAATTTAATGCACCTTGTGATATATCATCAACCTCAGACGCGGCAATGTATAATGATCCGCCCCCCGATACGGTCAGAATTTTTGGGGATGTCCCCAAGACTGTGACACCCTGCCAGCTCACAAAGATGAAGGAACAACCGGTAAAGCCGCGCAATGGGATGTGTGAGAGGGTACTTAATGTGATGGGAAAAGTTACTATTGATGTAAAATGCTCAGATATGTGAGTATTCATTGAGCCGCTGATTCCATCAGGACAGAACTTAAAACACTGGCATAGCTGACGTGCTTTTCTGCGGCACGTAAGCTATGCCGCGATTTTTTTGGTCTAAATAGATCGTTTTGTATTGCTTTACCGATTTCAAGTTTCTGACGAAGCGAAAAGACTCAACCGAACTTGAAAAGCGATTATTTCAGATTCGCCAGATAATCCTTTGCCTCGTCAAGCGTTTTAAAAAGGACAAGATTTTTTCGCCCCGTAAAGGTGATGATACCTTTAAAGATGATTTCCTTTAAGCCTTCCACGCCGTAAACGGCCGCGCATTTGATAAAAGGGGTGTTTTTCTTCACAAAATCCTTCAGGGCGGAGCTGAGCTCTGTGTCAAAATGTGAATCTTTGACATTAACAAGCGCCCGCACGGAATTGAGAGGTTCTTTGGCGATTATTCCCTGAGCTTCTTTAAGTAGGGCTATTGTTTCCTGCGGTTTGCATTGTGAATAATCCTCATACAGAATCTTTACGCCCTTATGCGTTATAAAACTTACTCCTGCCATTTAATGCCTCCTTTTCAGAGTTCCCTTTTGTTTTAGCGAATTGACAAGTGAATCGTTAACATTATCTGTCTTTCGGCATCAGGCCTTTGTATGACAAGACATTACCATGTAAGCGGCTTAAATATAAAAGAGTTCTGTTCGTCTGTCAATTGTTTTAAGGGCAGGGTATATCCTCCCTGTCGCGACGCTTGTACATCCAGCAACTGAGGATATGCCTGGTTGTCATTTCTTCAAATGCTTAGACAGCTTTGTAAAAAGGCCGCAGGCAAGGCGCGCGAATCATGAGGAATGAGGCGTACTTTTTGCGTACGCCGCAGAAACGAATGATGAAGCGCAACGCAGCATCCGGCCTTTTTTACAGAGTTGTCCCCCTGTCGCGACGCTTGCACCCCATCAATAAGGGGACATTTAAAGCGAGATTGCCACGCCGCATGAGATGCGGCTCGCAATGACGGCGGAGAGAGTTGTCAGCTTTCACAGTCTACGGTCAATATTGCCCGGACCGCCGCATTCCGGCGTGTAACAGGTGACGTTTCTGAATTCGCATTTTTTGAAGCATGAAGGGCATTTATCCGGAAACGACTCCGCTTGCAGGATGTAGCCGCATTCCCCGCATTTCCAGAACGTCTGCCTGCATTTGGGGCAGGTATCGTTATCAAAGGGTGTCTTGGATTTATATCCGCAAATCGCGCATTCTATAACCGTCATCTGAGTGCCTCCTTCGAATTGAAATTTAACAAGCCGTCGAATTTAAAAGAACTCGGCTCAAACTTGAGATTATTTTCTCCCTTTTCTAAAGGGAGAGCAAGAGGATTTAAAAAAATCTCCCCTCACCCCTCTTTAGAAAAGAGGGGGATGCAAGTGGACGGAATTAAGCTCTGCTGCAAAATACTGTCATTATTTGAAGCAACGGCCCTCCCCCGTCGCTTCGCGACACCCCCTCCAAAGGGGGACATTTAAAAGCGAGATTGCCACGCCGCATGAGATGCGGCTCGCAATGACAGCGAAGGGATTGAAGATTACCAGTTAAACTGTTCCTGATAGTGCGGATGAGAGCAAATCCTGTTTTTCCCGTTTTTCTTCGCGTCGTACATAAGCTGATCCACCCGGTGGACAAACGCCTTCATCTCTTCCTCAAATATGTACTGCGACAGGCCCGTGCTCACGGTTAGATGAATGGCCTGTCCCGCGGGGTAAAAAGTTTCTTTTCTCAATTCCTCCTGGATTCTTTTCGCCGTCACAAGGCCATCCTCGCTTGTGGTCATCGGCAGAATGATCGTAAATTCCTCACCGCCGTAACGATAGGCGGAATCTGTCTCGCGCAGGCATCGTTTGATCACCTCGCCCAGCCGCGACAAAACATAATCCCCCTCAACATGGCCGTAGGTGTCGTTGAACATTTTAAAGTCGTCGAGATCCAAAAGCAAGATGGTCAGCGGCTGCTCATAGCGGTTGGCCCGGTCTATTTCTTTTGCAAGCTCGGCATAAAAATGTCTGGAGTTGTAAAGCCGGGTGAGGTCGTCAACGATGCTGAGTTCCAGATATTTCTGTTCGCTTTGCAGGAGCGCCCTTTC
>DATKPG010000007.1:0-139876 GCA_035524255.1 Smithella sp. | reverse complement strand
AACAAAGCAAAAAGAAGAGGATCTAATCTACAAAACATGCTCTCTGGCATCAGGTGAAACACAGATTCTCTCTTCCCTTTTACCTCTGAATCCTATAATGTTATTTTATAACAAATGACAAATAATAAGAACACAAGGTGTATCGGGAGCAAGATGGTTAACCAATGAGGTTGATAAAGATCTTTTAAGAAAAGCCGCGAGCAACGCGGCTGGCACTAACGCGAACATAAACAAAGCGGCAAAAATGGCCATGGCGACGCCTTTCGATGCCATTAAATTATCCATACAACCATAGACAACAGAAACTTTAGAAATATGATTCATTGGGAGGGAAATTATGTCAACAAAAAGAGTATTTGTCAGTGATGTGCATATGAGTCCCGGTTGGAGTTTAGACAGTAAGCAAGGACGTTATGATTGGTTCAATAAGGATCAGGCGAAACAATTTGCAAAATTTTTACAAACAATGATTGACGACGCGACGATAAATGACGTGGTAATCCTGGGCGACCTCATGGATAGCTGGGTATATCCGATAGAAACGCAGCCGCCAAAATACGACAAAATAGCCAATGCGCCCCATATAACCGATGTAATGGCAAACTTAAAAGCGCTGGCACAGAAGAAGAAAGTTATTTATGTTATCGGGAATCACGATATGACTTTAATGGAAGAGCAATTCAGCAATTTCAGAACGAACGCATTTGCCAACATCGCGTTTAAAAACTTCTACGAAACAAATGACGGTCTTTATGCCGAACATGGTCATCAATACAGCATGTATAACGCGGTTGATCCAAAACACGAACTTCCGATAGGTCACTATATCTCCCGTCTTTACGCTACAGTAGCCGAAAGAAAACAGCACTACTACATCAGTGCGGATTTTGAAGCGAGATTTCCTTCGACCGGGAAATACAATCTGGACTCCAAAGGATTAATATCCGATCCGATGGTAAACGCGCCGATAAACTTATTAGAAGAAGAATTGGGCAACGTTGATGACAGTACTTCTATTACAACGGTCAATGGCGGTGTGATTACTATCGCGGAAGTTAAAAAACAATATTCGAGACTGGGTATTGACTGGACAGAGCAACACGGCCTGTTCGGCGAAATCAGCTCTGCCTGGAGGGAAGGAGTAGGTCTCGACGGCGTTGCAACTCAAATAGCCATGGGCATGGTAATTGACGGTCAAAGTTTTAAAATCGTAATTTTCGGACACACTCATAAAGCGCTAAACAACTATTTGCGGCGGCCCGACGCGGCATTCTCGCGGGATCCTAAAGACGCCGAACCGTATGCCATTTACGCAAACTGCGGAGCGTGGTGTCAGGATAACGATCCCACTTACGTAATAGACGAATATGATGACAAAACTCATGAACACATCATAACATTAAAATATTTTGGCAAAGCCGGTAAAGATATAGTAACAAATATTAATTCGACTTAAATAAATAACGGACAACCCGTTAAAAAACACAAAGTGAAGTACTTTTATTGTCCGAAAAGACATCTATAGAGCTAAGGGATAAAATAGTTCGGTCGAGTCTTTTTGACTCGACCGAACATCTGAGAATATTTGGGCGACAGGCCAAAAAGACGCAACCATTCAATAAATAACGCCTGATGAAAAAACAATTGACACATAGGACCGCCTTTCTTATACTCCAATCCGCCCAGGCAATAACCGTGAAAGAAACGTTTAACAACCCATGCAAAACTTCAAAATCAGTATCGGATTCGATCCGTTTGAAACCCGAAAAAGACATTTAAAGGGATTAACCGCTTTCAAGCCGTACATCCATGATCTGCATTTTCCCCATTACAATCCCCAGATCTGCGCCAGCGGCCGGTCTGTGAACGAGAAGATTCCCCTTCATGAAAACCGCAGGATCACGATGAACCTGCTGTCATGGAACCAGCGCCACACGGGGTTGAAATTAACCCTGCTGCTCAACTATCTTCTTCATGACAACTATAAGGCGGTGGTCGATAACGTCATCAAAGAATTTTATCCCCGCGGCGTCCGCAGTTTTGTCGTCGCCGATATCGAACTGATCAAACGGCTCAAAGACGCCCTTCCCGATTGCGAGATTCAGGGTTCCTGCCTTTCGCACCGGATGACCGAAGCGCAACTGGAGGAAGAACGCAAAGAAGGGGTGGCGCTGCACAACCCTTCTGTCAATATCATTCGGGACCCCGTTCAGCTTAAGCGCAACCACAACGCGGGATACGCCCAGAAGGTTCTCGCTTTCGAAGGATGCCTCCATAACTGCCCTGACGAGTGCTCCGCGCACGGTCACCGCTGGTATCTGGCCCGCAACATTTCCATGGATCATTTTATTTGCAAAGACCCGAAAGTTGCATTGGACCCAAGGTATCTTTTCAAGGCAAACTGGGTGACCATCGCCAGGGTCAAGACTTTGCTTCCCTACATTAGCGTCGTCAAGATTCCGCGCGGCCGGCACACGTCGCCCCTGTCGGTCACTAAAAATTTTATGCGCGCCTTTGAGACGGATGATTCCTACGATGTCGTTGAATTCATCAGCGCCGGATACGGTAAAATGATTTATGAAAAAATCGGCAGGATTCCATCGCATTTGTTTGACGACCATTTTTTCGACACGGCAGATCAATGCGAAATGGACTGCGAAAAGCGCGAATGCCGTCTGTGTTTTGATATGATGGAAAAAATCAGGGATACAAACGGCGGGCCAATCAAACCGGGCATCTTTTTAAAATCATACCACCGCCTGAGGGATTTTGCCAAGGAGAAACAAGACTAAGCCAGGGCGCGCTTTTTCATATAAAGAAATTTCCCGGCAATCGGGGCGAGACAAAAAAATACCGGCATGGGTTAAATTCAATTGGAATTTTAAACCATGCCGGTATTTAAATTTTGTTTTCTGTTTTAAGAACTGTTTTCGATTTTAGACTTCACTCATGGTTTGTGTTGTCACATCAGCAAGGTCTTCATAAACAGTAAGTTCAGGTTTCTCATAATCCTGTTTCATAGCTTCTCCCCTCAATCACTAAGAATTTGTTGCTGGCCGGTTATAACTACCAGACCATTGAGTCAATTTATTTTTTTTATTTTTTAAAAACTGTTCCCGATTTTATTATTTAATCGACGCCACTCACACCCACGGGAAACGTTGTCACATCAGCAAGGTCTTCGTAAACAACAAGTTCAGGTTTCTCATAATCCTGTTTCATCGTTATTCCCCTCATTCACTTGGAATTTGTTGCGGGCAACCTATAACAACAAGACCATCGAGTCAATATATTTTTATCATTTATGAAAATTTTATTTACAAGGCCGGGGCCTTTTGGATCAGGACATTGCAAGCGGGTTTTGAAAATCAGATCAGGAAAGCCCCATCAGATTACCGCGAACATGGTAAGATAAAAAAATACCGGATCATGGTTTTATTTTAAGCCATGCCGGCATTGGAGTTGTGTTTTATGTTTCAAGAATTGTTTTTTTCCTGCTTACGAAGAGCCAGACAATCCCCTAAACTATCCCTTAGACTATCCCCTAAACTATCATAGACACATTCGTAACGTCAGCGAGGTCTTCATAAACAACAAGTTCAGGTTTCTCATAATCCTGTTTCATCGTTATCCCCCTTGTAAAACAAAGAATTTGTTGCAGGCAATCTATAACAATGAGCACCCGGAATCAACTTATTTTTATCTTTTTTTTAAGAAATGTTTTTCTCCGTCCGCGAAGCGCCGGCTAATATCCTGTCATATCGCGGATAACTGCGTAACATCAGCAAGGTCTTCATAAACAACAAGTTCGGGTTTCTCATAATCCTGTTTCATCGCTATCCCCTTATGACCAGAAATTTGTTGCAGGCAATCTATAACAAAGAGAAATTTGAGTCAATATTTTATATGCGCGCTTGCGGGTTCAGATAAAAAAGGGATGGAGGCTTGATGCCCCCATCCCTTAAAAGAAAAGATTATGAGATGATAAAGTATGCTTCAGGCGCTTCCATGATGGCATCATTGCGGCGCAACATTCCTAATTTACCTTATTAAATCTAAAGACCATGCTTTGAATACAGTTCACAGGCGCCAATACTCATTCTTTATAAGGAAGTTAATTCCTCCCCGCGGGCGGATGCTGAAGGAAGCGAAAAATAAAACGTGGCGCCCTCGTCGATTTTTGACTCGGCCCAAACCCGGCCGTCATGGCGATGAATGATGCTTCGGACAATGGAAAGCCCTATTCCTGTTCCCTCAAATTCAGAATCATGATGAAGCCGTTGAAAAATACCAAATAATTTATCATGATATTGCATGTCAAAGCCAACGCCATTGTCCCTTACATAGAATATGTTTTCGCCGTCAGCGCTGTGTCCGCCTAATTCAATGGACGGAACGCTCCGCACCCTGCTGAATTTTACCGCGTTGGCGAGAAGATTGACGAGGACTTGTTTTATCAGCGACCGGTCGCCCCGGCACGCGGGCACCGGCCCAATCTTTATATTTATGGGTCTTTCGGGATTGCCGGCTTTAAGATCCTCCCATACCTCATTGGCCAGATCCTCCATATTCAGTCCTGATACGGATAAGGCCGCCCGGCCCAGCCGGGAGAGCGCCAAAAGATCGTCAATGAGTTGCCCCATCATCTTTGTGTTGCTTCTGATCGCGTCGAATTGCCGATTGGTATTTGCATCAAATTGACCGCCCTGCTGCTTAAGGATCATCCGTGAATATCCGTCAATAGCCCGAAGCGGCGCGCGAAGATCATGAGAAATGGAATAGCTGAAACTATCCAATTCTTTATTGATGCCTTCAAGCTGCTCGGTGCGTGCCTGCAATTTTGCCGCGTGCTCAGCCAAAGCCGTTTCGGCCCGTTTGCGTTCGGCGATTTCCTCATGGAGTCTTTCATTGACAGCTTTCAGTTGGATGTTAAGTTGTTCGTCAATTATTTGAGCTTTCTTAATGTCGGTAATATCAGCGCCGGTGGTGATGAAGTATTCACCAAATGGAACACTCGTGAACCGGAAATATTTGTCCACGGGAGGCGGAAAATAGTCATCGTAGGAATAGGGAACTCCTTCGGTCATAATCTTCCGCACAATGGGCATAAAATGCGCGGTGGCGCCGGGGTATATTTCATCGGCGATTCTTCCGATGGTGTCTTCGCGCGATTCGCGGCCCCAGGCCTTGAGCGCCGGCGGATTGATGTCCACCACACGCCAGGTTTTGATTTGTCCGTTCTCATCGCGAACAAGTTTCCAGAAATGAACCTCTTCAGTCATGTTCTCAAATAAACTTCGGTATTTTTTTTCACTTTCACGCAACGCCTCGGCTGCCGCCGCGCGTTCAGTCGCGATCAGGGCCTGCTTTTCAGCGGCGCTCGCGCTGGCACGGGCGCGATGCATGGCCTCTGAAATTCCGGAAATCATGATGCCGCTCAGAAGGAAGGTCATTATCGCCAGCCAGTTGGAAGCATGCTCAACGCCGAACCGGCCCACAGGCTCAATCCAGAAGTAGTCGGCAAACAGCGCGGACAAGGCCGTTGCCAAAAGGCCGGAGCGTAAGCCGCCGTAAATTGAGGCAAGCATAATGGCAGGGTAGAATGTCACGAAGGGGGCCTGCGTTCCCATCGCCGAAAGGAAGGACAGGCGCACAGTGCCCGCGGCAAGCACCATGACCGCGGCAATGGCATCCCGGTAATACGCCGGATTGGACTGCTTTTGTAATGGAAATATCGGCAGCTGAGACTCCCCAAGCGACGCGAGCGCGGCAATCAGCAGATATACACCGCCCAGCCATTGCGCCGTCCTGGCGAGCCAGTTCACAACACTGCCCATGGACAACTGGATCATCACGCCAAATAACCCCACCGCCAGCATCAACAACGCCAGGGCATACCACGAAGCAAACGGGAGATATGCCGAACGCTGGTTTACCTTCAATAAACCGGCGGAAAGAACGAATGTGGCAATGGCCGAAGTGAGCACCATGTAGCGGACTTGCGTCCCCCCCTGGCCGGTAATAAAGAACACAGGAAGCCAGCCATTCAACGCCGCGTGAGTGACCAGCCCAAGCGCCCCCAGCGTGAGTAAACTGCATACCGCCAGCCAAATAATCTTCGCGCGGAGCACCCGTTGCGGTCTCAACATCAGTATAGTGCCACCCAGATGACACAGACCCGCCAGCAATATACCGGTATTGAAGATGGTAATATTGATATTTGCGTCGCCATGGTAAACAAAGTCCCCCACTGTTCCGGCCAGGCACCAAAGTATCACCCCGCTTTCGAGAAGCAATAGTCCCGGCGAGCCTGACGCGAGGAAACTCCGCCCGATGAGGTAGATTGTGCCCAGAGAGACCAGTGTGTAGAAGGTGAAGCTCAAGAGGAGAAGCAGCGTCGCGGAGGGGTAGGATGCGTTTGAACCCATAAGCTTTGCCGTAATGATAGCGGCAAGCAAAAGAAGCACCGGTATCCAGGCCAGCCTGCGAACACGGCCGGGCCTCAGGGTCAGAACCTCAAACGGCATAGGAGAATCATCGCTGTTATTTTTCATCATTTTTCTTCCGGTGTTGAAAAATAATTACAAAATCCATGACCCCTTGGCGGGTCCAATGATTATTGACAGCTATGTGTCGTAATCTTGCATATATATTAAATTTTTGCAATTGAACTTTTTTGCAAAGAAGCACGCAGATTATTATTCGCGAAACATCTTCCGGTGGCACCAACGCGCCGGGTCAGGCGGGAGCTTTGAATGAGAATTGTGTAAAACGCTGTGGATTTTTGCGGCCGCGAAATGGCGGCCATTTAAAGCTTAAGGCCGGAACAATCAGAACAAAAGGGGATGGAGGCTCATGACCCCCATCCCCTTTAAAGAAAAAATTATGAGATGATAAAGGATGCTTCAGGCGCTTCCATGATGGAGTTGTCGCCTTCCTTGATAACTCTCAGAATCGTGCCCACGATGGGCAGGATGTTGTGGCAGAAGAATTTCGCCGAGGCCACCTTGCCCGCGTAGTAAGGATACTCGAAGTGTTCCTTGCCGAGTTCGTCAACCTTCTTCTGGCAAATCAGCGCGTGCTCAAGCAAAAGCTTCGCGCCGTAAATATAACCCGTGGCATGGAGGATGCGGGTGGCATAAAATCCGATCATGCCGAACTTGCCCTGTCCTAAATAGCCGCCCATGGTGTTTTGAATTTCCTTGTAGTTGTTGATCGCTTCTTCCAGAAGAGCGACCTCTGCGCCGAGTACTTCATTGCATTTGTTATCCTGCGCGAATTTCTCCATTTCGGCCAGCCACGACGCGAAGACCGCTCCTCCGGCCATCATCCACTTGCGGCCGATAAGGTCCATCGACTGAATGTAGTTGGTGCCTTCCCAGATGGGATAGATTCTGCAATCGCGAAGCTGCTGGGCAATGGGGTACTCTTCCGAGAAACCGTAGCCGCCGTAGCACTGCATGGCTTCCGAGATGGAAAGGAACGCCATGTCCGAGCACCAGGCCTTGACGATGGGGATATTGACTTCGATGTAGGCCTTGGCGCGTTTGCGCTCGTCTTCATCCTTGGTGTTCTCCGCGATATCCATGCAATAGTACGAGAAAGCGATCATGGCGCGGGAGGCTTCCGTGATGGATTTCTGGAACATCAGCATGCGGCGGACGTCCTCATGATTGATGATGGGAACCCGGCCCGCCTTGGGGTTGGTGATCTGGCGTCCCTGGATACGGCCGGCCGCGTACATGCAGGCGTTGTTATACGATACGGTTGCCGCCGCCATGGCCGCGAGACCCGTTACCGTGCGCTCTTCGTTCATCATCTGGAACATCTGGGCCATGCCCTGGCCTCTTCCGTCAGTGGGAGCATCGCCTAAAAGATAACCGCGGCATTTGTTTTCTTCGCCGTAATTCACGATGGCCGTAGCAGAACCGCACAGGCCCATCTTGTGCTCGATGCCGCCGCAGTTCACATCGTTGAACTCGGCTTTTTCGCCGTTGGCATCGTGCCAGTACTTGGGAACGACAAACAGGGAAATTCCTTTGGTTCCGGGCGCGCAGCCTTCGATGCGGGCCAGCGTCAGGTGGACGATATTCTCGGTGATGTCCTGATCGCCGCCGGTGATGAAGCACTTGGTGCCCACGATATTATAAACGCCGGGTTCAGCGGTGGGAATGGCCTTGGTGGTGATGTCGCCCACGTCGGAGCCGCTGTTGGGTTCGGTGAGGTCCATCGTGCCCGACCACTGGCCGCTAAACATCTTGGGAAGGAATATGTTCTTGACCTTTTCGCTTCCAAAATCGCGGATAAGCCCCGCGGAGCCGGTTGTCGCCATGGCGTAGGGGCCGAGCGACGCGTTGGCCGCGGCCAGATATTCATTAGTGGCTCCCATTACGCAAAGCGGCATGGAGCTGGGGTCTGAATGGTCGGCGTTGCTTGAACCGAGGCCGTTTTCCTGAATATCCCAGTAGCCTTTTTTATAGGAATCGGGTGTCGTAACTTTGCCGGCTTTGTATACGGCATGAATCGTGTCGCCGTCGTCGCAGGTGGGCGCGACGGAAAGCTTGGCGATTTTCATCGCGTTTTCGAGGATGGAATCGATATCGTCGACGCTGTAGCCGCCCTCAAAGCGTCCCTGTCCGAAGACCTTGGACATGTCGAGCCATTCTTTTAATATGAACTTCTGTTCACGGGTTGAATACAAAAAATTTGATGCCATGTTTCATTCTCCTTATCGATATGTTGGTATTTTGTAAATTGTGACCGGCAGTATAGAAATTGTTATCCGTTTTGTCAACGGGTTAAATCCCGGACGTCGCTTTTTTTAAAAATAGGGCAGAAATTTTGGAAATACTTTAGTCTTTACAATATGTTCGGCAGACCACCCCCCGCCGGATTTTGATGAGGACGTCCCCGGAACGCCTTAATTATTGACATCCAAAGGCGTCTTTTTTATACTCCCCGCCGAAAAGTTGATTGTTGAGTTAAAATAATTATTACGGGGAGAAAAAATGAATATGAAAAGAATCGCATTATTTCTCTGCATTTTGTTTTTGGCCGGATGCGCCACTCCGCAGACAAAAACCGAGCAGGGCACTATTATCGGAGCGGGAGGCGGGGCCGTTGTCGGCGCCCTGCTTGGGCAGGTCATCGGCCATAACACGCAAAGCACTCTTATCGGGGCTGCCTTAGGCGCCGCTGTGGGAGGAGCCGGCGGTTACGGCATCGGCAAAATGATGGATAATCAGGAAAAAGAAATGCGTGAAGCCGTGGCGGCATCGGAGGCCGCCTCTGTTAAGCGCGAAGGCAACCTTCTGGCCATAACTTTTAAAGGCGATGTCACCTTCGACACTAAATCGGCGGAGATTAAACAGGAGCTTTATACCGAAATCAACCGCGTCGCGGGCATTCTGAATAAATATCCCGATACTTTAATCCGGGTAGAGGGCCACACGGACAATGTGGGCTCCGACGCGTACAATATGGATCTGTCGAAGAAGCGCGCCGAGAATGTAAAGACGTTGCTTGCCATGCGCGGCGTCGCGCTAAACCGCATGGAGGTGATCGGCTACGGAAAGACAATGCCCATAGCGTCCAATAATACGGAGGCGGGACGTCAAATGAACAGGAGGGTCGAAATCAAGATCGTGCCGAAACCGGAGGAGCAAGCCAAATAGCGTGTCAACTCCTTAAACGATATTACACTCCTTAATCGTGAACTGCTCGCGGCCGATTGACCAACTGACGCAAGCCGTCTGGACCACCGGCACCGCAGAGGACATCCTTTAAAGAACACCGTTGTCCTGATTCCCGGACCGTCATGGAGACAAAACCGCTGAATATCAAAAATTAACGCCGTGTTCTTATCCATGATTCATTCAAAAAAAGTCCGCGAGGATCACTGTCTCCGTAAACGCCCGTTCTTTACTTCACAAGGAACCCTTTTTTTTACTGAGCAGCATTTCCATGAAAGCATCGGCCCGGGTCTGGAACTGCGCGGTTGAGAAGTTCCGGTCGTCCATGTGGTCCGCGTCGATGATGAGCGAGGGAATGCCCTCCTGTTCGAGCTCCCGCCTGATATCCATCTGGCCCAGTGTGATGGGCACGCACGACCTGTTCCGGTGCAGGATGGCGCCGTCAATGGAATACTCCCGGCAGGCCTTCAGCACCATCTCCTTCCGCTTTTTAATGGAAACGCATGACACGAGCGGATAGGAGGTCAGGGTTTTCATGGCCAGGGACTCCATGGGGTTATCCGCGTCAAGGCGCAGGGACCACGCGGCGGAGTATGTTTCGGCCACCACGACTCCTCCCATTTTCTCGAAGTAGTTGAACAATCCCATGTTGTACCACAGGGGAATATTATCCCAGAAGAGCCGTATCTTCTCATCCGCCAGGATGCCGATGCCCTGCTCCGAACGCTCCTTCAACTCGTCGCGCACCCGGACGAGGTAATCGACGGCCTTTTGGGTTCCCTGCCTTGTGACCATGACGAACATGATGCCGATTTCCGAGGCCGAAATCGGCGTGGGGATGAAGCGGCGGAAGCTCATAATTTCGTCCCAGAGTTCACAGGCTCTGTCCGAGAGTCTGACCACCTCTTTAAGACGGTCCATGTCAAGCTTATGTCCGGTGGCTTCCGCGAGAAATTCCACGAGGCGCTTCATCTCTCCCACCGCGTAATCGATGTGATGCCGCGTGATGTTTTCGATGGCAACCTGCGGGCTATCGCCGCGGAAGACCTTTGCCCGGGGGAATCTTCTTTCGAGAGCCTGGAAGATTTTCATGACGGGGGAACAGCCGCCCTGGGGCGTCAGGATGATGTCCGGTTCGGGGAGGCCTCCCAGGGGAATTTCAGGACCATCCATCATGCCGTTCACGTAGCCGATGATGTTCCGCAGGTAGCCGCAGAGGTCGCGCGAGTATCCCATGTTCTCGCAGACCGCGAAATTTTTATGGGTAAGCCCGAAAGCGGCGCAGACGGGCGACCAGTTTTCAGGAAAGACCGGCTGGAGACTCATCGCGTAAAAAAGTTCGATGCCGCCGTTCATCGGAGGCATCCACCCGACCGGCCGGTTCTCCATTTTCGCCTCGTGGCATTCGCGATAGTAATCCGCGATGATAAGCGGAAGCTCTTTTGCCGTTTGCAGTCTTTTTTTTGATTTCGCGCTCTTCTCCATCTGTTCAAGCCTCCAGCATCTCGAAAAAACTCTCCAGTCTGGTTCTCATCGGGCCATCCTGTGCGCCCGATTCCTCTATTTCGATCATCAAAGACGGTATCCGCCTCTCCTGCAATGCCGCATTCAAAAACGGGTGATCTCCCAGATGTGGCGTGCAGAATTTCTGGAGGATGAAAATCACGCCCCTGGCTTTTGAGCACTCCATCAGCTCAAGAAGCCTCGGCAGGCGCTCCTCCGCGCTTGTCCGGGACGGGCAGGGAAAGCGGTTCATCGTGCGGTCAATAAGCCTGTCCATCGGCTCGGCGCCCCTGCCGCGAGTCGGAATAAAATTCCGAAGGCCCGTGCAGAGATCATCCGCGACGACCATGCCGCCTGATTCCTCGACAATCCGAAGGACTCGGGGATCTTCAATGAGGCTGCCCGAAATCAGCACGGGGATGCCTTTGGGGGCATTGAATGTTTGAGGGAGAGCCTTTTTCAGATCCGTAAGCATGGTGTAATAGCGTTCGGGCAGCGTGAAGAATCCCGCCTGAACCACGCAAAGAAAATCGGCGGCGGAAAGAGGAAGTTTGCGCTCGTAGCGCAGGGCGTAAAATTCGGCCATCAGCGCGCGGATTTTATCATAAAGGTCTAAAGACGCGGCCAGGCGCTCGTGAGTATAAACCCCTCCCGCGAGCCCTAATTTTTCGGCAACGCCCGTGAGTTCGGCGCGAAGAAATGATCTTGAAGCGGGCTGGTCCACGTAGGGCAGCGGCAGGATGTGGAAAACATCCCCGCCGATATTTTCATTCCAAATGTTCGCAACCCCGCAGGCCGCGTCGCATGTGTATCCCTGCACCACCCCGCGAAGGTGTTTGTAACCGCCGTTCAACGCTTTCTCCACCGCGCCTCTGAGATAAGGACAGATAAAATCCGGCGTCAGCGCGTACGCTTTATCGATGGTGCCGGCGTCGCCCATGATTCTCACCGGGACAAACCCGGAGGCATGAATCAGCTCCACCGGCGCGTACGTGCAGAAATAACCGATAAGTTTTTTGCCCGCGGACGCGAGGGCCGCGAGTTCATGATCCCTGTTTTGGACCATCTCGTAAAATGGCAATGCCGCATCGGATACCATATAATTTTCTTTCCCCTTTTTCACGCAGGATGTGTATTGTTTTATTTTCCGCCCACCGCGTCGCATGCTTCCAGCGCCTCTATCTCCCCGGCGCTCAATCCCAGGCGCGACAGGATCTCATGGTTGTCGTGCCCCGCCGTTACTCCGCACGTCGGCGCGAAGTAGTGTCCCGATTTGAACTTGATCGGATTTCCGATCTGCCGGATGGTTCCCCCTTTCATGGTGGCAACCTCCACGACCATTTCCCGCTGGGAAAGGGGCGGGTTTGCCACAGCCTCGTTTACGGAATAGACCGGTTCCACGCAGGCGTCGCGATCCCTGAACTTTTCGCGCCAGTAGGCCAGAGGTTCACCGGCAATGATCTTCGCCACGCGTTCCTTCATGTTCCAGTTGATGATGCCCGTCTCGATCATATCGGGACAACCGATCGTCTCGCAAAAGGCCTTGAAGAATTTTGTCTCGATAGGCCCCACGGAGAGATACTGCCCGTCGGCCGTGGCGTAGAAGTCGTACAGGGAACCGCCGCTTAAAAAATCCTCCCGGTGGGGCTCTCCGAAACCGGCGAGGTGGCCGGCAATCGTAAACAACGACATGGAGAAAACGCCGTCGGTGATGGAAACATCAATGTAGTCTCCGCGGCCCGTGTTCAGACGGTTGACGCACGCCGCGAGCACGCCGATGACAACATTCTTGGAGCCGCTCGCGATATCCGCGATCTGTATGCCCGAGAGCACCGGCCCCGTCGTCTGTCTGCCCGAGATGGATTCCACACCGGACAGGGACATGTAATTGATATCGTGGCCCGCCCGGCCGGAAAACGAACCGGTCTGGCCGTAGCCGCTCAGCGAGCAGTAAATGAGTGACGGGTTTATGCCCGAAAGGGTCTCGTAACCCAGCCCCAGCCGATCCATCGTTCCCGGACGGAACTGCTCGATGACCACATCATACTCCCGCACGAGCTTGTAGATGATTTCTCTGGCTTCGGGCTTCTTCAGATTGAGGGACAGGGACTTCTTTCCCCTGTTGAGGTGCGCGTACACGACACTCATCCCGTCCACAAACGGCGGAAGCAGGCGCACAATATCCGGATTTTCGCTGTTTTCCACTTTGATGACGTCCGCCCCCATGTCAGACAGGAGCATGGTACCGTACGGCCCGGGGATCAGATAGGAAAAATCGAGGATCCTGACATTGGCAAGCGGCCCCCTCCCGGGTGTTCTCATATCCTTATGGTCTTTCAATAAAAATCCTCCCTCCGGTTTACGGTGAATTCAACTCTTTTCAGGATCGTTATGCCGCCAGGATCTTCCTGAGATCCTTTTTGAGCACCTTTCCCACATTGCTGAGCGGCAACTGATCGAGGAATTCAATCCTTTTGGGTATTTTATAAGGAGCCAGCTTTTGTTGCAAGTAGGCCGTGATCTCCTTCTTCAGTTCCTCGCTCCCGCTTTTGCCGGGTTTGAGAACGATGGCGGAAGCCACGATTTCGGAACCGGGCCTTTTGACATCCGGCAGGCCGATCGTCGCCGCCATCGCGATGTCGGGATGCTCTACGAGTACTTCGTCCACAACACGGGTAAAGACCTTGAAGCCCGACACATTCACCATATCCTTGATCCTGTCCACTATGAAGAGATAACCGTCCTCATCAAGCATGCCCAGATCTCCGGTGCGGAGCCATCCGTTGTTCAGGACATTTTCGGTCTCCTGCCGCTGCCTGTGATAACCGGAAAAAACCTGAGGGCCGGAAACAACGATCTCACCCGGCTCGCCCACGGGCAGGGGCTGGCCCGTATCCGCGTCAACGATCCTCACGTCCGTGTCCATGATGGGTATCCCCACGGAGCCCGCCTTTTTGACGCCGTTGAACGGCGGCGCGGCGATACACGTCGTGGTTTCCGTAAGACCATAGGTCTCGAATAGTTTCCCGCCTGTCAGCGTTTCGAACTCCCGGATGTTCTCGTGCGGAAACGGCGCGGAGCCGCTCAGGAAGTATCTGATGCTCGAAAGATCGGCGTTCTGGAAATCGGGGCGCTTCATCATTTCTATATAGATGGTGGGCACGGCAAGGAACGATGTGGGTTTATACGCCGCGATGGCCGCGACCATGGCGCCCATATCCCGAGGGTTCGGCACGAGGATATACGATTCCCCGTAAGCGATGCAAGACATGAAAATGAAGCAGCCGGCCACATGGAACATGGGATAGGGGCAGAGGATTGTGTCGGCTCCCTTGCGGAAACCATACCAGACGGCGTTCTGGATAGCGTGCCGCACAAGGTTGTTGTGAGTCAAAATGGCTCCTTTGGGGCGGCCTGTCGTGCCTCCGGTATACACCATGACACAGGGGCTTTCCGGATCGGTCTTTACGTTGACGAGGCCCTCCGCCCTGCCCCGCAACGCCTGTCCATAGCAAATCACCCGAATGCCGGGGATGGAACGGACGGGGGCCCGGGGAATTTTTTTCAGAAGCAGGCCGGGGATTTTCTTTGTCAGGGGGAGATAATCGGCAATGGAAGTGACCAAAACCGTATGAATCCCCGTGTTCCGGACCACCGGTTGAATCTTCTCCAAAAGAAGATCGAGTGTAACAAGAACCTTTGCGCCCGAGTCGTTCAACTGATACTCAATCTCTTCCGGCGTCAAAAGCGGACTTAAACCCTGATAGACGCATCCCGCTTTCTGGATGCCGATCAGGGACAGATAGCATGCGGGTATGTTGGGTGTGTGGACCGCCACGAAGTCTCCCGCGGCCGCGCCTGATTCAAGGAGGAAACGGGCGAACCGGTTCGACAGGGCGTCGAGTTCGCGAAAAGAAAAGCCCTTTCCCATATAATGAAGGGCCGTCCTGTCGGGAAAACGCTCGAAGATGTCCCGGATGAATTCGGCGTACGACACATTCGGATACTCGATGGTCGCGGGCACGTCTTTATCATAGGAAACAAGCCAGGGCTTCGTCGCGTCGCGGTCATTCATGATCATCACCTCGTCAATGGACTTTATGAATGGGCTTTAGTATATTGTCGACAATATACCCTATTTACAATTACTGTCAAGTGATATATTCTCATCCGCGAGTTATCGGTCCCGCGCAGGTAAAAACCGGATCAGTCGCGCCATATTACTATTGACAAGCCGTGGAATGTACGTATAAATGACGCCGTTTATAAAACCGCCGGCGGGATATTTATTGAATACCGGAAAGAGAGAAATCCGTTATCTATGACATTTTTAATATCAGACAGTCTACCCAATCAGATTACCCGGTTTCTGACCGAAAAAATTATCAGGGGAGAGCTCCTTCCGGGCGAGTGGATACGGGAGACGCAGCTGGCAAAGATTCTGGGCGTGAGCCGCGCGCCCATCCGGGAAGCGCTGCATATTCTCCAGAAAAACCGACTCGTCGAACTGATGCCGCGCAAAGGAGCCCGCGTTGCTTCCCTCTCCGAAGAGTATGTCCGATGGCTCTATGATATCCTTCTGGAGCTCTATACCCTCATCCTCCGCCAGATGATACTCAACTCGGATCCGGACATCATCAGAAAACTCGATGCCATCGTTAAGAAGATAGAAAAAATATCCAAAAGCGGCAATGAAAATGATTATTACAACGCGCGTTTTGAATATGCCCGGATCGGACTCGATTATACGGATAACCAGTTATTAAAGGAAATCCTGATGGATTTCGTGCCAAGCCTCATGAGGGTGCAGCACGCGGCCTTGAAGCAGAGAATCGGCAATATCGAAAGGACGCTCACTTACCTGCGGAAGATCAACGACGCCATGAGAACAAAAAACGTTGAGAAAGGGCTGGCCGCTCTAAAAGCGCTACTGGCAAATGACATGGCGATTGCCCTTCAAGCCATCAAGGGTGCCTCTCCCGGGAAAAAACCCCAGGCGTAGGCGGCGGGGGAATCGAAATCCCGGGACAACTATTCGTTGAAATGATATTTAACCCGCCAATTGAGCCAATCCGGAACTTCGCGGGCGATTGACCAAGCGCCGCAAGCCGCGCATTTGAGTTCACGTCTCATGCGGATGATTTCGTTTTCCGCTTTCGCGATAGCGCGTGAACCTGTGGCTTGTTTTTTTCAAAAAGGGCGGCCAGCATCGCGGCAAGCTCCCGCATGTGCATAAGCGCTTCGTCGCCGGCCCGGTCGGGGAATCTTCCATAGGATAAAAGAATGCCGTTTAACGCGGCAAAGAAAAGATGCGAATAGGTCCTGATCTTGCCCTCCGGCGCGGTCCGGCGGATAATCGCGTCGAATTGATCAAAGAGCAGACGGTAGGTTTTGAGGATTTTTTCAAGGGAAGCTCCCGTAAATTTTCCATAAAGCATGCTGTGCTGCACCATGCTCAAATATTCATAGTTTTCGGCGATAAAGTCAATGTAGGCGACGGCGGCATCTTTAATGCTTACTTTTTCCGTCTTCGCCATATCGCTGAACATGTTAATAAGCTTGTCGGCTCCCCGCAGGGAGGTTTCCGTAAAAAGTTCTTCCTGATTTTTAAAATAGGTATAGATGGAACCGGCCGAGATGCCCGCCTCTTTCGCGATATCCCGCATGTTCACCTTGTCGAACGTTTTCCCCGCGAAAACCCGCTGCGCCGCGTCCATAATCAGGTTTTTCCGGGAATCCCATTCCTGTTTTTTGAGTTCGCTGAAATCTATTTTTTTCTTCATAGGGTCCGCATCTTTTGGCTTTTGTTCATATCGTATTGATACACCATATCAAGAAACCGCATGATTTCAATCAAAAAGTGCTTTCCGGCCTTCAAAAATAAAGGCGTTCATAAATAATGTTTGACAGGCTGAACAATGTTTAGTATATAAAACAAAGATCGTCAAGCGCGATTTGCCATACCCCATAAAATGTTTCTCAGGAGGTTCCCATGCAGAATTCAAGCGCGGATTTCACCGCTCCCCGGGGAGGCTACTCCAATAACGTTATAAGCAGCATACGAATGAACTGCGCGAAGAATCCGCGCCTGCCCGCCCTCATCTCAGAGGGCCGTGCCGTCACATGGGCGCAGATGTGGGATCGCACTTTGAGGCTGGCAAACGGCCTTATGGATCTTGGCATCAAGCGGGGCGAGCGCGTGGCGATCTACTTAAAAAACAGCATTGAATTTTCCGAAACCTTTGTGGCTACTTATCATACGGGGATGATAAAAACCCCGGTGAGCTCCGGCCTCAAGGCCCAAGAACTTATTTATCAGCTCAATCAATCCGGTGCGGTCGCGATTGTCACAAGCCCCGAACTGCTCACGACATTAAATGAAGCAAAAACCAGTATTCCTGCGCTGCGCCATATTATCGTTACGGGAAATGCGCCTGTGGATAATACCATCTCCTACGAAGCGCTCATTCAAAACGCGAAGCCGGAAGACCGCGGGCAGGCCGTCTCCCCGCGGGAGATCGACATGCTTCTTTATACTTCCGGCACCACGGGATTTCCGAAAGGGGCCGTGCGCGGGGTGATGGAGGATTATCATACAGGTGTGACGGTGTGCATTGATTGGCGGGTCCGCGCCGGAGATGTCCAGATGGTCGTTATTCCCCAGTATCACGCGGGCGCCTGCGCCTGGTTTCTGGCGACACTCATATCGGGCGGGACGCTGGTGATTATGCCCTCCTACGTTCCTGAAAAAGTCCTTGAAAATATCGAAAAATACAAAGTGAACTGGCTGATGATGGTTCCCGTGATGTACGACTGGCTGACGATGCTCCCAAAAGAGGTCATGGATAAATATGATACAAGCTCGCTCAGGACGCTCATATCGGGAGGCGCGCCGCTCCACACGCCCACAAAGCTGAAAATCAAGGAGGCCTTCAAAACCGCCGAACTCAATGAATTCTACGGAAGCACGGAGCTGGGCGTTTCCACCTGTCTGCGGGATGCCGATCAGATGCGCAAGGAACGCTCCGTCGGCCTGCCGGGACACGATCTGGAGATCAAATTATTTAACAGCGAGGCAATGGAAGTCAATCCCGGCGAGCCGGGCATCCTGTATTCCCGCGGCCTGGGAGGCTTCCGCGGATACTGGGCAAACGAAGAAGCGACAAAGGACGCGTTTCTCCCGGGCGGCTGGGCCACCGTGGGCGATATCGCCCGTCAGGACGAAGACGGATATTACTATATTGTCGACAGGCTTAATGATATGATCATCACCGGCGGCGTCAATGTCTATCCCGTCGAGATCGAGGAAGTCCTGCGCGGCGTGCCTCAGATTCAGGATGTCGCGGTCATCGGCGTGCCCGATGAAAAATGGGGCGAATCGGTCAAGGCGATTGTTGTGCTGAAAAAGGACGCCACCCTCAGCGGTGAAGAAATCGCCGCATACTGCAAGGAGCGGCTGGCAACATACAAGATTCCCAAATCGGTGGAATTCGCGGATGCGATTCCCCGAACACCGACGGGAAAAATATTGAAAAAAGACCTGAGAAAAAAATACTGGGGCGAGGCCGCCATTCAGGT
Source organism: Smithella sp. (assembly GCA_035524255.1). GTDB lineage: Bacteria > Desulfobacterota > Syntrophia > Syntrophales > Smithellaceae > Smithella. Next base: position 121,103 of record DATKPG010000007.1, on the reverse strand, counting down.
CAGTTGAGGGGGTGGAAATGACGGACGCGGATCATAAAATAAAATCCCTAAAAGACAAGGGCGGCAGGATCATCGGGTGTTTCCCCTTATATCCGCCGCTTGAGCTTTTCCATTCCATGGGACTGACGCCGGTCGTGTTGTGGGGACTTAGGGACTTTGTAAAGACGTCCGCCACAGCCGATAGGCACCTTCAGAGTTACGCCTGTTCCGTCGCGCGTCATCTGGTGGAATTTGTGCTCTCGGATCAGGGCAGGTTTCTGGACGGATTGTTCATGTACAATGCCTGCGACACCCTTCGCAACCTCCCTGAAATTCTCAACTGCGGACTCGGTGACAACGGAAGAGCGCTTCCCATATTCAAAACACACATTCCCATGACGCCGCCTAAACAGACCAGCGCCGCGGGTTATCTCAACGCGAGAATTCTTGCGTTAATCATGGAACTGGAAGAGACTTACGGCGTCGTGTTTTCGCCTGCGCGATTCCGGCACAGCGTCGCCCTTTACAGGGAGGCCAGATCGCTTTGCAAAGAGCTGGAGATCCTTGTCGCAAAAGGGTCATTGAGTTACGGACGGTTTTCGCAGATCAATCACGCGGGTTATTTTTCCACAGTCGAGGATCACATTAAGCTTTTGAAAAAAGTTCTCAATGAGGATTCCCTGTCGCACACTAAAACCTCTCCATCCGCCGTCCCGGTCATCATTAGCGGCATCCTCCCTCCCCCGCCCGGATTGATTGTCGCCCTGGAAGACGCGGGCTTTCGCGTGGCGGCAAACGATATCGCATCAGAGCGCCGCTCTTATGATTATGCGCCGGATACGGCGGATAACCCGTGCAGTTATTATGCCGATTTCTACTTCAATCACTTCCCCTGCCCGACCCTGCTGTATTCGGCAGACAAGCGCATCGCCATGATTAAAAAACTGGCGGCAGATTCGGGAGCCCGGGGGTTTGTGTTTATCGGCGAAAAATTCTGCGAAGATGAATACTTTGAAATTCCCCATCTGGAGCGTATTTTAAAAGAGACGGGCGTCGCCATACTTCCGCTGGAAATCTCCATTGAAGACGACGCGAATAACAAAGCATACGTGACGCGCCTGGAAGCGTTCCACGAGATGTTGAGAGGTTAAATTTACGGGAGGCCGATATGCCGGAGCAACGGAAAGACGATAAGCCAAAAGAACAAAAAGAAAAAACGGGGCACCAAAAAACCGAGGCCGGCAAACGGCTGAGCAAAATCATGATCAATGATTATATGCGCCTGCACCAGAAGGCTACGGAGGGCGCTTTTGTCGTGTGGATCGCCATCGTCGTCCCCGCCGAAATTTTCAGCGGCTTCGAAAATGTTGTCTACGCCGTGCCGGAAAGCCACGCGGCCATGAGCGCGGGGAAAGGCGTCGGCCCCCTGCAGTGCGAAAAGGCGGAGGGAAACGGCTTTTCGCCCGATCTTTGTTCCTACGCGAGAATCGATCTGGGCACAGCCTTCGACGGCGGAAAAGATTCGCCCACCTTCGGCCTGCCAAAACCCCATCTTCTGGTCTCGGATAACAACAACTGCACGCTTCTGGTTAAATGGTTTGACGTCTACCACCGCGAATGGGGAACGCCGCATTTTATTCTGGATGTGCCGTTTTGCTACGAACAGCAAAAGGAGCGCGATCTTGATTACATCCTGTTGCAGTACCGCGACCTCATCGCGACCATTGAAAAGATGAGCGGGCAGAAGTTTGACGCCTCGCGTTTCCGTGAAGCGGTTCAGAACACGGGGGAGTCTCTCGCGCACTGGAAACGTTTTCTGAAAGCGGCAAAACACCGTCCCTCGGGGATTACTGTTTTCGATTCTTTTGTGCAGATGGCGCCGTTTCTGACATCGCGCGGAGCCAAAGAACTGGTCGATCATTACCGGCTTCTGGCGGACGAAACCGAAGAAAATGTCGCGCGGGGCATATTCCCGGTGCCCAACGAAAAATACAGGCTCCTGTGGGACAATATCGCGCCGTGGCATCAACTCAATAAAATGTCGTCGCGCCTGGCTTCGCTTGACGCCAACATCATCGCCGCTTCTTATACCTATTGCATGGGAAGCCTTGAAGGCGAATTCGACCTCTATGCCTACGACGGCGGCGATCCGCTGACGTATCTCGCGCGGACGCAGAATTTTTCCGTCTGTCCTCACGGCCTTGAACTGCGCTATCAGTCCATGCAAAGGGCCATAGCGGAAGTCGGAATCGACGGCGTGGTCTTTGCCAGCAACAGAAGTTGCAAGGTCTATTCGCTTATGCAGATGGACATGCTGGAGCGGGTTAACAGGGAGCTAAACATCCCCGCCGTGATGATCGATGTCGATCATGCCGATGTAAGAAAATACACTGAAGAAGGCGTCTTCGCCCGTATTGAGGCGCTGCTGGAGCTCATTGACGCGAAAAATAATCACGCTCTTTCCTGACGCTAAAAAGTTGCAAAACGAAAATGAGGTAATATCATGAATCAAATGCTTTTGGATTCCCGGGACACGCGATATGTCCTTTTTGAAATGCTTGAAGTGGATAAGCTGAATCTTTTTGAAAAATATTCCGGCCATGACCGCGAGATATACGAAGACACCCTGCGTCTTGTCGAAAAAATAGCCGCGGAGCAGCTCTATCCCGTAAATATTGAAGGCGATCATACAGGCGTCCGCTACGACCCGGCGAGCGGCGCGGTGACAACGCCCGAGTGCTTCAAACCGGCTTATCAGGCCATGGCCGAAGCCGGTTTCATCGGCGTCTCGGCGGATGCGGCCTTCGGGGGCCTGGGTATGCCTCTTGCCATTTCGGTTGCCTGCAAGGAATATTTTTGTTCGGCTTGCGGGTGCCTGACATTTTATGCATTGCTTACCGGCAGCGCCGCCCAGCTTGTGCATTCCTTCGGAACTGAAGAACAGAAAAATTTGTATCTGCCGCGAATGCTGTCGGGCGCGTGGGGAGGAACCATGTGCCTCACGGAACCTTCCGCTGGCTCCGACGTGGGCAACGTAAAAACAAAAGCGGCGCGGCAGGAGGACGGAACCTACAACATCTGCGGGCAGAAAATCTTCATCAGCGGCGGAGAACACGATCTGGCGGACAATATCATTCACATGGTTCTGGCGCGCGTTGAAGGAGATCCCGCGGGCACAAAGGGGCTATCGCTCTTTATCGTCCCCAAATATATTCCGGCATCCCCGGCATCTAATGGAACGCTCCAAAAACGCAATGACCTCATTTGTACCGGCATCGAGCACAAGATGGGCATCCACGGCCTTTCCACCTGCACGCTTACTTTTGGCGAAAACAATCACTGCAAAGGCTATCTTCTGGGCGAGAAGCAAAAAGGCATGCGGCAGATGTTTCAGATGATGAATGAAGAGCGGCTGTTTGTGGGACTCCAGGGGCTTGCGGTGTCGAGCGCCGCTTACATGCATGCCGCGGCCTACGCGAAAAACAGATTACAGGGCGCAAAAGTCACGGAACTTCTGAATCCCGAAGCTCCGCAGAGCCCGATTATCGAACACCCCGACGTCAAAAGAATGCTCCTGCGGTTGAAATCCTATACCGAAGGGATGCGCGTGCTTACGTATTTTCTGGGGAAAAACCTCGATATTGCCGCGCTCGACAAAGATGAGGCGGGCCGCGAGGCAAATGCCATGGCGGAATTGCTCACGCCACTTTGCAAGGCGGGCAATACCGACACGGCGTGGGATATCACGGCCGAGGCGATTCAGATTCACGGCGGATACGGGTATTGCCAGGATTATCCTGTGGAACAGTACGCCCGCGAATGTAAAATCTTAAGTATTGTAGAAGGGACCAACGGAATTCAGTCCATTGATCTGCTGATGCGGAAAGTCCTGATGGACAAAAATCAGTACAATCTGAGTATCTTCAAAAAAAAGGTGCGCGAAACACTCAGCGCGGCTGAAAGCCTTGTGGATGATAAATACAGAATGCCCATTCAGGAGGCGCTTTGCAAACTGGATGAAGTAGTATCGTTTTTAAATAAGCAACTAGCCTCCGGAAATCTTCCGGCCGTTTTCGGTCACGCCACCTCGTTTCAAAAAGCACTGTTTATGCTCTGCATGGGCTGGACGCATTTATGGAACATGGTTGTGGCAGCCAAACGTTTGAATGATATAACAGGGATAGCCGCGGTTGCTTCCCGCCATGAACAGGATAAAGACTTAAGCGATGCCGCTTTTTACCGCGGAAAGATTCTGGCCTCGCGCTTTTTCATCGGCACGGAATTCCCGAAGTACGCAAGCCTCACTGACGCCATTATAAACAATGATTCCGCCTTGACGGAAGCCTGCGCCTCCATCTTTCCGGGGGCGTAACAAATCCCTTATGTTCCGCCTGAAAATAATCAATTTTTAACAATAATATTCATTGACTCTTTCCGATTGCATAAGTAGAATAATTCTATCTTTGTCTTTTTAACAAATCAAAATTTCAGTCTGTAATATTAGGAAAGGGGACCTTGCCGATGAAAAGCAAAATACTATGGTTGTTTTTTTGTTTACTGATGGCTTCCGCGGCTTTTGCCGAAAATGGAGCGCGAATCGAATGGTTCAGTCCGCAGGGGGTGGTAAAAGATGTGCGCCAGGTGAGCGTGCGGTTTTCCGATCAGATGGTCCCTTTTGGCGATCCCCGCAGTCTGGCTGACCCGTTCGAAATCACCTGTCCGGAAAAAAGTTCCAGCCGCTGGGCGGATGGTAGAAACTGGATTCTTGATTACGACCGTGATCTTCCCGCGGGTATCAGCTGTGAATTCCGCTTAAAAGACGACGTTAAAACGCTGGCAGGCAGGCCGCTTGACGGCCCCAAAATATTTACCTTCAATACCGGCGGACCGTCCATCCGGAGGGGTTCCATGCCCGGCGATGGAAGCATGTATATCGATGAAGAACAAATATTTATTTTAGCGCTGGATTGCGAACCGGATTTAGATTCTGTGAAGCAGCATGTTTTCTTTTCCGTTGACGGAATCGAAAACAACATCGGCATCCGGATCATTGAAGGCAAGACAAGACAGGATATTTTAAAGAGCCGGGGCAGATACGCTTTTTGGCTCAGGGAAAAGCATATGGGATCCATTGTTCTGATTCAATCTCTGCAGCGTTTTCCGTCCAGCGCTAAAATCAGTTTAATCTGGGGCAAAGACGTCAAAGCAAAAAGCGGCCTGACCAATCAGCAGGATCAGATTCTGCATTTCCAGACACGGGAGCCGTTTTCCGCCAAATTTACTTGTTCGCGGGAGAATAGCTCAGCAGGTTGCATTCCGTTTAGCGATATGAATATCTATTTTACCGCGCCGATCTCCAGGGCGCAGGCCGCAAAAATTGTCTTGAAAAGCGTAAACAATAAATTATCCAAACAGGCGCAAGGCAAAGATGCCGCTGTGACAGCATTAGTGGTTTCAAAAAAAGGCGGCAAGATATCTTATCATATTTGGAAATCACATTTGGAAGCGGAAGGCGACGATGTTTCCAGTATCCGTTTCAGCGGGCCTTTCCCGGAAAAGACGGACTTTATCGTTTCGCTGCCCGCGGGTTTAAAAGATAATGCCGGCAGACTGCTCGTGAATGCCGACAAGTTTCCGCTATCCGTGCGCACGAATGAATATCCTCCCCTGGCCAAGTTCTCTTCACGGTTTGGCATTCTGGAGTTGAAAGCCAATGCCGGATTACCCGTCACGCTGCGCAATCTTGAGCCGCTGATTAAAGCGAAATATCAAAGAATAGATCAGAAACAAAACGCGGCGGAACAGATTTCCGGAAAAATATTAAACGCGCGCCAGGACCGTGCGGAGCATTTGCAGGAATGGTTAAGAAAAGTGGCACGGGCATCAAGGGAAGAATCAGTTTTTGGTGATAACCCGAATATAAAGAAATTTACTCTGCCGAAGCCTCATGGCGGAAAAGCCTTTGAGGTCGTCGGCATCCCGATGAAGAAATCAGGTCTGTATATCGTGGAACTCGAAAGTTCAATTTTGGGGAAGGAACTGCTGGCTTCGTCAGCGCCGATGTATGTTCCGACAGCCGTTCTGGTCACCAATCTCTCGGCGCATTTCAAATGGGGGCGGGAATCATCGCTTGTCTGGGTCACAACGCTTGACGAAGGAAAACCGGTCAAGGACGCGGCGGTGGCCATCCGGGATTGTCAGGAAAAAATTATCTGGCAGGGCAGGACAGACTTATCCGGCATTGCCCGCGTGAACACGCAGCTTCCATCAGACACGGAACTCCCCAACTGCTATGATAAAGATGAAGACCATCGTTATTATTACAGCGAAAGCGGTCCGCTTGGCGGCTTGCAGAGTGGTCTTTTTGTAACGGCGCAGACAAAAGATGATTTGACTTTTGTTCATTCGAGTTGGGATGAGGGTATAGAACCATGGCGATTCCAACTGCCGGCTGATAAATCCGGCAGTAACATCTATGGCGCCCATACTATTTTTGACCGCACCCTTCTTAGAGCCGGGGAAAAAATCAGCATGAAGCATGTCTTTCGCAAGAGAAACATGTCGGGTTTCGGCATTCCTCCCCAGGACACTCTGCCGAATAATGTTTTAATTACCCACAGCGGCAGTGACGAAAAATATGAGTTTCCCCTGCGCTGGTCGGCCAACGGCACGGCTGAGACTACATGGCAAATTCCCAAAGATGCCAAACTGGGGACTTATGAAGTAACTTTGACGAACAAGGACGAAGACGATAAGGCCACAAAAGTCAAAGTCCGCAAAACGCGAAGAATCAAAAAAGCAAGAAAAAGACTGGAAGGTTCTTTCGAGACGGGCGAATTTCGTGTTGAAGAGTTTCGCGTGCCTCTGATGAAGGGCACCATACAACCGCCGGAAGCGCCATTGGTCAACGCGCAAAAAGTTGATTTGAAACTGGGCGTTCAGTATCTGGCCGGTGGAGGCGCCGGTCTTATTCCCGTTAAAATGCGCAGTTTCATTCGTCCCAAATCAATCTCTGATTTCGAAGCTTTTGAGGATTTCACATTCGGCAACGGGCAGGTTGAAGAAGGATTAAAGAGAAGAGGAACAGATATTGAGGATGACGAGGAAGGCGATTATCCCGAAGAGACGGTTTCACGGGAGAACCCGTCTGTAAAGAACAAGGAACCGGGTCTGCCCGTAATCGAGTTGAACCTGGATAAACTTGGCGCGGCAACCGCAACGCTTACGGGACTGCCCAAGGCCGATACAGCCAAAGAATTATTAACGGAAATGGAGTTTATGGACCCGAACGGCGAGATCCAGACGGTTTCCGCGAAAATTCCCCTGTGGCCTTCAAAATACATTATCGGAATAAAACCGGATTCATGGGCTTCGTCAAAAGATAATCTGAAATTTCAGACGGCGGTTGTCGATCTTTCCGGCAAGCCGGTTGTGGGAGCGCGGGTGAGTGTTGATATCTTTGAAAGGAAAAACTATTCCCACCGCAAACGGCTGATCGGAGGTTTCTATGCTTACGAAAATACCGATGAGACAAAAAAAATCGCCCGGTTTTGCGAAGGCATAACAGATGCTCACGGCCTGTTGATTTGTGAGGGGAAATCGCCGGTATCCGGCAATATTATTCTACAGGCGCAATCCGGGGATCCGGACGGCAATAAAACTTACGCGAACAGGGATGTCTGGGTAGCCGATAAAAGCGATTGGTGGTTCGACATCAGCGACAACGATCGAATCGATCTTCTGCCGGAGAAAAAAAGTTATTCCCCCGGCGAAAAGGCTGTCTTTCAGGTCAGGATGCCTTTCCGCAGCGCCACCGCTTTGATCAGTGTTGAGCGGGAAGGCGTGATTGATTCCTGGGTCAGCAATATTTCCGGCAAAAATCCGACAATCGAAGTGCCGGTAAAACCTTCTTACGCGCCCAATGTTTTCATTTCCGTTTTGGTTGTCCGCGGCCGCGTGCCCGGCATTAAGCCTTCCAGCATGATAGACATGGGCAAGCCCGCCTATAAGCTGGGCATTGCCGGAATCAACGTCGGCTGGTCGGCGCACGAATTAAAGGTGCATGTCGCGGCGGCACAGCCGGTTTATAAAATCCGCCAGAAGGCGCAGGTCAAAATTAAAGTGACAACCGCCGAAGGAAATGCTCCGCCCGCGGGGAGCGAAGTAGCCATAGCGGCGGTCGATGAAGGTCTACTGGAACTCATGCCCAACGCAAGCTGGAATATTCTGGCCGCCATGATGGGCCAGCGTAATTATGAAGTCAGCACCGCCACAGCGCAGATGCAGGTCATCGGCAAACGTCATTTCGGATTAAAAGCGCTGCCTCCGGGCGGCGGCGGCGGAGCGGGAAAGGGAACCAGAGAACTGTTCGACACCCTGCTTCTCTGGAAGGGCAAAGTTACGCTTGATGACCAGGGCGAGGCCGCGGTCGAAATACCGCTTAACGATTCCATTACCGGTTTCCGTATCGTCGCCGTGGCTACGGGCGGAACAGGCCTGTTCGGAACCGGCGCGACGTCAATTCGGACAACGCAGGATTTGATGATCTTTGCCGGCCTGCCTCCTTTAGTCAGGGAAGGCGATAAATACCGGGCGGAATTTACGCTGCGCAATACGACCAACCGTAAAATTGAAGCCGATGTTACGGGAGCCGCCTCCGGCCTTTCGGAAGCTGTCTCTCCGATCAGCGTTACGCTCGATCCTTCCGAAGCAAAAGTAGTGGGCTGGGACGTCACCGCGCCCGCGGGTTTGGAGAAACTGCAGTGGGAAGTGGAAATCAAAGAAAAAGGCGCAGACCAGGGCGACCGCATTAAAGTGACACAGAAAATAACGCCGGTCACGCCGGTTAGAACTTATCAGGCAACCATCATGCAGGTCACCAAAGATATCAATATTGAAGTCGAGCGTCCGCATGACGCCATCACCGGGCGCGGAGGCGTGAACGTTATTTTGAAACCCAAAATTTCAGACGGCCTTTCAGGCGTAACCGATTACATGAAACAATATCCCTATACATGTATGGAACAAAAAGTATCCGTCGCGGTTGCCCTGCGCGATGAAGCGCTGTGGAAAACCGTCATGGCGCAACTGCCGTCGCATCTTGATTCCAGCGGTTTTATAAAATATTTTCCCATGTGCCTGTACGGCAGCCCGACGCTGACGTCCTATGTCCTTGCCATCTCCAATGAAGCGGGCTGGGAAATTCCGTCCTATGAAAAAGAGAGAATGCAAACCGCGTTGAAGGGTTTTATTTCCGGACAATATCATGGTTATTCGCCGCTTCCTTCCGCGGATTTAAATATCAGAAAACTTGCCGCGATCGAGGCGCTGGCCAGATACAAGCAGGCCGATGCTTCGATGCTGAACTCCATTATCATTGAACCCAATCTGTGGCCGACTTCGGCTGTGATTGACTGGCTGAATATTCTCCATTCTGTGAACGATATTCCGGATTCCGGCAAGCGTATCGGCGAAGCCGAGCAAATCCTTCGCTCCCGTCTCAATTTTCAGGGAACAAAAATGGGATTTGCCACGGAGCACACCGATTTTCTCTGGTGGCTGATGACTTCCGGCGATGTCAATGCCGTGCGCCTGATCCTCACCATGAAGGATTCCGAAACATGGAAAGAAGACATGCCGCGGATCGTTCAGGGCGCGCTGGCCCGGCAAAGAAAAGGCGCCTGGGATTTGACGCTGGCCAATGCCTGGGGCGTGCTCGCGATGGAGAAATTTTCGGCAAAATTTGAAGCGGTTCCCGTAACCGGATTCAGCAACGCGGAACTTGGCGCGAAAGTCAGGAAAACAGACTGGAGCGCGAATCCGAAAGGCACATCCCATCTGTATCCGTGGCCGGCAAAAAAAGGAACTCTCGAAGTAACCCATCGCGGCACGGGAGCGCCGTGGCTGACGATTCAATCACTGGCCGCCATTCCGCTGAAGACGGATTTATCCAGCGGTTATAAAATTAAAAGAACCATTATTCCCGTGGAACGCAAAAATCCCGATACCTGGACAACCGGCGACATTCTTCGCGTCCGTCTGGAACTTGAGGCGCAGACAGACCAGACCTGGGTTGTTGTGAGCGATCCCGTGCCGGCGGGCGCGTCTATCCTCGGAAAAGGCCTGGCCAGAGATTCACAAATCCTGACCCAGGATGAAAAAAGAAAAGGCTGGGTTTGGCCGGCCTTTGAAGAACGTTCCTTTGAGTTCTTCAGGGCGTATTATGAATATGTTCCGAAGGGAAGCTGGACGGTTGAATACACAATCCGGCTGAATCAAACCGGCACATTCCATTTGCCCACGACCAGGGTAGAGGCCATGTATTTCCCGGAAATGTTCGGTGAAATTCCGAATAAAGGACTGGTCGTTCAACCGTAGACCAGGGTTTCAGGCGACCGTTTGATTTTTATGAAAAAGATTTTAGCAATTTCCCTGTTGATATTTCTTTTGCCGCGTGGGGCTTACGCGCTTCCGGTTTATAAAGAAGTGCGGCAAAATTATGTAAAATCCGACTCCCTTTTGCTTGACCGTCACGGGGCGCCGCTGCATGAATTGAGAACGGATAAAGACCATCGCAGAATGGATTGGACGGCTTTATCCGATATATCCCCCGCGCTTAAGCAGGCGGTCATTCACGCTGAAGATAAGAACTTTTATCATCATGCCGGAGTGGATTACGCGGCCATCAGTGTTTCTCTCTTCCAGTCGCTGTTAAGGCAAAATACACGCGGAGCCAGCACGATCACCATGCAACTGGTTTCCTTTCTTGAACCGGCGATTCAACCGAAAAAAAGCAGAAGATCGTTGCAGCAAAAATGGCTGCAGATGGATGCCGCCCGCGATCTGGAAAAAAAATGGACGAAAGAGGAAATCTTTGAAGCTTATCTCAATCTGGTAACTTTCCGCAGTGAATTACAGGGGGTTGCCGCCGCGTCGCGCGCCCTGTTCGGCAAGGAGCCGCACGGGCTGAATCAGACGGAATCAGCCATTTTGGCCGCGCTGATCCGGTCACCCAACGCTTCCTATGATTCTGTTTTCCAGCGATCCTCGCAAATCATGATATCGCTTAACTGGCCAATCAACAGCAATGAATTGAGCGGGAAAATAAAACAAATTTTCCCGGGCGCCAACACTATTCAACCGCGTATGGCAATAGCCCCGCATGTCGCGGAGCGATTGCTTAAGGACAAACCTAAAGGGTCAACCGTAACCTGCACGCTGGATTCCGGTTTGCAGCGATTCGCGCTAAACAGCATGGCCTCGCAGCTTTTAGCCCTTCACGGACAAAATGTCAGCGACGGGGCCGTGCTTGTTCTGGACAATAAAACCGGTCAGGTTCTGGCCTATGCCACATACAGCGCTAATGATTCCAACGCCCGGTATGTGGATGGTATTCAGGCCAAGAGACAGGCCGGCTCAACCTTAAAACCTTTCTTGTACGCCCTCGCCCTTGATTCGCGCATTCTCACCGCCGCGTCCGTACTGAATGACGCGCCGCTCGATATTTCTGTGGCCGGCGGCCTTTATCAACCGCACAACTATGATTCGGCATACCGGGGACCGGTCAGTGTGCGGGTCGCCCTGGCTTCGTCATTAAATGTGCCGGCTGTCTTGACGTTAAATTTAGTCGGCACCGAAGCTTTTTTAAATAAATTGCGGATGATGGGGATTAAAGAAATCAGCGAATCAGGCGATTTTTACGGTCCGTCACTGGCGCTGGGCTCCGCCGATGTAAGTCTGTGGGAACTCACCAATGCTTACCGGACGCTTGCCAACGGCGGCCGGTGGAGTGAAGCGGTTTTAACATGGGAGGGGCCCGCGGTGAAAAATAATAAGACGATCCTGTCGGCTGAAGCGGCATTTATCGTTTCCGATATTCTGTCCGACCGGGAAGCCCGCAGCGGCACCTTCGGGCTGGAAAACTCTCTGGCGACTAAATTCCGGAGCGCCGTAAAAACAGGCACAAGCAAGGATATGCGTGATAACTGGTGCATCGGTTACTCGTCCCAATATACCGTAGGCGTCTGGGTGGGAAACTATTCCGGCGAATCGATGTGGAACGTCAGCGGCGTAAGCGGCGCGGCGCCCGTCTGGCATGAGATGATGGATTATCTCCACCGGAACAAATCCGATCATAAAGCTTCCCCTCCTTCCAATGTTGTCAAAAAAGAAATTGCGTCGTCATTAAATCCCGGGAAACGGCAGGAGGAGTGGTTTATCCGGGGTACGGAACCCTCCGGGGACGTTTTGGTTGTCAAACAATATAATGAAAAAATTGTTTATCCGCCTTCGGGCACCATCATAGCGCTGGACCCGGATATTCCGCAGGATTTGCAGAAGGTTTTTTTTATTTCCAGGACAGAGGATAAAGAATTGAAATGGATTCTGAATAAATCGGAAAGTATCGGGACGGGCAAATCAATAGCCTGGTCGCCGCGCGCGGGAAAATATAATCTGGAACTATCGGATACGGGCGGTAAAATTATTGATTCCGTCAGCTTTGAGGTCCGCGGCGACAATCAAGCCGATCAGGTAGAGAATGATACAAAACAATAGCGAAAAGTCAGCAAGCCCGCGCAAAGTAATTAACGGTTTGAAATATATCCCGACAAATCGGGTATCCCGGGAAGTGCCCGATCCGGCCAATGAACCGTAGAAATCCATCGAACCGGCAAAACCCGATCAAACAGGGCAAGTTAATGGTATCAGCGGCAATTTTTTTATTGACAACTCATTCCCTAAAGGATTATTTTAAAGATAAGTCATATCGTTTAATATTTGTTGATTTAATAGTCAATTTTCTGCCTTTCGTCGTAAAATGAATTATCGTAAGCAGCCGGTTTTTTGTTTCTGCGGTGATGATCATGCCTTTTGTTGGAAGCCCGTTTTAGATGCCGGGAATTTTGATTTTCCATGAAATAAGTTCAGGCAAACACGCGCATGAACTTAAGGAGGTAAAAAAAATGGTTATCATAGGAATCATTACTTTTCCCACGGAGAGTTCAAAAGAGATGGGCAAGCGTTTTATGGAAGTGCCCGCTTACATAACCAAGAGGGGACCTTATTTCAGCTCCGAACTGGGGGTGGGAATCAAGAGCATATCCATATTCGAGTTCGAGCCCTCTAAAATGGCGGAAGCCACCGCGTTTGTCTCCGATTTCTTTGCGATGTACATCGGCGTACCCGGATATACATATAACATCAGCACATGGCTGGAGGCGATGGAAGCGCTTAAGCTGGTGGGGCTGGAGTAGCACGTCATATTTCACGAAAGGAAATGAACCCATGAAGAAGAATATTTTTCTGCATTTCAAAGACGGCCGGAGGTTTGAAGCCGGTCTTGCCCATCCGTTTAGCGGAAAAGAGAACGAATTGAAGGTCCAAACGGCCGAAAATCAAGCGCCGCATACTTTTCCTTTGGATGAACTAAGCGCCATTTTCTTTCTTGAAGGCGCCTGCCCCGCCAATATCGCGCCGTCCGATCATAACCTGGAAGAAGTGCTGACGCTGGATAACACAAGCTACCATGTGCACGCCGAAGTCAAGGGGAATTCCGCAAACGGTTTCTACGCGGTTCCCGCCGCGAAAGGCGCCCCATGGCGCTTTGCCTTTTTTATTTCCAGCGGCATCAAGATGCGTTCCCAGAGACAACATATAGGCAATATTCTTACGGACGCGGGTGTCGTAAGCAAAGAAGACGTCGGAGACGCGCTCGACATTCAGCAAAAACTACGCGCCCGGAAAGTAGGAGAGATCCTTGCGGAAACAGCCAATGTGAAGCAGGAAAAAATCGACAAGACCATTCAGGAACGCGCAAGTGAAGGTAAAATTCCCCCTCATGTCCGCATCGGGGATATCCTTATTTCCGCGGGGCTTGTTACCCGTGAACAGGTGGACCGCGCTCTCGAAATTCAGAAAAACGGCAAGGGTAAAAAGCTGGGCGACATCCTCATCGGAATGGGTTTGATCTCCGAAGAACAGCTTCTTCAGGCCCTGGCGACGAAATTCCGGCTTCGCCTGGTTGACTTAAGCCAGATAACGCCCGGCATCGAAACGCTCAGCCTTCTTTCGAAGGATATTGTTAACCGGTTCAAGGTGTTTCCGGTTGAATCAAACGCGAGGACCCTTGTGGTGGCCACCTCCACCCCAACCGACATCACCATTACCGACCGTCTGCGTTTCATCACCAACCGGAATATTGAGATATGCGTAGCCACTGCCGCCCAGATCGCTGAAGCCATGGAGAAATTTTATAATATTCAGGATACATCCTCGGCGACTGAGACGCTGCTTGGCAAGGTGGGAAAAGAACTGGCCGCTGTCGCGGAGGAGGAATTGCCGGAGGAAGGGGCGAACGCGGAGCCGGATTCCATGATGATTACCTTTATCAATCAAGTGCTCATCGATGCCTATACCAAAGGCGCCTCCGACATCCACTTTGAACCGGGAATGGGCAAGGAGCCTTTCACCATCCGTTACCGGGTGGACGGGGATTGTTACATCGCCCACAAGATACCCTCCATCCACAAAGCCGCCGTTATCTCAAGGCTGAAGATTCTGGCTCAACTGGACATCGCGGAGCGGCGAAGGCCGCAAAGCGGAAAGATCATGCTCAGGTACGAAGGCCGCAAGATTGAATACCGCATGGAAGTTACCCCGACCGTCGGCAATCAGGAGGACGCTGTTTTGCGAATCCTTGCCACGTCCAAGCCGCTTCCCCTGGATGCCATGGGTTTTTCCCCAATCAATCTGACCCGGTTCCGGGATATCATCACCAAACCCTACGGCATCATTCTTTGCGTCGGCCCCACCGGCTCCGGCAAGACCACGACGCTCCATTCAGCGCTCGGACTCATCAATATGCCTCTGCGCAAGATATGGACGGCCGAAGACCCTGTGGAGATTACCCAGCCGGGACTGCGCCAGGTGCAGATCCATCCCAAGATCAACTTTAGTTTTGCCGAAGCGCTGCGCTCCTTTCTCCGCGCCGACCCCGATGTCATCATGATCGGCGAGATGCGCGACGAGGAGACGGCTAAAATCGCCATCGAAGCGTCCCTGACCGGACACCTTGTTTTCAGCACGCTGCACACCAACAGCGCGCCGGAAACGGCGGTCCGCCTCATTGAGATGGGAATGGACCCTTTCAACTTCTCCGACGCCTTATTAGGCATAGTGGCCCAGCGCCTGGCCCGCAGGCTCTGCGATAACTGTAAAAGACCCTATCATCCGGACCGCGAAGAATATGACGAGATGGTCCGCAGCTACGGCAAGGAATGGTTTGCCGCGCACAAAATGCCGGACTACACGCCGGAACTTTCCCTGATGAAGAAAAACGGCTGTGAAAAATGCGGAGGCACGGGATACAAAGGGCGCATCGCGTTTCATGAATTGCTTATGGGCACCAAAAAAGTCAAGGAAGCCATCAAAAAAGGCATGGGTGTTGAAGACCTGCGCAATCTGGGGATTGAGGAGGGCATGAGAACCCTCAGAATGGACGGCATCATGAAGGTCTTTCAGGGAATCACCGATTACGAGCAGGTCAATAAAGTCTGTCTCTAGCGCGCGGGTACCCTATCCAGCCAAAAATACTTAGGGGGCGGTGGGGGCTTTGGTTTCCTGTTACCGGCTTCGGGCTTAACCCTTCCCCTTCTGCCATCGCGCAAAGCTTTTCCGAAATAAATTCATCAGAATTTTAAGAGTTTTCACGGGTTTTTGCGCCTCATGAAAAACGCGATGACTTGAAGTCGCAAATCCATCAAGAAGTTCATTGACAAAATTCATCCCCTCGTATATTGAAAGCCGACAAGGGTGTAAGATGTACTGCCGTGACCGGCGGTCATCTATCCAACCAACCAACGAGTAAAGGCTTATACGAAGTAACTACTCACCTATTTTCTTCTAATTAACCTTCTGCTCTGCTGGAGGTTAATCACTTTACATTCCCTAAGGAGTAAGGAGGCTGTATGGATTTAAGAGATGCGTATTTTATTGATGGAGTTCGTACATGGTTCGGAAAGGCTAGACAGGATGGTTTCTACTGGAATACACGGGCGGATGACATGGTCACCAAGATCATGAAAGAACTTGTGAGAAGAAACCCCACCGTTCCATGGGGCGAAGTAGACGACAGCATTTGGGGCGCGACGACCCAGGTTGGCGATCAGGGAACGACGATGGGCAGAACCGTCGTGTTCACCGCGGGACTTCCGGAAACCGTTCCCGGATTTTCCGTTGACCGGATGTGCGCGGGCGGCATGACCTGCCAGGCCATCGGCTCATCGTACATCAGATCGGGCGTTGCCGATATGATCATCGCGGGCGGCGTGGAGCACATGGCGCACCATCCCATGGGAGCGGGCGCGGACCCGAATCCGAGAATCGTCACCGAAAAAATGGTCGAACCGAAATATTTCAACATGGGAAACACGGCCGAGAAGCTCCATGACTGGATGCCGGAACACGGCGAGCAGCCCGTGACCAAGGAAGAGGCCGATGAATATGCCTTCCGCGTTCTGGAGCGATACTTCAAGGCGCTCGACGCCGGTTACTATGCCAAGCACTGCGTTGACATGACGGTATTCACCCCCACGGGATGGAAAGTTGCCGATCGTGACGAGCAGGCCAAACGCGGCACCACCCTCGAGAGCATCAAGGGCCTCCGCAAATTCCCCTTCAAGGCTGAAGGCCATGTCACAGCGGCCAACGCCTCGGGATTGAATGACGGCGCGTGCGTATCGCTTTTGATGTCGGGACAGAAATGCAAAGAACTGGGCATCAAACCCAAAATGAAATTTGTCGGCGCGGCCTTCATGGGCGTGGATCCTTCCATCATGGGTTGGGGTCCTGTTCCGTCCACCGAAAAGGTTTTGAAAAATTTCGGCATGAAATTTTCCGATCTCGATTATATCGAGCTCAACGAAGCCTTTGCCGTTCAGGCCGTCGGCTTCATGAAGCATTTCGGCATGAAGCTGCCTGAAGATCCAAGGTTAAACCCCTATGGAGGAACCATTGCGATGGGCCACCCGCTGGCCAGCTCCGGTGTGCGTCTGAGCATGCAGCTCGCGCAGGATTTCGAGATGAATCCGAAGGCAAAATACGGACTCACCACGATGTGCGTCGGTCTCGGCATGGGCGGTTCTATCATTTGGGAAAACGTAGTAGGAAAAAACATCTAGGAGGATAACGCAATGGCTAAATATATAACAGAATGCAAACTGAATTTTCACCAGTCCAAGAAGGCTGGCAAAATAGCGATTGTCACAATGGACAACGGACAGCTTTTCAATGTTCCCAACACGTGGGGGCAGGAAGCTCTGGAATCGCTCAACAAAGTTATCGACGTCGTGGAAAAAGACGCTGATGTAAAAGGCTGGCTTTTGACCGGCAAACCGTTCATCTTCAACGTGGGCGCGGATATCATGAGCGTGGACGCCAACGCCAAACGCGCTGACGCTCTCGAAATCGGCATCCTCGGACACAAGATCTTCAAACGCATCATGGATCTCAAGATCCCGACGCTCGCCGCGATTAACGGAGCGGCCATGGGCGGCGGCGTTGAAGTGGGTCTGTACCACAAATACCGCACCATCTCCAAGAGTCCGGGCGGCTGCGATCATTACGCTCTGCCGGAATGCTTCCTGGGCCTCGTGCCGGGCTGGGGCGGAACTCAGCTTGTCACCAAGCTGTGCGGACCCGAAGCGGCTATCGAACTCATCATCATGAATCCGCTCAACATGAACAAAATGATCAATTCCAAGAAGGCCTTCGAAATGGGCCTGGCCGATAAACTGATCGCCCCCGCGGAGTTTATGGATGAATCCCTGGCACTGCTTGAGCGCATCATCACCGGCGAAGAGAAGATCGAGCGCAAGAAAGCCGATCCCAAGATGAGCGACGATCTTTACAACACAACCAAGGCCGCCATCGCGGGCCGTGTGCACTCCGGCGCTTTGAGCCCCTACCGCGCGCTTGACCTGATCCGCGGCGCGGCGGGATGGACTCTTGACGAAGGCTTCATGAAAGAGAGCGAAACGCTGGCCGACATGATCGTATCCGATCAGTTCAAATGCGGCGTTTACTCCTTTGATCTTACCCAGCGCCGCGCCAAGAAACTTCCCGGCAGGCCGCCGAGAGAAGTCAAGGGCAACAAGATCGCCAAGATCGGCGTCATCGGCGCCGGCCTTATGGCATCCCAGATGGCGCTCCTGTTCGCGCAGCGCTATCAGTGCCCGGTTATCATGAAAGATATCAAACAGGAATTCGTGGACAAGGGCCTGGCATACGTCAGAGATCAGCTTGCCAAGTCAGCCAAAAAAGGCAAGATGACCGCGAACGAAGCCAAGTGGATGGGCGAAGAACTGATCACCGGAACCGTATCGTACGAGCCGTTCAAGGACTGCGACTTTGTCATTGAAGCCGTTTTTGAAGAGATCGCCATCAAGCAGAAAGTTTTCGGCGAACTCGAAGCCGTATGCAAGCCCGAGTGTCTGTTCCTCACCAACACCTCGTCTCTGGATATCGAGGCGATGGGCAAAAACCTGAAAGATCCGTCCCGCGTGGTGGGATTCCATTTCTTCAACCCCATCGCGGTGCTGCCGCTTGTTGAAATCATCAAGACAAGCAAAACCAGCGACGTCGTACTGGCTACGGCATTTGACATCGCCAAGAAAATCAAGAAGACCCCCGTTCTCGTGAAGAACGCGCCGGGCTTCCTGGTCAACCGAGTGCTCACAGCTATGTCCGACGGCATCTTCAAGTGCCTTGATGAAGGCGCGGGCTTCCTGCAGACCGACAACGCGATGCATGAGATGGGCTTCCCCATGTCGCCGTTTGCTTTGACGGCTCTGGTGGGACCGGCTATTTCCCTGCACGTGCTGGAGACCCTCAACAAGGCCTGGCCTGATAGATTTGCTGTCAACGAGGGACTCAAAAACCTCGTGGCAAAAGGCAAGAAGGCCATACTGACCTTCACCGACAAGGGCATCGATATCGATCCCGAAATCGCGGCAGGCTGGAAGCAGGGCAACAAGAAGTTCACCGACGACGAGATCAGAGAGCGCGTCATGGAACGCATCGCGCAGGAGATCGACCTGATCCTCAAAGAAGGCGTCGTGGCGAGCCCCAAAGATGTGGATACCGGTGTCATCATGGGCGCCGGCTGGCCGTTCTTCATGGGCGGCATCACCCCGTATCTGGATCAGAGAGGAATCTCGAAAAAGGTCACGGGAGCGAACTTCCACCCCAACGGGTTTTTAGCGATAGAGAAATAAAACAAGTGTAATCAGCAATTCAAAAGCCGGGTAGCTAAAAAGCCGCCCGGCTTTTTTTATTTTTGCACTCCGTCATTGCGAGCCGCATCTCATGCGGCGTGGCAATCTCTACGCTGTCATTCCCGTCGCCTGATGTCCTTTGGGTACGCAGGCGGGAATCCAGTATTTCTTAATTAAGTACCGTTCGGTCGAGTCTTTTTGAATTCGACAGCAAGTGTAAACCCGCAGCATGCTGCGGGTTAAGCGAGCGAATAATAAACTGTAACTTTCCTTAAGAATCGAAGCCTCTCCCAAGGCTTGCCTTGGGAGGTCTTCAATCGACCGTTCCTTAAATATAGTTCGGGTCTTCAGACCCGTTCTGTTTAATCGCAGCTAAAGCCTCGCGCTCCGCGGCAATCCCTACGCTACTCCATCATTGCGAACCAGCCTTTGGCTGGTGTGGCAATCTCTCTTTTAATTTTTTCTATATTGTAGGGATTGATCCCCGATCAATTCGAATCGGCGCGTTTTGGAAACGCGCCCTACAATTTATATTGCTGCTACAGTAATGCCGAGTCGATATCAAGACCATTTCATCATTGCGATAAGTAAAAAAACCAATCCATATATTTTTAGTTGCAATGTATTCAATAATTTGTAAGATAACAGTCAATATTCACGTCAAATTCACTATAAATTTAAGGAAATAATGCCGCTAAGCTGGAACGAAATTAAAACACGTGCGCTCGCCTTTTCCAAGGAATGGCAGAATGAAAGTTCTGAGGATGCAGAGGCAAAATCATTCTGGGATGGATTTTTCAATGTCTTTGGCATTACCCGGAGAAGGGTAGCCAGTTTTGAAGTGCATGTTAAAGAGCTGGACGACAAAGACGGCTATATTGATTTATTCTGGCGAGGCGTACTGGTTGTTGAGCACAAATCACGTGGTAAGAGTCTTGACAAAGCCTACTCACAGGCGCTGGATTATTTTTCCGGCATTGCCGAGCGTGATCTTCCCAAGTATATTATTGTTTCCGACTTTGCCCGCATTCGACTGTATGATCTGGAAGAAAACCAGGAAGATGAATTCGATTTAAAAGATTTGCACAAAAAAGTACGTCTATTTGGTTTCATTGCCGGTTATCTGACCCATAAAATTCAGGAGCAGGACCCTGTCAATATTAAAGCCGCTGAGCAGATGGGTAAACTGCATGATCAGATGAAAGAATCCGGTTATACCGGTCATCCGTTGGAACTCTATATGGTGCGTCTTTTGTTCTGCCTGTTCGCGGAAGATACGGGCATTTTTGAAAAACAGCAGTTTCGGGAATATATCGAAGAGCGAACCGGTGTCGACGGCTCCGACCTCGGCCATCACTTAAGTACGTTATTTCAGGTTTTGAATACGCCGCCTGAAAAACGCCTGAAAAATCTCGACGAGCAGCTTGCCGCTTTTAATTATATTAATGGCAAACTTTTTGAAGAAATGCTACCCACAGCCGGTTTCGATTCCGCCATGCGGCTAGAACTGCTAAATTGCTGTGCGCTGGATTGGAGCAGAATTTCACCCGCTATTTTCGGCTCGCTTTTCCAGTCCATCATGGATAAAGCCGCGCGACGCAATCTGGGCGCTCATTACACCAGTGAAGAAAACATCCTTAAACTTATCAAACCATTATTTCTCGATGACCTTTGGGAAGAGTTTGAAAAGATCAAACACAACAAAAACAGATTGTTGGATTTTCATCAGAAACTTAGGCGTCTGCATTTTCTCGATCCCGCCTGCGGCTGCGGCAACTTTCTGGTTATAGCCTATCGCGAACTCCGGCTTCTGGAGCTCGAAATTCTGAGGGCGTCAAAAATATTTCAAAGCGAGATCTATATTCATAAACTGATTAATATTAATGTTGACCAGTTCTACGGAATCGAAATTGAGGAATTTCCCGCGCAGATAGCGCAAGTTGCGCTGTGGTTGATGGACCATCAGATGAACATGCTGGTTTCCGAAGAATTCGGCCTCTACTTCGCAAGAATTCCTCTGGAGACAAGCGCGAAAATCATTCACGATAATGCGCTGAAAATTGATTGGGAAGAAGTAATATCCGTTCGGAATTTAAATTACATCATGGGCAATCCGCCATTCGTGGGCGCAAAATTCATGAACGGTGAACAACGCGAAGATGTAGCCGGTGTCTTTGGAAATATGAAAAACGCGGGTCTTCTTGATTATGTTGCGGCATGGTATGTAAAAGCAGCCCGAATGATAAAGGGCACAAAAATATGCTGTGCTTTTGTTTCCACAAATTCCATAACGCAAGGCGAGCAAGTCGGTGTTTTATGGAACTGGATGCTAGCTGAAGGCATGAAGATATTTTTTGCCCATCGCACTTTTCAGTGGAACAACGAAGCACGCGGCAAAGCTGCGGTGCATTGTGTGATTGTCGGCTTTGCCAATTTCGATGTATCGCCCAAAATACTATTTGAATATGAAAATATTAAGGGTCAGCCCCACAAGGTAAAAGCGCAAAATATCAATCCCTATCTTGTTGATGCGCCGAATATTCTTCTCCCAAACATTAAAAAGCCTATTTGTAATGTTACTCCCATAGTTTTTGGAAGTATGCCAAATGATGGTGGCAATTTACTACTTTCAAATGATGAAAAAACGGCACTCTTGGAAAAAGAACCGCAGGCCAATAAATGGCTAAAGAAATTTTTAGGTGCTGATGATTTTATTAATTCCAATCCCAGGTGGTGTTTGTGGTTGATTAGCATTTCTCCAACAGAATTAAACCATTTAAAATACATAAAAGAACTTGTTGATAAGGTAAAGAAACACAGGTTATCCAGTTCAAGAAAAACGACTATAGAACTGGCTGCAACACCAACGCTATTTGGGGAAATAAGACAGCCTAAAGAAATTTATATTCTAATTCCACGCCACAGTTCCGAAAATCGTGTTTATGTTCCTTGCGGTTTTATAGAATCTGATACTATCTGCGGTGATAGCAATATGCTTTTGCCAGAGGCATCGCTATATAACTTTGGCGTACTTACATCTTTAATGCATAATGCGTGGTTACGTACCGTATGCGGCCGCATAAAAAGTGATTACCGCTATTCAGCGGGAATTGTGTACAACAATTTCCCGTGGCCGGAAAATCCGACCGATAAACAAAAACAAGCCATTGAAGCAGCCGCGCAAGGCGTTCTGGATGCCCGCGCGCAATTTCCGACCTCATCTTTGGCCGATCTCTATGATCCTCTTTCCATGCCGCCAGCGCTTCTCAAAGCCCATCAGCGACTGGATAAAGCCGTTGATTCCGCTTACGGAAAGACAAATTTCCAGACTGAAGCCCAGCGTGTGGCGTTTTTATTTGAACTCTATCAGAAATACACAAGCCTCTTTGCACCGGAAAAACCGAAGCGCCGCAAGCGAGCGAGCTAAAGAAATAGATTAATTAGTTTATGAACTCAACTATTTGACAAAAGAAGAAATCGCCATCGTGGAAGGGCAATGAACACGTAGGGACTGTTCCCCGAACAGTCCGCCGGCGCGTTCGGGGAACGCGCCCTACAAGTCGAACAATGCGCAAATTACAAACCGATAAACGGCGTGTTCGGGGAACATGCCCTACATAGTGCAGTATGTTGCCGAAACGAAAACAAATACATTTAGCTGACTATGATTACACAAATATCAATGATGTATATTTTCTTACTATTTGCACTTACAATAAAAAAAAGTATTTTAAGAAAACAGAATTTGCTCAATACATAGCCAAGGAAATTGATTTTCGCTCACGCGTTGCCCATGAGGTAACGATGTTTGCCCATTGTATTATGCCGGATCATGTCCACCTGTTGTTGAAATTAAATGAAGGATATGGAAAATCTCTTCCAAATTGGATAGCCGCTTTTAAAAAATATAATAGCAGAATATTATCAATGATGCACAACATCAAGCCTCTTTGGCAGGCAAATTTTTATGAACATATTGTCAGAAAAGATGAATCGCTGAAAAGCATTGCCGAATATATAGCAAACAATCCGGTGAGAATGAATTTTGTGCCGCAATGGCAGGAATACCAATTTTCCAAGATATATTATAACTCGTTTCTATGATGAAGCAATATTAATTGTAGGGCGCGTTTTCCAAACGCGCCGTTCGGACTGTTCGGGGAACAGTCCCTACAATATTTACCTCCACCTGCGGAGGACATTTAAAGCTCTCAGGCGTCCTTTTTAGGCTTTTCAATTTTCAGTTTGTCGTCTGTAATGGCGCGGAAAAAATCAGCAGACCATAGTTTGATCGCGTCGCGATTTTTTATAAACGGCAGCACATCTTTTTTCGCCTGATCAAAATCAATCGACGCGAAGCGTTTGCGCATACGGCTCTTTAAATCATCTTCGGTTAATACCGCGTTGGCGGGAAGATGTCCGGTCTGTTTCATCCGAGCGGCCAGATGCGTGATATTGACCGGGATTGACTTCGATAAGAACCAGACATAATCATAAAAATCACGCCCCTTGACCCGCGTTTTCCATGAGCGGCAAAGCAGCGCGTGCATTTTTCCGGCTAAAAGCGACGATGGCGAGTACAGTCGCACCGAGTAAGGCACCGGCCGCAACTGATATTTCATTTCAAATGTCGCGCCGGGCGGCGGCTGGGTATCCACTTCCAGCTTAATCCGTATTTGCTCGCGGGGATTGATGCCGGTAACCGGCGGCTGCACCGACGCTATTTTCATAATGTGAATTTGCGTGCCGCCTTTAATAAAGGCCGACTTTATCGGCGAGTCATTTTGCTTGATTTTTTCCTGCACTGTCATCTCCAGACCGTAAGCGCCCAGTTCATCCTGCACCACTTGCGTGAATGACGATAAATCAAATTTTTTATCAGCTTTCAGCAGAGAAAAATCCAGGTCTTCGGAGAAGCGATCCAGCCCGTAAAAAATACGCAGGGCTGTCCCGCCGTAAAACGCGGAGCGCGCGAAAAAACCGCCGCGATAAAGCCCCAGAAGCGCGATCTCCTGAATGATTTCATTGAGCGCGTGACGGTAGTCATCCGCCGTGCGGCAATCATACGCTTTGAGCATGTCGGCAATGGCGCTATGCATGGTTTGCCTCTCCTTCCAGCCATTTTAAAAGCAGCCGGAATATTTTTTTTCTGTAAAGCGGCGCGAGAAACATAATGCTTGCCCTGTCTAAAGAAAGCACTGCCTCGCGCTCCATCCGCCAGTCCTCAAAAAGCAGAGCCTTAAGCGCCGCGAGGCTTTCGATGCCCCGTGTCTTATAGAGCGTATCGCAAAGCGCCTTTTCCGGCGTGGCGATAAGATAACTCTGATCGTTTTCCGAGCCCAGCACAACGCCGTAAGGAAAGACTTCTGCCGGCAGGTAATAATAATAGAAATCGCCAAGCGGGGTGGAAAAGCGGCGATTCTTATTTTTATGATAAGCGGCCGATGTGACGGCCCGAACCCGCTCCGGAATCAGCCCGTAATGGGCGAGCGCGTATTCAAAGGATATATAGGAAGGGCCATAGATGACCGCGGCAAGACTCTTGAGAGAATAGCCGGACTTCTCCTTCGCGTCCAGAAAGATTCCCCGGCGCACCTGTATTACATCGCCTGCCTTGATCATCCGGGTCAGGCGGGCTTTGGGCGAGGCGTAGTCCCGCAGTTCTTCCATGATTGTTAAATGATTCTTATGCATATTATCTCCAGTAAGTATCAATTTATTGTACTTTCTGGAGAAAGTCAACTATATTTTAGCGCCTTTTGCGTGTCCGCATCCGGCTTTTTTAATCCAACGCACAGACAACCTTGTAAAAAGGCCGCAGGCAAGGCGGGCAATTCATGAGGAGTGAGGCGTACTTTTTGCGTACGCCGCAACGACGAAGGATGAAGCGCAACGCCGCATCCGGCTTGTCCCTCCCCCGTCGCTTCGCGACACTCCCTCCAAAGGTGGACAGGTAAAAGCGAGATTGCCACGCCATCTGAGAGACGGCTCGCAATGACAATTGTGGTTGCGTCACTTCTTCTGCGGCAACAGATAATCCATCTTCACATGGCTCATCGCCTTGTAGATATTATCGCGGATTTCCTTGTTGTCGCGTTCCAGTTCATTCAGAAGATTCTTGATATAACCCCGTTTCGAGGTCGCGCTCGATGGGCACGCGTTTTTCAAAACAGGGAACTGACGCTCCCTGCTGTATTTCTTCACCAGTTCCTCCCGCAGATAAGCAAGCGGCCTGATGATATGCAGTTTGCCGTCGAAGATCCGCTGATTCGGCATCATGGTGCTGATTTCCCGGCCGTAGAACATATTGATGAGCAGCGTTTCGATGATGTCGTCGCGGTGATGCGCGAAGGCGATTTTGTTGCAGCCATGGGCTTCGGCTATTTCAAATATTCTTTTGCGTCGCAGCCGCGAACACAGAAAACACGGATTCTTTTTATTATAGTCCGTATGCGAAAGAGTCCCGATATCCGTCTTTTCCATCACATAGCGATAGTTGTTTTCCTGAAAGTATCGCTCCAGCGCGTCATAGGTTTGATAGCCCGGCTCAAACCCCATGTCTATATTAACGGCGATAAAAGAAAAACGCGGGACAAATATCATCGGCGAATCGAGCAAATCAAGGAGCGCCAGGCTGTCCGCGCCGCCGGAGACGCCGATAATAACCCGGTCGCCTTCCTGGATCATGTTGTAATCCAATACGGCTTTTTCCAGCCATTTTTTTAAATGGCGAAACAATCTGGTGTCTTTATTCGCGGTATTCATCCTAAATTCAATCGCTCACCGAATCATTACTTTTCGCGAAACTATCTTTATATGACTTGCCCGCCAGAATCAAGCCTCTTCAAATATCGCCTTGAAATGCCCCGGACTTTGCTATAAAATTACGCAAAAGCAGTTCCAAAAGGAGCGATTTATGCCGGAAATTATCACCGTCCATGCCAGGGAAATTCTGGATTCCCGCGGCAAACCCACCGTCGAGGCCGAGGTCACAACAATTTCAGGTTATAAAGGAAGAGCCGCAGTGCCTTCAGGCGCGTCCACCGGCGAGCACGAGATGCTCGAATTGCGTGACGGCAACAAAAAACGTTACAACGGGCTGGGCGTGGAAAACGCCGTCAAAAATGTCATCTATAAAATCGGTCCGGAAATCATCGGCATGGATTGCCGCCGCCAGCGCGATATTGATTTTGCCATGATCGAGCTCGACGGCAGCGCCAATAAAGGAAAGCTCGGCGCGAACGCGATTCTTTCGGTCTCGCTTGCCTGTGCCAGAGCCGCGGCCGATGTATCCGGCCTGCCCCTTTACAGATACCTGGGCGGCGTAAACGCCAAAGATTTGCCGGTGCCGCAATCCAATATTTTAAACGGCGGACAGCATGCCGACAACAATGTTGATATTCAGGAATTTATGATAATGCCTGTGGGCGCTCCCAATTTTAAAGAAGGCATCCGGATGAACTCGGAAGTTTTCTACGCCTTAAAAGCCGTGCTCAAGAGCAAGGGCTACAATACGTCCGTAGGCGATGAAGGCGGATTCGCGCCTAATTTAAAATCCAATGAAGAAGCCCTCTCGCTCATTATGCAGGCAATTGAAAAAGCGAATTGCCGCCCGGGGGCGGATATTATGATCGCGCTTGATTCGGCGGCCAGTTCGTTTTTCTCGCGGGGCAAATATATTCTGTCCGCTGAAAAAAAACCTCAAAAATCGGCGGAAGAACTCGTCGGCTTCTATGCCGGGCTGGTCCGCAAATATCCGATTATTTCCATCGAAGACGGGCTGGCCGAAGACGACTGGGACGGCTGGAAATATTTAACCGATGAGCTTGGCGGAAAAATCCAGATTGTCGGCGACGATATTTTCGTCACCAACGTCGCGCGCCTCGAAAAAGGCATAGCGCTTGGCGTGGCGAATTCCATCCTGATCAAATTAAATCAGATCGGAACGCTGACGGAAACGCTCCAGACGATCGAACGCGCCAAAGAAGCGGGTTACACCTGCGTGGTATCGCATCGCTCGGGAGAGACGGAAGATACCTTCATGGCCGATATGGCTGTCGCCGCCAATTGCGGACAGATTAAAAGCGGCTCGGTCTCCCGCTCGGAGCGGCTGGCAAAATATAATCAACTGATTCGCATTGAAGAAGAACTGGGCGATGCCGCGGCTTATCGCGGCAAGAAAGCGTTTTACAGCATCAAAGGCGCCAAATCTGCCCGTAAAAAATAATGCCCGGATAGTTTCCGGGCAAGTCTATCGAAAATCCGGCGGTTAGCTTCGTAAAAGAATATTTTAAAACATTCCGCAAAGCGCGATAATTTTTACAGCAGTCTGAATACGCGGCGGCGCAGAACTTCCATTTCCGCCGTGTTTTCGGTGAGGGTATAATAAATTTCCCTCTTTTCTTTTTTCCCTTTTTTCTCAACCTCCGTCACGGTGGTGATCAGTTTCGCGTCTTCCAGGAATATAATGACATTAAGATAATTGGATTGCGAAAGCGCTTCGGGCCTTAATGTTTCGCCCTTCCTGTACATCCTGTCGCCGAGGGTCATGATTTTCTTGAGCCAATCCTTCTTGGTCAGCTTCCCTTTCTTTAAATACTGGCAGCTTCTGATCACGATCCAGTAGGATTCCAGATAATTGTGGATTAAATCGGCAAAGGGTTTCAGCTTTTTATTGCCTTTGCCTTTTATTTCTATGCAGGTCTGGCCTTCGCGCACCGCGGACATGATCATATTCCGGTCATTTAAATAGGCGAGCACTTCATTAACTTCCTGCGCGTCATCCTTGTGTTCATCAAAAATAAATTCATTCCATAAAAGTTTCTTGAGAAATTTATAATCCCCGACGATACGATTTTGCGATGTCACGTCTTCATTGCTTCTGATCATCGAAGTGGCGACAAAACATAAAGGCACGAAAAAGTGCAAAAAGTTGTTTTTGTAATATTCCAGATTCAGCCTTTTTTCTTCTTTCAACGAATAGACCACTTCCTGCATCTCTTCGTCTTCATCTTCTTCGGCTTCGATCTTCGAGATAAAACCCTGCTGCACGAAAATATTCAGCGC
Source organism: Smithella sp. (assembly GCA_035524255.1). Classification (GTDB taxonomy): domain Bacteria; phylum Desulfobacterota; class Syntrophia; order Syntrophales; family Smithellaceae; genus Smithella. The sequence continues at coordinate 92,787 of DATKPG010000007.1, read as the reverse complement.
GTCGTTTATCGCTTTTTCGCGATTGGAAAACGTCTCCGCAAATCTCACCTTTTTCGCCGTCAGGTATTCGTAAAATTCATTGAGGATATCCAGCAGATCATTATAGGATATTCCCCTGCGGTCGTGGCTTAAAATAACGGCGGCCACCAGCGAAAAAGGCGTGACGACGGACACCTTGTTAATTTCCACGACGATTTCATAACCGATTTTCCGGTACAGGCTCTGCCGTTCATCCATGGACATCTGCTCTATCGGCTTTTCCTGCGACTCCAGATAAGATTTCATGATAATCGGCTCGCCGATATTGACGTAAACGCGGCCGTATTTTTTACTCAAAACCTTGCTGGATTTAATGATCTCCACGGTATTTTCCGGCGTCTTGGTTGCACCGGCGAGTTCTTTCAGATAGGATTTCTCCTCGATTACGCGGTCATAGCCGATATAAACGGGAATCGCGGCAAAGTTTTCGCAGTATTTTTCCTGATAGGCCTGAATCAGCATGGAAAGAAGGCCGTACTTGGGCATGACCATTTTCCCCGTCCGGCTGCGTCCCCCTTCGATAAAAAATTCCAGGGGAAGCCCTTCCTTCAATAGAATTGCCAGATACTTGGTAAATACTTCGGAATAAAGTATATTGCCCCGAAAACTTCTTCTTAAGAAAAAAGCGCCGGAGTTGCGGAAAATATATCCCATGGGGAAGAAAGATAAATTAGCGCCCGCGGCGATGAAGGGAAGCTGAATATTGTTAAAGTAAAAAGCGTAATGCATCAAAAGATAATCAATATGGCTGCGATGGCAGGGGATAATCACAAAAGGCATCTTTTTGGAAATATTTCTTATTTTGGCCATGCCTTCCAGATCGATGGATATGCCGTCGTAAATGTCGTTAAACAGCCAGGTGAGAACTTTTCGCCACATGGCTATAAAAATTTCATTATAATCGGCGGCAATTTCATCAAGGTAACGGCGCGCTTCTTTTTTCACCAGCGCCCTGTCCTTATTTTCATGCTCCGCGAATTCGGTAATGAATTTTTTCATGGAGGCGTCGCTCAACACCATGCCGATCAGTTCATTGCGCGATTTCAGGGCCGGCCCGACCACGGTGTCCTTTTCTTTTTCAATGCGGTCCAACAATTCCGCGCGCAGATCGTGAATGGCCATTTCCTGCGAAAGATTTTTATTCGCGTTCAGATAATCGGATAATTTAACCGGTTCCGCGGGAATGACAAAGGCGCTGCCGGAAAAACGAATAAACGTGATCAGACGGCGCAAAGCGCCCGTGTGTTCCGTTTGCCCGAAAAGAATATTAATCAGGCTTTCATCCTCTTTCTCGCGCCTGCGTCCGTAGGAAACCATGACCGGCACAATATAAATGGGGAAATTAACTTTTTCCTGAACATTCATCAGCGTTGTGATCGCGCTTTCCGCGGATCTGTTTTCAATGAATTCCGATTCGCCCAGATGAATGATGATGCTCTTTCTGTCGGCAACCACTCTCTCCATGTAAGCCAGTTTGCCCCGCCACGCCTTCTGTTCCCTTCCCAGGCGGCGTAAAAAAGAATACCAGAAAAATTTAAGCATTTTCGGAAAGGGCTGCCAGAACGACATATTCATGCCGTGGCAATACACGGGAATGGGCATTTCCTTGCGTTTGAAAAGCTCGTAGATGATGAGGCTGTTGAGTTCGCTCCTCTGGTTCAGCGCGTAAACTACGACCCCCTCGGCGGCAAGTTTGTTGACGGATTCGACATACTCGTCCGCCAGCGTAACGCGGGAGAGGAACTGCTTGATCAACCGGAACTGGAAAAATTTCTGCTCATCGTAGAGGTGTCCGGAATAATATTCTTTTTCCTGATAGGGATTGATAAAATCATTATTGTCGTTCATCTGTGGGTTCTCCGCCGGAAATAACAAAGAAGACGCGAAGTCTGTGTTTAATTGTTTTGTTTAGAATAATGTGAAAAGATTTACGCCCTCATTATACAATTGCCATAAATTTCATCCGGTCTTTATAACAAAAGCTAATCATCTTCAATTTGAAATTCATCGGGGAAACGTTTTGCCATGTAATCATGCACATAAGCCCGCACTTCGGATGCCTTGTTAAAAGTAAGGGCTTTTTTCAGCAGTAATTTTGATTCTTCGAGGGTTGATTCCCTGATAATTTTCTTGACGCGCGGAATAGCCAGATGGTTCATGCTCAACTCATCGAGCTGCATTCCCAGAAGAATCAGCACGCAAAGGGGGTCGCCGGCCATTTCCCCGCACATCGCCGTGCGGATATTTGCCTTGCGGGCCGCGTTCACCACTTTCTTGATTAATCTCAAAACAGCCGGGTGCAGGGGTTCATACATATACGTCAAACGTTCGTTGGCCCTGTCAATCGCCAGGGAGTACTGAATCAAATCATTGGTGCCGATGCTGAAAAAATCCACTTCCTTCGCCAGTTTATCGGCAATCACAGCGGCGGCGGGCACTTCGATCATCGCGCCTATTTCCATTTTGGGAGCGATTTTCTCGCCCCGCGCCAGAAGTTCCTGACGGGTTTCTTCCAGAAGCTTCTTCGCTTCCCTTATTTCCTCCACGCTGGAAATCATCGGGAAAAGAATTTTTGTTTCTCCCAGGGCGCTGGCGCGCCAGATGGCCCTTAACTGCGTCTTGAATATTTCAACTTCTTTCAGGCAAAATCGAATAGCCCTCAGCCCCATCTGCGGATTGAGTTCTTTTCCCTGCTTCTGGTATTTGGCAAATTTATCGCCGCCCAGATCGAACGTGCGAATGGTCGACCACTCCAAATTTTTATCGGTAACCACCTTGGAATAATTATTGAAATGATCTTCTTCCGTCGGCAGTACGTCGCTGTAGATATATAAAAATTCCGTGCGGTAAAGCCCGATGTTTTCCGCGCCGTGAAGGATAGCCGAGGGGAGCTCTTCAATAAATTCGATATTGCAGCCTATTTTCACGTGATAATTATCCAGCGTCACGGCGGGCAGTTTTCCGTATTTAAGATACTCGTCTCTGGCGGCGTCGAAATGGCGCTTCTTTTCCTCGTATCTTTTGAGCATGTCGCTGTAAGGATTGATGACGACAAGACCCGAAGTGCCGTCAACGATGATTTCATCGCCGGTGTGAGCATAATGGGTGATATTGTCCAGACCGACAACAGCGGGCAATTCCAGAGACCTGGCGACAATGGCCGTGTGCGACGTCCTTCCGCCTCTGTCCGTGGCGAAACCGAAAATTTTATCCAGCTTCATCTGGGCCGTATCGGCCGGAGACAGATCGTGCGAAACAATAATCAGGCCGTTATAGACTTCTTCCCACGCGATCTCGGTTTTTTCACCGGAGAGATTCCTCAGTATCCTCTGGACGACATACTGAACGTCGCTGACGCGGCTGCTGATGTAAGCGTCTTTGACGCCTTCAAAGATCTGTTTGTAATGATCCAGCGTCATGCGTAGCGCCCATTCCGCGTTGACGCCTAACCGGCGTATGTATTTAACGGTGCGGTTGGTAAATATTTTGTCCCTTAAGATAAGAATATGAACGTCAATGACATAGATAGGTTCCGTGACCTTTTCTTTTTTGAGGTTTTTTTGAATCTCCAGCAGCTGCTGTTCCGATTCTTTTACCGCTTTTTTAAAGCGGAGAACTTCCGCGGGAATCAGCGAAGCATCGCTGAGTTTGTAAAAGGAAACCTGGCTGTCCGCCGGGTCAAAACGGTAACACCTGCCGATGGCGATACCGGGAGAAACACCGACACCTTTGAGAACCAATGTTTTCATTGTCTGATCAGCGCTCATCTTACCGTTTAATCTTCTCCAAATTTATTTTCGACAAGTTTTTCCAATTCTTCCATGGCGACAGGCGCGTCGCTGCCGCTTACTTTTACCGTCAATTGTCCGCCCATGGGACAAGCCAGCGTCAGTAAATCCAGAATACTTTCACCGTCAACGGTTTGTCCGTCATATTCTACCTGAATCTTCGATTTAAATTGCAGGGCTACTTTTACAAAAGTTGCCGCCGCCCGCGCGTGAAGTCCCAGTTTGTTTTTCAATCTTAAAGTTTTTATCTCTTCGGTCAAATTAAAAATCCTTTCCAGGAAGCGATGAGAAATATCACAACAGCTCCATAAATAACATATATTTGTGATATGCCTTTTTTAATCAGAAAAAGGCAAAATAAAACAGTCGCCAGCGCCGTTAATTTCATCATAATACCGGAGACTTTGATAAAAGGCCAGTATCCGTGGCTACTCGTTTGCCAGACAACCAATAAAGACAATACCACCAGGGCAAGCCAGCGGATTTTTACCGCGGCGCCTGGCAAATCCAAAGAGCGGATAAATTCAAATCCCTTTTTACCGCCGCGATAACCTTCGATAAAACCCTTTAATCTCACCCATAAATGAGCCGGTGTATAAACCAGAAGGAAAGCAACCGGTGCCAGAATGAACCCCATGTAGATTAAAATAACCGCGAAAATCACGGCAAAGGGCCTGAGCGCCCCCCAAAAAAATATATCACCGATGGCGGCATAGGATGCCATCAGACTTTGCTTGATCGCGTGGGCATTGCAGTCTTCACCCGAGCACGCCTGTCCTTCTTCCAAACGGACAATCGAGCCGATGATCGGCGCGGAAAAGTATGGATGCGTGTTAAATAACTGTAAGTGCGTTGTCATCAATCGCTTTGATTCCTCCCTAGGCAATCGCAGTTCCCGGATAACAGGGATAATGGCCATGGCAAAACCCAGGTTTTGCATTCTCCGGAAATTCAGTGTCGCGTGGATAAAAAAAGACCTCAAAAATATTCTTATCAACGTCGCATTTTTCACGTTTTCAAGGCCTCAAAATAAATAACTATATATTTTAAATGATTTTATTTCAATGGAATGATTAACATAAAAGACCATTCAAGTCAATTTAATCAAAGAACAACGAAGCCCCCCGCAAATTGGACTGATCCGCTTGAACTCATCCGGCCGCCGCATCTTATATGAAATCGGCGACAAAGAACTTTGATCGATTGATTATTTATAGCTTATGCTTATTTATAGCCTATGCTTATTTATAGCCTATTTCAGGGGCTAGTTTTGCCCTGCCTTTAACAAAAACACCGCTGCCCCTGGCAATTTCCCGGCCCTCCGCATCGTACAGAACCGATTCCGCCAGATACTGGGTCTTTGTGGTATTAACGACTTTACCCGTGGCTTTTATAATGCCCTGATCGACGGGCCTCAGAAGATAGATATTAAAAGTCACCGTCAATACAAAAACATCTTCGACCAGCGAATTGACGGCAAAAAAAGCCGCGTTATCCAGCGCCAGAAAGTACATGGCCCCGTGCAGAGCGCCCGCGGCATGAAAAAGTTCCGGTTTTACGGGCAGGGTAATATCGGCCCGGCCTTCGCTGATTTCCACACGGGCTCCGACCAGTTGGACAATCGGCGCCGAATGCATCATATTTTCCAGTTTCCGGAAATGCTCATTTTGCATAATTATTCTACCTCTTGTTTTGGGTAGAATAACTTTGCATTTTGGTCAATGTTATTCAAGCATTAATTTTATGCCTGAACTATGCCGAAATCCCGGAGGGTCTGTGCGGCAAAATTTGCCGGAAATTATGCCGCCGGCGTAACAGATATTTATTGCAATGCCTCAGTTAATAATTGTCGCTTGGTAAAAATGCCGGCAAGAAATTTAACCAGCTCCGCCCATGATTTTTTATCAGCCGCGGCATTATACCCTATCGGCATCTTAAATTTTTTCGCGTACTTGTCGGCATCGGGATTCGTAAAAGAGTGCTTCGCGCCCGGATACGAAATAAACTGATAATCAGCTCCGGCGTTGTCCATTTCCTGTTTAAAAGACTCGATTTGTTCGGGTGTGGTGAACTTATCGGCATCCCCGTTCAGAACCAGAATTTTTGCTTTGATCACGCCGGGCTCCGCGGGCTTATCCGTGGCAAGGCTTCCATGGAAACTTGCCACTCCTTTGAGATCAACGCCCTGCCGCGCCATATGCAGCACGACGCCGCCTCCAAAGCAATAACCGATCGCGGCTATCCTCTCCGGATCAACATTCGGCTGTTCTTTCAGATAATCGAGCGCCGCCATGAATCGGCCTTCCTCTAAAGCGGCGTTTTTCATAACTTCAGCGGCGAACTTCCCGGCATCGTCCGGATGATCGGCAACCCTGCCGCCTCCGTACATATCAAGGGCAAGGGCCACATAGCCTAATTTAGCTATCATCCGGGCGCGTTTGCGGACATATTCATTTTGTCCCCACCATTCATGAACAATAAGCACGCCCGGCCTCCTGCCTTTAATCTTTTCGTCAAAAGCGAGATATCCCTTCATCGTCTCGTCTCCGGCCCTGTACGTTACATTTTTTCCTATAATCTTCGCCGCGGCAGGAGCCGGAAGGCAAATAGCCAATATAAGCGTCGCTACGGCCAATACGATAAATGTTTTTTTCATAACGACCTCCCTAAATGTTTTTGTGTAATGATATCGCAAAAAACCTACATATTACGGCTCAAAAAAACTATGGTGGTAAAATCTACGTAAAACGGCAGGCGGAAACTACAATCTTTATTGCTTTTGTAAATAACCGGCCTCTGTGATAAACAACCGCCGATGAGCAAGATTCTTTTGATAAACCCCTGGATTTACGATTTCGCGGCATACGATTTCTGGTTAAAGCCTCTGGGTCTGCTGTATTTGGGCGGGCTTCTGCGCCAAAACGGCCACCGGATTCATTTTATCGATTGTCTCGATCCCTATCACCCGGCCATGCCCGAACAGCCCCGCAGGCAGCCTATGCGCCATGCCTACGGCGACGGGAAGTTTTTCCGGCAGATAATTCCCGCTCCCGCTTCGCTGAATATGATTGACAGACATTACTGCCGCTACGGAATATTGCCGAAAATATTTAAAGATGAGCTCAAAGCGCATCGGGACGCGGATCTTATTTTGATCACTTCCATGATGACGTACTGGTATCCCGGCGTTTTCGAGGCCATTAAAATCATAAAAGAAGTCCTGCCTTCTGTACCCGTCGTCCTTGGCGGGAAGTACGCGACGCTCTGCCACGATCATGCCGTCAGTTTTTCCGGCGCTGATTATGTCATCGCGGGCTCCGGAGAAAAGCAGGTGCTGCAATTACTTCAAAAATTATTTAACGAAGAACCGGCATGGATACCCGATGAAAACGATCTTGATTCGCTTCCCTACCCCGCCCTCGATTTAATCCGTAAAATGGAACAAGTGCCGTTAATCACTTCTATCGGCTGCCCTTATCGCTGCAGCTATTGCTCTTCGCCTATCCTTTATGACAAATTTCAGCGGCGCGATCCTCTCAAGGTGGTTGACGAAATACAATACTGGCAGACCCAACACGGTGTCGTGAATTTCAGTTTCTATGACGACGCCCTGCTTGTAAAGCCCGGTGAAATGATCATTCCGATGCTCAAAGAAGTAAAAAAACGGAATTTGTCGTGCCAGTTCCATTGTCCCAACGGCTTGCATCTGCGGGAAATCAATGAAGAGTTGAGCGTTTTACTCTACAGTTCGGGATTTAAGACGATCCGCTTCGGTTTTGAAACAGCAGATTTAGAGCGGCAGTTGAAAACAGGCGGGAAAGTTAAAAACGAAGAGCTTAGCCGCGCCGTAAGCCATTTAAAAAACGCCGGTTACAAAACCGCGGATATCGGCATATACCTGCTTTGCGGCATACCCGGCCAAAGCGCCGAAGAAGTCGAAGGCAGCATTGATTTCGTGCGCGCCTGCGGCGCAAAACCGGTGCTGGCGGAATATTCGCCCATTCCGGGCACCAAAATGTGGAACGAGGCCGTCGCGTGTTCTCCCTTTGACATTCAAGAAGATCCAATATATCATAACAACTCGTTGCTTCCCTGCCAAAGCGCTGATTTTGGCCCCGCCGCTTACGCGGAATTAAAGAAGAAGCTGAAAAATAATTACAGAACGAAACAGGCCGCCTTATGAATGCTCTGATATGGATCAAGAATATCGTTATTCTGTTATTCTCCGCGTTTTTTTTAATCATCGGCATAAACGCGTTAATCGGTTCATACAGCGTGAAGAATCCGTTTGAATTTGTGATGTATTTTTTTTCGGCCTGTCTTCTGATTTTAGTCTGTACCGTGGGAGTCATATATTTTTTCTTCCGCTTATTTCCCAAAAAACAGGATGGAATGGAACATGATGAAAAAGAATAAATTATTCAAGTCGGTCTTTATCGTCGCGGTTATTGTTTTGATGCACGGCCTTTGTTACGGCTTCGATCTGGAAAATAAAGTCATCAAAACAAAACTGAAAAACGGTTTAACGGTGCTGATGCTGGAGCGTCATTTAAGCCCGACCGTTTCATTGTATATCCGGCATCGTGTCGGAGCCGTTGATGAAAAACCCGGAGAAAGCGGCGCCGCCCATTTCCTGGAACACATGATGTTTAAGGGAACCACGACCATCGGCGCCAAAAATTATCCCGCCGAGAAAATATTACTTGATAAGATCGAAAAAACCGGAAACGCCATGGATCGCGAGCGGCGAAAAGGCCCAAAGGCCGATCCCGCAGTGATCAAAAAGCTTGCCGCCCGATTGAAAAAACTACAGGACCAAAGCAGGGAATATTTCATACCGAATGAAATCGACCGGCTGTATACCGAAAACGGCGGTTTGAATATGAACGCGTCCACCGGACAGGATGTGACAACGTATCAGGTCAGTCTGCCCGCCAACAAAATCGAACTCTGGGCGAGAATCGAATCGGATCGCCTGCTCCATCCCGTTTTCCGCGAGTTTTACTCGGAACGCGAGGTGATTATGGAAGAAAGACGGCAGCGCGTGGAAGTCGACCCGGACGGTAAACTGTACGAAGCATTCCTGAACGCCGCGTATAAAACGCATGCCTACGGAAGGCCGGTGCTGGGCTGGACTGAGGACATGAAGTATTTAAGCCCGGCATCCGTCAGATATATTTACGAGAAATACAGAGCGCCGCAAAGCATCGTGATCGCGGTTGTCGGCGATATCAATCCGAAGGACACGCTGAAACTGATCGACAAATATTTCGGCGCGATTCCTCCGGTCAAAGTCAAAAATAACGTGGTCCCCCCGGAGCCCAGGCAGACTGAAGAAAGAAAAGTGGAGGTTACATTCGATGCCAATCCCATGATGATTATGGGATACCACAAGCCTAACGCTCCCGCCCATGACGACTATGTTTTCGACGTTATTTCAACCATCCTGACGACAGGCAGAACCAGCAGATTGTATGATTTAATGGTCACAAAGATGGGCATCGCCGAGAGTGTCAGCAGCGCAAACGGCATACCGGCGACCATGTATCCCAACCTTTTTGTGATTTCCGCCCAGCCGCGCTATCCCCATACGAATACCGAACTGGAAGATGTGATCCTGAAAGAAATAGAAAAGCTCAAATCCGAACCGGTAACGGATACCGAGTTAAACAAAGCTAAAAACCAGTTAAAAATGGATTATATTAAAAGTCTTGATTCCAATGACGAGTTGGCCTCGATGCTGTCTTATTATGAAGTATTGCTTGGCGATTACCGTTACATCACCAATTATCTGAAAATCATTGACGGGGTTTCAGCGCGTGACATTCAAAACGCGGCCAAACTTTATCTGAACAAAGAAAACCTGACGATAGCTTTTTTAAATAAAAAGAAAGATTAAGGACTGACTGATATGACAAATAAAACCATGAAAACATTTACCGGATACTTTTCTTTCTTGATATTGATCATCTTCATCATGACCGGATATGCCCATCCCGCCTGCGCCGGAACGGCAACCGCTTTGATCGCGCCCGACAAAATTATTTATCCGCCGCTTAAATTTAATCTTCCGCAGGTCCAGCGCGTGGTTCTGGAAAACGGCATTGTCCTGAATATTCTGGAAGATCACGAACTGCCGCTAGTCAATGTCAACGCGATGATTAAAACCGGAACCATGTATGATCCGGCGGGTCTCGAAGGCGTCGCCGAATTAACAGCCTATGTCATGAGAACCGGCGGAACGGCAAAATTAAACAGCGATCAAATCGACAATCAGATTGATTTCATGGCCGCCTCCGCGTCCATTGCCATGTCCATGGAATCGGCTCAGGTTAATTTTTCCATTTTAAACAACGACCTTGACCACGGCCTCGATCTTTTGTCTCAAATCTTAATTCATCCCGTCTTCGAACAGGAAAAATTCGAGCTGGCGAGGCGTTTGATCCAGGAAGAATTAAGAAGGACGAAGGATGACCCGCAGAAACTGGCTTTCCGGGAATTTAACCGTCTGATCTATCATAATGACACGCGCGGCCGTTTTCCCACAAATAAATCACTTTCAAATATTGAACGCGATGATTTAATCAAATTCCACGACAAATTTTTCATACCCGGCAATATTATATTTTCCATAAGCGGGGATATCACCAAAGAGGAAGCCGTGAAAAAATTCAACCAATACTTCGGCGATTGGAAGGCGGGAGGCATGATGACCGCAACGCTTCCGCCTCCTCAACAACCGAACGCCGGTGTTTATTTCATTGATAAGGAAATCGCTCAATCCATCCTTATCAGCGGCCGGTTTGCCCCCGGCAAGAAAGATCCCGATTTCTACGCGTTCACCGTGCTTGATTTTATTGTCGGCAGCGGCGGTTTTCCTTCCCGGATTGTCAGCGTAGTGCGCAACAGCGAAGGCCTGGCGTACACCTCGGGGAGCTTCTATCGCGCGAAGCCCGCCTACGGCGTCTTTGGCGCTTACGCCTTTACGAAAACATCCTCAACCCTGAAGGCGCTGTCCCTTATCGATTCTGTTCTGGATAACATTCCGGCCAAACCCATTACAGCCCAGGAATTGGATTGGGCCAAAAATTCCATCGACAATGGATTTATCTTTTCTTTTTCCACCGCCGAGCAAATTGCCTGGCAGCAAACCAATCTGGAATATGATAAATTGCCCGCCGATTTTCTGATCAAATACCGCGACAATATCGATAAAGTCACGAATAGTGATCTAGATAAAATTGCGGGTATTTATTTGAACAGAACAAAAAATGTCGTCCTGATTTTAGGCGACGGCAAAAAGTTTGATAAGCCTTTGTCAAGCCTCGGCCCGTATACGCCCGTAATTCCCGAAGATTAAATTATTTTAAAAGGAAATTTTATGATTGACCAGGATATTTTCATACGCGTATCTCAAAGAATAGATTCCTACCGCGACGCCATGATCGAGTTGCAGATAGCGCTGAGCGGCGTATCCGCTGTCGGACCGGAAAACGGCGGAGACGGCGAATTGTTAAAAGCCAATCTGTTGAAAGAGCGGCTCATCCAGCTTGGCTTTAAAAACTTCCAACATTATGACGCGCAGGATGCAAGGGTTTCCTCCGGCATCCGCCCCAACTTTGTCACAACCATGGAAGGCAAAAATAAAGACCGGTTCATCTGGATCATTACGCATATGGATATCGTTCCGCCCGGCGAATTGGGCCTCTGGAGCCGGGACCCCTATCAGGCTTACGTAAAAGACGGCATCCTTTTCGGCCGCGGCGTTGAAGACAATCAGCAGGACATGGTGGCCTCCATTTTTGCCGCCAAAGCGCTGATGGATGAGGGCATCCTACCGGAGAATTCGATTAAACTCGGCTTTGTTTCCGATGAAGAAACCTCCAGCAGCATGGGACTCTTTTATATGATAGATTCCACGGAGAATCTTTTTAACCCAGACGATCTGATTGTCGTTCCCGATTCGGGAAATCCGGAAGGCTCGCTTATCGAAGTCGCGGAAAAGAGCATGCTGTGGCTGTGTTTTAAAACAAAAGGCAAGCAGTGCCACGGTTCCAAACCGCAGCTGGGCAATAATGCCTTTGTTGCCGCGTCGCATCTGGTGACAAAGCTGGGCAAGCTGAAAAAACTGTTTCCAAAATCCGATCCCCTTTTCGATCCGCCTGAGAGCACCTTTGAACCGACCAAAAAAGAGGCAAACGTGGGCAATATCAACACCATTCCCGGCGAAGATGTTTTTTGCATGGATTGCCGCGTACTGCCTGCGTATGATTTAGAGGATGTCATGGCGGCCATTCAAAAAACGGTTCGCGCCATCGAAAAGAAATTCAAGGTCAGGATAGAAATATCAACCGCCCAGTATATCCAATCAGTAAAACCGACTTCTCCCGATGCTCCTGTCGTCGGGGCGCTCAAAGAGGCTATAAAAGCGGTTTATCAAATAGACGCGTTTGCCGGCGGCGTGGGGGCGGGAACGGTTGCGTCCTACATCCGCGCGCACGGTTATCCGGTAGCCGTTTGGTCTAAAACCGGCCAGATGGCCCATCAGCCCGACGAAAGCTGCCCCATTGATAACATGCTGGGGGATGCCAAAGTTTTCGCCCATTTATTTCTTCAAAAGTAAATTATCATGATTTATCTTAAATTGACGTGTAAAATTATATATTTATCGTCACAAATCACCGGTTTTGGGGAAATCCGGGGCACTCATCAATATATATTGCATTGGACGAATCAAAGTGATAGAAACCGGCTCTAAAATTGACGGTTATTTTATCATTGGAAATAGAGCATTGATGATATATACTATGGTTTTAGAGGCTGATAATTATTTTGAAGCAGGCAACTAAAAGTATAAACGTAGAGAAAATTACCTTTGCCGACCATAATCTCCTGAAGCATCTCTGCGGCGAACATGATAAGCACTTAAAACTTATCGAAAAGCTGGAGCCCGTCTCGGTAAAAGCCTGGGGAAATAACATCACTATCTCCGGCACGGACGGCAACGTTCGCATGATCAGCTCCATGCTGCAGCAGCTCTACGCCATCATGGAAAAAGGCTTCAATGTTCATTCCTCGGATATTGACTACGCCCACCGCATCCTCACGGAAGACATCACCTATGATCTGGCCAGAATATTCCTCGACACGGTTTTTATATCTTCCCAGAAGCGCGTCATAACCCCCAAAAGCATCGCCCAGAAGCTCTATATCGAATACATGAGAAAATTTGACATGGTCTTTTCCATAGGTCCCGCCGGAACCGGAAAAACCTATCTGGCCATGGCCATGGCCGTGTCCTTTCTGCTGGAGAAAAAAGTCCAGAGAATCATTCTGGCGCGTCCGGCGGTGGAAGCCGGGGAAAGACTGGGCTTTTTACCGGGGGACCTCGCGGATAAAGTCAATCCCTATCTTCGCCCCCTGTACGACGCGCTTTATGATATGATAGATATGGAAAGGGCCACCGCCCTCATCAATAAGGGCCTCATTGAAGTTGCCCCGCTTGCTTTCATGCGGGGCAGAACGCTCAACGATTCTTTTATCATTCTGGATGAAGCACAAAACACAACATCGGAACAAATGAAAATGTTTTTGACCCGGCTTGGTTTTGGATCCAAAGCGGTCATCACCGGCGACATTACCCAGATTGATTTACCCGCGGGCAGGGGTTCCGGTTTAATTGAAGCGGAAAAAATCTTAAGAAGAATTGAGGGCATCCGCTTTGTTCATTTTTCGGAAATCGACGTGGTGAGGCATCTGCTGGTTCAGGATGTCATAAAGGCTTACGCGCGTCTGGCGAAAGAAAAAACGGCTGATCCCGGCGAATAAATTTTATGAACTTCATCGAAACCTATCAGAATAAAGCCTTAAATTTTATCAAGAAACTGATGAAAAGCAGGAACATCTCCTTCGGCTTTTTGAAAAACAGTCTTTTTCAGAGGTGGGCCATCGCCATCTCCCTTTGCCTGATTTTAGCGATTATCATGGCGCCGGATATTCGTTTTTCCGAGCCGCAGTTTAAACAGGGAATGATCGCGCCCAGGAATATTAAAGCCGACTATCCCTTCCTGGTTGAAGACAAACAGGCCACGGAACAAAAAAAACTTGAGGACGCGGAAAATGTCGAACCGTCTTATGATTATGACAGCAGCGTCGCCGACACTGTCAGAATAAAACTGGTTAAAGCTTTTGCGCAGGCTTCCGAAAGATCCGCAAATTCGCTTAAAGGAAGGACGCAGGAGAATGACAATACCGATACAGGCATCCTGCAGAAGGACAAAAAACTACTGGAGGCCGGTTTAGGCGTTCGCCTGAATCAGGAAGAATTCAACGTATTGAACGACTACAGATTCTCCGGCAGTCTGCAGCAAAAATTTTCACACCTGATACTATCTTTTTATGAAAATAAATTCATAACGAACGATATCTTCGGCAAATCGGAAAGGCAAAAAGGCATTATCGTTGAAAATATAAAAACCGGATCTCAAGTGGAAATTCAGGATTCCCCTCTGTTATTCAACATCCGGGAAATCGACGCGCCGCTTATAAAAACCGTCAACACGATTTTCAGCGGTGAAAAAAATGCCTTGAAACGGGTCGCGTTTTCCCTGACGAAAAAAATGATCAAACCGAATCTGTCATTTAATAAAGACGCGACGGAAAAGAGAAGGCTGGCTATTATTGAACATACCACCCCGTCATTTTTCCAGGTGCAGAAAAATGAAATGATCGTCCGGGAAGGGGAAAAAATCGATTATCTGGAACTGGCCAAATTAAACGCTTTCTTTAAATCTTCCCAAAGCAATAACCTGGCCCGGCTGACCACCATGCTGGGATTTTTCTTCACGGCCATTTTTCTTTCCATCACCCTTTATCTCTGGCGGACAAGAAACTGGGACAAAAATTCCACCCGCTCCAACGCCGATCTGCTGGTCTTCGGCATCATTGCCCTGCTGCAGATATTGTTCATTAAAACGGGAATCTTTATTTCCCTTGCCGTCAACAGATCGTTTCCCTCCATCCCCGTCGATGCCTGTTATTTCGCCATCCCTTTTGCTTTCGGCGCGATGACCATCGCCATTTTAATTAACCGGAATGTCGCCCTCATTATCAGCGCGCTCACGTCTTTTTTGCTGGGATTCACCTTTGATGAAAGAATTATTTTTCCGCTCTTTTCCTTTCTGGGATCCATCGCGGCGTCTTATCAGATCGTGCGCATCCGAAGGCGTTCCGTTTTTCTGCGCATCGGCCTTTTTCTGGGCATTATCAATATGGCGGCGATCGTCTGCCTCAACCTCATCACGGGAAATTTGTTCAATGATTTGCTGCTTAGGCTGATCATGGGATTTGCCGGAGGCATTATTACCGGCGTTCTGGTCGCGGGAATCACGCCTGTTTTTGAAAGTCTTTTTGATTTCATCACGGATATCAAACTGCTTGAGCTTGCCAATCTCAATCAGCCTCTATTCCAGAGAATGATTATTGAGGCGCCCGGAACGTATCATCACAGCATCATCGTTTCTTCATTGGTGGAGGCCGCGGCCGAAGCCATCGGGGCCAATTCATTGCTTGTTAAAGTAAGCTCCTATTATCACGATATCGGAAAGCTGAAAAAACCCCAGTACTTTATTGAAAACCAGATAAGTTCTGAAAACAAACATGACAAGCTCTCTCCGAAAATGAGCGGTTTAATTATCACCTCCCATGTCAAGGACGGCTGCGAACTGGCCTCCGAGGCGAAGCTGGGCAAACAGATCACCAACATCATCAAACAGCACCACGGCACCAGCATTGTCAGTTACTTCTATGACAAGGCCAAAAAAGACAAGGATGAATCCATCCGCTCTTTATCGGAAGCCGATTTCCGGTATCCGGGCCCCAAACCGCAGACCAAGGAAGCCGGACTGATCATGCTGGGTGACGTAATCGAAGCGTCTTCGCGCACCCTCTCCAATCCGACGCCGGCCAGAATCCGGTCGCTTGTCCGGGAAAGAATTGAAGGCATCTACATGGACGGCCAGCTCGACGAGTGCGAACTGACCTTGAGCAACTTAAACACCATAGCGGAAACATTCACGAAAATTCTCACGGGCATTTTCCACCACCGTGTCGATTATCCGGAAGCGGCGCAAAAAGAAACCAACGGTAAAAAAGATACGCATGAAACTACAAATCGAAAACCGGCAAACTGAAATCAAAATTGACCGGCGCAAAATCCGCGGCACGGTCCTGCAAATCCTGAAGATTCTTGATTGCCCCGATAAGGAACTCAGCATCTGCTTTGTTGACGATGAACAAATAAAACTGCTAAACAATCAATATCTGGGTCGCGACAGGGCCACCAATGTTCTTTCTTTTTCCCTGCGAGAAGGCGAATGCGGCGATATCAATCCTCAAATCCTGGGTGACGTTATTATTTCCGCGCAGACGGCCCAAAGAGACGCGTTCAAAGGCGGGCTGACCGTTTCGCAGGAAATTGATTTTCTTATCATTCACGGGATACTGCATCTGATAGGCTACAATCACGAAAACACGACCGCGAAAGAAATAAAAAGGATGAGGGAAAAAGAAAAAGAATTATTTCATAAAATTTATGGTCATAACAAAACGCTAATCTGAAATCTAACATCTCTTGAGGAGGACATGAAAATGAATTTATCTCTGGAAAATAAAGTTGTTCTGGTCACCGGAGCCAGCCGGGGCATTGGCGAGGCCATCGCCATGGGAGTAGCTAAGTCCGGCGCCGACGTTGTCATCGCCAGCCGCAAAATTGCCGATCTGGAAAAAGTGGCCTCGGAAATAAAAAAAACAGGCAGAAAATGCCTCGCTGTCGCGGCCCATATCGGTAGAACGGAAGATATCAATAATCTTGTCGCGAAAGTCATGGCGGAGTTCGGCAGGATTGATATTCTGATTAACAATGCCGCCACAAATCCCTCCATGGCATCGGCCATAGATATCGATGAACGCGCCTGGGATTCCATTATGAACCTTAATCTCAAGGGTCTGTATTTCTTAAGCCAGGCGGTCGCGCGTGTCATGAGGGAAAAAGGCGGAGGAAAAATTATCAATGTCGCCTCCATCGCTGGCATCACCCCTGACATATTGCCCGTTTATTCCATCAGTAAAGCCGCCGTGATTATGGCCACAAAGGTCATGGCTCAGCAGTGGGCTATCTACAACATCCGGGTAAACGCCATCGCTCCGGGGCTGACCAAAACGCGCTTCAGCGAGGCCCTCTGGAAAAATCAGGATATTCTCAATGTCGCCATGAGCAGAACGCCGCTGGGCAGGCCTGCCGAACCGGAAGAAATGGTGGGCGCGGTTATTTATTTAGCCTCCGACGCGTCAAGTTATGTAACAGGACAGGTCCTCGCGCTGGACGGCGGAATGACGATTTAACATAAGGCAGGGATTCGCCAAGGCCGTGTTTTTCGCGAGGGGATTGGTTTGCATTATTGCAATTACATCAGGTGTTTAGTTATTATTTTTAAACAAAGTATTGATTTTTAACGGCTAATGCATTATTATATCCGAATGGGAACGAACCTGAACATATTCCCTGTTAAATCGGGAAAAACGTCATTTATATTAACCCTGGCCGCGGCTACAATAATCACCGCGTTTATGGCCGCGGGCACGGCAAGCGCCGATATTTACAAGCATATCGATAAAGACGGCGTCCTGCACCTGACCAATACCCCTACCGATACTAACGTAAAATGGATAATGGTTATGCGGGAAAAACGGGTTCTTTTCCAGCCCAATATTGACGTGAATAAATATGATGAAATTATTAACAAAACCGCCAGTAAATTCGGACTTGATTCCGCGCTGATCAAAGCCATCATCAAAGCGGAATCCAACTTTAATCACAAGGCCGTCTCGCCGGTGGGCGCGCAGGGCTTAATGCAGCTGATGCCCAAAACGGCATACGCGCTGAGTGTCGACGACAGCTTTCATCCGGAAAAAAATATCGAAGGAGGCGCGCGTTATCTGCGATATCTGCTGAAAACATACAGGGGGGATTTAAACCTTGCCCTTGCCGCGTACAACGCGGGCGAAAAGGCCGTCGCCAAATATCATTATAATATTCCTCCATACCGGGAAACTCAAAATTATGTAAGGCGGGTGCTCAGTTTCTACCGGCAGTACAGCAGCAATCAATAAGTTGATTTGCCGCGAATAAAATTTAACCGAAAAAGTGAGCATCAGTATTCCCGATAATTTCTCCATGAAAAGTTGGTTTTCTTAAACAGCGCGGTCATGAACCGCTCCCGTGGCGCGTTGAGTGGCAAAAAGGATAAAACAGGATGGACACATACAAGGTTATCGATATCAAACAAAGTGTTTTCGAAGACAACAACAAGCAGGCAAATCTGCTTCGCGATGAATTGAAAAAGAAGCGGACTTTTTTGCTGAATCTGATGTCATCGCCGGGTTCGGGCAAAACGACAACCGTTTTAAGGACGATAGAAGCGCTCAAAGATGAAATGCGCATAGGCATCATGGAAGCCGATATAGAATCGGTCGTCGATGCCGATACCGTCGCGAAGACGGGGACAAAAGTGATCCAGCTTCATACGGGCGGGATGTGTCATCTCGACGCGGACATGACCAAGCAGGGCCTTACGGGAATGGGAACAGAGGGGCTTGATTTTGTCATTCTCGAAAATATCGGCAATCTGGTGTGTCCAGCGGAATTTGACACCGGCGCGTCAAAAAACGCCATGATTTTAAGCGTGCCGGAGGGGGACGACAAACCGCTGAAATATCCCCTGATGTTTTCCATTGCCGATGTTTTATTGATTAACAAGATCGATGTTCTGGACTATTTTGATTTTAATCTCGAAGCCGTCAAAGAGCGGGCGCTTAGATTGAATCCAAAGATAAAAATTATTCCGATATCCGCGAGAAACGGACAGGGAATTGACGAATGGGCCGGCTGGCTGCGCGCTGAAATTAAAAAATGGAACGAAAAATAATAGATCACTGAATTTTATAATAAAGGCTTCCGCGGGATAGTCGGAGGCCTTTTTATTTTTTGCATTTTATGCTTCATTACAAATGATAGTCGTGTTATATATTCATTATCGGCAAAGCGGAATCGCAAACGGATTTTGTGGCTGAGTGCCGCCGATCTTGACTTTAAGTTTTGGCCGGCGTTTTGACCTGAGTTAAGACCTGACGCGAAGGGCGAAGATAAAGCATGAAGGTTTCCCTGTTCATTCCCTGTACTGTGGACATCATGATGCCGGAGATCGGCGTTGACACGAATACCCTGCTGTCTAATCTGGGCGTGCAAACGCTGTACCACAAAGAGCAGACCTGCTGCGGACAACCGCTTTTCAACGCGGGTTACCGGGATCACGCAAAGCGGGTGGCGAAACATTTCATAGAAGTCTTTGGAGAGGATGATTGCGTTGTAAGCCCCGCCGGTTCCTGTGTCTGCATGGTCAAATATCATTACCCCGAACTGCTGGAAAATGAACCCATCTGGCAAAAGCGGGCGCTTGATCTTGCGGGCCGGATTTATGAACTGAGCCAGTACATCGTTGATGTCCTCAAGGTAACCAATCTCGGCGCGACATTCGCGGGCAAAGTCACCTATCACGAATCCTGCCATATCCTGCGGGGGCTGAATATTTCAGCCCAGCCCAAAAAACTTATTGCGGGAGTTGAGGGCACGCAGTTTGTGGAGCTTGAAAGTTCCACCGCGTGCTGCGGCTTCGGCGGGGAGTTCGCCGTTGCTTATCCCGAGATATCGGAGGCCATGGTCAGGGAGAAGGCCGCGAACTTTGTCAAATCGGGCGCGGATGTGCTCCTTTTGTGCGAACCCGGCTGCCTCTTGAATATCAGCGGATATCTGCACCGGAATCATACGGGCAAAACGGCCCTGCATCTGGCAAGTTTTCTGGCCCAAAACATTAAGAAGGTCTGATATGCACCCACACGCCAACAAATTCATGGAAACAGCGCGCAAAGAATTAAAAAACGAACAAAGCCAGATGTTTCTTTTGATGGTGTCGCTTGGCGCTCCCATTCTGCGACAGATCGGCATGTCAACATTTGCCGATATCGCGGCGGCGGAGGCCTATTCACGAGCGATCCGGGCCGATGTGATTA
Source organism: Smithella sp. (assembly GCA_035524255.1). Taxonomy (GTDB): domain Bacteria; phylum Desulfobacterota; class Syntrophia; order Syntrophales; family Smithellaceae; genus Smithella. Next base: position 72,835 of record DATKPG010000007.1, on the reverse strand, counting down.
CAAGACTGCCCGAACTGCTCGAAGCATTCGAAAAAAACGCTGTAAGTAATGGCGCAAAAGTCCTGTGGGCGAAGGATGCCGCCGAGGCCAATCATATCATTCTCGACATTGCCAACCAAAGGGGCGTCTCTTACGTCATGAAAGGCAAGTCCATGATCACCGAGGAAATCGGGCTAAACGATCATCTTATTAAAAATGGCGTGGATGTCTTCGAGACGGACCTGGGCGAAGTCATCACCCAAAACCTGAAACTGCATCCCTTTCATTTAGTGGGGCCTGCCATCAACGTCCCGCCTTCGGAAATATCGGAGGCGTTTTTGAAAAAAGGCATAATCGATGAAGCCTCAACCGATCCGGTGAAACTCGGCGGCGGCGCGCGTAAATATTTGCGCGACAAATTCCGGAATCTGCAAATGGGCATCGTCGGCGTCAACATGGGAGTGGCCGAAACCGGCACCATCATCAATGTCGAAAACGAAGGGAACATCCGGCTGATTAAATCCTCGCCCAAAACACTTGTCGCGATCATGAGTCTGGAAAAGGTGGTGCCTAACATGGCGGACGCCGTCTCCATGATAAGAATGCTGACGAGAAACTGCACGGGGCAGAAAATCACCAGCTACGTCTCCATGGACTCGGGGCCCCAAAAATGCGATGAACAAGACGGCCCCGAAGAACTCTTTATTATCATCCTCGATAACGGACGTTCGGAAATCTACAGCGATCTTAAGACCCGGGAAATTCTTAAGTGCATCCGCTGCGGCGCGTGTCTGAACACGTGTCCGGTTTATACCAAGATCGGCGGCTATCCCTACGGCGCGACCTATTGCGGCCCCATCGGCCAGACGCTCACCCCGATGCTCGCGGGCATGGAGAACACCTCTGATCTTTACCGGGCCTGCACCCTCTGCGGCATGTGCAAACAAATCTGTCCGGCCGGCATCGATCACCCGTCATTATTGCTTTCGTACCGCGCCCGCCAGATCGAACTGAAAAATCAAAAAGGGAAAAAGACCATGCAGTCCCGCGGAGAAAACGCGATAGCCGGGCTTATCGCGCTTGGCATGAGCCACGGCTGGCTATGGAGCCTCGGCATAAATTTGACAAGGCCCCTGATGAACTCTATGGCAAAAGACGGCTATATCGGCAATATTCCGATGGGCGCGCAGGGCTGGTTTGTGTGCCGCGATCTGCGGGCAATTCCCAAAAAGACGTTCCACGAAACATGGGATGATCTTCCGTCCCGTCCTGAATCCTCAGGCAATACGTCGAAGAAGGAGGATTCCTGAATGGACGCAAGACAAGCAATACTTGAAAAGTTGAAATCGGCTATGAGGGTTGAAAGCATCAAGCGGCCCCCAAAACCGGTGCTATCCGAGCTGTCAATGAACCGCGAACAGATGGTCCAGCGCTTCGGGCAGGAACTTGGCGGGCGCACCGGCGTTTTATATCAGGCCGCTAACCCGCAGGCTGCCCTGCGCGTTCTTTCGGATATTATTAAGGCAGAAGGCCTGAAATCTTTTGTCGCGACGGCTCAAGATATTTGCGGCGTAGATATCGCGTCGCTTGGCGAGGCAGACGGAATTTCCGTCTCTTTTGCCAAAGATTTTACCGACAGGGAAACGCTTCGCGAGGCAGCATTCAAGGCTGACGCGGGAATTACTTCCGCCGATTTCGCGGTGGCCGAAACGGGAACCCTCGGTGTGATCTTTAATCACAATCATCCGCGGCTTCTCTCCATTGCCCCGCCCGTGCATATCGCCATCGTAGACGTAAAAGATTTATATCCTGTCTATGAGAATGTCGTGGAGACAGTTTTCAAAAACACAAATGAGATGCCAAGCCAGTTCAGCTTTATCACGGGACCCAGCGCCACATCAGACATTCAGGGCGTGGAATTTAAGGGCATGCACGGCCCGAAGAAGGTCTTTGTAATAATGATTATGAGTTAATCGTCATCTGCATGTCGTTTGCAGGTTGTTGTGTACAACAAAAATTTCCATTATTGTCCCCCTTTGGAGGGGGTGTCTCGCAGCGACGGGGGAGGGACAACCCCATCCGCTGTCATTGCGAGGCGAGCCTTGCGAGCCGCGGCAATCTCGCTTTACCTATAAAAATATCTCCGCTTAACAGGACGGAGAAACAGAGAGGAGAAACCATGAAGATATGCCGGATTATATCCACCAAAGATGAAATTCTGTCGGGAATTTATGATCCTTCCCGCCCCGATGAGGCCAGAATCGTCAACGGAGCCCCTTTCGGAGAATTGCAGGTCACAAAACGCAAAGAAAAAATAAAAAGCTTCCTGCCTCCGGTTGAACCCTGCGCCATCTTCGCGCTGGGATTCAATTATGGAAAACATATCGCCGAAACAGGCTTCAAAAAGCCCGGAACACCGGTTGTCTTTATGAAAGCGCCTTCATGCGCCATCGGCCAGGGCGAGGCGATCCTTCTGCCTCTGGCGGGGCCCGATAAAGTGGATTATGAGGGGGAACTGGCGATCATCATCGGCAAAAAGGGAAAGAACATTCCCGTATCGCGGGCCATGGATTATATCTGGGGTTACACATGCGCCAACGATGTCAGCGCCAGGGATTGGCAGCTTGATCCGGCCATGGAGCAAAACGGCCAGTTTGTGCGCGGGAAAAGTTTTGATACCTTCTGCCCCCTGGGGCCGGCCGCCGTAACAAAGGATGAAATTCCGCATCCAAACGATCTTAGCCTGCGCACCATCCTAAACGGCCAGGTGGTTCAGGAGAGCCGGACGGACAACATGGTCTTCGACATCCCTGCCATCGTAAGCGATCTGAGCAGGTCGTTAACGCTTCTGCCGGGAACGGTCATCCTGACAGGCACGCCCGAAGGCGTCGGATTTATCAGACAGCCGCCGTTATTTTTAAAGGAAGGCGATAAGATCACCGTGGAGATTGAGGCCATAGGCGCTCTGACCAATATGGTTAAGCGAGAGCGCGATACGGTTACGCGTGAGCGCGTTTAGTTGGGACAACCATTTCCCTATTGTCCCCCTTTGGAGGGGGTGCCGCGAAGCGGCGGGGGAGGGACAACTTCGCAAAAAAGCCGCAGGCAAGGCGAGCCAATCTAGAGGAGTGAGGCGTACGTAAAAAGTACTCCGCAGAAACGTTTGATGAAGCGCAACGCAGCATCCGGCCTTTTTACGGGGTTGTCTAAGTCGAGTCTTTTTGATTCAGGCAGGATTTCGGAGGATCTCGGGGACGCCACACTCATTTAGCAGGATTATCATGAGCATGACGTCTCCTCGATCCCGGGGGATGGAACAAACAGGCCGGAGACTCTAAAACTTCCAGATCAAACCAAGCTTAAAAGCCTCAAAATAAAATTTATAATTTATCTGTTCCGTAAAAACACCGGTCGTCTGGATTTTCATAACGCGCATATTCAAAACTGCCGATATGTATTTACGTTTCTTTTGAGCTTAAAATAGGAGACATGATATTGAATGACAAGACTGATTAAATGATAGGTTAGTGGTAGGATAACCCTACCATTTCCCTATAATGAACATTTCGGATGTGCAATCCTTTACATGTCCCCCTTTGGAGAGGGTGCCGCGGCTATTTAACGTTATCAATCTGTTTAAAGGATTTTTCTGCGTTTTTGATAATGTTGTCTTTCAGATTTCCCGAGAGGCCATTCATTTTATGGACAGAATCTTTGAATTGTCCATTGGTAAGCATTACAAGCGCATACAACGTGCCGTTCTTACTCACCCAAAAATCAACCACCTTTGTGCCGTAGAGAGTCATCTGCGTAATCTGCGTGGAGAAATCTTCGATACGCTGATAATCCCCCGCGGGGAATTCTTCTCTTCCGGTGGTGGTCATACTATAATCTTTTAATATGCCGGTAACATGAGTCTGAATGTTTCCCGCGATTTCAGCTCTGGCTTTTATAACCGCTATGGTTCTGGCATCGGAAGGATTTTTGTTGAGCGACGAGCCGACGCCGCATAATATCTCATCATCTTTATTATTTTTGAAATATGAAGAGCACCCTTTCGTAATCCAATCCGGCGCGCCTTCGAATTCTTTCTCCATAACGGTTCTGTTATCAAAGAGGCTCATGGCCATGGTGTTTGTATGGAAACACAACGATGCGGCAAATATGACGATAATATAGAAAAATATGTGTTTCATTTTCAGCCTGTGAAATCAAGGTTTACGATATTTCCGCGCCCGGAGGGAGCATGGATATTATGATCGTATCAGGAATTAAATATCCACGCTATTCCCCCGCCGAGAAAATAACAGACGCAAAAACAGCATACGCGAAAAAGCGGCCACGTCATTTTTATGAACGTGAAAGAAAATTAATAGTTTTCTTTCATTTTATCACTTTCCCGGTTTAATTCCCCGAACGCCTTATCGGCGCGTTGAACGACAGCTTTGCGTACCGATTCAGGAAGACTGTGCATGTTTTGCACGATATTCTTAAATTTTTCAACATTAAGCGTTACCAGAACATAATAGATTCCGTTTTTACTGATCCACGTCTCTTTCTGTTCAACGCCGGAGAGAGTCATTTCGGTAATCTGTTTGGAAACGTCTACCACATGCTGCTCATCAGACGCGTATTTCCCGAAATATTCACCCCCTGATGTTGTCGCCTGATAATCCTTCAACATGGCAGTAACTCTGGTCTGAAGCGTTCTGGCAATCTCCGTTTTGGCCCGGGCAACGCCCGTCGTCCGCGCAATCGATGGATTGCGGGTGCCTCCCACTGAACCGACTCCGCAGATTTTTTTATCATCCTTGATATAGGAAGCACAGTCTTTCGTAACCCAATCGGGCGCTCCGACAAATTCATTTTTCATGACAGTATCTATCGCGGTAGGCGTTACAGGCTGGGTGGCGCACCCATACAGAATAATCCCACTGGATACCAAAACGGCTATGCAAATGACCTTGATAAGCAATCGCGAATTCATAACAACCTCCTTGTTTGATGACATGAATGCCTCTTGTTGAAAAATTATTATTATACGATTTTAATGATCCATGAAAGAAAGACCATCATCTTATTTACCGGGAACCGGAGCGCACACCGCCGGCTTCCCTCTTTTTGCCGCCCTGCCCTTAGCCGATTTTTGTCCCTCCTTTTTCTTATTCAGATTTCTTATTTGCCTGTCGGCGATCCTTCTTTGCTGCTCGATTCTTCTCTGTTGTCTCAGCGCTTCCCAATTAACATTCTGCGCATTCCGGGCATTGCGCTGTTCCATAACATTTTCATGCTTAGGATTATCCATCAATTTTTCTTCAGGCTCTGCCGCGGCGGGCTCGTTTCCTGCTTTCATCTTCTGCGCGTTGATCTCATCAAGAGAATTCCCGATATAAAGGTTTTTGCCCTCGCCGACGATGTACGCGGGCTGGTTTTTGTTTACAACTGCCTGCCGCTGAAGGGGACGGTGAAGCAGCTTTTCCCGCTCATGCGGGTTGTGCATGATTTGCAGCGCTAGCTGTCTTTGGCTGTGGGCCCTCTTAAAACGCGGATTCAGAACAATCGAACGGTCGAAATATTGAACTGCCTGGGTGTAGTTTCCCAGATAGATATAGACAATGCCCAGGTTATAAAAGGCGACTGCATTAGTGGGCTGCATTTCAACGACCTGCGTATAAGAAGCCGCGGCGGCATCATAATCGCCGTAGATCATTGCCGTGTCGCCGTTTCCCTTCACATCGGCGGCAACCAGATTATTGACCGCGGTGTTATATTGCTGTTTCTGCGCGGTGATATCCTCCTGCGAAGAGGCAAGCTGGGCTTTCAGATTATCGATTTCCTGAAGAGCGCTTTCTTTATCCTTTTTGGTCTGTTCGAGCTCCTTGACCATCTCCTGATTCTTGCGGAGTTCGGCTATCGATTTTGCCACGTCGTTCGGATCGGCTTCCAGCTTTACTTTGATCCAGTACTTGGAGCCGTCCCACTTTTCATCCAGAATATCCGTCTTGACAATTCCCGCGGTCAGGACCTTGATTTCATTTTTTTGTATCTGATCATTTTCCACAACCGACGTGCTTTCCACGTAAATGCCCAATTCATCCAGGAGTTGATTCTTGACCTGCTCCAGAGCAATTGCCCTGGAGGATTCTTTGGTGTCGATTTTGGTTGCCTGATAGGTGTATTCCCGTTCGAACACTTCTACATCGGCCCGGACGGGCAGTGCGCAAAGGAAGGTAGAGACAAAAGCGGAAAAGATAACAAGTGCGGCGATTTTTTCGCGCGGCATAAAATGCATCCCTTAAGATTGCGGCATAATACCCTGAATCTTCACATCACCATTACCGGCTATAATCTATCATAAAAGCATAATTTTGCAAATGATGATTTCTGAAAACCCCCTATTGTCCTCCTTTGGACTTTGAGGCTTGCTGAAAAGATTGGAAAGGTTTATATATGTACAAAATTTTTGCACACTCACATAAAGGCACAATTATGAATACCAAAAGACATCTTTATCCATTGTTTGTTTTATGCACTTTATTGCTGCTGATTTCCGCCTGCGGATACACAACAATTAAACACGGTGTATCAATCAGCGATGATAGAATTGCCCGCAGTATCATTGATGGCAAGACAACGAAGCAGGAAGTTCTGCTTGAGTTTGGCGCTCCGACAAAAACTGTTGATAATGAAAAGATGTTTTTCTATGAATGGACTGAAGAAAGTGAAATGAAAATTCCTTTATATAAAGGAAAAACAACGTATATAAATCAATTGAGCATTGTTTTTGATGAATCGGGTGTTGTCAAAAATCACCGGATTTCGGAAATAGCAGCAGGATCACAAAGAAGTATCGGCGAAACCCAAACCCCTTAAACCAACTAAAATCTTTGTCAGGCCGAGTCTTATTGACTCGAACTGAAAAAGAATTTTTCATTGCGCACCGTCTCTTATCGACGGTTTGTTATTGCGAGGCGAGCCTTGCGAGTCGTGGCAATCTCTCTTTTAATTTTTTATAATGTGGGGATTGATCCCCGATCAATCCGAAGCGGCGCGTTTGGGAAACGCGCCCTACTTTTAAATGTCCCCCTTTGGAGGGGGTGTCGCGTAGCGACAGGGGAGGGTATCGTAGGGATTGCTTCGTCGCTTCGCTTCTCGCAATGACAGCTTACTCGTTTTTGTCATTGCGAGGAACGCCTCGCGTTCCGTGGCAATCTCTTCCTTTACCTGTCCCTCTTTGCAAGGATAAAAGCGAAGCTTCCTTACCTGTCCCCCTTTGGAGGGGGTGTCGCGAAGCGACGGGGGAGGGTGCGCCGCTCATGTTACTTTAAAGGCTAACTTCGGCACAAAAAAAGTATACAGCGGACACAGACAGCCGAAGCGGCTTCCCGGGTTTTGCCTGGCTTCATTTTTAACATGGAGGCTGCTGTCGGATGCAAAATCGGCGCGCGGATACCGGGCGAGGATTTCCCGAGAATCATCCGGAGGTACCTTCCAGTATTGCGCGAGGACCTCCAGTTGTCCGCCGACACTCATAAAATGAGCCTCCGGCCCGTATTTTTGCAGGGGAACCCATGGATTCAGATTCAGCATTATCGCCTCCGCGACGCCGTCAACGCGCGCGCTATCCCAACCCGCGGATTTGGCGATCCGCCTGGCAACGCTCGCGCTCCCCACGGTAAAACAATGTTCGCCTTGCGGTCTTTTCGATTGAAAGAGGCCCACGTCGTGCAGGATTGAGGCGACGTACAGGGCTTCTTTATCCATGCGCGTTTTTGTTTTGCTTTGTTCATACATCAGGGCGGCAAAATAGTACGTCCGATAGCAGTGATTCACCATAGCGATGCTGGAAAATTCACGCGCGTACTCTTCGGCATCACGCGCTATCTGACTATCGGGAGGAGCCCACGCCTCCAGGTCTAAATGCCTCGCGGCGTCTTTGCCTTCAAGCGGAAATCTTCGACTGACAAGCAGCCAAAACCGGGTCATGAGATTTGCAGTTAAGATAGAACCGTAGCCGAGCAGAAGCCCGGCTTTTTGATAAAGCGAAAGAGGCGGTCCGCCCTGCGCCTCCCATGCCACTGTTCCCACCGTTGTATGTCCGGCCATATCGGAATCCCCTTATCACGCGGGCAATTCTATCCCCGCGCGTTTTACTCTAGCATAAAATTGAAATTATAAAAGTGCGAGTTTCAGGACGCGGTAAATTTATTGTTGAACTTCAGACTGTCAGCCCAGCTTGTAGAAGAGTTTCACCAGCCACCAGTGGCGATTGACGCGTCCGGGAGTTTTGAGGCGGGCGAAGATGAAATTAAGCGCCGGAAGCACCAGTCTGTAAACCTTCCGGATATGCCTGTAGATGAGGGAGGCCCGAAACGACCGGTTGTAAGCGTCCTGCCGTTCGGCATTCCAAGCATGTGCGCGGTTGCAGGCCGCGAAATCGGCGGCGAAACGGGCATTCTGGAGGGACGAGGCCAGGCCGCAGCCTCCGGATGCTTCCACAAAGCCGATCGCGTCGCCCAGATGAATCAGACCCGGAATGATTACGCCCTCAGGCTGCAACCCTGCCATGGTCAGGCAGGTCAGACCTTCGTAATCCACCCTTGAACCTTTGATCTGCCCGCTGAAACGAGGATAGCCGGATTTGAGCTCGTGCCAGACCCTGAGCTGTTCGGCGCTATCCGGCAGGCGCAGTCCCAGTTTGGCGGCCGGGCCGCTCATGATCATCAGTCCTATTTCGCACTTGTCATCGTTTCGCGGAAAAATGAAGGTCAGGCAGGGCGGAAAAGACGGCGCGTAATGAAGCGAGCCCGCCGGAATGAAGAAAAACTCCATTCCACGGTATTCACCCTTGAAATTCGAGATCAGGCTCTTGATCATGGGATTGTTGAGGCGTCGATAATCGATTCCCGCTTTTTTGCCAAGCACCGATGTATGCCCCATGCAGTCCAGAATGGTATGCGCCATGAGCTCTTCGCCGTTTGCGGTCACAACGCCACGGCAGATGCCGTTTTCAATAATCGCCCCGGCGACTGAGGTGCCCATGCTGAATTTGACGCCGGCCTTAAGGGCTTCTTCAAAGAGCCTGGCAATGAATACATGCCAGTCAAAAATGTAGGACGAATGCTTTCGTTGTATTTCGAAACTTTTTTCGGCCCCCGGACTGTTAAAGCGCCGCGCGGAGGTGCGGTGCAGGCTGATAGAGCTCATGAAGTCTTTGCCGAGAAGATCCTCGAATATCTCGTGCGGCCGAGCAGTTTCGCCTCTGGGCTCAGGCCCCGGCCGGTCTGCTTTCTCCAGAACTAAAACGCTGAGTCCGGATCTGGCGCAGAAGATGGCACAGGCCAGCCCCGCCGGACCCGCGCCAGAGATGATCACGTCTGGATTCATTTGAACTCCTTTCCTGAAAAACCAATATACCGCCGCCGGATTTCCTCAAATGTCCCCCTTTGGAGGGGGTGTCGCAAAGCGACGGGGGAGGGCCAACCCTGCCCCACTGTCATTGCCAAGTTAGGTCGAGTCTTTTTGAATTCGGCAGCGAGTGCACCCACCGCAGCCTGCACAGGGGTAAGCAAGCGTTTAATAAACTATTACTTTCCCCGAGAATCGAAGTCTCTCCCAAGGCTTGCCTTGGGAGGCCTTCAATCGACCGAATAGCCGGATTTAAAAATTCACATTCTTATGATTAATTAAGTAAACTATCCCCAGAATTCTAAATCTTTTAACTAAATCTTTTTTTCGTTCTATTAGGAAGAAATTGGTAAATTTTTAGAAGCTTCAGCATGTGCCTTCAAAAACAAATCAATAGCTTCTTTTTCGTTTATTGTAGAATATGCTGCTTCTTTATCTTCTAAAGTATCTAGAAACTGTGCAAACTTATCTGCATTATAAGCTTTAATAAAATCGCTATAATCAAAACTATCAATATCATAAGTATGCATTCTATTTTTCATAAAATGAAGTAAATAAAATCCAATTTTATTACTTTTCTTTTTAAATATCTTTATTAGATAATCTGTTACTTCTTCTTTATAATTTTTATTTTCATCCTCCCATCGTGTAGCCCACTGATAAAGAATAAAACCAAATTCCCTCGCTTGCTTATATTCATCAAAAATGTCTCTTTCCCCTTCTATAAAATATTTATTCAATCTATCAGCAAGACTATTTCTTAAACTGTCAATATTCACGTTATTTCTTATTCTATAAAAAGAATTATTTCTCACCCTATTGGAATATAAAACTATTTTGGAAGCAAGATCAAAACGTACTACATTATTAACAACTTCGTGAAGAATATCATTTATTTTATTATCCGCTATCCCCTTATTGTTCTCTATTAAAATCATAATCAGCATTTCAGCTTGATCAAGTTCAGTATCCCATAAATCACCTTCGCGGCGAAAATTGTCACAATTCTTATAAAGTGTTTTAATTAACGGTAAAACTAATTTCGCATCAAGAAAATCTGAATATATTTTTAGACGTTTAAGTATTTCGAGTAATTTGAATTCTTTCTGATATTTCATGATTAGAGATTTTCTTATTTCATCTTCTGTAGATTCCGCATCCTTCCAAAGTTTTATCATGGTATCAAATTCAGAGTCGGATATAACGCCTTTGCGGACACCGAGCATAAAGTATTTAAGGAAACAATCCCCATGCGCGATTCTATGCTTGATCCTATAATCTCTTGCCGATGATTCATGATCACTACCATATCCACTGGTAGAAAAAGCCTTCTCTACTTCTGGATAAATACATCCTAAGAGTGAAATAATAAGGTTTCTGAAGGAATTAGTTTTAGTTAGTCCCTCAATATGTTCTTTAATTGCTTGATATTTTTGTTTGGCATCATGAGGCAATGGTGAACTTAAAAGGGTCTCAAAGGACCATTTTGATACATAATACCAAGGTGCTTTTTTCATATCTCCATAAATTTCGGGAAAGAAAGTTTGAAATATTTCTACTATAAAAAAATCAAAAAGATAAACTTCTTCTAATATAGGTGGCAATCTAAAATATATGCTATTTAGATAACGTTTTGCTGCCCTAAATGTAGAAAATATTTGTCTCAATTCTGATTGATAGAGTGGACCAAATTGTTCATCGAAATCTTTTATTCTGTTTTTATCAATTTTTCATCTATCAAATAGTTTATCAATTTCTGATATATGACCAGTTTCTGGATAAGAATAATATATAAATTTGTCTATTATACTTTGATCAGTCATGGGAATATTTATTGGTAGTTGCACAATCTTTTCAATATAGTCGTGCGAATCACGCATTTCTTGTGTACATTTTATGGCTGCTGCAACTTTGTCTGGGTCAAAGCTTAAAAGAAAAATCATATTTTTAATTTTACTTGTTAATTTTATTAACTGAAATACAGCTAATATCTGTTCTCGTTGCAAACGATCAATGTCATCAATAACAACCAAAACTTTTTTATCGATAGATGCAATGAATTGTTCAATATCTTTCTTGATTTCTAATGGCCGCTCATCTGTTACTGATTTATGAAAACGAATAGCAAACCCTTTCAAGAGTACCTCTGGGTAAAAGGTCAGCGCATTCTTAATTTTCTTCGAGAGAAAATATTTTTCCTCCAATAAGTCGTTTAGCCCATAATAAAAATTTGCTGTTAAAGCTTCATTGTCTCCGAAATACCATGGATCGAACTCATAAATTAACAAATGTGGCTCTTCCCTCATTTCTTTTTTTAGCAGATTTAATATAGAAGTTTTACCCTCACCCCATCTACCATATAATGCCATAACAAATGATTCTTCTATGGAAAGATCATAGATATGCTCCTTTAAAGTACTAGCAAAGTTTCGTCGTCCGATTAAATCATCCATTTCGTCGTTTATCGGTTCATCAGAAAAAAGTTTAATTTGTTCAGGAAATGTATCATTTTCGTGAGCACAATATTTATTTAGCTCTTTTTTAATGAGAGGAAATGTTGCTGAGATATACGTAAAAAAAATAAATACACAAATAGAGATCATGGGACGCCAAAAATATATTGATGCCCTACTGGGAAGAGTATGAGAAACATAGCAAAGAGAGAGAATTGTGATTGTAATGATTAATAATGCGTCAATAAGCAGAAAATCAGGTTGATTTAAGAAATAGGAATTTCGATAACGGACAAAAAGATTAGATATTATATTGAAAATCGTAATTAGTAATAACCATATCATGATCAAAAAATAATTTATATTTGGTAGATAATTTGTGAAATTAAATGTTTTCGCTTCGATCGTCTGTTCAACCACAGAAAGTATCCAGAATAAAAATAGACCTATTGCTACTGAAAGAAAAAGTATCCGCCAATTTTTCAGCACGTACTTCTTTGACGTTAATAATTCTTTTTTAAAAAAAGCATTCATCATAATTATTTAAGAATATTCATATAAGTTATGCACAAATAATTTGAGATATTTCGAAGACGAAGTATTCATCAATAATGATGTGTAATTGGGATGAGGTCTTGAAATATCATTCATCAGTGTTCATTAATATTACAAATTTATATTTTCATGAAACATGCGGAACCAAAGGTGTCAGCGACACCCTCCGCATAATGTGGGACGAAATTATTAAAACCTTTTTTGAAAATATTGCAAGAGAAATGATTATAGATATTAAGACATTATATATCCCTCTTTCGAGGGATTAGCTAAAGTAAATATTGATATGAAATATGAGATGATAATCGGGCCAACAAATCCTTGATAAAAATAATATACCGCTTCTGCATCAAAGATGATATTGAGGCGGCTAGGAGGAGGCGACGAGGCGTATTAGTTATACGTTGAGGAGACCGACGACGACGCCAACAAAAATAGCGCTTTGATGCGGGAGCGGTGCTATTTTTTCTCCACGTACAAATATTTCTGTAGCTCCGCCAATTTCTTTTCTTTGATTCCCTTGATTTCCATCAATTGCCTGATATCTTTAAAGCGGTTTATTTTTTTGCGGAAATCCAGAATGTTTTGAGCGGTTGCCTGACCAACCCCTTTTATCAAAAGCAAATCGTCTTCAGTCGCCCGATTAATATCAATAGGCAATCCGAGGGATAATCTATCAGCCGCGGGCATCTCCGCGACGACAATATCCTTATCACCCGAAGCGGAATTCAAAATTAATTTCATGCCCGTCATAAGCGGGAAGTCGGTATTGATAGGCCCTCCGATACCTGCCGATTTCAATAACCCGTTTGCGGTGGTTCCCGGCGGGGCAAAATATACTCCGGTGTTTTGATCGCCCTTAAAAACTTCTATCGCGAGGCAGCCGTCGCACTGATCGGCCAAAGGGGGGATTTTGTATTTGTGCAACGTTCGATAACCGAAAATAATAAAGGGGATGATCGCTAGTATCAAACAAACGGCGATCAGTCCCCTTAGTTTATTTTCGGATATGGTCATCAAGCTATTTTTTCTTCGCCAGATTGAAAGCCTCATGAAGCACCGATACCGCAAGCTCCATATACTTTCGCTCTATGACGCAGGATATTTTAATTTCCGATGTGCTGATCATCATGATGTTCACACCCTCTTTCGCCAGTGTCTTGAACATCTTTGCCGCCACGCCCGAATGGCTGGCCATGCCCACGCCGATGACGGAAATCTTGGCGACCTGATCGTCGATTTCGACTTTTTTGGCTCCGATTTTTTTGGCCGTGCCTTCAACTATCTTTTGCGCTTCCTTCAGATCTTTTTTGGATACGGTAAACGTAAGATCGGTATGTCCCTGCAGGCTCGAATTTTGAATAATCATATCGACGAAAATATTTTTATCCGACAAAGGCGAAAATATATCGGCGGCCACGCCCGGCTTGTCCGGAACGCAGACGACCGTTACTTTAGCCTGATCGCGGTCATAAGTTACGCCTGAAATTATTTCCCTCTCCATATCTTTATCTTCTTTGGTCACAAGAGTTCCTCCTTTATCAGAAAATGTTGATTTAACATAAACGCGCACATTATATTTTTTAGCCATTTCCACCGAACGCGGATGCAGTACCTTGGCCCCTGTCATGGCCATTTCCAGCATTTCATCGTAGGATATTTTATCCAGCCGCCGCGCCTTGTTGCAGACATTGGGATCGGTGGTGTAAACGCCGTCCACGTCCGTAAAGATGTCGCATTGATCCGCCTTTAATGCCGCGGCCAGCGCCACCGCGCTTGTATCGGAACCGCCGCGCCCCAGCGTCGTAATATTGTTGTGTTCGTCAACGCCCTGAAAACCGGCCACGATGATAATGGTTCCTTTTTTGAGTTCCTTCTTGATGACATCCGTATCGATCAGCGAGATTCTCGCCTTTTTGTGCGATTTATCCGTTAATACCTTAACCTGAAATCCCAAAAACGATTTTGCCGCGTGACCCATGGAATTCAAGACAATCGAAAGAAGCGTGATCGTCACCTGCTCGCCCGTTGAAATCAGGGAATCGTATTCTCTTTCATTGGGCGTGTCGGCGGCCTTGTGCGCCATGTCAATGAGCCGGTCGGTCTCCCCCGCCATGGCCGACAGAACCACCACCACCTTATTGCCGGCTTTTTTAACATTGATTACCTTCTGGGCCACGTTCTTTATCTTGTCGATATCCGCGACCGATGTTCCACCGAACTTTTGAACAATTAAAGCCATCTTAAACAACCTCCATTTTTATATCTTCTGTTACTTCCCGTAACCTTTTTTCCGGTCCTTGAATGATGATTCTTCTTTTATTTTCATCCAGATATTCAAAATTTATAAATAAAGCGTCCGGCGGCAAAACCCTGGCGATTTTTTCCGCCCATTCGATGACGGCAACGCCGCTGCCCCCAAAATATTCCTCGTAGCCCAGATCTTCGAATTCGGAATAGTCTTTCAGCCGGTAGACATCGAAGTGATAAAGCTTACACCTTGCCGGATATTCATTAATCAGGGTAAACGTCGGGCTCGTAATCCGGTATTTTTCATCCACTCCCAGGCCGCGAGCGAGCCCCCCGGTAAAGCAGGTCTTGCCGGAACCAAGTTCCCCCGATAACGCCAGGATATCGCCTTTTTTCAACCGCCCGCCGATCAGGCAGGCTGTATCTGACGTCTTTGCGGCGCTATCGGTTATAATTTCAATCTTTGTCTTTTTCTTAGTCATCTAACAAAGCGGCTATGGGCTTAGTATTTATTTTGTCTCCAGCACAACCAAAGCTGTAGCGTATTTTTTCGTATGCGTCAAACTCAAATGAATTTTTGTAATCTTTCTTTTTTTAATCTGAGCTTTCGCTTCCCCGTAAAGCGACAAAGCGGGCTTGCCGTTTTCATCACGCACAACTTCAATATCATTTAAATGAACGCCCATGCCCAGGCCAAGACCCAGGGCTTTCAAAAAAGATTCCTTGGCCGCGAATCTGGCTCCGTAATGCGGTGATGCTTGCGCGTGCCTCCCGCAGTACTGAATTTCCCCTTCGGAATAAATTCTGTCTAAAAATTTCGGACCCCATTTGGCGATGATTTTATCCAGACGGCTGTTTTCAACAAGGTCTATTCCAATGCCGTAAATCATGATTTCACCCGCGCCGCGTGAACAATGGCGTCCGTGACGGCGGCAACTTTTTTCATGGCCGCGACGTCATGCACCCGGATAATATGGCAGCCGTTCATGATGGCCGCGGCCACCGTCGCCGCAGTGCCTTCCATTCTTTCATCCGGTTCGCCGCCGGTTATCTTTCCGATAAAAGATTTCCGGGATGTTCCGATCAGTATCGGCATCCCCAGCGCCTTTAATTCACAAAGATCCCTGATAATTTTATAATTGTCCTCGGGCGTTTTTCCAAATCCGATTCCGGGATCGATGGCGATGCGGTCTTTTTCTATACCGGCCTTCAGAGCTTTTTCACAGCCCTGTTTTAAGCAATCCGAAATTTCCCCCATCAGATCATCATACGCCAGATCGCCCTTTTGCATGTTTTTGGGTTTGCCCCGCATATGCATAAGGATGACCGCCGCGCGCGTGCTCTTTACAGCTTCGGCCATATTTTTGTCGCCTTTCAGGGCGCTTATGTCGTTGATGATTTCCGCGCCGAAATCAACGGCAAGCCTCGCGACTTCCGCTTTTTTGGTATCAACCGACAGGGGTATCTTTATTTTTTTAGCCAGACCTTCAATGACGGGAAGCACTCTTTTTAATTCAGTCTTAGCCGGGACAGAGCGCGAACCCGGCCGCGTGGATTCGCCGCCGATGTCAATCATATCCGCCCCCTCGTCCGCCATGCGAAGTCCATGATCAATGGCCTTTTGGGGCGGAAAATATTGGCCGCTGTCGGAAAACGAATCGGGAGTCACATTTAAAATGCCCATCACCGCTGTTTTTCCGCCCAGAATTATTTTGCGGCGGGATGTCCTCCAGACATAAACGCTCATGTGTATGTTTTTTAATGTATCAAAGATTTCACGGGCGATAAGGTTGAGGCCGAAGGGCTGTTTCTCGATTTTTTTAGCCAGGGCGATGATCTGCTTTACCGTGCCCATAATTAAAATATCGCTCGCGGGCACACTGCAGGCAACGCTGCCGCGGGCGACGGCGGCGTCCCCGCCGATGGAGAGCATTTCCTGCTTGATGATGTTCGCAATTTTGCAGGGTTGTTTCTCCAGCAGCAGGTTAACGTTAATAGTTTTTCGCGCCATAGCGTCAATCCCGTAAGGATCAACGCCTATTTTTCTGAAGATCGCCGAAGCGTCTTCCGGATTATTAATTTTGATGGTTCTCACGCGGCAACACCGATATAAAAAGTGAAAATAAATATCTTTTAAGAAGAAAAATGAAGTCGTTAAGCCAATGCTTTTTCAGCCCGGTTAAATTCGGGCAAAGCATCGCCGATGATGGCGTCTATTTCCACTCCGTTTAAAACTTCCTTTTCGAGAAGTTCCCCGGCAATCTTATGCAGGATTTCTATGTGGTCATTGATGAGCTTTTTCGCTTTTTCATAGTTTGTCTTGACGATGGAAACAACTTCCTCGTCAATTTTTTTTGCCGTTTCTTCACTGTAATCCTTGTGCGTGGCAAATTCACGTCCCAGGAAAATCTGCTCTTCTTTTTTGCCGTAACTCAGCGGTCCCATGACTTCGCTCATGCCCCACTCACAGACCATCTTCCGGGCCAGATTGGTCGCCCGTTCGATATCATTGCCCGCGCCGGTGGTGAAATCATGCAAAACGATATCTTCGGCGGCGCGTCCGCCCAGCAAGATAGCGATGTTGTTTTCCAGATACTCGCGGGGATAGGTATGCTTTTCGTCAATCGGCAGCTGCTGGGTTAAGCCCAGCGCCCTGCCGCGGGGAATAATGGTCACCTTGTGAATCGGATCGGTTCCCGGCATCAGGCGCGCGACCAGAGCGTGGCCTGTTTCATGATAAGAGGTGTTGCGTTTTTCTTCATCGCTGATCACCATGCTTTTTCTTTCCGTGCCCATTAAAATCTTGTCTTTGGCGAACTCGAAATCGCTCATGTTGACTTTTTCTTTATTGGCGCGGGCCGCGTTGAGCACGGCTTCGTTAATCAGATTTTCGATATCGGCTCCGGAAGTGCCGGGCGTTCCCCGCGCCAGAACCGAAAAATCAACGTCCGTGTCAATCGGCGCTTTGCGCGCGTGAACTTCAAATATTTTTTCCCTGCCTTTTACATCGGGCAGCGGCACGATAACCTGCCTGTCAAACCGGCCCGGACGCAGAAGCGCCGGATCAAGAACATCGGGGCGGTTGGTCGCGGAAATTAAAATCACGCCTTCGTTGGATTCGAATCCGTCCATCTCCACAAGCAATTGATTGAGCGTTTGTTCCCTTTCATCATGACCGCCGCCTAAACCCGCGCCGCGGTGACGTCCCACCGCGTCGATTTCGTCGATAAAAACGATGCAGGGGGCGTTCTTTTTGGCCTGGCTGAAAAGATCCCGCACGCGGGACGCTCCGACGCCGACAAACATTTCCACAAAATCCGATCCGCTGATGCTGAGAAACGGTACCTCCGCCTCACCGGCTATGGCGCGCGCCAATAGTGTTTTACCCGTGCCGGGAGGGCCGACAAGCAGAAGTCCCTTGGGAATTCTGCCGCCGAGTTTTGTGTATTTTTTAGGATCCCTTAAAAAATCGATAATCTCTTCGAGCTCGGCCTTGGCCTCATCGATGCCGGCTACGTCGGCAAACGTGACCCGCTTGGTTTTATCGGTCATCAAACGCGCCCTGCTCTTGCCGAAGGCCATGGCTTTGCCTCCGCCGGATTGCATCTGGCGCATAAAAAATATCCAGACGCCTATCAAAAGAATCATCGGAACCCACGAAATCAAAACCGTAATCCAGGGCGAATCATCGTTGGGTTTGGCCGTAATCTTGACGCCTTTTTCCCTGAACTGCGCCACCAGTTTATCGTCTTTGGGAGCGAATGTCTTAAAAAGATTGCCGTTTGTGAATTTTCCGGTAATGCTGTCGCCCTGAATGGTTACTTCACTGATTTCGCCTTTATCCAGATAGGACGTCATATCGCTGTAAATTATTTCTTTTGTCCCGGCTTTGGGCTGGTTATAGAGTTGCCAGACAAGCAGGCCCACTAGCGCGACCGTGAGAACAAGAGCTATGTTTTTCTGGAACTGATTCAATGTTTTTCTCCTTTATGTATCCTTATAAGTCGTTTTGCTTCTATAAGATAACCATGAAGCGGATAATGTCATCAGTAAAAAGCTAATTTATATAGCCTTTATAATAATATTACGTATAAAACAATGCAAATTTGCCGGTATTTACGGGTTCGTAATTTCCAGTTTCAGAACGTTTTTTGTATCTTTGGTTATTTTGACCCGGTCGTTTAAATGCATATTTTCAATCCATATTACAGAAACACGATCCGCAAGCAGCATGATATCATTACGTTTGCCTTGGGGAATTTTGCGGTCGATGAAAAAATCTTTAATTTTTTGCCGTCCCGCCATGCCGAGGGGCTGAAATCTATCCCCATCCCTTCTGTTGCGTACCACTACAGGCTGCTGAATTTTATCCAAATCCAGATAAACTTCATTTTTGCTTTTTAAATCAATACCTTTTCTTGGCGTGAGTTCCGCGCGGAGGGTAACATTTCTCTCTTTTACATGAACCGATCCCGGAATAGTCATGGGATATTCATACAGAGTCTGTTTTATCCGGGCTTTTTTGCGCTCGATAATTAAATTCTCATATTCGCGCCTTATTTCAATCCCCAGAGGCAAGATTAGCCTTTTGCCCGATCCGTTCATTTTCGATAAATTATCCAGTGATTTTATATGGATATAGGAGAATCCGTTTTTTTCGGGACTGAAATCCTCTAAAATTGTTTTAAATAACCGAAGTCTTACGGCAGAAGGCAATTTATTGATATACGCTATATTTAATAAAACACGATTTGGCTGTTTTTGAATAAACGACGATTGCAGGGCCTGGACCGTGTGCTGCCTGATGAATTCATCTTCCGCGCGCAGTATTTCCGCCATTTGGGCCAGATTTTCTTCGATTTTGGGATTATACTTTTCTTTCAGATACGGAATCAGGTCAGTCCTGATTTGATTCCGCAGGTACATTTTGCTTTTGTTGGAACTATCCTCGCGATATGAAATACCGGCTTTATTCAGGTAACCAATGATCTCCCGCCGGGAGGTTTCAATCAGCGGCCGGATAATATTGCCGTCTCGTTTGGGTAAAATACCTTTGAGGCCCTCGAGGCCGCTGCCGCGTAAAAGATTGAGCAGAACCGTTTCGGCCTGATCCTGCAGATTATGCCCCAGCGCGATTTTTTGCGCCTGATAATCAGCGGCAACTTGATTTAAGAAAGCATATCTTTCCCGCCGGTAAAAATCTTCGGGCGAAATTCCCTTTTTATGGTTATTCCGCTCCATTTTCGCGGTGCAGAAAATCAGCCCCAGACCCTCGGCCAAATCGCGGGAGAATTTTTCATCCTCATCGGATTCGGCGCCCCGCAATCCATGATTGAAATGCGCGGCGATCAGGTTAATATCCAGTTCTTCAGCCATGGAGGCCAGAGCCGCCAGAAGCGCCGTGGAATCGGGCCCGCCGGAGAGAGCCACAACAACCCGCTCGCCCCGCGCAAGCAGTTGATATTTTTCGATAGTTTTGCGGACTTTTTTAATCATCATTAATTAAATAAAGAATTGATCTCCAGAAGATCCTCGCAATAATAATCGGCATGAAGATTCAGCAAATCCTCCCTGCCGCCCAAGCCGTTTAAATAAGCCATGCTTAGTATTCCGGAATTTCTGGCAACCAGAATATCATTTTTGCCGTCGCCTGTCATCAGCGCCTTTTCCTTAACAACTCCATACTTATTTAGCAGATAGTCAATGACGCGGCCATCCGGTTTCGCAAAGGGCGTGGAATCGATGCCGACGATTTCCGTAAAATATTTTTCGATATTTAATCGCCTGACTATCATCATCGTAAAATCATAACTTTTGTTGGTGAGAATAACTTTTGTTTTATTTTCAAAATGCTTCAGGACGTCTTCCACGTGCGGATACAATGCCGCGTTATCCAGAAGATGCTTGCTGTAATAATCGACAAAGATGATCAGGGCCTGATCCTGAAATTGAACATGATCCGGCCCCAGCGCCCTTTGAATCAGCGTGGCTATGCCGTCGCCGACAAAACTGATAATCTCCTTTTCCGGTTTTTTTTCAAGGCCCAGCGCCTCCAATGTATGATTAATGCTTAAGGCCAGATCGGTGCCTGTTGTGACAAGGGTGCCGTCAAAATCAAATATCATTAAATCCAGTTCTTTCATCAACTCACCTTTTTATTATAGCATGCAGGGCAGTTTGCCAGAGCGCATTTTGGGCGAAAACTTCCTTCAGAATTGGTCTTTTATATAATTGTGCGGCCATAAAATCAAATATTGTTTGACTAAATGTCCGCCCGGTGCTACATATAACGAAACCGCTTGGATCCCTTTTACTCGACTGAGACGGTATAGTTGTTAAATAAAATGTCGAACAAAGGTCTTCTACTATTTTGCGGAAGGCCTTTTTTATTTTCGGGACGCAGATATTACCGGCACGGGATTGTAATATTTGCGGGGCGGAAAATTTTGAAGATGCCCGTGGTTTGATTATGAAAAAACGGCGCTTGAATAACTTTGCCATCATCGGGACCGGCATGGTGGGAACGGCAATCGGTTTCCTTCTGAATAAATCCGGCTATAAAGTCGTATCTGTTTACGACAAATCCTCCGCCGCCGCAAAAAGAGCGCATTCCTATATCGGGGCAAAAGCTTCCCCCACCCTCCGCGAGGCTCTGCAAAATGCCGACGGCGTTTTAATAACCACTCCCGACGACCTTATTTTATCAGCCTGCGGGGAAATCGCCGCCGCAGCCGATATAAAAGGAAAATTCGTTTTCCACATGAGCGGCGCGGGCGGTCTGGATTTACTGGCGCCCGCGCAAAATGCGGGCGCTTCGGTCGCCAGCATTCATCCCCTGCAGAGTTTTTCATCCATCGATCAGGCGATTGGAAATATTCCCGGCAGTTACTTCGGAGTGACGGCGGATAAAAAAGCTGAAGGCTCCGCGAAAAATATCGTCCGCGATTTGGGAGGGATTCCTCTTGTCATTTCCCCTGAACAAAAACCGCTTTATCACGCGGCCGCGTGCTTTGCTTCCAATTATCTGGTGTCTTTGATGAATGTGGTTGAATCCATTTATCAGGCCATCGGATTAAATGAAAAAGACGCCAGGGCGGCGTTTCTGCCTCTGGTTTACGGCTGTCTGAAAAATATAGAAAAGTCAGGTTCGGTTTCATCCCTGACAGGCCCCATCGCCCGCGGCGATGCGGGCACGATAAAAAAACATGTCACGGCCCTTCATAAAAATCTGCCGCAGTATTCTTCGCTGTACGCGTCGCTGGGATTAACAACCGTTAAGATCGCGCGTCAGAAAGGAACGCTGAGCGCCGCGGGGGCGAAAAAAATCAACGCTATCTTGAAAGGAGATAAAAAATCATGAGCGCTCAAACTAAAATCACCCGGAAAACCATTCTCGACATTAAAAAAATGAAAACGCAGGGAGAAAAAATCTCCATGTTGACGGCTTATGATTACGGTATAGCCTCAATCCTCGACGAATGCGACATCGACATCATCCTGGTCGGCGATTCGCTGGGCAACGTTGTTCTGGGTTACGACACGACCCTGCCTGTCACCATGGAAGATATGCTGCATCACACGAAGGCGGTGGCGCGCGGCGCGCATAAATCGATGATTGTCGCGGATATGCCGTTTTTATCGTATCATGTTTCTCCGGAGACGGCGGTTGCCAATGCCGGACGCTTTTTAAAAGAAGCCGACGCGCAGGCCGTTAAACTCGAAGGGGGCATTGAACAGGCTGAAACCGTCCGCAAAATCACCCAGGCGGGAATTCCCGTTATGGCGCATCTGGGGTTGACGCCGCAATCGATCCACCAGTTGGGCGGTTTTAAAGTGCAGGGCAAAAAAGAAGACGCGGCCCAAAAGATGATGCAGGACGCCATGGCCCTGGAAGAAGCGGGCGCTTTTTCGGTGGTGCTGGAATGCGTGCCGGAGAAACTGGCCGGGGAAATTACCGGCGCGCTGTCCATCCCCACCATCGGCATCGGAGCCGGCGTGCAGTGCGACGGACAGGTTCTGGTCGTAAACGACATGCTGGGAATGTACGATAAAATGACGCCGAAGTTTGTAAAAAAATATGCCAATCTGAACCCGCAAATCAGAGACGCCGTGAAGAGTTACATCCAGGAAGTAAAAACAGGCGCCTTCCCGGACGCCGAACACAGCTTCAAATAAGGGATTGGGATAACAGGGACAGCGGCCTATTATTCCAGTCAGGCTCGAAAAAGGATTCGATTAAAAACAGTTAAAGGGACACCCTTAAGTATTTAAGTATCTGGAAGTTTATACCCCTGTTCTTTCACAATTTTCTCTCCACGATCAACCGAATAACTGACCGCCGGCATGCTGATATCCAGTCGTCGGGCCAACTCTGCATAGGAAATGCCCAATTCCCGGGATGCCCAGTAACAAAAAACACTTCTTGCCCTGACTTTTGTTTTCTGTCTGCTTCTGGAAAAGATGTCCTCTGGTGCAATTCCGCAAACACCTGCGGCACGTGCGGCAGTCTTATCGATATCGTAACCTAAACGCTTTATTTTATGAAAACGTTCGTATTTTTCATTTGCCGAAGAAAGCACCTCGTCTACAAAATCACTATCGCCCAAAATCCGCTCATCACTCTTCATGAACGTATCTGTTAATTCTCTCTTGTTGATTGCTTTCCACCCGCCCAGACTGCGGATAAGTCCTCCGCCGGTTAAGTCGGTGCGACGTCCCTGCTCGATTCCCGCTGTGACAAATTCATTGTAATGCCTGATTGCCCCAGCGCGATGTTTTCCGAAATAATTCAGCACATAATCTGTATCCTGCCAGTCCCGCTTTTTATTCCCCATGAGAACACTGTGGCCGCAGTAGGCATAGCGATTCAACTCACCCATCGTCTTTACTAGTCCGGCCCTGAGCGGATTCAAGTGTATGTATCGCACCAGTTCAGTCAAATAAGTATCTTCCTGGCAGAGGATGGATTTGTAACGATTCTGAAAAAGCCGGCCGCTCCGTTTGTGCCGCATATTAAAATGCATGGCGTAACCGGTCAGAAGTCTGCTCATCAGGGTGACGACAGGAACGTTACCGGTGCGGAAGAGAAAATGGGCATGATTGGGAATCATAGCCCAGGCAAAACAGGATGTCTGAGTTGCAGGCAGAAGTTTCTCCAGTCGCACCAGAAAGTCTTCCCGGTCGCTGTTGTCCCGAAATATCTGTTTGCGCTCCATTCCCCGGATCATAATATGATGAAGGGCGCCCGGCGCGTCTATTCGTGCTGATCTCGGCATGCGTTATCTTATGTCTGAAACCGACTAATCTGTCAACTTAATTATTTAAGGGTGTCCCTCTTTTATACCCATGGAGAGCTTTTGTTTTTAGATAACAAAAATTAACCGTTTTTATTTATTATTGACTATTATTTTTGCTTTTTGCTGCAAATTTATCAAAATAGTCTTGAAGGCTTGCAGAGTTTTTTGCTGCTGCAAATAAGCGGATATTCTGGCTTTAGCTTCATCGAAAGTCATTACTTTTCCGCTTTTCGGGTCTGTGAACAATTTTTCACGATTTGTTTTATAAAATTCTTTTATTTCTTTTTGAGTCGGCTTTGCTTTTTCACCGATTTCCGTTTTCACGAACTTTTGTACTTTAGCTTCAAATACAATATCATCCTGAGACACTTTATTTTCTTTTAAGAAATCCTCTAATTTTTTACCCGGGGGCATTTGGGCCGCTATTTGATCCGTGGCTGCCTTAATTTCCTGGGGGCTTACCTCAATTTTTCTTCTCGCGAATTCATCCGTCAGGAGGGTGCGCGCGACAAACGCGTCCGTCAACTGCTTCTTCACGGTTTCCCGGGCTTCTTTTTGTTTATCGGCCGGTATTTTATCTTTGAACATTTCCATTCTCGCGTTAATGTTTTTTTCCAGTTCCGATTTTGTCAATACTTTTCCATCAACACTGACAACAAGATTGCTCATATCAACCTGCGGCGCGTTAACCGCGGGCGTAACGTTGGAAGCCGGAAGCTGGGTCTGGTTCGCGCCAATTGCCGGCGCGGAAGATGCCTGTTTGTTTTTATCGTTATTCGAGCAGCCTGAAACCAGCGCAAAAACCAATAAAACAAAAACAGCCATACAGATTTTACTAATTTGATTTTTCATGAATATTCTCCCGAAAATATTTTTATTTTTTTGTCTGTTTTGTGGGTTATATGTATATGTAAAAGCACTCTCTACGTCAAGGAATATTGTTTCAACGGGGGATGTTGAAAAAGCGCCCCAACCCGTTATGTTATCTCGCGTAAATATTGAAGAATTTTGAATTGTTCGGAAAGCGTAGGAATTTCCCCATCCGCATTGAATTTCATAGGCTTCCCCGACATGGAAAGAATCCGCCCCAGAGCTTCGAACATATTAATCTGGGGATAAACTTCGGCCGTAAAATAATTAATCAATTTTAAGGTTTTAAAACCGTCAAACCAGTCATGATACTGCCGCGCGAGGGTTTTTTCGTCTTTTACATTGCGGCATATTTTTGTCCAGATGGCGGGAAAGCCGCAATCTTCCAAAAAAGTCCTCAACCGGGGATGGATTCGCCTGGCTTTTGTTAAAATTTCATCCTCAGAGCGGATAAACGGACTTTTCATAAGTTGCAGCCAACCGGCCAGTACTTCAAATATCCGCGGATCGTACAGGCAATATTCTTCCCTGTGACGGCCGGCCGAATGGCCCGCGAGAAATCTTTGTATCCTTTTTCCCGTCCCGAAGGCAACACGGCTCGAAGATCGCGCCGACGGATAAACGCAGGTATCCCTGATATAATGAATTTTACCGGTCTTGGCGAGTTTGCTTAAAAAATAAAAATCTTCGCCCGCCGCGCGCCTGTTCATACCTCTTACATCAAGATACGCTTCGGTTGATGTAATAATAGTTGAACCTATGGAATGAAACGCCCAGGGGGATTTCGCGTATGTCAGTCCCAGCACCCAGTAACGCAGAAAAATTTCATAACAGCAGATCGCGGCCCGTTGAGCTTCATCCGAAGGCATCTGGTGTTCATAAGCCACAATCGCGGTTTTGACGCCCCGCTTAAAATAGTTTTTTACCGCGGCAAGATAATTATTTTGGACCAGCGTATCGGCGTCAAGACTCAAAATCAGAGGGTGCGAAGCGGAACTGTTTCGCAATAGGCGCAAAGCCATATCCATGCCGATTTTTCGCGCCATACCTACGCCTGCTGTATTTCGCGGCATTTCACATCCAACGGATGCGGCATCGATGTAGCCGAGTTTCATCCCCGCGCCGGACACGCCGGTCAACAGCGGATGCAATTCCTTATCGGCACTGAATTTTTTTAAGGAAGTTTTTCTCACCAGCGCGTCAAGATATTCAAGGGTCTGCAGGTTATTATCTTTTGCCTCGCGAGGGGAATCATCCTTATTGTTAATGACGCACAGGATCAACGAATATTCCAGAGACGCGGGCGGATTCTGCGCTAAAGATGCCAGGGTGTGAAAAAGCATTTCTTTTTCCGCGTAAGCCGGGATGACAACCACCTGAGAAATATTCTCCGTGTCATTGGCGGTTAATTTCCATTTTTCCCCGGCGGAATAATTTTGCAGATACGTGTCAATTAAAGAATCTCTTTTCATCGCAGAAAATTTATCACGCTCTCTTTCAGGATGGGATAGTCATCGATCCCCAGCCAGTGAATTTCTATCCCGTTTCTCTCCATGCGCCTAAACCACGTTTCCTGTCTTTTGGCAAACTGGCAGATGGCGGTATATAATCTGTTTTTCATTTCATCGAAGGTAATTTTCCCCTGCAGATATCGGGCGATAAACCGGTATTCCAGCCCGAAGCTCTCCAGTCTTTCGTAACCAACTCCCGCGGCATGCAGACTAACAACCTCCTCCACCATCTTGTTTTGCAGCCTCTCCGAAAGCCGCGCCGCGATGCGCTGCCTTAGCACCGATCTTTCACAGCGGATGCCGAACACATGAGCGTCGATGGGGGGATTTTCGCGCGCTGCCCTGTTTTTTGAAGTCCTCGCCTGTTCGATTTCTATGGCCCGGATGAGTCGCTCGGAATCTTCGAGGTCGGTCCTGTTATGCAGACGCGGTTTTAAATCAAGAAGTATTTTTTGCAGTTCAGCTTTTGATTTTCGGCGCAGATTTTCCCTGAATGCATCATCAAGCGGAGCGTGGGGCAGTTCATACCCTCTGAGCACGGATTCCAGATAAAGGCCTGTCCCCCCGGCCAGAATGGGCAGAATTTTCCTCTTTGTAAGATCGCTGAATATTTTGTAAAATCTGCTTTGAAATTCAAACAGGTTAAATTCATCTTCCGGCCCCGCCACATCGATCAGATGATAAGGAATCTGCCGGCCTTCGATAATATATTGATTCAGGTCTTTGCCGGTGCCGATATCCATATTTTTATAAACCTGGCGGGAATCGGCGGAAATTATTTCGCCTTGCAGGTCATGGGCAAGCCGCGCCGCCAGTTGCGTTTTACCGGATGCCGTCGGCCCCAGAATTACAATGAGTTTATTGGTCATGTTCTTCTATTAGATGATTTGTCCTTGAATGTAAAGACGCGAGACGCGCCATCGGATGCTGTAAGAAATGTTTAAAAAGAGTAGAAATAAAAATGCCCCGGTTTAACGAGGCATTTTTAGTTGAAGAATTCTTGATTAATCGAGATTATTATAGCGGCTGAACATTTGTTGCGCTGGGCCCCTTATTTCCCTGTTCAATATCGAAACGGATCTTCTGACCCTCATAAAGTGTCTTGAATCCTGTTCCGGCAATAGCACTATAATGTACAAACACATCTCCACCCTCATCGTTTTCGATAAAACCAAACCCCTTCTTCTCATTGAACCACTTCACTTTTCCTTCTGCCAAAGCTAAAACCCTCCTTTAAAATGTATTTTGTTCCATGATAATAGTCATCAAGGAACAAAAAAAACCGCACGAATTCTATCATAAATAGAATATTTCTTTGCGGTTAATTTCTCTTTTTTATAAAACTTAACACTAACTACTTCCTGATAAATACCGCTCTTTTCATGTGTGGAAATACACAATAAATCTGCGGTTTTGTTACCCTGCTGGCAAATCATATCACTTTTTTTATCAAAATCAAGCTTTTTTTAAAATAAATATATAATTATTATTACTATATAAACATTATCTTTTTATGAATATTGCTGTTTTGAAATGATTGTTTTATTGTAACTATTACATTTTACTTGGTATGTCAATTATATATTTTTGCAAAATTTTTATTAGTTCTTTTTCTTTCCCCATATAAAAATGATCCGCGCCGGATATTATTTCCAGGGGCGCGCTGATTTTTTTCGCGGCTGTCCTCAAAACATTCAGTGCGCAAAACTGGTCGCGATCTCCGCAAATCAATAAGTTAATTTTATTTTTTAACTGATCCCATTCAAAATTAAAATAATCGGCGGGAGGCGAAACGCAGATGTTAAAGCTAAAAGGATTATCGCTCTCCTGAAGAATTTTAGATCCGACCCAGGCGCCAAATGAGTAACCCGCGAAAATCAATTCTTTCAGCCCGATGTTTTTCAGATAGGCGCAAACGGCAAGAATATCTTCTTTCTCGCCCCTTCCTTCATCGTATAAGCCAGTGCTTGCGCCCACTCCCCGGAAGTTGAATCTTAGAGTCGAAAATTTTTCAGCGGCAAAAGCGCTCTGCAGGGCTTCAACAACATTATTATGCATGGAACCGCCCATCAGGGAATGCGGATGGCAAATCACAACGCCTTTTTCCGCCGATGCCAAGCTTAACAGTCCTTCGATGATTTCACGGCCGTTTTGAATGTTGATCCTTTCTTCCGGCATGACAATCTCCCCTAAATTGATCCCGCCCGGTGACAGGCGCAAAAGTTGTGTTCATCCGATTTTTCCAGCTTCGGTTCAACTTTCGCGCAAATATCAATTTTATAAAGGCAGCGGTTTTGAAAAGGACAACCCTGATCATTTTCAAATCCGGCCTCCCCTTTTATTTTTTCGATTCTTTCTTTTTGGCCCGGATCGCAGGACGGCACAGCCGAAAGCAGCATGCGGGTATAGGGATGGAGCGGCCGGTTATAGATATCGCGGTTCGGGCCGAGCTCGACAATTTTACCCAGATACATGACGGCCACGCGGTCGGAGATAAACCGGATAACATTGAGATCATGCGAAATAAATAAATAGGTTAAATGAAAATCTTTTTTTAAATCCTTGAGCAGATTCAGAATCTGCGCCTGGATGGAAACGTCAAGGGACGAAACCGGCTCATCGGCAATGATCAATTCCGGATTCAAAACAAGCGCCCGCGCGATTCCGATACGCTGGCGCTGCCCGCCGCTGAACTCGTGCGAATAACGGTTGGCCTGCTCTTTATTCAGGCCGACTTTTGCCATGATTTCAAGCGCCTTATCCGCGCGGCCTGCCTTATCGCCCAGATGATGAATCGTCAGGGGTTCTTTAATCGTGCTTATCGCGGACTTTCTGGGATTGAGCGAAGAATACGTATCCTGAAAAATGATCTGAACATTGCGGCGGTAAGATTTTAGCGCTTCTTTATCGTAGGCGTAAATGTTTTCACCTTTAAAATTCACGATGCCGGAGGTAGGCTTCTCCAGCCTCGTGATCAGACGCGCGAGCGTTGATTTGCCGCAGCCGGATTCGCCGACCAAGCCCAGCGTCTCGCCTTTAAAAATCTGCAGGTTAATATTGTTAACCGCGTAAATAATTCTTTTTGCAGAATTAAAAAAACCGCTACTCAAAGAAAATTTTTTATTCAACTCCCTGATTTCTACAAGGACATCGGGCATGATCTACTCACAGACCTCTTTATTTTTTTTGGAGTTGTACCTCCAGCAGGCAACCAGATGCCGGGCCCCCGTTTCCATCAGCGGCGGCTCTATCCGTGAACAAACTTCCTCCGCGTAGGGGCATCTGTCGCGAAAACGGCATCCCGGCGCCAGATCATATAAACTGGGAACAGAACCCGGAATCGTTTTCAGATGATCTTCCGGCTCCCGCGATTTCACGCATCGTGCCGGTATCGATTCCAGGAGCCCCTGCGTATAGGGATGCAGGGGACGGGCAAATATTTCTTCCACTTCCGAACTCTCCACGATTTTGCCCGCGTACATGACGGCGACTTTTTGGGCGGCCTGAGCCACCACGCCCAAATCATGCGTGATGAGAATAACCGCCATATTATTTTTCTGCTTGAGCGCGGAGATCAAATCCAGAATTTGCGCCTGAATGGTCACATCCAGCGCCGTTGTGGGCTCATCGGCCAGAAGCAGCCTGGGGTTGCAGGACATGGCCATGGCGATCATGACCCGCTGCCGCATGCCGCCGCTTAAGTTGTGCGGATAATCCCGCGCCCGTTTTTGCGGATCGGTAATTCCCACATCACTAAGCAGCGAAACGCTCAGATCCAGCGCCTGTTTTGCCGGAAGATTTTGATGCAGCCGGATGGCTTCGGCTACCTGGTCGCCCACGCGAAAAACGGGATTCAGGGAGGTCATCGGCTCCTGAAAGATCATGGAGATTTCACTGCCGCGGCGCGCCCGCATTTGTTCCTCTGATATTTTTAACAGATCACTGCCGGAAAACAGAATTTCACCGTTGATGATTTTGCCGCTGGCGGGAATCAGACGCATGACCGACAGGGCCAGCATGGTTTTTCCGCAGCCGGATTCGCCGACAATCCCCAGCGTTTCGCCGCAATCGATACTTAACGAAACTCCGTCAACGGCTCTGATTCTTCCCCGGACGGTATCAAATACCGTCATTAAATCTTTTATTTCCAGAAGCGGCGGCATATTCTATTTTCGGACACGATTGCGCAGGAAATCCACAAGCAGCCGGACACCGACGCCCGATGCCCCCTTGGGGATATAAGCCTTGTCTTTGTTAATCCAGGCAGGTCCCGCGATATCCAGATGCACCCAGGGATAATCTCCTACAAATTTGCTTAAGAACGCGGCGGCGGTAATGGTGCCTGCCGCCCGGCCGCCGCTGTTTTTATAATCGGCAATATCGCTCTTGATGAGTTCGTGATAGCTCTCCCACAGGGGCAGTTCCCACACCCTCTCGCCCGTATTTTGGGCGGCCCTGTCTATTTCTTTTTTGAGTTTATCGTCCGTTCCCAGCATGCCGATGACATCATCGCCCAGAGCGATAATGCAGGCCCCGGTCAGGGTTGCCAGATCAATAACCGCCTCCGGCTTGTATCGGGACGCGTACGCCAGGGCATCGGCCAGAATCAGGCGGCCCTCGGCGTCCGTATTAATCACTTCAATGGTTTTTCCGGAATACGATTTTAAGATATCCCCCGGTTTTAAAGCGGAGCCGCCCGGCAGATTTTCCGTGGCGGGAATAAGTCCGGTAATATTCAGGGGAAGCTTCAGGTCGGCTGCCGCCATGATGGCTCCCATCACCGCCGCCCCGCCGGACATGTCCGTTTTCATTTCATCCATCTTATCGGCCGGTTTGATGGAAATTCCGCCGCTGTCGAAAGTCAGGCCTTTCCCCACCAGCACTATAGGCGCGGCGTTTTTGGGGCCGCCCGCGTATTCCAGAATAATAAACTTCGGTTCCTCACAGCTCCCCGACGCTACGCCAAGCAGCGCGTTCATCCCCAATTCTTTCATTTTTTTCTTATCCAGGATTGTGCTGGTCACATTTTTTCTGTTAGCAAGTTCCCGCGCTTTTTGCGCCATCATCGTCGGCGTCATTTCGTTGGCGGGAGCGGAAACCAGATCGCGCGCGAAACAAACGGCATCGGCAATGATCCGCGCTTTTTTAACCTGCGATTCAATCAGGGCAAAATCTTTCCCGTCGGCAATGATATTTAATTCTTTCATGTCTTTTAAATCTTCACGATCAACCGTTTTATACGGCGTATATTGGTAGAGCCCAAGCAAAGCGCCTTCCGCCGCCGCCTGCGCAGCCTGATCTTTTTTCCCGGGGACAAGATTCAATTTGACGGACGTTGCCGCCTCCTGAATGTTCATATCCCGCAGATACCCGCAGACCATCGCGAAGGCCGCGCGAAGCTTCTCCAGATTGAATTCACTTTGTTTTCCCAGGCCAAGCAATGCTATTCTTTTCGCGGGAAGCGTTCCTCTCGTATAAATGACGGATATTTGAGACGGCTTACCCTCGAAATCGCGGCTGGCGATCAAATCGCTTATCAATCCGCCGCTTTTTTTATCAATTTCCAGCGCCGCCCCAGTCAGTTTCTTGCTGTCTTCAAACAACGTCAGTATAACGGCCTCGCTTTTTGTATCGGCAAGCACTCCTTTTTTGACAAGTATATTCACGCCACCATCCCCCTTTTAAAAAAATCGCCTTGTTCAGGCCCGATTTATTATTTTAAATATCATATAAACAAAAAAGTCAAATGTTTCACAGTAATTAATTTTTACGTGTTTTTCGCGGATTGCGGCGACCAAGGCAGTTGATGGATTCGGGTCGCGCACGGGCTTTCACAGATTATCCCTGAGCGCTCCGTAAAGTGTGTTTTTCAAACGCCATAAAGAAGTCCGGCCGGGCCTTTCTGACCCGGCCGGACTTCTTTTGTGTAAAGCTTGATTTTTTTATTATTTGTCTACCAAACTCCAGGAACTATTTATCTGTACGTTACCGTCGCAATTAGTATCCGCGGCCTGAGCCTGAGCGCCGGTTACGGTAATTGTATTGCCCTGGCAGCTGTTACCGCCGCCCCTGGTTTGATAAAACGTAACCGTACCACTGGAAGATAGTGTATACGTGCTGCCGTTAGAGATAGCATTTCCGTTTGAACAATTCCCTCCTGACTGCCTGTAAATTGTCGCTCCTGTACTATTCGTTATCGTGTAACTGGAGAGAGACCCGCATTGTGTGACGGTGAAGGTCTGTCCGGCTATGTTCATAACACCGATCTGGATAGCTCCTGTATTGTTGGCGGCGACGGTATAGCTGACCGTTCCATTGCCTAAGCCGAATAACGGAGTTGAGGTAATGGTGATCCAGCTGGCAAGGCTCGATACCGCCCAGTAACAAACATTGCTTGAAGACGACACGGCAACGGTTCCTGATCCGCCCGCTACCGGAAAATACGCGTTCGAGGGGTTAATTGAATAAGTGCATGTTGACGACCCCGCATTCGGGAAAAAGACATCGGAGTTTGTAATCGGCACCTGCTGAACGGCATCGCCCGTGCCTTGCGTAAAACCCCAAATGATGGTTGCCAGGTTAGAGTTGTCTGCCGAGGTAAAGCAGACCGTCTGGCTGATTTTTTTAGAAATAGCGGGAGTATTAGGATCGACAAACGGCACAAGCACATCCTGGAGATGGCTTAACGTAAGACCGGAAAGACTGCCTGTAACTTCGATCCAGACATTGATTTGATACGCGTACATACCCGCGCAGGCGCCGCTGTTTGAAACGCTCGTCGGACGGGTAATTTCTATCCTGCAACTACGAACCTGATGATCTTCCAGTAAATAACACATCGCGCCGAGACCATTTACAGGCGGACATGATATTGATGTCGCGGGTGTTGTGGTTACGTTTGCCGTCGCGTTGACACAGGAGGTGGACGATCCATAGGCGCTTGCCGGATATGCGCCATGGATATTGTCGTCAAAACTGCTCAAGGGGAAAATACGCGTCCCGCCTCCGGAATAATTAAGCGCTGGCGTATTTTGGCCGGTTAAATAATCGCCCCAGAACTGGAGGGCCACATAATCGCCGTAAGTCGCCGTACAGGACGGATCATTCCTGGTCCCCGCGAGATATATGGGTGAACCGGTCAAATTTGTAAAGGTATCAAACTGCAGGGCCATTTTCGGCGGCCGGAGCCCCTGGCCATCGGTTCCATTCGACAGATACGTATTGCCCGGTCCGGCATACCCCTGTAATTCACCGCCGGCAACCGATGTTTGGGTGCCGTCTGTACGCGTATAAGTGCCGGGGAAGTCATTTTTAGAAAACCCCCCTACGCGGGTATTTGTATTGGTCAGCGCGCTCATAATCGCGAAAGTAAATCCATCGCCCGAACCCGTAGTACCGGGAAACTGGAATTCAAAATACGCTCGCAGGCCCGTGCCGAATAAGCAGTTGCCTGAGTTGCAGCTGGCATTGGCATTATTCCCGTTATACCAGATGGCGGCATAACTTTGAGAGACGCCGGGGCTTTGGCTTCCGCCCAGCGTGATCGTTGTTCCGCTGATCGCGATCGCGCCCGTTGGATTGGAGACAATATTGTTATTGGTTGGGACGACAAGATCATTCTGATGAATACGAGGATCGTATAGTGCTCCCGTAAGAGTATAGGTAAGCACTCTCCTGGCCTCCAGAAAAGTGCCCGCATTCACGATACCCGTGGATGTAATGACCTGGCCGTTTCTGGCAAGGTTAAATACATGCTTGGCATCGGGCATAAAAAAGTTGCCCAGGTTGGCGCCGTTGGTGTTGACGGCGTAACGAATGCCGGCTTTCGCGAGTTGATACGCGTTATCGTTTCTGTTGGACAGAAATTCACTGATGGTGGAGGATGAAAACAGACCGTAGATGCCCAGACCAAGCACCGCCATAATAAGTATGGTAACGATGAGTGTAATCAGGATACTCCCTTTGTTATTTTTAAGGCACATATTATTCTCCCTTAATGGCTAATAGGATTCATTTATCCACACGCTGTTTGTAAACTGGGATGTTAAATTGTCCGCGCCGGTCAGACTTAGCGTGATATCAATCCGCCGGATTCTGGAAAGCGCCACCGGCGTGGCCAGCGTCGCGCCGTTGGTATCATAATAAGCAAATGAGGAAGAGCCGCTTACAACATTGTTAACGAGGGTTCCGCTGGCGTTTCCGCTTAGTAGGACTGAAGAGCCGGAGATAGTCAGAGTATTTGTCACAAATGTGCTTGAACCTATGGATTGCGGCCGTGTGTAAGTAACCGAAGATGCCGTGGCTGCCGTGATGGCGGTTGCCGTACTGGTCTGCGGCGCAGCCCAGCCCAGTTCCTTGACCATTCTGGCCATGGCGACCTGCGCTTTCTGCTGGGTTTCCGTGTCCTGTTTCGCGAAAATATAGCCTTGACTGATTTTAGCAATGCCCAACCCCGCAGCCGTGGCAAAAATGCTGATCAGGACCAGGGAGACAATCATTTCAATCAGTGTGAATGCCTTCTCATCCAACAGGCGCCCGGTAATTTCACGAACCATTTTTCACCGCCTTACAAATAAAGTCGTCAGGGTATCCGTCGTTCTGGGAGATGCCGTGAGCGGCAGTCCAATAGTAACCTTGAGATATCTCCCATATACGTTAGTATTCACTCCGGATATTACCATGTTGCATGAACTCGACGTGCAAGTGTCATCTTCCGTGATGTTCGCACCGGCATCGAATGTGATGAACCTGTTCTGAATCACGCGATAGCTTATGGAAACGCCGTTAAAGGTCTGCGTATAATCCTGCCCCCCCGTTACTTCCGCGCCGATTCTGGTCTGCAAGGCAGTCAGCGGCTGGTGACCGTAGCATTTCCATTGCACCTTGGGAGTGGACCCTGTGGTTTCGGTAATTGTTGAACCTATCGTTGTAGGCCACGTGGGTTCAGTGGTGCCGCTGGTTCCGGCGACGGTGCAAATATACTGATACCCGTTGGCAGGATAAATAATCTGATTTAAGGTATATGACGCACCCGACGTCCAAAGATTTGGCGGCGTGGGGCCGCTGAAAGTCCATACTACACCGCCATCGTTTACCGTAGAACCGACCGTTATGGGCCACGTGGGTTCAGTGGCGCCGCTGGTACCCTGCGTTGTGCAAATATACTGAACTCCGTTTCTATTGGCCTCCGTGGGAAGAACGACGGTGGGGGGATCCGTATTGGAACTCAACGTGTAGGCGGTGCTGGGGCTCCAGGTCGCGGGAGTATTATTATAGTTGGCAGTTATTTTTTCCATAATCTTATTCAGGTTTTCTGCCGCTTTTAATTTGGCAATGGGTGAAGAGCTTTGCTCAATTGATGTTCCGAAATAGACTGCCATCATGGCCGCGACAAGCGCGATCGCGACAAGGGTAATGATCACTTCTATCAGAGTGAACCCGCGCTCTAAAATATTTTTCATTGTTTTCATGGCGTTATATATCCTGTATTTGCGGCAATAGTAATGGGAATGGTCTGAGAGCCCTGCACAAGATTGATGACCACATTGCTACCGCCGGGGCTCCCCCAACTATCAAAAGTAACGTTCGCAGCCGTATTTACCGTAACATCGCTTGGGAAAGTATGGGTGTTGGAACTTTCAGACGGCAGTTGTATTGCCTTTGTAGGGCAGTTTGAACCCGTGCAGGACAGGGTATAGTTAGTGGGTGTAAAAGCCACGCTCCAGGTATTGACATCATCATTCAACGCTTTCATCTCGGCAAATCTCAGGTGCGTTTTCACGGTATCCGCCTGAGGAATAAGATCATTTTGCGTGGACAGGCCGCGGGTGACGGCGATGGCGGCTAAAATGATGAGAATGACCATTACGGCAATAGTCTCAATCATTGTGAAACCACTATTATTTTTCAGTCTGTTTTTAACGATTTGTCTTCTTCTTATCATACCGGTCTCAATTCCAATCTCTTTTTGATAAGGACAAGCACTACATTTTTTCTTGATACGTTATTATACAACTTTTTTGAAAAAAAAGTTACAAAATATTTAATTTTTAACCATTTTTTTCAAATACTCCACTCCAAAGCAGAGGCTCATTTTAACGCGCCCATAGATTTGCGGCAACTCCGCCATCTGTTCAAAGGACATTTTTCGATGATATTTCATCGTCTACAGGCCACCCCGGGCTCATAATGGCACCCGCGCAAGGCCGGGGGCCGGTTGCCCGATTTACGATTACTTGCCGCCTCCACCTTTGGAACGCCGGTTTAATATAATACCCGTAAAGTTGAATATCAATCCCTTAAAGAAAGATAATCGTGAAATTTTTTTGGACAAATGATCATAAAAATAGTAAGTTGCATACACGCCTGAAAATGGGAGCCGTATTCGATGTTACTTAATAAAACTGTTGCCGTTGTCGTTCCCGCGTATAATGAAGAAAAACAAATCCGGCAGGTTTTGGAAACCATGCCTGATTTTGTCGATCGCGTAATCGTTGTCAACGATTGTTCCGGCGATAATACAGCCACGGTGGTTCTGGATTATATCAGTAGGCAGGGGCCCGTTCAATCAATTCTTAATAATAACGAGGGGATTGCCTGCCAAAGCAAGTATGATCGCGCGGAAAATATGCTCAAAGAAAAACAGCAAACGGACATGGGCTATTATATCCCTTCGGAAATAGCCAATAAAAATCCTGATTCCGATCGCGTCATTTTAATCAATAATCTGAAAAACGGAGGCGTGGGCGCGGCAATCGCCCGCGGCTACAAATGGTGCCTGGATCACGCAATCGATTGCACGGCCGTTATGGCGGGTGACGGTCAAATGGATCCGGCTGAGTTAAAATCGATTTGCGTACCCGTTCTGACCGAAGATATTGATTATGTAAAAGGGAACCGTCTTATTCACGGCGGCGCGAGGCTTGTGATGCCCAAAACCCGCTTCTTCGGCAATTCAATTTTGTCCATATTGACCAAAATTGCTTCCGGTTTCTGGCACGTGTCCGACACTCAAACCGGTTATACCGCCATTTCCCTTTCCGCATTAAGCGCGATTACGATCCATGATATTTATCCCCGGTACGGCATGCCCAATGATATGCTCGTCAAATTAAATATAGCCTTCTGCACCCTGAAGGAAGTTAAAATAAAACCGGTTTACAACATCGGCGAAACGTCCAAAATGAAAGTGCATAAGGTGATTCCCCGCATTGCATGGCTGCTTTTTAAATCTTTTTTCAAAAGGCTGTGGATAAAGTATCTTTTCCGTGACTTTCATCCGCTTTTTTTGCTTTATCATTTTTCCTTTTTCATAGGTATTTTTACAATACCCTACGCCTGTAAAATAATTTCCATCATGATCTCCGGCGGCTCCGTTTCACCGGCCACCATGCTTGCTTTTTTCTTTCTGTTTACCAGCAGCTTTCAGTCGCTTCTGTTTGCCATGTGGATGGATATTCAGGATAACGAACGGCTTTACAAATCTTAAACACGCCCGGGGGAAGAGCTTAAAATGACGAAAAAAACAAAACAAAATATTGCCGTTGCCGGCGCGGGCTACTGGGGGAAAAATTTAATCCGGAATTTTTTTGAACTGGGTTCGTTAAAGGCTGTCATCGATAAGAACGCGCAGGCGTTGCAACAAATCAAAACGCTCTATCCCTCCTGCGACACCGGAACGTCTATCAAAGATGTAATTTCCCGCAAAGACATCGATGGAATCGTCATCGCCACCCCCGCGGAAACTCATTTTTTACAGGCGAGAGAAGCTCTGCTGTCCGGCAAACATGTTTTTGTGGAAAAACCGATGACGCTGACCGAGAAAGACGCGGAAGAACTGATTGCCCTGGCCGCGAAACATAAGTTGATATTGATGGTCGGACATCTCCTCCAGTATCATCCGGCTTTTATAAAAATCAAGCAAATGGCATCCGCGGGCGATTTAGGGCGCATCAATTATATTTATTCCCACAGACTCAACCTCGGTAAAATCAGAAGAGAAGAGAACATTCTATGGTCGTTCGCGCCGCACGATATATCGATGATTCTTGCTCTCGCGGACGAAGAACCGGAAAGTGTCCTGGCCACAGGCGGTTATTACCTGCATAAGAAAATAGCCGATGTCA
The DNA here is from genome assembly GCA_035524255.1 of Smithella sp. GTDB lineage: Bacteria > Desulfobacterota > Syntrophia > Syntrophales > Smithellaceae > Smithella. Next base: position 34,388 of record DATKPG010000007.1, on the reverse strand, counting down.
CCACCACCCATCTGGAATTTTCTTCCGGCCTCAAAGCGCATGTTTTTGTGTCCTGGCTTCACCCCTTTAAAGATCAAAAACTGGTGATTGTCGGAGATCAGAAAATGGCTGTTTTTGACGACACGCTTCCCTGGGAAGAAAAACTGCTCGTCTATCCTCATCACGTCAACTGGGAAAATAATCTTCCCATACCGGCTCGCGGAGTGCCGGAAAAAGTGTCTGTGCCTTACGCGGAACCCCTGAAGGTGGAATGCCAGCATTTTCTTGACTGCATCGCGGGGAAAAAACAACCTGTAACGAATGGCAAGGAAGGATTGCGGGTGCTTAAAGTTCTCAATGCCGCCCAGCATTCTTTAAACGAAAACGCGACGAGAATAAGGCTGCAAAACGGCGCTCTTGATAAAACCGGTGATGATTCTGTATCGGTTCATCCGACGTCGGAAATCGACGATGACGTCGAAATCGGCGCGGGAACAAAGATATGGCATTATTCACACGTCATTTCCGGTTCACGCATCGGCAAAAACTGCTCGATCGGCCAGAATGTTGTGATCGGCCCCGACGCCGTCATCGGTAACGGCTGTAAAATTCAAAATAACGTTTCGGTCTATAAGGGCGTAACGCTTGAAGACTTTGTATTTTGCGGACCCTCGGCCGTCTTTACCAATGTGATAAATCCGCGCTCCGAAATTCGCCGGATGGATGAGATCAGGCCCACATCGGTCAAAAAGGGCGCGTCCCTTGGCGCCAATTCAACCATCGTCTGCGGACACACTATCGGAAGTTATGCTTTTATCGCCGCCGGCGCCGTCGTTACAAAGGATGTTCCCGATCACGCTTTAATGATAGGCAATCCCGCCCTCCAGAAGGGCTGGATGTGCGCCTGCGGTTATCAACTCAATAAAAAATTCGAATGCCCCTCCTGCGGCACCCGTTATAAATTCAACCATAAAAAAACACTGGGTAAAATAAAATGAAGATGCTGCTGCTGACAAGCAGTTTCCCCCGGTCCGGACGAATCAGCGGCATGTTCATTCCCGATACAATCCGCCATTTAAATAAACTGGGTGTAGATGTCCATGTCTTAACTCAAAACTGTGACTCCCCCAAGACGCATCACGAAGAATTATGGCCCGGCTGCCGGGTGACCTATTTTGGATGGGGCGGAGGCGATACCCCTCTTGTATCGTTATTTAAGAATCGCGGACCCTACGGACTTATTCTTGCGCTCCAGTATTTTCTGCGCGGTTTTAGGGCAGGCAGGTCTATATGCCGCAAGTGGAAGCCCGATATTCTATTTGCAGAGTGGCTGATTCCAGCGGGACTCCTCGCGCGATTGCTGTCTTTCGCGACAAAGACGCCTTACTGTTGCCGCGCGTTAGGCTCGGATGTCTACGTGGCGGCCGAAAATGCTTTGCTAATGCCAATCATCAAAAATGTCGCGAAAAACAGTTCTCTTTTATTTGCCGACGGACTTGATTTGTGCGAAAGGACGTCCGCTCTGGCGGATGGCAAACCCTGTCATTTCGCGGCAACCGCGAGATATCCGGATGACAAAAGATCGGATTTCTCTTTTGCCGATGATTCCAACCGCTTTACCTTCTGCTTAGTCGGCCGTCTTCATCCTGTTAAGGGACAGGACATTCTTATCAGGGCCTGCGATATATTGCGCCGTAAGGGAGCGGCGTTTCGCTGTTATCTTGTGGGATCGGGCGATGAAAAAAATAATCTGGCAGGGCTCATCGAGCGTTATTCCATCCAAAACGATGTGATATTAACCGGACATCTCGAAGACGGAGACATAACGTATCTTTTGCAAAAAGTTGACAGTATTGTCATACCATCTCGCTCGGAGAGCATCCCCATGATCATGCTGGAAGCTGTAAATGCCGGGAAACCTTTAATATTAACCAATGTGGGAGACATGGGATTTCTTGCGCGAAAGTATAATTTAGGCTATATTATTCCGCCGGAAGATTATGATAAACTCGCGGAGGCTCTGGTTTCCATGAGCGATTCAAAAACGCGGGATTCGTTTTACGATAAAGCAAGATATGAAGAGCTGGCAACCATCCTGTCTGTTGAGAATGGCGCGAAAACCATTTATGAAAAAATAAAGGAGCTACTGCATAAGAGATGAGCGCGAAAAAAATACTGGTTACAGGCGCGGGAGGATTCATCGGCAGCCATCTGGCGGAGAGACTCACAAAGCTGGGATATGACGTCCGGGCTTTTGTCCGCTATAATTCCGAAAGCGACTGGGGTTGGCTGGAGCATTCTCCATTCATCAAAGATATGGAAATATTCAGCGGCGATATACGGGATTTCGATTCCGTCCGCAGGGCCATGAAAGGCTGCCGGGAAGTTTTTCATCTCGCCGCGTTGATCGGCATCCCCTATTCCTACGATTCGCCGCTGGCCTATATTAAAACAAATATTGAAGGAACCTATAATGTGCTGGAAAATGCCCGTGATTTAAATATCGGCAATATCATGGTCACATCCACCAGTGAAACTTATGGAACCGCGCAGTTCGTTCCCATAACCGAAAATCATCCCCTCGTCGGACAATCGCCCTACTCCGCGTCCAAAGTTGCCGCCGATCAACTGGCGCTCAGTTACTGGTTATCTTTCGGACTACCTGTCAAAATCGCCAGGCCGTTCAATACGTTCGGCCCGCGCCAGTCATCAAGAGCGATTATTCCCACCATCGCGGGCCAGATTCTGGCAGGGAGGAGATCGTTAAATCTGGGCAATCTTTCTCCCACCAGGGACCTGACGTATGTAACGGATACGGTGGATGGCATGATTAAAATTTCCCGCTGCAAAAAACTGAGCGGCTCCGTCACGAACATCGGCTCCGGATTTGAAATATCCGTAAAAGATCTCGCGCTGGAAATAGCGGATATTTGCGGGGTAAAAATCGGTTTTCATCTCTCCAAAGACCGCAAGCGGCCCCCAAAAAGCGAAGTCGAAAGACTGTATTGCGACAACAGCAAACTCGCGCAAAACACAAAATGGCAGCCGCGGTTTACGCTGCGGCAGGGGCTCAAACAAACCATTGACTGGATAAAAGACAATCTGCATCATTACAAAACGGAACTTTACATTAAATAGGTGACTTATGCAGGCGATTATTCTGGCTGGAGGAAGAGGCACAAGATTAAAACCCTACACGACCGTATTGCCCAAACCGCTCATGCCCATCGGCGATTGTCCGATTTTGGAAGTCGTTGTAAAGCAATTGAAGAAAAACGGATTTAAAAAAATAACGATGGCCATCGGGCATCAACACGATCTTTTTGTCGCCTTTTTCGGAAGCGGCGAAAAATGGAGAATACCCATCGAGTATTATATTGAAAAAGAACCGCTGGGCACGGCCGCGCCGATCAGGCACATGAAAAATCTTGATGATGACTTCCTGATGATGAACGGCGATATTCTGACGGATTTGTCATTAAAAAAACTTTTTAAAATTCATAAAGACAAAAAAGCCGACTTAACCATCGCCACCCATAAACGAACACAAAACGTGAATTACGGAACGCTTAATTACTCCAAAGACGGGAGACTCACCGGATTTCGGGAGAAACCCTCCCTTGATTTCAATGTCAGCATGGGAATTTATATTCTTTCGAGCAGGGTTTTGCCTCTTATTCCGGCTAAAGGCCGGTTTGATTTTCCCGATCTGGTTCAGAAACTTCTATTGCTCAACAGGCCTGTCCATTGTCACGCCTATAACGGATACTGGATGGATATCGGCCGTCCGGAAGATTACGAACAGGCTATCGATGATTATGAAAAAATGAAGGACGTTTTATGAGCGGCTCGAATCCGACGATACCTCTCTTCGATCTTAATTATGGAAAGGAAGAAGAGGAAGCCGTGCTGCGGGTGTTGCGCGGCAAATGGTTAACCATGGGGCCGGAAACGGAGGCGTTGGAGAGAGAGTTCGCGGAATTCTGCGAAGTCAAACACGCGATAGCCGTAAGCAATTGCACAACGGCCCTGCATCTGGCGAACCTTGTCGTCGGCGTCAAACAAAACGATGAGGTCATCTGCCCATCTTTGAGCTTTGTCGCCACGTCGAATTCGATACTGTACGCGGGGGGAGCGCCGGTTTTTGCCGATATTGAATCTTTGAACGACTGGACCCTATCGCCTTCCGGTATCGAAAGAAAAATAACGGATCGGACAAAAGCGATTATCGTTATGCATTACGGAGGCTTTGCCTGCGATATGGATGAGATCGCGCGCATTGCCCATCGACATTCTCTTCCAGTCATCGAAGACGCGGCTCACGCGCCCGGCGCAACCTGCAGCGGCAGGCCGCTGGGGTCTCTGGGCGATATTTCATGCTTTTCATTTTTTTCCAATAAAAATATTTCCACGGGTGAAGGCGGCATGATCTGCACGAATGAAGGCGAATACGCCGAAAAGATCAGGCTGATGAGGTCGCACGGCATGACCAGCCAGACACTGGATCGCCATAGGGGTCACGCTTACAATTATGACGTCGTCTCCCTGGGATATAACTATCGCATTGATGAAATTCACGCCGCCCTGGCAAGGGTTCAACTAAAAAAACTGCAGGATGGTAATCATTTACGTCTAAAAGCGGCCGCAATCTATAAAAAAGGATTAAGTAAAATTGATCAAATAACGATTCCTTTTACCGGCAGGGCCGATGAAGCCAACTATCACATCTTCCCCGTTCTTTTAGACAAAAGCGTTAACAGGAATGATTTGATGACGTATCTTCGGCAAAATGGCATTCAAACAAGCATCCATTACCCGCCTATCCATCAATTCAGTTTTTATAAGAATTTTAGTTTTAATCATGAACTGCCGCTTACGGAATACGTTGGACTGCACGAACTGACACTTCCCATGTACCCGGGCATCACCGGATACCAGCAGGAAAGTGTCATTAATTTTTTACTGAAGTATTTCGAAAAATAAACGCGCCGGATGGAGATATGCTTGTGACCTGTCATGACGTCAACATGGAGGAATGGGAAAAACGCGGCATTTTATACGGCAGCTCCTGCAAAAGTGTGTTATTTAAAAACATGCCGGAGGCGGCCAACAGGCATTTCCATTTTGCTCATCTTAATTTTATATTTGACAGTATTCATCCTGTAAAAAAAGACTGCAGAATTTTAGATGTCGGCTGCGGCTGGGGCAGGATAACCATGCCTGTGGCGCAAAAACTGCCAGAAGCTGAAATTATCGGAATGGATATCAGCCCCGCTTATGTATCCCTGTATAAAAAAAATACCGGGAAGAATGCTTTTGTGGGTTCCCTGGAAAAAATCCCTGAAGATATAGGCCTGTTCGATCTGATTATATCGGTTACGGTCATGATGTATGTTCAAAGAAATCAGCGCCCCATCGTCATAAAAAATCTTTTAGAAAAATTGAATTCCGGCGGCAAATTAATCCTCATCGAACCCGACATTTCAGGAATAAATTATCAAACTGGTTTCGGCATTTTAAATTATTTAAAAAATAATGCTTCATCCGGTAATATTCATACGGGAGGCCGGTGTTTTTCGTCTGCCGAACTGACTAATCTGATTCAAGCCTCAGGAGGATTAATTATCAAAGAGGAACGGATACCTGCGACAACTTTTTTCTTTCTCCCCATGTACATCCTGGGAAAGTTATTGCCTGAAAAAATTGCCGCGTTTTTTTTCCGTCCTCTGAATTTAATGGATCATCTTCTGAAAAAATACAGGCTCCCGACGTTATGGTTATTCTATCTGATCCAAAAATAATAGAACAGGCTAACAGAGCCGGATTGATGCTTGTAAAAAATTCTGCGGAGTTCAATATATACAAATAATGCGAAGAGAGCGAAGGCATCCATGATGAAGCTTAAACGATTAATCATTTCTCCGAATATCAGAAAATGGTACAGCAGACTGCTTTTGCTTCTGGTATTTTTTTTCGTCGGCTATTATATATATTTAAATTTTTCGGACATACGCCGCTTCCAATATGATTTAGAGTGGATCTATTTATTCTACAGCATATTATCCTTTCTTATATCTTATCTGTTGCAGATATTCATCTGGTTTCGTCTGGCCGCGTCGTTCGGCCTCAAAGCTTCTTTTCTGCCGACGGCCAAATGTTGGAGTTTATCTCAACTGGGGAAATACATACCGGGCAAAGTCGGTTTATTTCTTGTGCGAATGGATTTGTACGGCAACGTGAGCAAACGGGTTGTCGCCTTCGCGACCGGAGTCGAATTCATTACTTCGATGACGGCGGCGTTTATTATTGTTTTAATTTCCATCGCCTTTCTTCCTAAAACCATGCCGGGTTATGTGCGAACGGCCGCGGTCTCTTTTGTTATATTTTTTCTGCTGATATTATATCCTCCCGTTCTGAAAAAGATTTCCGCCGTTATTTTTAAGCTGATCCATAAAGAACCGCTTACTGAATTGCCCACCTACGGATTGCTGATTAAATTTGTCCTTGCCAATATTATAATCGGTTTGCCTTACGGTTTGGGAATTTATTTTGCCTTTAATTGTTTCCACCCTGTCGGCTGGAATCTTTTTCTCACGTTAACCGGCGTTTACTATGCCGCATCGCTTATCGGCGTAGCCGCCCTTTTTGCCCCTGCAGGCATCGGCGTCCGTGAGGGCTTTGCCCTCCTCATTCTTCCGGCATTTATGGCGCAACCGGTCGTTATTTTCGGAACCATCCTGACCCGTTTTTTGATAACCTTTGTGGAAATAATCCTGGCCGCATTATTTCCCATGATCGAATATTTTTCCAAATCCCGGAAAGGGTAATTCATAATTATTTTCAGGCGAACACATGTTAAACAAAAATAACGGATTTACGTTTCCCTTTCATTTTGGAACAGATGCTTCCGGCAAATACGCGTTCACGTTTATCGCTCTTTTCATCACGCTGTTTCTGATTTATTCGAACAGTTTTTACGGCGATTGGCATTTTGACGACTATGCCAATATTGTTGACAATCAATATATCCGGATAAACTCTTTTTCATGGCCCGAAATAAAACATTGCATTTACGGGATTGAACACGCAAGACCTTCACGGCCGTTATCATTTTTGAGCTTCGCCCTGAATTATAAATCGGGCGGCATGGATGTCTTCGGATTTCACGCGGTTAATTTTATCATCCATTACCTCGCGGCCGTGTTTCTTTTTCTATTCATTTACAACACACTCAGGCTTCCGCGGCTGAGGGATCAATATGAAAATACAGCCTATCCGGTGGCGCTGCTGGCTTCGTTTTTCTGGGCGTTAAATCCCGTTTGGGTGACTTCCGTCACTTACATCGTTCAGCGGATGGCTTCCATGGCCGGATTATTTTACATCATGTCCATGTATTTTTATCTCAAAGGCCGAATGTCGGGCCGATTGACTTCATCTATCCTGTTTTTTACCCTGTGCATCGTCTCCGGTATGGCCGCGATACTCACCAAGGAAAACGCGGCCATGCTCCCGGTGAGCATCTTGCTGTTTGATTTATTTTTAATTCAGGGCTTCACAAAAGAAAATATTATAAAATGTGTCAAAATTGCCATCCTGCCCGTCATTATTATGATCATCGCGGCATTTATTTACGTTGATTTCTCCAAAATAATCCATGACTATAAAATACGTGATTTCACAATGGGCGAAAGGCTTTTAACCGAACCCCGCGTCATCCTTTTTTATCTTTCCCTGCTTTTTTATCCGGTTAGTTCGCGCCTGACGCTTCTCTATGATGTAGAGGTTTCCAGGTCATTGCTGCACCCCTGGACGACCATTCCTTCAATTTTATTGATACCGGCTATAATCGTTTTTGCCTTTTATATTGCCCGAAAGCGGCCGATGCTGTCTTTTTGCATTATTTTTTATTTCTTGAATCATATCATTGAAGGTTCTTTTTTTTCTCTTGAACTGATTTATGAACATCGCAACTATCTGCCGTCCATGCTTTTGTTTGTACCCTTCGCGGAATTCATTATTCACGCCATGGATTATTTCTCCTATAAAAAAATCATCAGATTTATGATCGCTCTCGGAATAGCTTTAATATTGTTTGGAGAAGGCGATATTACATATGGCCGCAATAAAACGGTTTCTGACGATTTGCTCCTTTGGCTTGACAACATTGACAAGTCCCCGGGACTCAGCAGACCGCATACCAACGCGGGTAGAATTTATTATATGAATAACGAGAAAGAAAAGGCTTATCATGAATATCAAAAAGCGATGACATTAAATAATTTTGGAAGCCGGGAAGCGCTCGCGATTCAGGAATCCAATCTGGGTCTTTATTATTTTGAAAAAACACGGGATGACGAGGCTCTGGACTGCTTTAAAAAATCTTCTGAAATAATTCCTGAATATCCCCCCAATTATATTCATATGGCGAAAATTAAACTCAGACAAAATAAAATGAAAGAAGCCAGACAAATCATCGAAGATAAATTAAAAAAATATCCTGATAATTCTGAATTGTTGGAACTATACAGTTTAATTCTGCTGAAAGACGGCAGGATTGATGATGCTCAACGCTTCGCCAAAAAAACTCTGGCAAAAAATCCGAATTCTCTTTTTGCGCTCGAAATTCTGGCCGGGGGCTGCCGCCTGAAAAATAACGACGCCTGCGCCATCTATTACTGGAAATCCGTCCGGGGGCTTGCCCCGCAAAATGCTTATGCCAATCTGGCGCTTATTGAATTATATGATAAAATGAAAGACAAAAAGATGCTTGATCAGGAAATCCGCATCTTGTCTTATCTGCAGGATTCTTTAAATTTAAATGAATATATTGATAAGTTAAACAGGGATGAAAAGTTAATGGCTTACGTTCCCAAAATTGAGCATTATTCAGATATTATTAAAAAATGCGAATACATTAACCGGGGAAACAGCGCGCATTGATTCGGGCTTTTTTCTCCAAAATCAGAGGAACTAAAACTGTCTATGTTAAAGAAGATAAATATCGGCTCTGATCATCAGACAAACACTCTGTTTATTTATATCGCTTTAACGATTATTACGCTTGCCGTTTTCTGGCAGGTAAATCTTTATGACTTTGTTAATCTCGACGATCAGGTTTATGTAACGGGGAACAGCCATATTAAGTCCGGAATAACGCCGGACAGTATTCGCTGGGCGTTTGGCACAAAGTATTTCGATTTATGGCATCCTCTGGTGTGGATGTCTTTTATGCTGGATTATAAACTGGCAGGCCCAAATGCAGGCGGCTATCATATCACCAACCTTATCCTGCATATTTTCAGCGCGCTTTTGCTCTTCTGGCTTTTTAACCGCATGACCCAAGCGATATATAAGAGCGCTTTTGTCGCCGCGCTCTTCGCGCTTCACCCGCTTCATGTGGAATCGGTCGCGTGGATTGCCGAGCGCAAAGATGTATTAAGCGCTTTTTTCTGGATGCTGACTTTGTGCCTTTATGTCTACTACACGGAAAAACCCCTCCTCAGAAGATATCTGCCGGTTGTGATTTCCTTTGCCTGCGCCCTTATGAGCAAGCCCATGGTTGTCACCCTGCCCGTTGTTATGCTTCTTCTGGATTACTGGCCGCTTGGACGTTTTGAAGCAAAAAAAACCGAAAACAATTTAAAGGAAATTTTGCCGGTTAAAGTTTCATTATGGCCGCTATGGGAAAAAATACCTTTTTTGATCTTGTCGTCAGCCGTTATTATCATCACACTTTATTCTCCGGACAGTCAATCTGTAAAAGTTTTTCCCCTGGCTTCGCGTCTGGCTAACATGCCTGTTTCTTTGATGACCTATCTGGAGAAAACATTATGGCCTTATGATTTGACAATTTTCTATCCATTTTCTGAACAACTTCCCCACTGGCAGGTCACAGGCGCCGCCCTTGGGATTCTGGTTATCAGCGCCGCCGTCATTATGATGAGGAGACGCCTGCCGTATCTTTTTGTAGGATGGCTGTGGTACGCGATAACGCTTCTGCCGGTCATCGGAATCCTTCAGGTGGGAGGCTTCGCAGGAGCCGACCGCTATCAATATCTGCCTTCTATCGGCATTGCCGTAATGCTCGCGTGGGGCATACCGCTTTTTTTTAAAAGCGAAAACGCGCGCAAAAGGATTTTATTCCCGGCGGGATTGATTTTCATCGGCCTGTTGTCATTGATGGCGTGGCGGCAATGCGGTTATTGGAGGGACAGCATCACGCTCTTTAACCATGCCCTGCGGGTGACACAGAATAATTATCTCGCGCATAACAACATCGCTCCGGCTTTTGCCCGTGAAGGCAAAATCGAAGAAGCTGTGTATCATTACAGCGAAGCCATCCGCCTGATGCCGGATACGGTGCGAAACAACGTGGGTTATGTTTTATACAACAACAGGGGCGGAGCGTACACCCAGCTCGGCCGATATCAACCGGCGCTTACGGACTTTAATAAAGCCATAGCTCTGAAACCGGACTACGCGGATTCCTACGCCTTCAGGGGAGATGCTTATGCTTTCACGGGGCAGGTTCAACAGGCCATTGAAGATTACAATAAAGCCATTGCTCTGAAACCGGTTTACGCCGATGCCTACTGCAAAAGGGGAACCGTTTACAATAGCCTTCACCGGTATCAAAGCGCCGTTGATGATTTTAATAAAACGATCCGACTGAATCCGGACAATGCCTGCGCTTACAACGGCCGGGGAGAATCTTACTTAAACCGGGGCGATAAAATACAGGGCTGTTATGACGCGCAATTGGCGTGTAAACTGGGAAATTGCAAAACGCTGGAAGCCGCGAAAGTTAAAGGCCTCTGCCGTTAAACCGGTTCAGGGTTTAACGTGCAGCATGGGATGCGGGACATTATTATAAGGGAAACTGAATTCGATTATGTTAAGCAGGATAAATATAAGTTCCGACAGACAGAAACTAATCGTTTATCTGTCGTTGACCGTTATCACCTTTGCCGTTTTCTGGCAGGTCAATCTTTATGACTTTATCAATTTCGATGATCCGCTTTATGTAACTGACAACAGCCATATCCAGTCCGGGATAACACTTTCCGGAATTTGCTGGGCGTTTGCCACAACGTATGCCGATTCGTTATGGCATCCTCTGATATGGCTGTCACTCATGCTGGATCATCAGCTATTCGGTCTAAACGCCGGCGGCTATCATATCACCAATCTTATCCTGCATATATTGAGCACGCTATTACTCTTCTGGCTATTTTGCCGCATGACAGGAACGATCTGGAAAAGCGCGTTTGTCGCCGCGTTTTTCGCCGTGCATCCTATGCATGTGGAATCGGTTGCCTGGATAGCCGAGCGTAAAGACGTCTTAAGCGCCTTTTTCTGGATGCTGACTTTGTGCCTGTATGTCTATTACACGGAAAAACCCATCACCAGAAGATATCTGCCGGTTTTGATGTCCTTTGCGTGCGCGCTTATGAGCAAGCCCATGGTTGTCACCCTGCCCGTTGTGATGATCCTTCTGGATTATTGGCCGCTGAAACGTTTTGAGTTTGGGGACGGCCATTGTTTTTCATGGCAACTGAAAGAAAAAATACCCTTCTTTATCCTGTCGGCGCTTTTTTCCGTCATCACGATTTATACGCAGTACAATCCATCCGTAAAACATTTTCCTTTTAGTTTGCGGATCGCCAACGCGTCTGTTTCTTTTGTATCTTATCTGGAGAAAACATTATGGCCCCGCGATCTTGCCGTTTTCTATCCGTATCCTGCTTATATTTCACCGGGGCAATTCCTTGGAGCCGCGCTTCTGATTATCGTTATCAGCGTTTTGGTTATCGCGGCGGTTAAACGTCGGCCGTATCTTTTTGTGGGATGGCTGTGGTACGCGATAACCCTTCTGCCGGTTATCGGCATCGTTCAATCAGGCGAACAGGCCATGGCCAACCGCTACCATTATCTGCCCGCAATAGGTATTGCCGTAATGCTTGCGTGGGGCTTCCCCCTTTTCTTCACACACCAAAATCTGCGCAAAAAGATTTTATTTCCACTGGGAGCGCTTTTCATTGCCGTTTTGTCATGTATAACCTGGCAGCAGTGCTCTTACTGGCAAAACAGCATCAAGCTTTGGAATTATAATTTGCGGATAACAAAGAATAACGCTCTGGCGCATAACAATTTAGGTCTGGCCCTCTTTACCGATGGAAAAATAAAAGAGGCCATTGATCATTATAATAAAGCCATTGTCCTGATACAGGACAATGCTCTTTTCTACAACAACAGGGCAAATTCTTATGCCGCGCTGGACCAGTACAAGCCTGCCATTGCAGACTATCATGTGGCGATCCGCCTGAATCCTGATTTTGCCGAGGCTTATTACAATCTGGGAATTATCCATATCAAACTCGGTTTGAACCAAAAGGCCGTGGATTATTTTAGTAAAGCGATACATTTAAGGCCGGACGATCCTTCTTACTACTCGGATAGAGGGATTGCTTACGCAAAGCTAGGCCAATACGAACTTGCCCTGAAAGATTATAATCAGGCCATACGACTTAAGCCGGCTGACGCGGATTTCTATAATATCAGGGGGGCTGCCAACCAAAGTCTTTTCCGGTACCAGGATGCCATTAATGATTTTAATGAAGCCCTGCGCCTGAAACCAAATGACGCGGGTTTTTTCTACAACAGGGGAATCGCGTATTTCAAAATGAGCCGGTTTCAAAGCGCCATTGATGATTTCAACCAGGCCTTGCGCCTCAAACCGGACTATGCCGAAGCTTTTAACAACCGGGGGGGCGTTTACTTTAAACTTCGCCGGTATCAGAGCGCCGTTAAGGATTTTAACGAGGCCATCCGTCTGAAACCGGACTATGCCGACGCCTATAATAACCGGGGGGGCGCTTACTTTAATCTGGGCGACAAAGAGCCCGGCTGTTATGACGCGCGGATGGCGTGTAAAATGGGAAACTGCACAGCGCTTGCATGGGCTAAAGAAAGAAAATACTGCCGTTGATTTTCGAATGAAATTATGTAACTGTACCTCGATCGCGGCCCCTCTTTCCGGGGACGGATCATCATGAAAGAAAAACATACAGTCCAAACGATATTTCATGAGTCAGGAGATTATCATGCCATCCGAAGAAAATGGTTTTGCCCCGCCTGTTAATATAAACTTCCCTGAATCCCATAAATATATTTTCACGTTTATCGCGCTGTTCGCGGCATTATTTATTATTTACTCCAACAGTTTTCACGGCGACTGGCATTTTGATGATTTCGGCAACATCGTTAATAATCCGCATACTCAGATAAAATCATTTTCCTGGCCGGAAATAAAACAATATGTACATGATATTAGCCAGAACAGATTATGGCGGCCCCTGCCGGTTTTGAGCTTCGCCCTGAATTATAAATTGGGCGGAATGGATGTCTTCGGATTTCATGTGGTTAATTTTATCATCCATTACCTCACTTCAGTATTTCTTTTTTTATTTATTTACAACATGCTGAAGCTTCCGCGGCTGAAAGATCAATATCAAAATATTGCCTACCCCGTGTCGCTGCTGGCTTCGTTTTTATGGGCATTAAATCCCCTTCACGTTACCTGTGTTACCTACATAGTGCAGAGATATACGTCCATGGCTGGACTGTTTTATATCATGTCCATGTATTTTTATCTCAAAGGCCGGACATCCGCGCAACTATCTAAAACTAAAACTTCTTCCATCCTGTTTTTTATCCTGTGCGTGGCTGCGGGTTTAGCCGGAGTGCTTTCCAAAGAAAACGCCGCGATGCTTCCGGTCAGTATTCTATTATTCGATTTATTCTTAATTCAGGGCGTAACTAAAGAAAACATTAAAAAATGTATCAGGATTTCCGCGCTGCCTTTGTTGCTGATTTTAGTGATTGGATTTATTTATACAAGCGGTTTTTCCAATTTCCTGGGTTTCCGCGATTTATCAGCCGGATATAAAATACGCGGCTTCACGATGATGCAAAGGCTTTTAACCGAACCCCGCGTCATCCTGTTTTATCTTTCACTGCTTTTTTATCCGGTCAGTTCGCGCTTGACTTTTCTCTACGATTTTGAAGTCTCCCGCTCCTTAATCCATCCCTGGACGACCATTCCGTCAATTTTAACGATATTTTTAATCATCGGATTTGCCCTTTATATATCCCGTAAGCGCCCGCTCTCGTCTTTTTGCGTTATTTTCTTTTTTTTGAATCATATTATTGAAGGCTCCATTTTTAATCTGGAGTTAATATACGACTACCGCAATTACCTGCCGTCCATGCTTTTGTTTGTTCCCTGCACGGAGTTTATCATTTATGTTATTGATTACTTCTCCTACAAAAAGCTGATGCAGATTATCGTCGCCTTTGGAATAGCCATCATCATATTCGGCCTGGGCGACATTACCTACAGCCGCAATAAAATATTCTCCGACGATTTTTCCCTGTGGTTTGATAACGCTGAAAAGTCTCCGGGATTGAGCAGGCCGCATGCCATGCTGGGCAGCATTTACTGCAATTATCATGAAAATGAAAAAGGATTAAAAGAGTATGAAAAAGCGATGAGCCTGAATAATTTTGGAGGAAGCAATATATCTTTATCGCTTCAGGAATATAATCTGGGCCTTTTATATTTTACCCAAAGGCAGGATGATCTGGCCATGGACTACTTTATAAAATCCTCTAAAACAAATCCTCAACATATTCCCAATTATATCTATATGGCCAAGATAAAGCTCCGTCATGATCAAATCAGCCAGGCGGGACAAATTATCGAAAATAAATTCAGAGAATATCCCGATAATTCCAAACTAATGGATTTATACAGTTTTATTCTGTTAAAAGACGGTAAAATTGATGCCGCTAAAAATTTCGCCCAAAAAATTCTCGCGAAAGATCCGGATTCACTAAACGCGCTGGAAATTATGGCCGAGGTCTGCCGCCTGAAAAATAATTATGCCCAGGCCATCTATTACTGGAAATCCGTAAGAGAGCTTGCCCCTCAAAATGCTTATGCCAATCTGGCCCTCATTGAATTATACGGAAAAATCAAAGACGCAAAAATGCAAAGTCAGGAAATTCGCTTCCTGCTGTATTTAAAAGGTTCTTTAAATTTAAAAGAATATATCCGGCAATTGAATAAGGATGAAAATTTGCACGTTTACGTTCCCAGAATTGAAAATTATTTATCGATTGCCGCAAGATGTTCCTATCTTAATTAGAAACAAGCAAAAAAATAGCGCGAATTTCTATTCACGCTACTTTTCCATAAGTGCATTATAATAATTTAACTTTGTATCGGATAATACCAGGTTCCGGTGGCATTTGTGCTTAAAGAGAAACCTTTCACGGTTGTAATTGTGAACACGATATTGCTGCCGCTGGCGGATATTGAAATACCCGCAAAATCACTGCCGACATCCGTATTGATTGAAGCCTGAACCGCGGCTTCTCCGGGATCCGCACCGGCGCCCGACAGAAGCAGGTTGGCATACACGCCGCTCGCGCGCGATTTAAATTCCGCAATGGCGCCCTGTGCCGCCGCGATTCTTGACTGATCCAGCAGACTCAAATACCTCGGAACGGCCACCGCGGCCAAAATTCCCAAAACAACGAGAACCGCGATGATTTCAATTAACGTGAAGCCTTTTTCATTTTTTAACATTTTTCCTCCTGGTCGCTAAAAAATGCTTCTAATGAACTATAAAATCAGCAGGGGAAAAAGCGTGAAGTTATCACGCTTTTTTCTCCTGAATGGTTTTATTTAGCTCTGGGTCGGATAATACCAGGTTCCGGTGGCGTTTGTGCTTAAAGAGGCGCCTTTCACCGTGGTAATAGTAAACGCGATATTACTGCCGCTGGCGGCCATGGAAATGCCCGAAAAATCACTGCCGACATCCGTGCTTATTGAAGCCTGAACCGCGGCTTCTCCGGGATCCGCTCCGGAGCCCGACAGAAGCAATTTGCCGTATTCAGCGCTCGCGCGTGATTTTAATTCAGCAATAGCGCCCTGCGCCGCGGAGATTCTTGACTGGTCCAGCAGACTTAAATACCTCGGAACAGCCACCGCAGCCAAAATTCCCAAAATAACCAGAACCGCGATGATTTCAATCAACGTGAAACCTTTTTCATTTTTTAACATTTTTCCTCCTTTTTCTTAAAGAAACGCTTCAAGGTGTATTGAAATGCCGGCAAAAAAATAGCGCGAATTTCTATTCGCGCTATTTTCTATAAATGCTTATTTACTTAACTCTGGGTCGGATAATACCAGGTTCCGGTAGCGTTTGTGCTTAAAGTGGCGCCTTTCACAGTTGTAATTGTAAAGGCGATATTACTGCCGCTGGCGGCCATTGAAATACCCGAAAAATCACTGCCGACATCCGTGCTTATTGAAGCCTGAACCGCGGCTTCTCCGGGATCCGCACCGGAGCCCGACAGAAGCAATTTGCCGTATTCAGCGCTCGCGCGTGATTTTAATTCAGCAATAGCGCCCTGCGCCGCGGAGATTCTTGACTGGTCCAGCAGACTTAAATACCTCGGAACGGCTACCGCGGCCAAAATTCCTAAAATAACCAGAACCGCGATGATTTCAATCAACGTAAAACCTTTCTCATTTTTTAACATATTCCTCTCCTTTCTTCATGCCCGTTAGTTTTTTTGGTGATCACTTATTAAGACTTCATTTACAAAATTAATATCTTTTATTTTAATTATTTCCGCGTAAAAAGTCAACAAATATCAGCTTATTTCATTGATCAATGTTTTTACATTAATAATGTGTTGCCAGTTTCATAAGATCCCATACCGGCATAAATACGGATAAAGCAAAAAATCCCACAACCGCGGCTGAACCGGCGATTAGACCGGTGATTAGACCGGCAATTAGAATTGATGCGTTGCCAGTTTCATAAGATCCCACATCGGCATAAATACGGATAAAGCAAAAAATCCCACAACCGCGGCTAAACCAACGATCAGAATAGGGCCAATCGCGTCGGAAAGCGCTTTAACCGCGTACTCAACTTCACTATCATAATGCATGGCGACGGCCCTCATCATTTCGTCAATTTTTCCGGATTCTTCGCCAATCGCTATCATATCAATAACCATCGGGGTAAAATATTTGGACGATTTTAACGGCGCTGAAATTCCTGCCCCTTCTTTAATGCGCTCACGGATACTATCAAACGTGCGCGTCAGGGCCTCATTGCCCATGGTAGCCGAAAGGATGGTCAATGATTGCATAATGGGAACGCCGCTTGTTTGTAAGATAGCAAATATACTGGCAAAACGTGATAAAGCCGCTTTTTTGAATACCGGCCCTATGATCGGCAATTCTAATAAAAGAGAATCCTTTACGAATTTGCCGTTGCTTGTTTTAAAATATAAACGCAAGCTAAAAACAATGATGGCTATTGCGCCAATAATCAAATACCAGTAGTTGTGGATAAAATTGGATAGCATCATGGAAATTCTTGTCGGCCACGGCAGCTCCAAACCGGTGTGGGAGAACATCGTGGCAAATACCGGTATGATAAAAGTTAAAAGAAAAACAAACGCGCCGGTTAAGGCTATAAGCACTATCATGGGATACCTGAGCGCCGATTTTATATCCGCCCTGACTTTTGCCTCATGTTCAACAATGTAAATCAGCCGCTCTAAAACAACCGGCACATTTCCGCTGACTTCACCCGCCCTGATCATATCGCAGTAAAGGCGGTCAAATATTTTGGGGTGTTTTTGCATGGAATCGGAAAGGGACAAACCCTGATTGATATCTTTAATAATTTGCGTAATCCCCTGCTTCAAAATTTTGCTCTCTGTCTGATCTTCCAGAATGGACAAAATTCTTAATATCGGTATCCCCGCGACGAGCATGGAATGGAACTGTTTTGTAAACATGATCAGATCCGTCGTTTTAACTTTGCCCATCACCGATACGGCATCCAACCAATTACTGCCCCCCTGCCGCTCCGTAATTTTTGATGGAATAAGTTCGCGGGAAATCAGCATGAAATTCGCGATTTCAGATGATTCCGCCTCTATATTCCCGGAAACTTCCTCTCCAACCTGATTAATGGCACGGTAAGTATATTTGGGCATTTCTTATCCTTATCTGCTTTTAAGTCATAACGGCGGAAGCCGCTTCTTCCAGAGTTGTAATTCCCTGAACAACCTTTTGGGCCGCGTGTTTTTGTAATGTTTTTAATTTCCCGGCGGCTATCGCGGCACGCGTGATTTCGGGACTCGACCTTTGATTCACAATCATATCCTGAATCATCTCATCAATAGCCAAAACCTCAAAAACGCCTGTTCTTCCCTTGTAGCCGGTATTCTTGCACTGGCTGCAGCCCTTACCGCGCTGGAAATTAGCATTTTTTGTTTCGTTTTCCGTTATTCCAAAAAGCTCAAGAGCTTTTACGGGTGGATCATAATTTTCCTTGCAATAAGGACAAACCGTGCGCACCAATCTTTGAGCGAAAGAAACGATTAAAACAGATGCGATCAGGAAAGGCTCAATGCCCATGTCGATAAATCGCGTGATGACACCCGCGGCATCATTCGTATGAACGGTGCTGAGAACTCTATGCCCTGTTTGAGCCGCCTGTACCGATACGGCGGCCGTTTCCGCGTCCCGGATCTCACCGACCATTATGACATCGGGATCCTGACGGAGAATCGAACGCAAACCGCTGGCAAAAGTCATACCCGCCTTCGTGTTTAACTGAACCTGCCGGATATCATTGACCCTGTATTCCACCGGATCTTCCAGCGTGATGATATTGATATCCGGTTTGTTGATGGAATTCAGGATCGCATAGAGACTGGTGCTTTTGCCGCTTCCTGTCGGTCCCGTGCTTAAGATCATTCCGTAAGGCTTATTGCTCATTCTTTCAATTTTAGCCATATCGTCGGCATCCATGCCCAAACTATCCAGGGTATAAATACCCGCGCTCATATCCAGGAGACGCATGACAATATTTTCTCCGTATATGGTGGGAATCGAGGAAACCCTGACATTAATTTCCTTTTTCTCCAGTTTCAGCGTGAACCGGCCGTCCTGAGGCACTCTGGATACGGTGATATCCATGTTGGCTATAATCTTGAGACGGGCAATGACGGATAAAAATATGGATTTGGGAGGCGAGGGCATTTCAATCAGCCGTCCGTCAATGCGAAAACGCAGCTGCACGGTATTTAGTTGCGGAGAGATATGAATATCACTTGCCCTGCTGCGAACGGCCTGCGCGAAAATAGAATTTGTCAAACGGATAACCAGCGCCTCTCCCGCCTGATCCTGCAGGGATGTGATCTGGATTTCTTCCTGGGTTTCGGAGTCTTCCTTCTCCTTGGATTCTATCTCCATGTCTTCCATGATATCGCCCAGATCGGATTGCATGCCGTACATGCTGTTGATGAGCTGATTGATTTCCATTTCTGAACAAATGACGGGCTCAACTTCCATGTTGGTTAATTTCTCAATGGAATCGAAAATTTTAGTCTCCAGAGGATCAACAACCGCGACGGTTAAAAGATTCCCCTGCAATTTTAAAGGGACAACCTGATTTTTTTGCGCGAAATCAATGGGGATATAACGGACCAGATTCAGATCCAGAGGGTACTTGTTTACTTGATATTTCTGAAGATTGAGCTGTTCGCATAATAAATCGATTATCTGTTTTTCCTGAAGAATCCCCTGGCGTATTAAAAACTGGCCAATCTTTAAATTGGTTTTCTTCTGATCATTCAGGATTTTCGCGAGCATTTCTTCGGTCAAAACCCCTTGTTTTACAAGTATTTCTCCAAGACGTTGTTTGATTCTCATTGATCCTCCACTATCAACTCAATGACGCAGCGCCTGACGGTTAAAAAACACGGTATCCGCGTCCCATTGAGCTAAGATTTTTGCTTTGGCGGCAATCACCGGCGGTAATTTGCCGACTGCTTCTTCGGCCGAGTATTTATTATTGAAACTTTTATCGATAACAATCGCGAACTCCATGCCTTCTTTTTTATTCCAGTAAGAAAGGAACATCAGCGGAGGCAATTTCCTCTCGTCAGGATTGTTACGGTAAATATTATACATCGTTTCCAAATCTTTTCCACTCTTTATGGCAACAATGATATCGCCCCTGCCAATCGGCTTTATCGCCGCCGGGATTGACGGAAGCGTTATGATACTTCCTTCCGTGACCCTGTCTTTGTCTTTAATGCGGGGATTAGCCGCAAACACCGCGTTCGTAATATCGGAATTTACGTCGCCGTATATGTTGTGCATTGTCCACCAAAGGGTTCTTCTTTTTGTCATGGGTATCGATCCGATATTATCGGGCATTTTAACATTCTGATTCTTATTTTCCCCGGCGACAGGCGCATTGGCAACAGGGCCGGTTGGCTCCGCTTGTTTAATTTCAGGAACAACAGCCGTTGCCGGAGTTGCCGGAGTTACCACCGGGGTCGCGGGCGCTGCCGGGGCCGCCGGTGTTGAGGTTGTGACCATAATGGTCGCTATTTGTTTATACGCGTCGGCATTCCGGCTTTGCATGATCAATGCGCCAATCGATATTCCCAGCACAGCCATAATTAAAATACTGGCCAGCGCCCATCTTAATTTTCTAAATAACGGCGTTGCCATTTCGCTAAGCGAGCTTCTGACTAAAAACCAGCCCGCCCTCTTTTGGCCGCGAACGATCATCTTTAAAACAACATGATGGCACAGAAATATCACTCTGCGCGGATAGCCTCCGGTCGCCATATACATGGCCGCGAAACCCAAAAAGCTGAAAAGAGTTGGAGCTGTTTCAAAGTCTCTGGCGACACTTAAACGATAATTTACCATCGCCCGCATTTGCCTGAAATTGAGCGGTTGAAGATGATAGAGGATGTTAACCCGGTCAAGAAGATTGGCCTTCCTTTTAAGAATGGTCTGGAATTCTTTTTGAGCAAATATGATTATTTGCAGCAGTTTGAATTTATTGGTTTCGTAATTAAGAAATTCCCGCAGGATTTCCAGGCAATTCTCCGGAATTTTCTGGCCTTCGTCAATAATCAGGACGACGATTCTTTTTTCGTCCACCCCCTTGTCAAAGAGATAATCCTTGATTCTTTCCTTTAAAGTCCATTCGCTTTTGCAATCCTTTAAATCTTTAATGCCCAGCATTAAAGCAATCGTCTGCAAAAATTCAACAGCGCCGTCAAACGCGGGATCCAGCAAAAGATGAGTCTCAATTTCAGTGGAATCTGCCGATGTGGAAGATAAGCTTTGAATAAGTTTCCGGCATAAAGTGGTTTTCCCTGTGCCGATGTCCCCTATGACAACGTTAATCCCGCGGCGCAGGCGGACGGCCAGTTCCAGCTTTTGTAAGCAATCGCTATGCTGTGGCAGTTGAAAAAGAAATTCCGGTTCCGGAGAGTTGGAAAATGGCTCTTTTTTTAAATTGAGAATGTTGTAATAATTCATTTTTAAACGCCATCTTGCTTTTTAACATCCGCTATTGCTCAAAGTCCAACTCTATTTTTTTATTCCGGTTTTTTTCAATTTTGTTCACTTAGACTATATTTTCCAGTGTCTGATGAAGACTGGTTATTACTGATCGCCGGCAGTATGTGAGGCGTAATAAATATAAGTACTTCATCCTTTTCATCGCTCTTGCTATCCGATTTAAAAGCCCAACCCAAAACGGGAATATCTTGTAACCACGGCACGCCGTTTCCCGAGGCGGACTTGGTTTGTTTCGTTAAACCGGAAATAACAATGGTTTCTCCGTCTTTAACAATTAACACCGTCTGCGTTTGCTTCTTGATAATATAAGGATCTCCCAATAAATCTTTCCTCGTCAGATCGATGTCATCTTTTTGCACAAAAATTGTCATTTTTAAATGTTTACCGTCAATGACATGCGGCGTAATCTCCAAACGCATGACGACATCGACAAAGTTGGTCGTATACGTCGGCGTAGCGCTGGTAGTGGCGCTGGTAGACTGAATGGTTACATAGGGAACTCTTTCGCCGTTTTCCGTAAAGGCTTTCTGGTTGTCCAAAGTTGTAATGGACGGACTGGAAAGAATATTCAGCTTGGAATCACTCTCCAGGGCTTGCAGTTGCACTTCTAAAAAGTTTCCGCTAACCTTCCCGAATATTACAGCTAAAGAAGAAGCAGCCGTGGATGTCAGATTATTAGCCTGCATATTCACACCAAAACCCTGGCCACCTATACCCAAAGGACCATTTGCCGTTGGAGTAACACCCGTTACGGTGGGTGATGTGGTTCCGCCGCCTGAGAAAATAAGATCGTTGTTGCCGGAAACATTCGTCCCTTTATTGTATCCTCCCCACATAATGCCCAAATCTCTGGCCACGGTTTTTGTGGTTTCCACGATATTGGCCTTAATGAGAATCTGAGGTGTAGGTTTATCCAGCTTTTCAATAATCGGCAGCATTTTCTTCAAATCATCATGCAGGGCGGAAATAACCAGTGAATTGCTGTGTTCGTCAACTTTGACCGAACCGCGGGGTTTTCCATCCTTATCTTTCGTTATAAAATCCTGAAGCGTGTCCGCCAGTTTCCTGGGATCGGTGTAATCAATGCCTATCACCACGGGCTCCAGAAGCGGTTCAACCCACTGAATATCCCGCAATTGCACCTTTCGTTTCAAATCCTGTTCCGCGTCATCAATCGTCATGACCCTGAGGATATTGCCTTCCCAGACATAAGACAAACCATAGGTGCTCAACAATCCGGTAAATGCCTTATCCCAGGGAACGCCCTTGAAATCCACGCTGATCTCGCCCTTGAGTTCGTTTTTCACCAGGAGATTCAAACCAACCGACTTGGCCATCGCTCTCAATACCGCTTTGAGATCCGCCTGACGCATGGTTAAATTGATCGGCCCGGTAGGCAATTTTTTCACGGACGCTTCAGAAGATGTCACCTGCTTCTTGGCTAAAACTGCTGATTCATTAATTTCTCTGGATTTAGGAGAGTGCCCCTCGGAATTCTCGGAAAGAGTGCCCCATTTTTCAAAAAAAGGATCTTTTTTCTCCATCTTGAATTCATCGGCACAACCGCAGAAAAATATCAGCACTAAAAGACTTAGGCCTGCCATTAAGATATTTTTAGAGTATTTCAAATCGACAACCTCCAATTGCAATTTTATTCTTGTATGGGAACCTCGAAGCTATTTCCCGTACGTTTATCAAAAATCAAAACTTTCGAAGGCGTAATCTGTTTTAAGGTATAGCCTTCCTCTACCAATTGCTCCCCTGCTCTATATTCCAGGCCGTTAAGCACAGCCATTCTATTTTTTCCTGATTCCACAAAGCCGGAATAAATGAATTTAGACGTAATGCCTTTATTATCTCTTGCCGCCCAGGCTCTATACACATCCCTTTTCAAAAAAGGATTGTTCCCGATGTCAATGCCCGCCCGCTTCACAACATATCTGTCAAAATCGGATAATTTATTTTTATTTAAATCACCGGTTATTCCGCTCGTAAATGTTTCGATTTTCACGGCCTCGGCGCCGGATTTAACTTTTTTATGACTTGCCGGTCCAATAATGAAGTAATCAACGCCCGCGTACAAAACAAATAAGACGGCAATGACTATAATGACAATTTCCCTTGTTTTTAACCTGGCCATAAATACCTTTTGATTGACTACTTAAGCGCTATCCATACTTTCATTTTAAATTCCATGGCAGAATTGCCCTGCAGACAGCTAATTTCCTCAATCCTGTCCACATAAGGAACGGCTCCCAGTCCGATTAACATTTTTCGAAAATCAGAAAATTCCCCCCTGAGCACTATATCGTGCAAAAGGGAGGTTGAAGAACCCGCCGATGTGCTTGTATCCGGCACAAAGGAAACGATCGTTACCCCGGATTTCTTCGCCACCGCGCGGAAATCATCCCGGAATTTTCCGGCGTCCAGCCGGGGCAGGGGCTTTTTCTCGGGATTGGGCAGGACAAGCAAATCCTTATCCTTCATCGCGGTTAATAAGGATACATAAACAGGTCTCAATTCATTTTGTTCTTTAATTTGATAGGTTAATTTTTCATTTTCCTTAATGTTACTCGCAATTTTCAGATATAAAGGAAGTATCCCGACCAATATAACAATCAAAATTATCCCGCCGTAAATTAGTAAACGCAAGATACTATTCTGATTTACACTGGCATTATTTTTATTCATTACGATTTACCCGTTTTAGCGCTTAAAATAAAATTAAGAACTTCATCTTTTTTGAAAGTAATAATGCTGTTTTTCTGTACCGACACCTGCTTAAACATGGGTGAATTTTCCAGCTTGATCACATATTGCGACAAATCCGAATCAAGCTTGTCCTTGCTGTCAAAAATAATTCCCTCTATCGCGATACCGTCGCCCGCGGGTTCGTTTTTCGAAGCAGCGCTTCCCGCTGTCATTTTAAAACTGAGCAGGCGCACATTGGACGGCGTAAGATCGGAAACTTCCCCCATGGCCGCAAGACCCAGGTACTTCTGCGCGTATTGATGGATAATGATTTTCTGTATCCTTGCCCTGTCAGCCGTATTATTTACGGATTCCATGGATAATAACGGACTAAAGAGCGATAATTCATTTTCCAGTTTTACCCGCTTATCTTTAATAATTTTCAATTCCGAAACCTGATATATTAACGTCAAGAGGCAAATGACTAAAGCCGCAAGGAAGGACATAAAAACCGTTCTATCGATCCGTTTCGTCCGGATCTCTCTATTTTTTTCGACATAAGTAAAAATAACATTCGGCGTGTCACTGTTGTTCGACAGCGAAAAACCCAAAGCGGGAGACAGCAGCACTGCTTCCTGAACGCTTAAAGATTCCATGGACCGATAGGATGACTGCTGTTTAAAGGGATCAAAAAATTCGGTTTTAGTTCCTAATTGATCACTCATGTATGCCAGAATGGAATTATCGACATTCACCGAACTTCTGATATATATCTTTTCAACCTTCTGGTATCCGATGGAAGATGTTTTTAAAGTTAAGTCCACCTGACGGGCCAGTCTTTCCCATACGGGTGAAATCATTTCCAGAATTTCCGCTTTTGTTAAATCGTAACCGGCATCTTTACTCGTTAACTTTTCCGAATCAGGACTAAGACTTAAAAGAATTTTCATGGCTTCATTATACGTCAGCCTGATATTGCCTGTTTTCTCCGAAACAGACGCGATAATGGCTTCCGCCATGCTGCTGCCGCTGCCCGTTTTGATGCCCCGGCTCATTACCAGATTGTCTTTATCGTAAACATCAATCCGGGAAAAATTATTGCCGATAAACAGACTGGCAAAAATTTCTTCCGTCACCGGCATCCATTTTGACCTGAAAATATTCTGAATGGCAAAAGGAACGGTTGTAATTCCGGCAAGCGTTATGCCCATGTCGAAAAACAGGGATTTTATTCTTTCAATTTCCGATTTAGGCGCCGTGTAAGCCATGATGGAATATTTAGAATTTCCCTGTTCAACAATTTCGCTCTGCAGTTCATAATCAAAAATTAATTTTTCTTCATCAATAAACCCTTCTTTTTTCGCCGTCCAGTAAACAACATTATCCAGTTTATTTTTCGGCACCCGGGGAACTTTCAGGAAATGGACATTAACCTCGCTCGTTGATATCTTGGTCCAGATGTCGCAATTGGCCATTTGACCGCAAAAGGAAATAATGGAAGATTTTAAAAATGCGCTGAATTCAGGAGAATCGCCGGATATTTTGGAGCCGTATTTGATAATTTTTTTGTCGACCAGGACCGGGGGGCCGTCGGAATTATCAGATGTCTTAACCAGACAAATAAATTCCCTGCTGACATCAACGCCCACGGTATAATTTTTTTTATCGAAAAAACGTTTGGGCGAGACGACCTTGATGTTTGTTGCCCGCTTGTTTGCGGACACTGAAACTTCCGGTTCGCGAGGCGCGGCAAAAGATTCTTCATTCTTACCGCGTATGACGTTAAGAAGTTTCTCGGTTGAATTTATATCATTCTTCAAATCTGACAAGACACTCCCCTTCGTGTTTTTTTAAGTATCTTTTACGTCATTTTTTGGGTTGGACAAGAAAACTAATGGTAAATTTATCAATGTTTTTGACTTATTGCAACAATTTTTTTTATGATGGCCTTTGGAGGTTGTATCTGGCTATTTTTTATAATAGCTATTTACCCATTTGTAAATCATTTTTTTATTTTTTTTAAAATAATTTTTAGAGTCTATCGTTTAAAGGACTTGTGGATTTTTCGATTAAAGTGCTTGAATGATATTTAAGTTTTTGCTATGTGAGCTTTACTTTTTCATTAAGATTTCTGAGGTTCGTAATAGTCATGACGATCAAAATAAAAATTACTGCTTGCTGTATCATTTTATTATCATTTATATTTTTCTGTTATCCGCTTTGCGCTTTATCAATGGTTTCCCCCGAAAACGAAAATATTTCCGATACGGCAATTTCCCCCTATTCCGAGAAAACACCGGATACGGCACCCGCAGGCGATTCCGCGGAAATAACCGATCCGGCAGCCTCACTGCAATCCCCCAAAACAGTGAATCCGGCGGTTTCTTCCGGCGCCAGAAAAATACCGGATTCGATAGTTGACCTGTCTTCCGGTTACATTATCGTCGTGGACAAGAAATATCAAAAGCTGTACGTTTTTCATAAAGATGAAACCTTTTCCAAAGTATTCGAGGTTCCCTGTTCCACCGGAAAAAATTCCGGTTCCAAGCGGGTTGCCGGAGACGCGAAAACTCCCAATGGCATTTTCTTTACGACAAAAATTCTGCACAACCCCGGTCCGCCCGAAATTTACGGCTCCATGGCTTTTCCTCTGGATTATCCGACACTCTCCGACAAAAGAGCGGGACGGTACGGCAATAACATCTGGATTCACGGCACGACAAAGCAGCTGTTGCCCAAACATTCAAGCGGATGTGTCGTTTTGCACGACAGCGATCTGAAGCGGCTTGCCAATTTTATCTATTTAAACAGAACGCCGGTCGTTATTTCCGAGTCCATAAAATGGGTTCCCCAAAATTATGTTCTTCCCTCAAAAAATGATTTAGAAAAAATTTTGCTGTCCTGGAACAGGGCTTTTACCGAAAAGGATTTTAAAAAGATTGATTCCCTGTACAGGCAAGGCTCGGAAATCAAGGGCAAGAGACGCGAAGAGCTCTACAATAAAATCAGACAGATGAAATTCATCAACAATCATTTTGATTTACAGCCGCGGGATATATCCATTTTACAGGAAGAAAATAATGCCGTTATTATTTTTGATCAAATCTTTGCGGTCAGCGACAATAATTTTCAGGGATTTTACAATAAACTGATTTTGGAGCGGGCCAACAACAAATGGTATGTC
Organism: Smithella sp.; assembly: GCA_035524255.1. GTDB lineage: Bacteria > Desulfobacterota > Syntrophia > Syntrophales > Smithellaceae > Smithella. The sequence continues at coordinate 7,044 of DATKPG010000007.1, read as the reverse complement.
GTGGATGACGCGACACCGCCGCGTGTCACCGGCAAGAACCTTGCCGCGGCCGAGAGCGTTCAAAGCGGAACAAAGACCTCCGCCTCGAAAGACATACGGGATTTGATAACCAAATGGCTGACCAGTTGGGAATCAGGCGATATGAAAACCTACCGCGATTGTTACGCGGCAGACTTTCAATCGAGAGACATGAATTTGGACGCCTGGATATCTCATAAATCCGATGTCCATCAAAACGATAAAAATATAAGTATTCACATTGATAATCTGCAGATATCCGCGGATGAAAACATCGCGAAGGCGGTATTTATTCAGCATTACAGTTCCTCAAGACTCAGAAGCAAGGGCAGGAAGATACTCGAATTAAGAAAAACAGGCGACGACTGGAAAATATTCAGAGAGATTATCTGATCGCGCTAATCGCGCAGGCCTTCATATTTTTAACATCATTTTTAATGGCGCTTCCGGAATGTTTTATTGCTTATCGCAGGCAAAAAACGTAAAATGCCCCCGGGACGCCGTATCCGTGAATTCTTTCGTTTATATTTACCTGTTCGTTGAGCATGACAAACATGAAAATTTTAATGCCCCGGCCGGCATGACCGTTATTTAAATGCCGGGCAGGAATTTGTCTGAAAGAAAGACAACGTAAAAAAAGGTTGAAAATCATTATCGTATCTGGTAATCATAAACAATATTGCAAATACCATCTGCACTCGCAAATTTAGATAAAGATTATAAAGAAACACTCCGTGGCCACAACATCCAGGGATTTGTTCCTTAAATATGTAAGCAACAACAGGGAAAATTAAATTTTTTGTTAACATGATAAGGAATGAAATGCCCCGGAGAAAATTAACTTAAATGTAAAAAATATCATCTGTACTCTTACGAGGAGAGCAATATGATAAAATCAATGAACGTAAAATTATTTAGATTGTTCAGTCTGTTGATTTCTCTTACACTGCTTTGTTGTCTGATCGCCTGCGGTAATAGCGGTAGTACCGGAACTCCCACTCCGTCAACCAGCAGTATTACCATCTCTTCATTTTCAGGATCGCCAACATCGCTTGCAGCAGGGCAAAGCAGTATCCTTACGGCTAAAGTCACCAATAGTACGGGCGTTGCCGTCAGCGGTCAGACTGTAAGTTTCTCGTTTGTGACTAACAATAGCGGCGCACCCGCCCTGGTCACGCTCAACGGCGGAATCACCGATGCCAACGGTCAGGCCGTAGCGATTTACACAGCCGGTTCAACCACGACATCTTTGAGCCTCGAAGACACTGTCCAGGCAACCTGCACAGGGGCATCATCGTCAGCCCTGATCATTACCAGAATAGCCACCACATCCAATACGCTTACCATGTCCGCGAGCATCACCTCTCTGGGCGCGGGGCAAAGCAGTATCATCACGGCAACCGTAACGAACAACCTGGGCAATCCCGTCCAGGGGCAGACCGTAACCTTCACAAAACTTATAGACAACAGCACCATGGTTCTGCAAACTCTCAACAGCGGAACCACCGATGGCAGCGGCAAAGCCATAGCGGTTTACACGGCGGGATCAACAAACCCGACTACTTATGTTCAGGATACGATCGAAGCGCAAATATCCGGCGGCTCTTCTTATGGAGTTGTTATTATCTCAAGAGCGGGAACGACAAATTCGTCCACCGTGGCATCAGGATACAAGATGACCGTGACGTCAGCCGCTTCATCCCTGAGCGCGGGTCAGACCAGCATTATCACGGCAAATGTCACGGATGGGTCGGGCAATCCCGCTCAGGGATTGACCGTCGTATTCTCAAAACTAATCGATAACAGCACCATGGTTCTGCAAACTCTCAACAGCGGAACAACGGATGCCAGCGGCAATGCCATAGCTGTTTACACGGCGGGAACGGGCGCATCCGGCAATGTGCAGGATACCATACAGGCTTCTGTCACCAGTGGTTCGTACAGCGCCGCGGGAGCTGTGGTCATCTCCGTAACGGGAACAGCCTCCAGTGGAATAAATTTGACTTTAAACGCGGTCCCGACCTCCCTGAATCAAGGGCAGATCAGTATCGTAAAAGCAACGGTGACCGACGCCTCGGACAATCCGATTCAGGGATTGACAGTCACATTCACAAAACTCATCGATAACAGCACCATGGGTCTGCAAACTCTCAACAGCGGCATCACCGATGCCAGCGGCAATGCCGTCGCCGTTTACACAGCGGGGTCGACAAACCCCTCCGCGGACGTTCAGGATACCATACAGGCCTCTGTCACAAGCGGTTCTTACAGCTCCACGGGAGTTGCCGTCATTACCAGAACAGGGTCCAGTTCGACGACTGTGGCGTCAGGATATAAGATGACCTTAACACCCAGCGTGTCTTCTCTGGCGGCGGGAGGTCAAAGCATCCTTACAGCGGAAGTAACGAACGGTTCGGGCAATCCCGTCAGCGGATTGACGGTAACCTTCACTTTAGTGGCCAATAACAGCACCGCGATCCTTTCAACCGTTACCGGAACAATCGTTACCGGAACAACAGTTACCGCGACAACCGACGCGGCCGGAAGAGCTGTTGCGCAATATACGGCAGGAACGGGTTCGCTTACGTCCACCGTGCAGGATACCGTCAGCGCGACTGCCACCGACGGCACATACAGCACCGCGGCCGCTGCTGTCATTACCAGAACGTCAGGCAGCACCGTTTCCGGCTATAATATAACGCTCACGCCAACGCCGGTTTCTCTGCCTGCCGGAGCCATGAGCGTTCTTATCGCTTCGGTTGTCGATCAAAACGGGAATAAAGTATCCGGTCAAACCGTAACCTTCTCATTAGTAACCAATAACAGCGGAGCATCCATAAGCGATGTTAATACAACAACAGACGCCACCGGCGAGGCCGTGGCAGTTTACATAGCCGGAACGTTTAATACTTCCGTCAGTCTTGAGGACGCTGTTCAGGCGTCTCTGACCAGCGGCGCGGCGGACGCGGCGATCATTTCTGTTCTGCCCCAGGCGGGCACGGGAAACAGAATCATATCCTTTACCCAAACGCCGTCAACCACGGCGGCTAATCCCGTCAAGGCACCCGATAAATATGTTACAATGCTGGCAACGGTGACAACAGATGATTTATCAACACCGGTTGCGGGCGTACCCGTGAACTTCTCCATTATTGCCGGAGAAGGGAGTATCGTAGGCGCCAATGATGACGTTGCATTTTCCGGAGATACTCCTCTGGTCGTTAATACCGACAATAACGGCCAGGCTTACGTTGACTTTCAAAGGCCGGGTGTCGGCCAGAGTGACACGCTTGTCAGAGCGCAGATTGGAGGAACAACCAATGGCGGTGACGCCGCCAGTATCGTTTACTGGGAAGGAACGTTCCCCTACCTGACTTTAGTGGCTAATCCAACTTCTGTGGCACCGAGTGGGACAAGCACCCTATCAGCAACTGTTAATGATGGAAATGGCGGAATTATAGAAGGCGTGACTGTAACATTTGCGCTAACAGTAAATAACAGCGGAGCACCACCTGTAACCCCCATTAACTTGGGCAGGACTCAAGGCAATGGAGTGGCCACCGCGGTTTATCAGGCGGGAACCACCGGATCGACCTCGGATTCTGTCAGCGCTACGGCCACCTACAATGGTGTGCATATGGGAGACAGTGTCAACATCACCGTGACAGCGCCATAAGAAATCTGCCAGACAATGTAACTTCAGGTAAGCCGTCCTCCGGACGGCTTACCTTTTTTTATCCATCCGGTTTAAAAATCAAGATTTCTCCATGCATGCCGGCATCCAATATTATTTTTTTGACGTAACTCTCCCCCGTCAGGCCGGAGACAAATTTCACGGATGTTACAAGACGGCGCTTAAATGACAGGACGTTGAGAAGTTATTTTTATTTCGCGCATGATTTAATTAAAAAAATTTCCCGCATCGGGTCATCGCAAAAACAAATGAGTCTGAAATAACTTGACAATACCGGCTTTTTTTGTTTGATTTCAGCTTTCTGGAAGAATATCAATAAAATTTAAGGAAAGGCAATAATTATGAAAAAATTATTATTTACCTTATCATTAATATTTTTATTATTCGCGCCGTCAATTTTCGCTGAAACTGTTCCCGAAATTCCCGCCGGAACCGCTGAAGAATATTTCAATCGCGGCAATTCTTTTGAAAAACAGGGTAATCTTTCCCAGGCCATCTCGGATTACACCAACGCCATCAAAATAAATTCAAAATATGCAAAAGCCTATTACAACCGCGGAAAAGCTTACGTAAAACAGGACACCTTCTCTGAAGCCATTGCCGACTACAACAAGGCTGTTGAGATTAATCCCATGTATACAGAAGCTTATTACAACCTTGGAAACGCCTATGAAAAACTGGGCTATCTCGCTCAAGCCATCACAAGCTATACCAAAGCCATTGGAGTCAATCCCCAGTATTCAGCGGCCTACTGTAACCGCGGAAATGCCTATGAAGCACAGGGTGATCATCTAAAAGCCATAGCCGATTACAATAAAGCCATAGAAATTAATCCCTACTTTGCCGGGGCCTATTCCAACAGGGGAAATGTCTATCAAACCCAGGGCGATTTTCTGCAGGCTCTTGCCGATTACACCAAGGCTATAGATTTAAAACCTGAATTTGGCGGATTCTACGCCAACAGAGCGTATGTCTATCATCTTCAGGGCAATCTTCCGAAAGCTATCGCCGATTACAATAAGGCTTTGGAAAAAAATCCGAATGACATGTTTTCTTTGTACAACCGGGGCCTTGCCAATTACGACATAGAACAATATGGAAAGGCTTTAGCGGATTACGCAACGGCCATAAACAAAGAACCCCGCAAGGATGCTTATGAACATTTTATTAAATATTTTCCCGTTAAGAAAGAATCCGACTCGGCAAATGTCCGGAATGAAATCGTACAGGCCTTCGAAGAAAAATTAGGCATAAAATCGACAATACCCGTTGCCGCCCCTGTTGCCGCTACGGCCGCTCCTGTTGCTGCCGGGGCACCCGCTCCTTCATCCGCGCCCCCTGCCGATGTTAACGCGCCTGCTACCGCTTCGGCTGCCGCTCCTCCTGCTGCTGAGGCGCCCGTGCCTTCATCCGCACCCGCTGTCGATGCAACCGCGCCTGCCGCGACCCCTGCCGCGCCTGCTGCTGCCGGAGCACCCGCTCCTTCACCCGCGCTCGCTGCCGATGCAACCGCTCCTGTTGCGACTGTTGCGCCTGTTGCTGCCACCGCTGCCGCTCCCGTTGCTGCCGGAGCAGATACTGCCGCAGCCGCCGCCGGCACGAATTTACCCCCGGCAAACGGCAAACCTCAGGAGTCAAAATCAATCCCTGAAAATGATATCCGGATTTTGATAACAAAATGGCTGGCAAGCTGGAGTTCCGGCGATATGAAAACTTACCGTGGTTGTTATGAATCAACTTTCCAGTCAAAAGGGATGAACCTGGATGCCTGGATTACCTATAAAACAGAATTGCGCAAAAAAAGTAAACGCATAAAAATCAGTATTAGTGATTTGCAGATATCAACGGATGGGGATACCGCGAAGGCGGTATTTACGCAGGATTACCAATCTTCCACCTTTAAATTTAAGGGTAAAAAGACATTGGAGTTGAAAAAAACAGGCGATGAATGGAAAATAGAGAAAGAATTGATGTAGCTCATCGTCGCGATAAGCAGGCAGTCTGAACATATAGACCAATCCTTTAAAAAAACCCTCAATGGCAATTGCTTCCCCAGGCAATTGCCATTTTCATTTTCATATCATAATTTTTGAATTAAACTGGTTTGATTTAGCATCATTTCATACCCCTTGCTTTTTATCGCGATGAGGTTTATGGAATGGCAAAAAAATCCGGCAAGGTTTTTTAAAATGAAAATAGATAAAGAAAAAATAAATAAGGTTAAGGGATTTCTTGATGAACGCGAGGCGGCCTACCTATACGAACTGGCTTTAAAAGCCTCTCAAAAAGGCCCTTGTCTGGAAATCGGCAGTTATTGCGGCAAATCATCCGTTTATCTCGGCACGGCCTGTAAAGAGAATTCCACGGTTCTTTTTTCCGTCGATCATCATGTGGGCTCGGAAGAACAGCAGCCGGGAGAAGCCTATTTCGATCCCGATCTGTTTGATCAGGAAACAGGCAGGATAGATACCTTAAAACATTTCCGCAAAACCATAACCGATTTTGATCTGGAAGATACCGTCATTCCCGTCATCGGACGTTCCGCAACCATAGGGGGCGTATGGAAAACGCCTCTGAGTTTGATTTTCATTGACGGCAGTCACGCGTACGATTCCGTGTTGAGCGACTATAATATCTGGGCAAAAAATCTGATTCCCGGCGGATATCTATTATTTCACGATATCTTTTCCGATCCGGCAAAGGGCGGACAGGCGCCGTATCATGTTTACCAGATCGCGGCGGCTTCAGGGGACTACGACGTAATGCCGATGTTTGAATCAATCGGAATACTCATCCGCAGGTAGCAATAACCTTTAAATCAAAGCGCTATCTTTGTTGGCCGCGTCGTTGGCTTCCTCAACGTATGTCCATATACGTCTGCGGAGCCTCCTCCTTGCCGCCTCGATATCATCTTTGCTTAAAATGTTATTAAAATGATCAGACACATCCCTTTAACTTGGCATCAGTGGTCGCGTCAAAAAACGACCATTATACCGGTTTAAAATTTAAGATGATATCGAGGCGGCAAGGAAATGATCTATTTATATTGTGTCTTCTTCGGGGATACTCCCCTGTTCATACGCCGAAGAAGCTGACGGCGCGGCCGATGAAAACGGCACTTATCATCTTAACTGTCTTGACCTATACTTGACTTTACAGAGAACGTAAAATTTAGTTTTACCTTCGATATCTCTTTCACCTTGTGTTCTTATTATTTGTCATTTGTTATAAAATAACATTATAGGATTCAGAGGTAAAAGGGAAGAGAGAATCTGTGTTTCACCTGATGCCAGAGAGCATGTTTTGTAGATTAGATCCTCTTCTTTTTGCTT
>DATKPG010000006.1:0-50668 GCA_035524255.1 Smithella sp. | reverse complement strand
TTTCAAGAAATCATTTTTTTCAGTATCTTGAATCATACTTTTATCAGATAGTTGTTCGGCAGTGATATCGTTGGCAAAACATGGTGATTTTATGAAGAATTTCTTATATTCTTCCTTATTACAAAAATCATTGCTCTCCTTGCTTAACGATCCCAACATCTCTTTTTCCTTGGCTGCATTTTTCTCGGGGGACGAAGTGCTGCATCCTGACACCATGAATAAAATAACTTGAAGCGCAACTAACCAAAACAAGAAATTAAATCTTTTCATTTTGTATACTTCCTTAATTTATTTTTGATGAAAATTTGTTTTTGTAATGTGAAATATAAGGAAGTATTGTTTACATGTCAAATATTTTTTAATTACCGGAACCTCCGTCTTTTAAGAATTGTAATTCACAATGCAGCGTAAAAATGTAAGGACAGAAATATAATGATTGGAGTTATCGGTTAGCATACAATTGCAGCTTTGAAAACTATGGAATACGGAAGAATTATTTTATCTCAAAGACCTCTTGATTCTACTTTTTGAATTTTACCTTATTTCTCATGAAGGATATTCATCCACCTTATTGCTTCCGTATCACTGATCCTTCCCAAATAGATTTGTGTGGTTTTTAAGTCCTGATGCCTTAGTATGACTTTCGATACTACTTCCAGGGGAACGCCGTTTCTGCTGACAAACGTGGCTGAATACCGTCTAAGGTCATGGGGCGAAACGCTAACTTTCAACCTGGCTCCAAGTCCTTTGATAATTGATCTAGCTGTCGAATAACATACAGGGAATATTCTATCTCGCCTTGAAATTTGTTTTCCTGCATATATTCCAATAGCTTTTTGGATATATTCTCCGGCATATGGGCTTTTTCTGCTTCTTTTCCAGATTTTGGCTCTCTCAGTGTAATTGTTCTATCAGATATATCTGATACCTTGAGTTTTAATAATTCGCCAATTCTGAGCCAACATTTAGCCTGAAGTTCCACTTTCAATCTATCACGATGACTTTTCGTGTCGTATATCATTTCTTCTATTATTTCTCGATCCAGGATCTTCCGGGGCGAGTTTTTCGGTATTCTGAAAGTTTTATGCAGCAATGGCGTATTACAGGGATTACTCAAACTGAGAGAATTTCTTTCGATAATAAAGTTATAGAAAGCCTTTATCTGGGAATACCGTAGTCTGCGAGTTGTTTTAGACAGGTTTTTGGTTGTCTCTTCAAGAAATTGGAAAATCTCATCGGGAGCGAAGCCTTCAAAAGATCTGCAAGCATAAAAACAGCTCAATTTATCAAACAAGACATTATAACTCTCGATGGTTTTCTTTTTTCCATTTGATTGAAGATAATATTTGAACAAAATTATGGCTTCATCTATCAGCATAATGCACCTCCATCATCTGGCTTATGAGGTCTTTGGGATTTGGGTATTATAATATGTTTTATCTGAGGATTACCAAGTGTAAGTTGCAATGATTTTTGAGAATGAATGGTTGTGGATTACCCGTTACAAGATTGTATGATTTTAAGGAAGAAGAAATGTGGATTACAGGAAGTTATCTACATTTTTTTTGAGTGGAAAAAGAAACTCTCAGTCCTTGCATATTTCTACCCGTTATTAATGATCTATTCCGGTGGTTGAAACTGGTGATTTGCAATCGAGACAGCGTGAAAAATGATTTGAGCAACACGCCATGAACAGGCGAAGGTTACCCTCTTCTTCTTTAAAACGAAAAGAGCTACTCCTAAAAGAAACAGATTTCTCCAAAAACCGGTAATTTATTTTCCAACTCAGTGTAAAGATTTTAATCTTCACAAAACTGTAAATCAAAAAAACCACCCGTGTTTGCGGTTATTAATATGTAACAACTGTTTAAAAACCTATGTGATTGCCGGACGCCAAAAAAGTGTTTCGCATTCCGGCGTCTAATCGTCCCCTCCGGAACGCTTCACGCCTTCAATTGCTCACACCTATTTGGCTAAATCACATATAAACAATTGTTCCATATTAATGACTAATCAGCGCACCCAGATAATTTTTAAGGTCACATTGTATATAGTTCCCAAAACAATTAGATCGTAATAGAATATCGTCATAGGTGTTTTGCCCTTACAGAAAACCGATTTACATTGTCTATGGGAAAATCAACGAATAACTGGTGCTCCGGCCACCAGATGAGTCTTTGGCCAGGATTCCACGTTCCGTTAACTCAAGAATATCGCGCAACGCTGTGTCCTGGGAACACTTCGCCAGTTTGGCCCATTTTGACGATGTCATCTTACCTTCAAATCCGTCCAGCAGTTTGTTGAGAACAAAACGCTGCCGATCATTGAACGGTGTTTCAGCGTACAATTCCCAGAAACGGGCTTTCTTGAGCACGACTGCAAGTATGTTATCCACGCCATCAAATGCGCGGTTCAGGCAATCGAGAAACCATTCTAGCCGCGCCGTAATGTCCAGCGTTCCTTTCTGCGTTTCCTCCAGCCCCCCATAATAGGCATCCCTTTCGTTCCGTATCTGTGCGGACATGCTGTAGAAGCGTTGGGGACTCTGCTCTGATCGAGCCAACATCATATCGGCGAGTGCGCGCGCAATGCGTCCATTGCCGTCTTCGAAAGGATGTATGGTGACAAACCAGAGATGGGCAATACCTGAGCGCAATACGAGATCTGTGCCGTCGTGGTTGTTAAACCAATCAAGAAAGACCGTCATTTCCTTTTCTATCCGATCAGCAGACGGAGCTTCGAAATGCACACGCTCATGACCAACAGGACCTGAGACGACTTGCATTGGCCCATTGCTGTCATCGCGCCAAGCAGCAACTCTAATTTTTTTTATCCCACTGTAGCCGCCAGGAAAAAGCGAAGCATGCCAGCCGAACAATCTTTCTTTGGTTAAAGGTTTATCATAGTTCTGTGTGGCATCAAGCGTCATTTCCACAACGCCTTCGATGTTTCTGGACACCGGGGCTACTGCTCCTATGTCCATGCCAAGATGTCGGGCGATAGAAGATCGCACCTGTTCCCTGTCGAGTATCTCTCCTTCAATCTCGCTGGATTTCAGAACATCGAGCGTCAGTGTTTGAAAGACGGCTTCCGCACGCAAAGAAAAACCCATGGCTTTCATCCGTCCAATCAATTCTCCTTGTCTGTATCGCACAGCAGCAAGCTTTTGGGCCAAGGCCTCCTGACTCCAGTCGAAGTGAGGCCAGTCCGGTAATTCATGGATATAAACACTCATTCTCCGCACCTCATGCGGAGATTGTAGTCTACATTCACCGCAAATGCAAGTATTATCACCGCATCACATCTGGGGTGTGTAACAAAGTTATGGGTAATTAGTTATAAAGATTAAAAATTGATCAGCAAGCTCAGTTTTTCAACGGTTTCATTCAATATTTCTTTTGATTCTGACGCAATATAACTGGCTTCCCTTTTCTTCCAATCCATGCTTTTGATCTGGTCGGAGAGAATAACGCCATCGATTTTGTTTTTTATGATAATTCTGACTTCGAAAGGATGATCTTTAATCTTTGACGTAATCGGGCAATAAAGAGCCAATCCGACTTTTTCATTGTATTCTTTGGACGATATAACGACGGCCTGACGGTGCCCTGATTGTTCATGCCTGCTTTGAAGATTAAATGATAGCTAGATCACATCACCACGCACCGGGAACATATTTACTAGATTTCTGTTCCAACAGGCTCCTCCGTGAATTCCTCTTTGTGAATATTATCGTCTGTGATTTTGGACAGCAGGTTTTTTAATTTTAAGCCAGGTTTTTTGGGAACAATAACGAGTCTATCGGTTTTCTTAATTAAATCGACAGACGTTCCCTGGCGAAGATTAATACCTTTCGCGAAACTTCCCGGAATCCTGATGGCCAGACTGTTTCCCCATTTTTGTATAATTACTTCCATAAACTTACTCCATTTTGATACATAGTATATACATGGGATTGTGCCATATCAATAAAAAGATTTATGGAACTGTTTTTTCTCCCGGAATGGGACAGCCAATTAGCTTTTTTTAATGGCGGTACGTCTCTATCCCAAGGCTGGAGTAAATCTTCCTGTGAAAAGTGTGGAATTTGGGTGCAAATAGGGTGCAAAATTAATCAAATTTTACCCAACTTTAACTTTACAAGTTATTGAATTTATTACATAAAATATTAGAAATGGGCCTCTCACGCCGGAAACCAGGGTTCAACTCCCTGTGGGACTACCAGAAAAAAATCAATAATTTATAAACATATTTCCTTGTTTCAATTAAACAACTGACTTGCTGACGAATTTTATGAAAATTCAATCATGATCAAGCTGGCTCGTTAGCGGTCATTTGACGCAGATTTGATATGTCTCTTGATGGCGGCGCACCGAACAAACGGCTGTATTCTCGGCTAAATTGAGAGGGGCTTTCATAACCAACTTCGAACGCCGCAGTGGTCGCATCCTGATCTTCCATCAGCATCAATCGCCTTGCTTCCGTCAATCGCAGCCATTTTTGGTACTGTAAAGGACTAATCGCTGTCAACGCTCTGAAATGATGATGGAATGTGGATGTGCTCATATTGGCTTGCGTTGCAAGATCATTAATACGCAAAGGTTGAATGAAATTTCCTTTCAGCCAGTCAATTGCCCGCGCTATCTGCTGACTCTGACTTCCCGACGATGCCATACGGCGAAGACGCGCGCCCTGATCTCCTACAAGTAAACGGTAGAATATTTCCCGTTTGATGATGGGTGCCAGAATCGGTATATCGTCAGGTTCATCAAGTAAGTCAATTAATCGCTGAAAAGCGGCAATAAGCTGTAAAGTGACCTCCCCGGTTGCCATTCCGCGACTCGATTGCTGTGGATTAGGCGCCGGAAGATTGCTGTCCACCATAAGTTGCAAAATCTCGCGTTGATCAAGCCTCAATACGAGACCCAGATAAGGTTTTTCGTGGCTAGCCTCAATAACCTGTACAACCGTGGGCAGGTCTACGGATGTGATTAAAAAATGGTTCTCGTCGTATACATATGTATCCTCTCCGAGGAACACACGCTTCGCGCCCTGTGCGATCAGGCAAATGCGCGGTTCATAAAGGATCGTTGTCGGCGGGGTCGGTTCATCACGACGATGCAGCGACAGGTCAGCAATCGGGGTTTCCATATAATCGCCCTTTTCGGTGAATCGGGCAATATTCATACCCAGGGTTTCACGCGCATTATCAATGCTGTTCTTATTAGATATATGTTTGCCGGAATGATTTTTCATGTTCTACTCCTCACAGCATAAATATAACATACCCAGCTTCATTTTGCAATACATTTATGGATTATCTCAGACGATTAGGCAATAAATTAACAGGATTGATCTACCCTGTTTGCTTTTTCAGACATATAATACCTTCAACAAGTGGCCATAAAGATATGAACAAAAATCCAAAAAATAATACAATTTTAAATGCTACAGCGAAAAATGGCAGGATAACATGCAAAAGCGTAAATTAGAAAAAAACGGTCTGGAAGTTTCGTCTATCGGACTCGGATGTATGGGAATGAGTATAGCAAAGGAGAATGAATTATGAACGTCTTGAGTGAAAGCGTAATCTTTCCGAAGGGGGAAAAAATTCCGGAACAATACAGCAGGTACTTTGTCGGAGGGGCATATCTCAGCATGCTGGTGGGACGCGATAACGAATTTAATTGTCCCATCGGCAATGTAACATTCGAGCCGAGAGCAAGAAACAACTGGCATAAGCACCCCGGCGGACAAATCTTACTGATAACTGGTGGACGGGGTTATTATCAGGAGGAAGGGAAACATGCGCGAGAACTTCATCCGGGCGATGTAGTAAAAATCGCTTCAAACATAAAACACTGGCATGGAGCGGCACCAGACAGTTGGTTTGTACACCTTTCAATTGAGACAAATGTGCATGCGGGCCCCCCTGAATGGTTGGAACCGGTATCGGATGAAGAATATAAAAAGTTAATATAACAATACCTCGCAGGCACATGCAAGAAATGAGGAATAGAAAGGAAGAATCAAATGGCAAACTCAAAAAGTCTCATAGCTTATTTTTCACGCAATGGAAATAACTACGTGGGGGGAAGCATTGTAAATCTGCCCATTGGAAACACAGAAGTCATAGCAAAAAAATTGCAGCAATTAACAGGGAGTGACTTGTTCCAGATTAAAACCGTAAAATCTTATCCGGACGATTATACGGAAGCTACAGAAGTCGCACAGGAAGAAAAGAAGAAAAACGCAAGGCCAGAGCTTACTGAAAAAGTAAAAGATATGGCTTCTTATAATGTGATCTTTCTCGGTCATCCAAACTGGTGGGGCACAATGCCGATGGCAGTGTTAACATTTCTGGAGGCCTATGATTTTTCAGGAAAGATTATTGTTCCATTTTGTACGCATGAGGGCAGTGGAATGGGAAACAGTGAGCAGACTATTAAAAAAACTTGTCCGAATGCCAAGGTGCTGCCTGGTTTAGCCATTATAGGCGGCAGCGCTGATAGGGCAGACAAAGATATAAAGAACTGGCTTAAAAAACTTGATTTGATGTCGTAATGCCGAAAAGCTAATCAAGACAATTGGGTCTTGTGAAAGGAGATTTGCAATGAAAAATGTTATTGCGGTCATAGGTGCCGGATCGATCGGCCAGGCTATCGCGCGGCGAGTCAGCGCGGGCAAGCACGTTCTGCTGGCCGATCTGCGTCAGGAAAACGCTGATGCTGCCGCGAAGGTCCTTGGCGACGCCGGTTTTGAGGTCAGCACCGCTGCAGTAGATGTTTCCTTGCGCGAGTCGATCCACGCACTTGTCGAGACAGCCACGGCGATCGGCGCCATAACCGGTATCATTCATGCCGCGGGTGTCTCCCCTACGCAGGCATCACCGTCCGTTATCCTGAAGGTTGATCTGTATGGCACCGCTTTAGTGCTTGAGGAATTCGGCAACGTCATCGCGCAGGGAGCAGCAGGCGTCGTTATCGCCTCGCAGTCCGGGCACCGTCTTCCGGCGCTGACATCTGAACAAAACAGGGCGCTGGCGACCACACCCGCCGATGAGTTGCTCAGTCTTCCTTTTCTTCAGCCGGAACAAGTGAAGGATTCTCTTTACGCCTACCAACTCGCGAAGCGCGGAAATTCGCTTCGCGTGATGGCCGAAGCGGTACGCTGGGGCAAGCGCGGCGCGCGCATCAACACAATCAGCCCCGGCATCATCATCACCCCGCTGGCCAAAGATGAGCTGACCGGACCACGGGGAGAGGGGTACCGGCGTATGATTCAGATTTCTGCAGCCGGACGTGCTGGAACTCCGGATGAAGTGGGAACCGTCGGAGCACTGCTTATGGGTCCGGACGGAGCATTCATCACCGGCAGCGACTTCCTCATGGACGGCGGAGTCACGGCCGCCTACTGGTACGGCGAACTCGCTCCGGCTTGATTTAAAAGCGCACTTTCCGGCTTATATTGGATAAGAAGAACTTAGGGAGGTTTACTATGCTTAATTTTGATTTTTATAATCCGACACGTATTATTTTTGGAAAAGACAGACTTGACAGCATTGACAAATATGTCCCGGCCGATGCCGCTGTCTTAATAACTTATGGAGGTGGAAGCGCCAAAAAGAGCGGCCTGATCGACAGAGTTAAAGCCGTACTTGGCAGGAGGATAATTTACGAATTTGGCGGCATAGAACCGAATCCGCGTTATGAAACACTGATTAAAGCCGTTGAAATAGTACAAAGCAAAAATCTTGATTTTATTTTGGCTGTTGGCGGCGGCTCTGTTATCGACGGGACCAAATTTATCTCACTTGCTTCCCATTACAAAGAAGATTCGCGGGATTTATTGAAATACGGATTTATGCCCATTCCTTCCAGTGTTGCGGAAAAAGTGGTACCGTTTGGCACCGTTCTGACACTACCTGCGACGGGGTCTGAAATGAACAGCGGAGCGGTTATCAGTTGTGAGCATGGAAAATTCCCGGTTATGTGCGAGCTGGCCTTCCCCAAATTTTCAATTTTAGACCCGACGGTTACTTATACACTTCCCAAAATTCAGGTTGCCAATGGTATAATTGATACATTTATACATACAGCAGAACAGTATATAACTTTCCCCGTTGATGCCAGAGTACAGGATCGTATCGCCGAAGGAATTCTGCAAACATTGATTGAAACAGGCAAGTCAACGGTCGACGAACCGGAAAATTACGACGCTCGTGCCAATCTCGTCTGGTGTGCGACCATGGCGCTCAACGGAATAATTGGCGCCGGAGTTCCTCAGGATTGGGCAACCCATATGATCGGACATGAGCTTACCGCGTTATTCGGCATTGATCACGGACAGACTTTGGCAATTGTTTATCCGGCTTTGCTTGAAGTAAGACGTACTCAGAAGCAAGCAAAACTTCTCCAGTATGCTCAACGTGTCTGGCATATAGAAACCGGCAGCGAAAAAGAAAAGATTGATTTGACGATTCAAAAGACCAGGGAATTCTTTGAAAGCCTTGGTGTAAAAACACGCCTGTCTCAATACGGAGTCACGGCAGATAAAATACCGGAGATTGTCGAACAGTTAAAAGCGCATGGATGGACAGCTCTTTCGGAATATCAGGATATTACACCTGAGATAAGCCGAAAGATTTTGGAAAATGCAATGTGACATTTCAAATTGCATGGAATACTTTATTAATAAGGAGGTGCATATGACAACAAGTGATGAACAAAAAGTGATAAATGATTGGAAAACACTGGCGCCGGAATTTGCAAAACTTACGCAGGACTTTCTTTTCGGCGATATTTGGGAACGCCCCGGACTTTCCAAACGAGACAAGAGCTTGATTACCGTCACCTGTCTGGTCGCGCTAAACCGAATCGAACAGGTCGAGTTTCATCTTAACAAAGCTTTTGAAAACGGCCTCACGAAGGAAGAACTTGTGGCAGCGATTACACATATTGCGTTTTATGCCGGATGGCCGACTGCGGCTTCAGGATTTAATCATTTGCAAAAAGTACTTGATCAAAAATAAATCAGATCAAAAAAATTGTATGTTGAATGCTGGATTTAACGCGGTTTATAATAACCGCCATCTTCAATTATAGAGGGAAAGAACGATGTTATATAGAACGATCAAGAAAAATGGCGATTCTCTATCCATTTTGGGATTTGGAGCAATGCGCCTGCCAATGAAAGGTCCGCAAATAGATGAAGAGAGGGCAACGCGGCAGATCAGAGGGGCGATTGATCAGGGAGTAAATTATGTTGATACGGCCTGGCCTTATCACGGGGGAGAAAGCGAACCATTTCTGGGACGAGCCCTGACGGACGGATACAGAGAAAAGGTGCGTCTGGCCACAAAGCTTCCTTCCTGGCTGATAAAATCAAGAGAGGAAATGGACCGGTATCTGGACGCGCAACTAAAGAAGCTCAATACCAGCCGGATCGACTATTATCTGGTGCATGCCCTGACCGGACCTCTCTGGGATTCATTGTCTGCCATGAAAATTCTGGATTTTTTGAAAAAGGCAAAAAAAGACGGGCGAATCGTCAATGCAGGATTTTCATTCCACGGCGTTTTGGATGATTTCCGGCGCATTGTGGATTCCAATGATTGGGAATTCTGTCAGATCCAGTACAATTATCTCGATACTGAAAATCAGGCGGGCAGAAAGGGGCTTGAGTACGCGGCGGCCAAGGATCTGGGTGTGATCGTCATGGAACCGCTACGGGGCGGCGATCTGGGACGGCCGGTCCCGCCTCCCGCTGTGCAAAAATTATGGGATACGGCAAAGCACAAAAGGCCGCCCGCGGAATGGGCATTGCGCTGGGTCTGGAATCATCCGGAAGTCACTGTAGTGCTCTCAGGGATGAATGAGGAAACCCATATTGCTGAAAATATCGCCATTGCCCAAACGGCATATCCGAATTCTCTTGATGAGAATGAATTGTATCTCATTGAAAAGGTAGCGCAGGCATACCGTAAAATCATGAAGGTTGGCTGCACCGGCTGCGGTTACTGCCAGCCTTGTCCGGCCGGTGTTTTAATTCCAAGGTGCTTTGAAATTTACGACAACATGCATATGTACAGCGCGCCTGATGCGCCTTTCAGGTATGTGGCGATGAACTGCGGCGTTCTGACCGGTGAGCCCGGATACGCATCACAGTGCGTTCAGTGTGAAGAGTGTCTGGAAAAATGTCCGCAGAAAATTGATATTCCGGCCTGGCTGGAAAAGGTTGCCGCGGAGCTGGAAGGTCCAGACATGGCGCAGATGGAACAACTGGCCAGGCAGATATTTCTTAAATCCGTTGACTCCTGAAAGCGCATCCGGACAAAAGTGAATCATCATGCCGTTTGTAATTTTTTTACACCGGCTTGCGGATAGGTTTGTCATTTGTCTAGCTTTATCCAATTAATGATTATCCTCATATTGAGTGAAGGAAAAATACTGTACTTTTACCATTACCGCGCCGCGCACAAATCTAAACAAAAGATTGACTTCCTGCTGAAATGTTTTTTTAATTTTTCCGACTCACTCAATATACCAATCGAAAACAGTTAAAAAACTGCTGAAATACAATTTAGCATGTGATAGAAAATGGATGGTTGATCACTATGTTAAATAAGATAAATATTGGTTCAAAAAAGAAAATTCTGATTGTTTATATCCTTTTGACATTAGCCGTGGTTGCCGCTTTTTGGCAGGTGTATCAATACGGCTTCGTCAA
Organism: Smithella sp.; assembly: GCA_035524255.1. Taxonomy (GTDB): domain Bacteria; phylum Desulfobacterota; class Syntrophia; order Syntrophales; family Smithellaceae; genus Smithella. The sequence continues at coordinate 39,940 of DATKPG010000006.1, read as the reverse complement.
TATTGATGACAATATTTATGTGACGGAGAATACCCATATCCAATCGGGAATCACTCTCGATGGAATTATTTGGGCGTTCAGTACACAATATGCCGAATTATGGAACCCGCTCATATGGATATCTTTCATGTTGGATAACCAGCTTTATGGCCTCAATGCCGCAGGTTTCCATCTGACCAATCTTATTTTGCACATTCTCAGCACATTATTGCTTTTCTGGCTTTTTAACCGCATGACAGGAGCCATCTGGAAGAGCGCCTTTGTCGCGGCGCTTTTCGCGCTTCATCCCCTGCACGTTGAATCGGTTGCCTGGATATCCGAACGCAAAGATGTCTTAAGCGCGTTTTTCTGGATGCTGACTTTATGCCTTTACGTCCGTTACACTGAAAAACCGGTTATGAAAAGATACCTGCCTGTTCTTTTTGGCTTTGTCTTCGCTTTGATGAGCAAGCCTATGGTAGTCACTTTGCCTGTTATAATGATTCTTCTTGATTACTGGCCTCTTAAACGTTTTGAATCGGAAAAATTTAAATCGAACCTGATATTATCGCAGTTGAAGGAAAAGGCGCCTTTTTTGATTTTATCAGCTGTTTTTTCTGTCATGACGATCTATGCTCACCACAATAGATCCATAGAACATTTTCCCCTGCCCTCCCGGCTTGCCAACGCGCTTGTTTCTTTTGCAACTTATATAGGAAAAACCTTCTGGCCTTATAATATGGCTGTTTATTATCCTTTTCCGCAACAAATTCGTCTCTGGCAAGTTTCAGGAGCCCTTCTTCTAATGATCCTTATCAGTGTTTTTGTCATTATTACGGTAAAACGCTTGCCGTATCTGTTTGTCGGATGGATGTGGTACATAATAGCCATTCTTCCGGTTATCGGAATCCTTCAGGACATGGACCAGGCAATGGCTGACCGTTATCATTATTTACCCTCCATAGGCATTGCCATTATGCTGGCATGGGGTATTCCGCTTTTGTTCCCGAATGAACATACGCGAAAATATTTTTTATCCGCGGTGGCAATATTCTTTCTTATTATCATGTCAGTTTCAACATGGAAACAATGCGGTTACTGGAAAAACAGCATAGAACTTTCCAAACATACGCTTGAAGCAACAAAAAACAACTTTGTAGCCCATAAATGTCTTGCTGATGCCTTTCTTGCCGAAGGTAAAAACGATGAAGCTATTTATCATTACATCGAGGCAATTAGGATATATCCTGATTATGCCGATGCTTTCAACAACAGAGGAATTGCCTACTTTAATCAAGGCGACAAAATCTCCGGCTGTAAGGACGCAAAAAAGGCCTGCGAATTAGGAACTTGTGTAATGTTAGAAACCGCTTACGGCAAAGGGCTCTGCCGTTGACTTTTTATCATCAATCTCTTTAGCCCCTTCATCTTCAGAATATCATTTTCCAAAAAACAGCTGATTTAATGACTACTTTTAAAACAATTGACATCCAAACAGGACTTCTCTATATTTCATCTGTAAGAAAATAATATCTTAAAAAAATATAAACAATATTGTACAAGACATTATCCCTGATCGTGTTGCGGAAGTTTGATGGACATGAATTTTTAATGGAGATAATAAAAATGAAAAAGACGCTGGGTGTTATTTTATTGGGAATTCTGATCACTCTCTTTGCCGGTTGCAGCAGCGGAGGGAATACCCCCCCTCCGGCCACTTTTACTATTTCCGGTACGGTTAGCGGATCTATCGCTGCCAATGTAACGATTTATCTGGCCAGTGGCGTGACTACTTCTACGAAGACGGCTTCAGACGGAACTTACAGTTTTACAGGCCTGGGGACAGGATATTACACAGTAACTCCCGTTTCAACAGGTTATATATTCACCCCTCCTGACCAAGTGGTACTAGTAAACGGAAAAGACGTTACCGGACAAAATTTTATATCAACACCCAGATCTCCGGTTTACATCGGTGAGTGGACCTGGGTGAGCGGGTCCAATACATACGGTCAGCGAGGCATCTATGTCACAAGCGGTACGCCTGACGCGGGCAATCTGCCGGGAGCACGCTCAAGTTCGGTCTCCTGGATAGATGGCGGCGGCAATTTCTGGCTTTTCGGGGGATACGGCTATGATTCAGCCGCTAATGTTGGTCTTTTGAACGATCTCTGGGAATTCGACGGCGCCAATTGGACCTGGGTTAGCGGGTCCAATACATACGGTCAGCAAGGCCTCTATGTCACGAAAGGTACGCCTGACCCGGGCAATATGCCGGGATCACGCTCAAATTCTGTGTCCTGGATGGATGGCAGCGGCAATTTCTGGCTTTTTGGGGGAAACGGTTACGATTCAGCAAATGCCGTTGGTCCTTTGAACGATCTCTGGAAATTTGACGGCGCCGATTGGACCTGGGTCAGCGGGTCCAATACATACGGTCAGACCGGTAGCTACGGCACGAAAGGTTCGTCTGGCCCGGGAAACATCCCGGGAGCTCGCTCAGGTTCGGTCTCATGGATAGATACTGGCGGCAATCTCTGGCTTTTCGGCGGAATTGGTTATGATTCAACAGGTGCCGTTGGTCTTTTGAACGATCTATGGAAATTCGACGGCACCAACTGGACATGGGTTAGCGGGGCCAAAACATACGGTCAGGCCGGCAGCTATATCACAAAAGGTACTTCTGCCGCGGGCAATTTCCCGGGAGCTCGCTCAAGTTCGGTTTCCTGGATAGACGGTGGCGGCAATCTCTGGCTTTTTGGGGGATACGGTTACGATTCAGCAGGCAATGTTGGTCTTATGAACGATCTGTGGGTATTCGACGGCACTAATTGGGCATGGGAAAGCGGCTCCAATACAAACGGTCAACGCGGCAGCTCTGTCGCAATCGGTGTTGCCGACGCGGGAAACATCCCGGGAGCACGCCAGTATTCAATTTCCTGGATTGACGGCAGCGGCAATCTCTGGCTCTTCGGGGGAAACGGTTATGATTTTGCGGCTAATATTAATCTATTAAACGATCTTTGGGAATTCGACGGCACTGACTGGATCTGGATTGGCGGGTACGGTCAGGCCAGCAACTATGGCACTAAAGGTACGGCTGCCGCGAACAACATCCCTGGAACACGCTCAAGTTCGGTCTCCTGGATAGATGGCGGCGGAAATCTATGGCTCTTCGGCGGGATTGGTTATGATTCGGCGGGTAATAAAGGTAATCTTAACGACCTCTGGCGCTATCAGCCATAGCGTAAAAATTTTGGTCAGAGTCTGTATTAATATTTGCTTTCCCTAAAGAAAGCGATTCAAAGAATATAAAAAAATAACTAAAAGCGCCGGAAAATTCGGAAAAGAATAGCCATGCCGCTTTGCCTGATTCGGTATATCAATGGCTACAGGTTCTCAATGAATTGCCTTGATGAATGCCTCATCTTTCATCAGCTCTTCTACATTTAATTTGATGACATCATTGAACGCGCTGCTAACGTTCATAAGTTTGGACGCATCGCATTGGGTGGTCTTTGTCGATACGTATAAAGTATTGCCTGTCCGTAAATCTTTTATAATATAATGAACCCTCATAATCCAGTGGGCATTATCAAAGCTTAAATCATCAACCAGAAGATCTTCGATTTCGCCACTGAGGACTCTGGTCTTATCATCGATCTTGACGCCGGATAAACGCAACTCCGCGGAAACAGCTTCCCTGAAATAAACGTCGATGTTTTTATCAAATTTCAGTTTTTCCAACGCTGTATTGCGAATTTGAAATGGTTTTACATCACCGGTTTCCGCAAGAAGATACTTGAAGTTGGAAACTGATACGCTTCCGGAAATTTTGTTGACCGAACTTGGCAGATAGTTCAATGGGATCCTTGAACATCCATCCACAAAGAACATAGCGCTACCCCATAGAAGCAGTATTGCCGTCAGGGAAAGAGCTCTTTTTGAACCAGCCAGATTCCGCATAAATAAATTCTCCTTTTTATCGATGTTGGGTTGCTCTTATCGTCTTTCAATAATCAGTTCAGTCGCAAATTAATATCAATCATCTGCTACCGATAAAATATACCACAAATCAAATCAGAATTCTACGGTATTGAGGGTGTCTCCATCTCATTCATATCATCGATACTACTTAATGCAAGATGGTGAAAAGCAGGGCATCATCGTCTCACTCATCAATCCTCTCTCTACAACAAAGATTCATTGATCCAAACAATTTATCATGCTTCAGATAGCATGGAACATACGGCAAGAAGATTTATAATTCAGGACGCGTTGTGACGCTTTGCGTTTTAAGATAAATCTGTCATTGACATACCGGATCATTCTTTATATACTTTTTATCGAAATTATTGGTTTTTAATAAAAAAATATGGCGGAAGAAACAAAACAATCGACCACTCTGTCTCCCGAAGTTAATGACTTGATGCGCACTCTCATAACTGCCATCAGGATAGTTAAACTTTATCCTCCCAATAATCCCGTCTATTCCCAATCAGTAAAGGACGCTCACGACGCGCTTTCCCTTCTTCTGGAGAATATACCGGAATGTTACATCGGCGTGCAAAAAGCATTTTTCACATATGAGCAGACTCCGGTCGGCAAGGACACTGAAGCCAACAGAGTTATAGCCCATGATCTGTTTACGAAGGGCATTCGAAACATTATCTTTTCTAAGGGTGTTACTGCCACTGAAATGCTGGATCTTTTCCAGGCGCTTGCTCTGCAGGCAAAAGACCTTGGTATCCTGAACGGGGTTGCGTCAATCCTTTGGGAAAAAGGCGCGTCTAATATCAAGGTCACTGAAGCGGGGCTTGACGAAATTATCACATCAGACACAAGAATAGAAAATGAGAAAACCCGAACTCAGGGCTCTTCTCAAATTAAAACTGACGGGTTTGTCGGTCACACACTGGTTTTGGACAATCTCCTGACTGACCAGGAAAGCTTCGCCGCGGCCATGGTAGCGCTCGCAAAAGAGACTAAAGGTGAGAATGAGACCGTTGAAGACCGGCTGCTTGCACTTTATCAAGAAGCCGGAAATAAGATTCTGAAAGAAAATCCGGACCAGAAAGATGCTCTCTTTGAGGCGCTTGCGCAATCCGCTATGTCTCTTGAATCGCCTTACCGCGAAGCATTAATTGCCGGGAAACTGTATTCCGGTTTAGATTCGGAAAATACAGAAAACCGAAAAACTGAAACTGAAGAACGTGTGCCGAATGTATATCATGAAATCATGACCGGACGTTTTTTGGATTTATGGACGGTAAAGCAGGTAGCGGAACTTTTACAAAAGTTGACAACAAAAGAAATAACGCCGTCTTATTCGTCCGTCGCTTTGTCCACAATATCGCTTTCATCCGATATAAAAGGATTTGCCAAAGAAATAGCGGAGTACTCAGAGGATGAGACGGAAGCTCTCAATTCCATAAGCGGCCCGGGTACGGAGCGTGATATGATGGATGCCACAATGCGCACACTTATTGCCCTGATACCTCTCGTGAAGTCTCCTGACCATACTGTCCCCAGCGACAAGGAGATCGTCACGTTTGCCGGTATTATCCACCAGCTGGAAGAAATTCTGCATTTTCTTTTAGCCAATAAAGATTATGATCGCGTTTCACTTATCACGATGGCTTTTAATACTCCCGTGGATCCCGCTTTTAAACCCAGGATGTTGGAGGCATTGCGAAAGACTTCTTCAAAAAATGTCATTATCTCGACCATTACCGACTTGCAAAATTATGCCAAGGGTTCTTTTGAATACGTCTCTGCCTATTCCTATTTATCCGCGATGGAACGGGAAACCACCGAAGCCCTGCTGGAAATGCTGGCAAAAGAAGCTGATAATAAATCGAGATCGGCTATTCTCGATTTACTGAAAGACTTCGGTAAAAAACAAATGTCCGTGCTGGGCGACCACTTATCGGAGAGCAGTTTGTCTTTTGTCCGTGATATCATAAGTATACTGAGCGAAACTAAAAGCGATCAGGCCGTTCTCATTCTTCAAAGGGCAGCGGATAATAAAAACGTCAAAATACGGCAGGAAGTGATAAAGGGATTGATCCCCATCGGGGGGAAAAAAGCCGCCGGCCTCCTGGGAAAATTTTTGAAAGATGAGGACAGTGCCGTTCAGATGATGGCGATTCGCGCTTTCACCGAAATCAGGGAAATAAGCGCTGATGATACGAAGCCCCTGATGTTATTCCTCTCGGATCGTCCTTTTAACAAAAAGGATCAGGCCCTCACGCTGGAAGCGATAAAAGCGTTGGAAAAAGCAGGCGGTCCCGCGGCAGAGGACTTATTAAAAGGGTACACAAAAGTACGCTGGTGGAGATCCCGTAAACTTCAAGTTGAGCGAAAAGAAGCGGCGCTGAAGGCCATAGCGAAAATTAAAAGGAGGCAGGGCATTGGTGGATCAGCAAGGCCATAGCGGCGGCGAAGCAAGACAATCATTTTTTGCGAAGCAGCGTTTACTTGACACGGCAAAGATTGCTTTCCAGCAGTTGTCGGGCCTGCTTAAAAATGTAACCATCTATCCGGAATCTCACCCTTTTCTGCTGTCACTCATCGAAAAACTGACACTTACGATTGACGGGCTGCTGATGGACAGGAAAGAAGTTGCGTTCTATTTCGTAAGTGGGGAACTGTTTTTCGAAACCCACTCCATGCCTATAGATTCCAGTATTGCCACGCTGGTTGAACAGTTTACCAAAAGGGACATAGGCGCCATCTTATTTAAACCCGGCATCACGAATGAGGAATTCGTAAGATTGGCCGTCCTGATGAACAGGGAACCTTCGGCGCTGGCCGAAGAGGGCGGTATTATCAATATAATTTCCCGCGAAGGTTTTCCACACATCAACCTCCACAGCGTTTTACTTGTCGATAAAAAGAGCAGCGGCGGCGCTATGGAAGAAGATAAAAAAAGAGCGGTAAAACTGTATCTGGAAGCGATCACCGCCATAAAAGAAATGGTCCGATACCTTCACCTCGGTCAAGCCGTCAACATGCGCAGAGTAAACAAGGCCGTCCAGGATATGGTGGATAATATCCTCGAAAACCGGGATACCCTTATAGCGCTTACCAACCTGAAGATGCATGACGAATACACCTATGCCCATTGTGTGAACACGTCCATTTTGTCCATTTCCCTGGCTGCTCTTATGTCTTTGGAAAAGCCCCAGATCGCGGCGCTGGGCATTGCCGCGATAATGCACGATATCGGTAAAATGCGCATTCCTCCCGAAATCATCAACAAAACAGGTGATGTTACTGATGAGGAACGGGAAGCTTTTTTGCGCCATCCGATCGAAGGGGCGCTGATTATATCGGATATTCCCGGGATAAAAAAAATAGCTATGGTATCCACATTTGAGCACCATCAACATGGCGGTGATCATGGCTATCCCCAGATAGAAGGGTACAGTGGACAGCATCTGTTTTCACAGATTGTTTCTCTTGTTGATGCCTATGATGTCCTTACAGCGTTACGGAATTACTACTACTTACAAATACCGCCTGATCAGGTCATCAGTGTTCTGTTAAAAAAGCGTGAAGTCGATTTCAACGCGACTCTCGTGAAGGCCTTTATCAATATGATCGGTATTTTCCCCATCGGCACGTTACTGAATCTTTCGAGCAGCGAAGTCGGACTTGTCGTGCATCAGACCAGTGATCTCATGCGCCCCGGTATTTTGCTATTAACGAAATTCGACGGTTCGGAAGAAGAATCCGGTGAAGCAATTACGCTTCTTGAAACAACAGAAGGTAAATTCAAACGAAATATTACCGGCACCATCGATTATCACGCCGCAAATATTAATATAAAACAATATTTCGAATAGCTGCGTGGTAAAGATCCTTACAACTGCGGGGCTTGACTTTATTAAAATTCCGGGATACTTTAAAAGGCAGAATAACCTCATGAGTTGGTGAAGAATGGACGAGAATAAAGACAATCATCTTCATCTGAAATATCCCTGCACATGGGTTTATAAAATTATTGGCGCCGATCAAAACGACATGACGTCTGCGGTTCACGAAATTATCAAGGATCGTGCCTGCAAGATAACTCCTTCCCGCAGCAGCGAAACCTCTAAATACCATTGTCTCAATGTGGAGACCATCGTAGAAGGCGAGTCCCACAGGAAAGATATTTATGAAGCCCTTAAAGCTCATCGGGCCATAAAAATAGTTTTATAGACATTTACCCGACAAATAACGCCAAATAACAAATAGAGAGGGCTGTCCGTTTTAATTTCACGCGGACAGAATTGCCTCGCGGCCGTTTTCTTTGAAGCACTCCTTTATCTTATCGAACTCATCAGGCGTGAGTTTTCGATAGGTATTATCGCCCCGCATCCTGAAATAAATCTGCATGCCCGGATTGTGTTCAATATTGAAATTCTCGCGTTTGAAAGGCCGCACAATAACCTTCTGGGTATCGGTAACAGAAAACTTATCAACGATACGGATATAATCCGGCATCCACTTGGGATCCATCCCTCCTTCTTTCTGCTGTTTGACAAACCAGGCGTATACTTCATCGGGATTGAACGCGACGCCGTCTTTGAGCTGTACTGTAATCATAACCTTCTCATCGGCCACTTCACAGGGCGCGCCATAGGCAATGGCACAATCCGCGCACGGAATATTCTGGGCAAAGCCAAGAACGCTCTCGGCTGAAAAATTCTCTCCGTCCTTGCGAATCCAGTCATCGGTTCGGCCGTTGAAAAACATGTATCGTTTACCGTTCACAATCCTGATGTGCCCCAAATCACCTGAATGATACCAGCCTTCGCGGAATTTCTGATTGGTCGCTCCCTCATTGCCAAAATACCCCTCGAACCTGATATTGCTGTCGCCGACCTTGCGGCAGATTTCGCCAACGGCTTTATCATAGTTTGTGAGTGCACCGCTTGCGTCAGTAATGCCGGGCGCGCATTCGCGTCCCTCCTCATCCAGGATGAGAATAGAAGAATCCACACGGCCCACCGAATCAACAGGATCTCCGGGAAGGTTAGCCGTGGTAATAACCGCCTCGGTGGAACCATAGATTTCAAAAATATGATCCATGCCCAGATAACGTTTGAGTTTTATACGGTCATTAACCGAGGCGCCGTTGCCGTATGCTTTGCGGAATTTGTTGCGCGGATGCCTGGCCAGAGCCTTCTCCACAGCTTCACCGCTGCCGTATTTTTTCTCCAGAGCGTCTATAATATAATGCAGAGGCTGGCCGACATAGTTTAAGAAAGTAACACCGTAAGTAAGCATATCTTCTTCAAACGCGCTCGCGGAAAAACGCCTCTTCAATACAAAACTGCCGCCCACAACCATCTGCGGCAATATCCCGATATACCAGGCGTTGGAATGAAACAGGGGCATCGAAATGTAACCACGGTCATTTTTGTTAAGATGAACCGCCGATTGCACCATAAAGCCCGCTCCCACCAATTTTATATGAGTGCATGGCACTCCTTTAGGCAACCCGGACGTGCCCGATGTATAGATCACGATGACCGGACTGAAATTGTCCACCTTGATCCGATAATCAGCCGGCACAGTTACACTTTGAGCAGCATCTACAGCCTTTTCCAGTGATTTAAAGCCGGATGATTTGAAATCATTCTCATCCCCCACAAAGTAAACATTTTCCGGACCGACCGCCGGCACGGTTTTTATAACACCCTCTACTTCTTTTAAAGTGCTGGCGTTGATGATCAGAAATGCCACGCCGGCCTGCTCCATGAGCTTGGCCAGAGTGTCGCCCCGAAACCCGGAATTGATGGCAAAAAGGATGGAATTACTCAATCCGGCGCCATAAGCGGCAAATAAAAATTCGGGATTGTTATCCATGTAAACGCCGAAAGAGAGTCTCTTATTTTTGTCCAGTTTGCCACTATCCACCAATTTTTTTCTTATGCTCAGAAAAAAATGCGCATAGCGCCTGGATTGCTGATAGATTTCCCGATAGGTATACTCATGCCCTTCAAAGATGACAAATACGCGATCCCGTCTGAACCAAAGCCACCACATGGTCATCTTGATCATATTGCTGAAATTTAAGAAGCCCAACACCGTTCGTAGTATCGTTTTAAGATTAATTTTACCCATTGTTCCCCCAAAAACATTTATTGTTATGTGTTATAATGAATTGAAATGTATAATGACTTGTTGAGTTCACGGCGAGTTTCTTCTGTAAATTCGTTCAATTACCCTGACATGACGATGTCTTTTAGCAATTCTCGTCAAACAGGATTATCCTGTCAAAAGATCATATGCTTGACGTTTGACGTTCGCATTTCTCTTATGACATTTCAGGTTTGACATCTTAAAGTTAATCAAATTAATTTTTATTTCAATAAGATATTTATTCCGGTTTTAAAAAATATAAGAAGAGAGCTTTTATGTCAATTAATATTTGACTTAGTCTGTAAAACTGTAGCCGCATCCCATAGCGAAAGTACGACGGGTTGCCGTAACCTGATAAAACTGTTCCCAATATATCGCGGTGTTATGTGCCCCGAATCTACGAATTGAAGTTTCCGGCGCGAGCCGCGAAGAGTCTTCGATGCTTAAATTCAATAACAGCCGCTTACCTCAAAACAAGCGAAGGTGTTCCCATTAAAAATCAAACTTGTTATCTGACAAAATTTGTCCACACCCTTTCTTCATTTGCAGGCATTGTTATTCCCGCTTTTTTGCCCGCCGCGATTGATTTTAAAAGCCATGCCATATTCCTGCCCAGCGTTCGCATCGTTTGCAATCCTTCTATATCCTGCTGCACTTCATCCGGTGTGGTGCCATGCACCATATTCCAGTACTGGGATGAAACAACAGGCATATTATTAATCGTAAAATATTTATTCAGTTGTTCAAGCGCGGCGGTAGCTCCGGCTCTGCGGCATGAGACGATCGCCGCGCCCGGCTTGTATGTAAACACATCACTGCCCGAAAAAAAACAGCGGTCTAAAAATGATTTTATGAAACCGGAAGGACCCGCATAGTGCACGGGAGAGCCAAAAATAAAACCGTCCGATTTACCGGCTTTAGCAAGCGCGACGTTGACGGCGTCATCATCAAAAACGCATTTCCCGGTCTCTTCACATTTTCCACACGCCGTGCATCCCCTGATTGGCTTTTTACCGATGTAGAATATTTCTGTTTCAATTTCACACTTATTCAATTCCTTTTCCACTTCACAAAGAGCAGTGTACGTACATCCTTTTTTGTTCGGACTTCCGTTAACCAATAACACTTTCATTTTGCGATCCTCCTCTTAAAAAATATTAATGGTTGCCATTTGAATTGAAAAAAATAGAAAGTATTTTAAAACATTGTTTTATGGATTAACGTGAAAATTTTTACCATACTGTTCTTAAGCCGTCAAGACAGCCTGCTCTTTAATAACCCGCGTCGGGAAGAAATCCAGGCTAACTTTGCCTTTATTCTGCCTCTGAAAGATGTTAAAATTTTAACCGTCGAGTATTTGCTGATCCATTAACGGGATAATTTATGACGGATGCAATCATTATCGGAGCAGGCTACGCCGGAATGAGCGCCGCGGCGCTAATGGCTCACGCAGGCCAAAAAGTTATCGTCCTGGAAGAATCAGACCTGATCGGCGGCAGGGCACACTCTTTCAGAGACGAGACGGGCTATCTTTGGGAATACGGCACGCATGCGCACAGGCTCGGGCGTTTGGGCATCGCCAATGAAGTATTCAAAAAGCTTGGCGATGAAATTGATTTCCTGCCCGAGGCAGATGACGCCAAACTGATATATAAAGGCAAGCTCTGGGAAAGGCCCAAAGGCCTTGTGGGTTTTCTGAACACATCCATGTTGACGTTTGGGGCAAGGCTTACGCTTCTTGCTTTCATGATAAAAATTAAAAAAGCCGATCCTTTAAAATGGTATGATAAAACGTTTCTCGATTTTTATAAAACATCATTTCAGAATGATGAAGTTGAGGCATTTCTTCCGTTTTTCGGCATGACCATCATGTGCCCGCAGCCGGATAAAGCAAGCGCGGGCGAGGTCATCGATTTTTTGCAAAGGGCGTTAAAAGCGGGAATTGGTGTCGGCGAACCCAGAGGCGGTTCCGCTCAAATATTTTCCCGGCTGAAAAAACACATTGAACAAAACGGCGAAATACATCTCAACGAAAGAGCTGAAAAGATAATTATTGAAAATGGCCAGGTAAGCGGCGTTGGGACGGAAAAGGCCACGTACTTTGCTCCGAACATAATTTTTGCCGCAAGACTGCCGCTGATACTCGACCTGATGGACAACCATCTCCTGCCGGGTGAAATACTCGATTACATAAAAAATATCGAAAACAGTTCCGGCCTCACCATCGATTTCATTACAAACGAACCGGTTACGGACATTCGCGCGGGTATCTTGGGCGTTGATGTACCCGTATGGGCCCGCTTCCAGTCCAATGCCGATGATTCTTTCACACCTCGGGGGAAATACATCTCGACATGGGGGATTATGCTTCCATGGCACTTTGACGGCGATATGGAAGCCGTTTGGCAGGCGGAAAAAACCCTTAAAAAAACTATCTCGGAAATTTTTCCGGATTTTATGTCTATGGTCATTGAAGAAAGAAAGACCGTTGCGCGTGTAATGAATGGCAACGTTCTTACTCCGGTCCAATCCAAACCTCACCGGCCGGACATCGCGTGCCGGACAATCAAAGGCCTTTATTTTATCGGTGACACGGTTAAAGGCGACGGTTGTTCCGGCGATATCAGTTTTTCTTCAGCTCTGATTGCCGTGAATAAAATATTGGCATAAATGAGTTGAATTAATTCGGAATTTCCGCGCAAGCGCAATTATTAGCTTTTTCGTTGACATATCACGTTAATTTACCTATGCTTTTACATTATGGAAAGGATGTCCTCATCAAAAAATAAAATCTCAGGAGTGAAATAATGTCCGGACGTTTAAATGGTAAAAACGCAATTATAACGGGAGCGTCCAGTGGTATCGGTCGAGCGTCGGCCCTGCTTTTTGCCCGTGAAGGAGCCTCTCTGGTGCTGGCTGATGTAAACGAAACGAATCTTTGCCGCGTGCGGGATGAAATCGCGGATATGGGTGGCGCCGTCATCATACAGAAGACTGATGTTTCGTCGGATGATGAAGTCAAAACTCTGATCAGTCTCGCTCTGGAAAAATTTACTAATATTGACATTCTGGTAAATAACGCCGGCATCTCCGGCGGACTGGACATTCTGGAAGATCAACGTTCCGAAGAATGGCATCAGGTATATGATGTTAACGTTATGGGACCGGTCTATGCCACCAAGCATATCATCGCGCATATGAAGAAGCGCCGCAAAGGATCTATTATCAATATCGCCTCCGTTGCCGGTATCCTCTCCGGCGCAGGCGGCAATGCCTACAGCGCAAGCAAGGCGGCTTTAATTAACTTCACCAGAACTTCGGCCTCCGAGGTCGGAGCGTACAATGTGCGCATTAATGCCATCTGCCCTGGTTTTATTGAAACCGGCATGACCCAGCCCTTCTTTGAGCTTGCCCGCAGTGTCGGCAAGGAAAATCAGTTGGGCAAATACTGCGAATTAAAGCGTGCCGCGGCTCCCGAAGAGGTCGCATGGGCGATACTTTTTCTGGCCAGTGACGAAGCGAGCTACATCACCGGCCAGGCGTTGCCGGTGGATGGCGGCATTACCGCCTCAATGAGCATACCAGGGCGAAAGATATAAAAAATCAAGAATAATTTATACAACTTAATACACGTGGCAAGTTTTATACGGCTTACTATCTTAAATTAACAAAATATTGAAGATTGCTATAATAAGGATGAAGCTCTCTTTTGATATCATGTTTCTTTTGTTTTATCCGGCAGCGTAAAGTTGATAAAATAAAAAAAATGAGAAAACATGCATTAAACTCTTGACTTTGTTCCCTAAAAACAGCTAAATGTAATCTTAATTTATGAGAAACGTGCATGTTCTCTTAAATTATTACTAGAGATAGTTTTACATCAACAAGTTTTGGAAGCAGACCCGCAAACAGTACGTTTTTGACTCCTCCCTGCTGCCTTTGTAATATAGAGTTTTAGTAATTCAACAAGTCAGATCGCCGATTCCGATGCTCTTCGCACGGCACACGTTGAATTTCGTTTTGAGAATTGGATATTCTGTAATTGATTGCTTAAGTAAGGAAAGACCGTGCTCCAAAAGATCATCTTCATTTTTACAATAGCGGCCATCGTAGGTTTAGCCTTTATAATATCTCCGGCAACAGCCGGGGAAAAACAAACCTCTGCCCAAAAACCTTCGGCCTCCGCGGTAAACGGCATTACTGAGGCCGCTGTCCGGGCCGGAGCTCTTACCTGCGCAAGCAGAATCAATCAAGTCACAAATTTCCTGATCGCCGGCACTCAGGACGCCAGAGCCTTGATATTCCCGCTGACAAACAGTGCTGACAACCAACTATTTTCCTTATCCATGGAAATTCCGTTAAAGGATTCTTCTTCTGTCTACGCCAGCGCCAGTTTTTCCGCCAATGAGGCTAACGGCTGCACGGGAATGTATGAAACTGTTGCTTACTGGCCGCAGAAATGCGCGGAAGTGAGCGAAAAAAATTTCGGCTCGCTTAAAAAGGGAGGTACTTTATCGAAGAATATCATCGTGCGGAACAGCGGCGAATCGACAAAAATTTTTTTGATGCCGGCGGGAACAGGGTGCGTATCTATTAAAAAGGAAATTGTTCGATAATATTTTATAATTATCGGTAAAACTATAATTTTGGGGACAAACATAAAAAATCTTGGGGGAGGTAAAATAAATGAGAAGAAAATGGGACTTTAAGAAACGAAAGGAGTTTTGCGGAAGTGCCCTCGTACTACTATTCGCGGTTGCCTTTGCGATTAGCACCATGATCAGTATTACGACGAGTATTGCAACGGCGGCGCCAGCGGCAAATATTATCCGGGTAACTAATGGCACGGGTGGTGAAACCCAAAATGGATCGAATGTTTTGCTCACCGGAGACGGTAATCTTGTTGGTGCCAACAACCTCGGAGCTAATTCCATTACAATTAAGAACGGCGGAGCAAACGTTACCGGGGGAATCACCACTGACACTCTGACCACTACAGGCGCGGCTAATGTCGGCGGTGTACTTACTACAACCGGTCTGGCTAATTTAAATGGCGGCGCAAATGTTACCGGCAACCTGACTGTAAGTGGTGTGTCAAATACCACCGGCATTTTTAACACCGGAGACGTTACGAATACCGGAAACATCGGTACCAACACCCTGACAACCACAGGCGCGGCTAATGTTGGCGGCGACCTGACTGTAAGCGGTGTGTCCAATTTAACCGGCGGCCTATCTGCAGGTGCCAACGGTCCCAATTTAACAAGCACTCTTGAACTGGACGGAACGAATGGTATAATAGCAGGTGCCTCTAATTCAACCGGTGGAGCAGCTTTAGGTTTAGTCACCTCTGGCGCATTTATCGGTTATGGCGGTGGCGCTTCTAATACAATTAGCGGCCTTGTAGCTGGTGACGGCATTGTTGCCGTCGGTGTTGTTGGCTCGAACAGCATACAGGGACTGGCCGTGGGCACCAATAACATTACCCTGACAAACGCGACGGGTCACGGTCTGACAATTGGCTCAAACAGCACCACTCTGTCGGGTGGCACCAGTTCAACTACCCAAACGCTGGACGATAACGGCGTCAGATTTACTGACAGTACCAATGGCGTTACCTTCAGCGTAAGCAATACCGGTGATGCCATGATCGCCGGCAGTGCAAGCGTGGGAGCAAATCTTGATGTCACAGGAGCGACTACTTTAAGCAGCACCCTGGATGTCACAGGAGCTACAACGCTCAGCAGCACACTCGGTGTTGCCGGGGCTACCACTTTAAGCAGTACTCTTGATGTCACAGGAGCTACAACGCTCAGCAGCACGCTCGGTGTTGCCGGAGCTACCACTTTAAGCAGTACTCTTGATGTCACAGGAGCTACAACGCTCAGCAGCACGCTCGGTGTTGCCGGGGCTACCACTTTAAGCAGCACCCTGGATGTCACAGGGGCTACCACTTTAAGCAGCACACTCAATGTTGCGGGAGCTACGACTTTGAGCAGTACCCTCGATGTCACAGGGGCTACAACCCTCAGCAGCACACTTAATGTTGCAGGGGCCACCGTTCTCAGCAGCACTCTTGATGTCTTGGGCAATCTTACAGCTACCGGCACGACAAACCAAATTGGTACCCCTGGTGTCTCAAATAACACCATAACGGGATCGATCAATACTATTACCGGTTCAACCAGTACCGACATAACCGGTAATAATGCCTATGTAGATCTCTCTCATAACAACGCCAGCATGGGTGTAACGGGTGGATCTACTATTACAGCCACAAATAATAAGATAACCGCTGAAACCCTTGACGGCAGCGGACTTACCGTAAATAACGGACTGAACGCTACGGATAATCCCGGCGCTACCGTCATTGCCCTGACTAATAGCACCGGACATGGATTGACGGTCAATACAGACAGCACTGTTTTATCCGGCGGAACAAGTTCCACCTCATTGACCCTCAACAATTGGGGAGCCACCTTCAGCAATAACGGCGCCCCGGCCCGCGTCACAGGAGTTGCCGATGGCGTAAATCAATACGACGCTGTCAACTTCGGACAGTTACAAAAATCCTATCAGGGCATTGCTTCTGTATCCGCTCTGGCGGCAATTCCCGGCACGATGCCCGGAAAGAGGTTTGCTATTGGCGCCGGTTATGGTTACTTTGAAAATCAGAGTGCTGTAGCTCTTGGTTTGAAGGCTAGCATATTGGATTGTCTGAGCGTATCGGCAGGTGTCGGTGTCAATGTGGGACAAACCGATTCAACTTATACAGCGAACGCGGGAATTTCATATAGTTTCTAATCCTGCAGGAGAAAACGATCAGGTCGAGTCCCAAAAGACTCGACCTGATAAAAAAACCGATTACATCAAATATTTAAAATAATATGAGAGGGGACAGCGGGAATTATTCGCTGTCCCCTCTCATATTTTTGATTCAGAGTCACCCGTTTAAATAAAGGCACCTATCATCAACGGCAATATCCGATGCCCTGAGCTGCTTTTAACGTCGAACAATCTCCTAATGCGCAGGCCCTGCGCGCGTCATTACAGCCCGGCTCTTTGATGCCCTGCGTTAAATAAACAATTGCTCTGTTTTTATAGGCACCAGCATAATCCGGTTTCAATGTTATTTCTTTATTGTAATCATCGAGAGCCTGCTGATACCGGCCCAGTTTAAAATAAGCATTACCCCTATTTTTATAGGCATCAGCATTACCCGGTTTCATGATGATCTCTTTATTATAATCCTCAATGGCCAGTTGATACTGCCCCTGATTAAAATAAATATTTCCCCGGCTGAAGTAGGCAGAAGTATAGTTCGGTTTCATGCGGATGGCTTCGTTATAGTCCTCAATGGCACGTTGAAACTGGCCTTGATTTGAATAGACATTCCCCCTGTTGTTGTAGGCGGCAGCATAGTCCGGTTTGATGCGTATGGCTTCATTGAAGTCCTTAATTGCAAGTTGGTACTGGCCCAGCCTGAAGTATGCAGACCCCCTGTTATTGTAGGCAAAGACATAATCCGGCCTTAGGCGGAGGGCTTCATTATAGTCCTCAATGGCACGCTGGTTCTGACCGAGCCTAAAGTAAGCAAGCCCCCTGCTGTAGAAGGCAGTAGCATATTCAGGTTTTATACGAATTCCCTCGTTATAATGTTCTATCGCATCTTTGATTTTCCCTTCGTCAGACAGGGCAGTGCCGAGATTCACATCCGCCAGAAAGTTATTTTTTGTTACCTGCAGGGCATGGCTATAGAGCGTAATACTGTTTTTCCAATAACCGCATTGCTGCCATGTTAAACCTGATAAAACGGCAAGGATTGCTATTCCTGCCGGAAATAAAATCTTTTTGCGTATACCTTCATTTTTGATCAAAGCCGGCATTCCCCACGCCGTCATTATGGCGATACCGGCAGAAGAAAGATAAGTATATCGGTCAGCCATCGCCTGGCCGCCCACTTGAATAAAGCCAACCACAGGTACAAGGGCGCCCAGATACCAAAACCATCCAACAAAAAGAAATGCCGCCTTCTTTAAATAGTAAATGACAGCAGTGCTGATTATGGCAAGCACAATAGCACAGGCAGCAACTTCCCATACCGGTAAAGAGTATTTATAAGGATAAAAAAATGCGAGATCAACGGGCCAAATAATTTTACCAAGGTAAGCAACATAAGACACCAGCGCATTAGATAAACGCTCAATGAACGTTGCTTTTTGCAATGATGACATAGCTCCATGTGTGTTTTGAGTCCACAAGGTAATCATACACACCACAAATGCCAGGACTAGAAAGGGTATCTTCTCGATAAATATCCAGGCAATCGTTTTTTTGCTCTCTATGCTTCCGCTTACGCAAACTTTGCTTTCATTGCTAGCTGATTGTTCAGCTTTTTGTTGCTTCTTTTTCCTCTTATGAGATTCAAGTGTATTTGAAGATTTCGCTACGGCTGGAGTGATTATTTTTTTTTGCCAGCGACCCAGCGGCCAATAATCCAGAAGCATCAGGACAAAGGGCAGTGTTACCAGCATGGGTTTGGACATCAGAGCAAGAGCAAATAGTACGAGACACATAAAATATTTGGATAGCCCGGGTTTTTCCGCGTAAAAGACATAAGCATAGATACCGGCCATTCCGAAAAACATACTCAGTACATCTTTCCGTTCGGCAACCCATGCTACCGATTCCACCCTCAGGGGATGGAGAGCGAACAAAGCGGCGGCAAAAGCTGAAGGCCAGACGTTCTTTGTCGCTTTGTTTAAGAAAAGAAATAGTAAAATAACGGCGCCAATGTGCAGGAGCAGACTCATCAGATGATGGCCGGATGCGTTTGCTCCAAAAAGGCTCCAGTCCAGCATATGGGAAAGCACTGCTAAGGGATGCCAGTTGCCCACAACAACGGCAGTAAAAGCCCATTTCACGCTTGCCGGATTAAATCCGGATTGAACATCGTTGTTTTCAGTAACGTATCCGTTATCATCAAAGTTGATAAAGTCATTGCCCGCTATACGGCCAAAGGCAATACAGGAGGCAACAATCAGAAATACGATGATCATGTAGAAATGGTTCTTGGAATCACGCAAATAAAAACTCCTGAATGTTTATAGGTGTTTTGTATAAAATTAGAATAACCCAATTTACAGTTATAAATAAATTAAAAAAAACCGGAGCAACGATGTTGCCCCGGTTTTTCGGAACTATTTAAGTCTGTCTTTTAGCGCCTGGAACTGAATTTTGAGTCTCTCGGGAAGACGATCCCCAAACTGAGCAAAGTGTTTTTCAATATCAGGAATTTCCGCCCTCCAGGCTTCCAGATCAATATTAAGCAACTCTTTAATATCCCCGGCGTCAATAGCAAGTCCCTTCATATCGAGGCCGTCCATGGCCGGCTGTATTCCTATCGGTGTTTTGACCGCTTCAGCCTTTCCGTCTATGCGTTCACACATCCATTTCAACACCCGGCTGTTTTCTCCGAAACCGGGCCAGAGCCACCGGCCATCCGATGTTTTACGGAACCAGTTCACGTAAAATATTCTGGGCGCTTTTTCTCCCAATTTATCGCCCATATCCAGCCAATGCTGAAAATAATCGCCCATGTTATATCCGCAAAACGGCTGCATCGCGAAAGGATCACGCCTTAAATTTCCCACCGCGCCGATATTGGCGGCAGTGGTTTCCGAAGAAGCGGTGGCGCCAAGGAATACGCCGTGATCAAAACTATAGGCTTCATTAACCAGTGGCACTACACCCGCGCGCCGTCCGCCAAAGACAAAGATATCAATGGGAACGCCTTCGGGTTTTTCCCAATCCGCGCAGATGACAGGACATTGAGAAGCCGGCGCTGTGAAGCGCGCATTCGGATGAGCCGCGGCTTCTTTATTTTCAGTAGGCCAGTCGCGTCCTTTCCAGTCAATGGCGTGTTTGGGAGGCGCGCCATCCATCCCTTCCCACCAGATGTCTCCTTTGTCGGTCAGGGCGCAATTCGTAAAGATAACATTTTTCTTGATGGTATCCATTGCCATGGGATTGGAATCATAAGAGGTGCCGGGCGCCACGCCAAAAAATCCGGCTTCGGGATTTATCGCGTATAGCCGCCCGTCCGGGCCGATTTTCATCCAGGCGATATCATCGCCGACACATTCGCATTTCCAGCCTTCAATGGTCGGCTGCAGCATGGCCAGATTGGTTTTACCGCATGCCGAGGGAAAGGCCGCGGCGATGTGATACTGTTTGCCCGCGGGATCAGTCAGCCGCAAAATAAGCATATGTTCGGCCATCCAGCCTTCCCGTCTGGCCATAGCCGAAGCAATGCGCAAAGCTAGACATTTCTTGCCTAAAAGCGCGTTACCGCCATATCCGGAACCATAAGACCAGATTAAATTTTCATCCGTAAAATGGCTGATATATTTTTTCTCGATGGGCGCGCAGGGCCAGGAAACATCTTTCTGTCCCGCCATAAGCGGAGCGCCGATAGAATGGAGACAGGGAATGAATTCGCCTTTTTTCCCCAGCTTTTTAAGAACTTTTTTCCCCACGCGGGTCATGATGTGCATATTGCAAACAACATAAGGGCTATCGGTTATTTCAATGCCTATTTTGGCAATGGGCGATTCAATAGGTCCCATGGAAAAAGGAATCACATACATCGTGCGTCCTTTCATGCATCCGTTATACAGGGATTTCATGGTCGCCTTTAATTCATCAGGCGCGACCCAGTTATTTGTCGGACCCGCCTCAATCTGCGAGGGGGTGCTGATATAGGTTCGGTTTTCCACACGGGCCACATCCGATGGATCGGACCGGAACAAAAAGCTATTTCTTCTTTTCTTGAGTTTGATAGCCATGCCGCTTTTTTCCATCTGCGACATCAATTCATTGTATTCCTTCTTGGAGCCGTCACACCAATATATTTTATCAGGCGTGCACATGAGGGCAATTTCTTCCACCCATTTTTTCAATTTCTCGTTTTTTACAACTATTTCCATAAAATTATTTTCCTTATTTAATCAATCTAAGCGCCGGGGTTTGCGACCCGGCGCTTTATGGTTAATTATTTGCGTGACTTTTTCGCTTTTACTTTCGCCTTCGCTTTTACTTGTGTCTTTGGCTTTACTGATGCCTTTGCTTTGGGCCTGGGCAAACTTTTCTTCTCCTCTATAGCGGCCTGAGCGGCAGCCAGACGCGCTATCGGTATACGATAGGGAGAGCAGCTGACATAATCCATGCCCGCGCGATGGCAGAACATAACACTGGAGGGCTCGCCACCGTGCTCGCCGCAAATACCGACCTTTAAGCCCGGCCGTGAGCTACGTCCCCGTTCAACGCCTAACTGAATTAACTGGCCGACGCCCGCCTGATCAAGAATCTGGAAGGGGTCAACCGGAATAATTTTTTTGGCCAGGTATCCGGGCACAAACGCGCCGACATCATCACGGCTGAAGCCGTAAGTCATCTGGGTCAGATCGTTTGTTCCGAAGCTGAAAAATTCCGCCTCTTCGGCAATCCGGTCGGCAAGAAGCGCCGCGCGCGGAATCTCGATCATTGTTCCCACCATATACGGTATTTTTTTCAGGCCGTATTTGGCGCATACTTCAGGATAAACTTTTGTCACCAAAGCCGCCTGATTTTTAAATTCGGCCACATCGCAAACGACCGGAATCATGATTTCAGGCAGCGCTTTTTTGCCTTCTTTGATGAGCTCCGCCGACCCCTCCAGAATGGCGCGAATCTGCATCTCGCTTATTTCGGGATAGGTAATGCCAAGACGCACGCCGCGATGTCCCATCATCGGGTTGGTTTCGTGTAATTTTTCCGCTCGGCTGTTGAGCGTGTCTATCGAAATACCAAGACTCTCCGCAAGACGCGCGCGTTCTTCGGGATTCTCGGGCACGAATTCATGCAAAGGCGGATCCAACAGGCGAATCGTTACCGGTCTTCCCGCCATGACTTCAATGGTCTTTTTAATGAAGCCTTTGACAAACGGGAACAACTCATCCAGAGCCGCGCGACGCTGTTCCTCATTATCCGAAATAATCATCTTGCGCAGATAAAACAACGGCTGTTCACTGTTCTCGCCATAGAACATATGTTCGGTGCGGAACAGTCCGATGCCTTCGGCTCCGAACTGTACGGCTTTAGCAGCGTCTTTCGGCGTTTCGGCATTCGTGCGGATTTTCAGACGACGCAGCGAATCGCAGAGTTTCATGAAAGTCGCGAAATTTTGATCATCTTCAGCGCCGCTTATCATCGACAGGGATCCAACGTAAGCGCGTCCCTTGGTTCCATTGAGTGTCACAAAGTCGCCTTCCCTGACCGATTTACCGTCAACCGTCATGACTTTTTGTGGAATATCAACATGCAGGGCGCCGGCGCCGACAATACAGCACTTGCCCCAGCCCCGGGCAACCAGTGCAGCGTGTGACGTCATACCGCCGCGCGCTGTAAGCACGCCTTCGGCCGCGCGCATGCCTTCCACATCTTCGGGATTGGTTTCCTCGCGAACGAGGATGACTTTCTTCCCTTCTTTCTTCCAGTCCACCGCAACATCAGACGTAAAAGCAACCTGTCCCACAGCTCCTCCGGGACCGGCAGGCAGACCCTTCACCAGAAAATCGCCTGACGCTTCAGCTTTAGGATCAACCATCGGATGAAGCATTTCATCAAGCTGTGCCGGGGTCACGCGAGAAACCGCCTCGGCGGCGCTGATCATCTTCTTTTTGTACATTTCCACGGCCATTCGGACAGCGGCGGGACCATTGCGCTTGCCGGTACGCGTCTGAAGCATCCAGACACGGCCGTCCTGAATGGTGAATTCCAGATCCTGCATATCTCTGAAGTGAGCCTCCAGCTTATTGCGAATAGCATTGATTTGAGCATAAGCCTTGGGCATGGCCTTCTCTAAAGAAGGATGTCCTTCGACATCGTCAACCTGGCGGGTTTCTTCATTGATCGGATTGGGTGTGCGGATTCCCGCGACAACATCTTCACCCTGCGCGTTGGGCAGCCACTCACCATAAAATTTATTTTCACCTGTTGCCGGATTGCGGGTAAAGGCGACGCCGGTAGCCGAGTTATCGCCCATGTTGCCGAATACCATCGCCTGCACGTTGACCGCCGTTCCCCACTCATCGGGTATTCCCTCAATACGGCGATACGATATCGCGCGTTTTCCGTTCCAGCTTTTAAATACAGCGCTTATGGCACCCCATAACTGCTCATCGGCGTCATCAGGGAAGGGTTTGCCCAAAACGGCCTGCACCTTGGCTTTGTAAATTTCAGCAAGTTCGGTAAGATCCTGATCCGTAAGGTCAACATCCAGTTTGACGTTGCGGCGTTCTTTCATGGCCGCAAGTTCGCGCTCCAACTGCTGGCGCACACCCATGCCTTCCTCAGGTTCGATGCCTTCGGCCTTTTCCATCACAACGTCCGAATACATCTGAATCAAACGGCGATAAGAATCCAAAACAAATCGGGGATTTTTTGTTTTCTCAATCATTCCGGCAATCGTCTTCGAGGTAAGGCCAATGTTCAGCACCGTTTCCATCATGCCGGGCATGCTGGAACGCGCGCCTGATCGGGCGGAACACAACAAAGGATTTTTTGGATCGCCGAACTTCATCCCGGAATCCCGTTCCATTTTTTGTAATGCTTTATAAACCTGTTCCTTTAGTCCTTGCGGATAACGGCCTTTGTTTTGATAAAAAGCCGTGCAAACTTCTGTTGTAATCGTAAACCCGGGCGGAATAGGAATTTTAAGATGTGCCATTTCCGCAAGTCCAACTCCCTTGCCTCCCAAAATATTCTTGCTTTTTCCGTATCCTTCCGAGAAAGAGTATACATATTTATGACCCATAACTTCGCTTTTCAACCTCCTTGATTAATTCCAAAATATTTATATTTTCGTGCCATTATATCGGCATAAGACCCTACTTATTGTCAAGATAAAATTGTACTTGCAAACATGTATGAATGACTTCAATTATAGACGATCAGGAAGTCCTTTTAAATTAGCAGTATCAAACATATTATCCATTAAATAATAAATGATTATAATATGTTACAGTATTGTTTCGTGAATGCTGTAATTATTCAATACTGGTTATTGATATCATTAACTAATTTCTGAAAGTAGAAATTGGCGGCATGGTTAATTATAAATTATTTCGGTATGTTATTTATATCGTCGGCCGGATGCAAAATTGTTTGATTCGGGAAGCAATTTTTGAAACAAAGAAAAAAAACGGTGATAATGAAATACTATTTTTTTTACAGGCTTTATAAATCGCGATATTTTGTTTGATAATATTGTGCACTGACTTATTTGAGACACCGCCTAATCTCATCTTTACGAATATTTTGGGAATATAAACCGCCTGAATTCGAAACCGTTCCAAAAATCGCGCCAGCAATTCAACATCGGCAGCCAGAGTATAATTTAAATCAAACAGGCCGTACTTTTCGTAAATTGTTCGGCGGACAAAAAAAGTCGGGTGGGGCGGCATCCAGCCCCTGGAGAATAATCCTTTTTTAAAAACACATGATTTCCAATATCTGATAATTTTCTTAAGATTATTTTTATCAACATAAATCAAATCCGCGTAACACGCGTCAACAGAGGCGTCAGCCATAACCATGGCAACACTTTTTAAAACGTGAGAATCGTAATACATATCATCCGAATTAAGGATTCCGATGATATCACCCGTCGCCAGTCCGATGCCCTTATTCATCGCGTCATATATGCCGCGATCCGGCTCGCTGACAACTCGAATCGGATGTTTTTTCCACTCATGAATAGCCGCCAATGTTCCGTCCGTAGAACCGCCGTCAATGACAATGTGTTCAACATTTTTATGCGACTGCGCCGCAACGGATTCCAGGGCATCCTTGATTGTTGTCGCGCTGTTGCGGCAAACGGTTACTATGGTTATTTTTATCATGTCCGTTAAAATCACATCCCATGCAGATTATGTTATTGACGGGTTCATCATGCCTGCGCAATCTAATCATTTAAATCTTTTCTTAAAGAAATTCTTTACGATGACCGGCATAATCCGTACTTTCAATAACGTTAAATATGTTTTCAGGAAAATCCCAAGAGTGTTAACTTCTATTCTGTATTTAAGCGCCGCATAACCGGTAAACAGACTATCCTGAATGATCAGTTTACGTTTATCCAACGCCGTATGAATGGTATTAAAAAAAATCTCCATTTTATAATCAATCATGATACCCGGATGATAATCGTGATGCATCCAGTGGGATATCAGTTGATCGTCATTACTGATTTTATAATCCGGATACTTTTTATATACCGGATCATGAGGAAGGGGGAACGATTCCGGATTTTTTTTTATGGCGTCATGACGCTCCAGGCATTTTATCAGGAATTCCTTATAAGATTTGGTTTTTGCAATTAATGCTCCGGCATTAAGAAATTTCCACTCGCTTTCGGCCAGACTTATTTCATATTTTTTCCATCGATCGGTAATCGCGTAATTCCCGGTTGCCATTAATCCGAAATCAGGATGATAATTCTTTTCCCCGTTAAAAAGCATGTCGCAATTCATTTTTTTAAATTTTTCCACAGCTTCAAAAGGATCGCGCAGAATAATTACATCGAAACAATCCAATGCCATCACATAGGGAGTTTTTATCGAATCTATAATGTCCAACACCGTAGTTATTTTATCCAGAAAACACCATTTTTTTATATTTTTCCCCAGACAAAAATAATCCAATCCCAGCCTCTCCAGAGATTGTTCGCAATATCCTTTTATTCCTGAAGAATTCCAGGTAATGATGGTTAATTCATCTTTTGTTTCCTTCCTGCACAATATGGGAGATTCCTGTTCCCAATTTTTGATGATCGGTATCCAATAAGGATTGAAGGACATGTGGATAAAATTTTTTTCTTTGCTATGCTGCAGTCCCGGAGCGTGAACGATCAATGGGCTGGTTTTCCAAATAACATTATTTACATGCATTATAATTCATCTTTCCGCATATTGTCTTTTATAAAATCAATTTTTTCGGGCGATAACTGCCAACCGGTTTTCAACCGTCCGTAATCTCTTAAATCTATAGACCTTAAATAAATCTTTGGATATATCCGCATGATACTCAGGATAAATATCTTGATAAAATATTTCACGACCGTAGGATAATATGTCTTGCCGGATTTAAATATGCCTTCGCGTCTCAGCTCATTTAACGTTTGCAGATGCGCTATATTGGTATCAATTGTTTTCCTCAGATTAATATCCCTTTCCTCCTGATAAATTGTCAACGCATCTTCAAACCATAAGCCCCTGTATTTCAGAGGAAGTATCCACAAAATTTTGGCGTCTTCGGCAGGTCCGCCAACTCCGCTGGTTATTTTGTATTGAATGCTTTGAGCAATTTCTTTTTTCAGGGCAAGAGTTGGATGTACAAACCCTTTTGGCAAACAGCCGGATGGCTCATGGAATCCTCTGGTGCCTTTTATCTTCATATCATTATTGACCACCACCGCGTACGAACAGAAAAACTCATAGTCCTGAAGTCTCGCTGTCTCGATTATCTCCAGACGCTCAGGGAAATTAAGATCATCCACATCCCAGATGACTATCCAATCTCCCAGCGATTCCCTGATTGCCAGATTACGCGCGTAACCGCGGCCTTTGTTACTTTTGCATGAAAAAAGTCGAACACGGGCGTCTGTAATTTTGCGAACTATCTCCGCCGTATCATCCGTTGAGCCGTCGTCAACAACCACCCATTCCCAATTTGCAAATGACTGTCTGAGCAGATTTTCGTAACATCGCTCTACAAAATCAGCGCCATTATAAACAGGAGTTATAACTGAAAGAGTTGGTCTGTTATCCATATTTTATTACTAAACTGCACATTTTTTAAACCGTATCCATATCCAGTCAATAGCCCTTTGTGTTTTAATTTCCGTAGCCCTTATCATTATAAATTAAATACATTTAATTTCAAACTTGCTTTTTAAATTATTACAAAACTTCATTTGGAAAATATCATTTATTCTATTTCTTACAAAAATTAGCTTCCCTGCAAATCCGTTCTATCAGGCCGAAAATTGCGGGGAGAAAAATTAAGATCGCGGCTTGCCTGGGCGTGATCAAAGACCATATCCTGATTCATCCTTTGGGCCATAGCGGTCGACCACTTACGACAGGGAGGAAATATCCGCAATATAAATACCGCCAGCCGGAAAAGCCAAAGAGGGAACTCCACAAATCGCGGCTTTTTATCAACAGCCTGGAAAATGCGACAGACCATTTCCCTGTAGTTGATTATTTCCCCGCCGGATATATTATAGCTATGATTAACCGCCGCATTTGAGCAAAGCGCGGCCTCGCAGCATGAGGCCACATCCTGCGCGTGCACGGGCTGCCGAAGTCCGCGTGCGGCTCCGAAAACACAGAAAAAAGCAAAGCGCCGGATGAAAGCGGCAATCACACTGATATTCTTATCACGACCAAGACCGTAGATCAGTGTCGGCCTTAGTATTGTAAAAGTTAATTTCTCTTTTGTTGCCCGGGCGGCCAGGAGCTCTTCATTGGCAGCCAGATCGTCTGCCAGCTTTTTTTCTGAAGAATCAGAAGACTCTCTTTTGGTAAATCTGCTTGTTGATGAAACTGCCACGATATGCTTGGCACCACACGCCAAAAGCATGGGAAGGTATTCCGGCAAGACCAGGATGGGCGCAAGAATAATCCAAAAAGGTATTTGTTTTTCTTTTTGATAAATATCACTGATTCCGGCTAATTTGGATTTGTCAAGCAATTGCCAGGTCACCGGATAATTTTCCGGCGGTTTAATGTTTTGTTTCCGGCGCGAAAACGCAACGACATCCCAGCCTCCTTCAACCAACGAGGGCAATAAATATTCGCCGACTATGCTCGTCGCGCCGATAACGCCGACACGTCTTTTACAAGACACCATGTTTTATCCATTGCCCACTTTTTTAAATAATTTACAAATACCCGGGAAGATCAAAAACGTCATAACGGGAGGAATATTCAAAATTAATACGAGCAGACTATATTTACCCATCCTTTAATATACTTCCATGTTCCATGATGATAATCCGATTGCATATCTTGTTTACCTGTTCCATGGAATGCGAAGCCAAAACCAGTATAGAAGATTTCTTGATAAACTCCGTAAGCCTGTTTTCCGCTTTTTTGCTGAAATCAGCGTCTCCAACGGCAAGCCATTCGTCCATCAGAACAATATCAGCGGGAAATGCTGTGCATACGGAAAAAGATAACCGCAGGTGCATTCCCGACGAATAGGTGCGCATGGGCATTTTTATATAGTCGCCCAGTTCTGAAAACTCGATGATCTCATCAACATGTTTCTTGATCACTGACCGCGGAATTCCCATGAGAACACAACGTATAAAAATGTTCTCTAATCCGGTAAACTCTCCATCCATGCCCAATGACAGATCAAGCAGTGAAGCAACAGACCCGTTGACCAGCAAACTGCCATACGTCGGAGCATATACTCCCGCGAGTGCACGAAGCAGTGTGGATTTGCCTGCCCCGTTACTCCCCATGAGGCCCACCCTTTCACCATGTTCGATGGAGAATGAAATGCCGTCAATAGCGCGCACACTGATGCCGCGCGTATCATTTGCTATGCGGCCGCCGGTTGCGGCTCTAATAATCGTTTTTTTCAATGAACGGCTTGAAGAGTCAAATATCGGATAATCGATTATCAGGTTTTCAGCACTTATCATAGACATCATTTCACCTATAACCAGTACGACACGCGAAGCTTGAACTTTTTCAGGAAAAATACAGCCATAACAGCCGCTATGCCGATATACGCCAGCATATGGACCCAGTGAATCCACGAGGGAGCAACGCCCAGTAACGGAGAGCGAACAATTTCAATAATGTGATAAAACGGATTAAAATCAGAAACCCATGAATTCCTGCCGGCCAGCACTTTTTTCATCCATAAAATCGGTGTAAAGAAAAAAATCAGTTGCATAAACACCGCGACAATCTGCGTGATATCCCTGAATCTGGTGCAGACAATACCGAGCATAATTGATATCAGAAACAGTAGAATTAAAATAAGAATAAATGCGGGAACTGCCAGAAAGATCGTCCATGAAATCTTATTAAATATAAGCAGAACGATAATGACGATAAGAAAATTGTGTCCGAAAAGAATAAGATTATTCCACAGCTTGCGCATGATATGAACGGATAGAGGCACGGACATCTGCTTGATGATTGATTTATACTCAATAAATGTTACGCAGGATTCGTTGATCTGCGTTGAAATAAAAAGCCATACAATCTGGCCTACCGCAAAATATGGCAGGAATTCTTGAATCGACGATTTAAAAATATTTGAAAACATAAAACCGATAGCGCTTACCATAACCCCGGTGCTTAAAGTTATCCAGAAAGGCCCGATAAGCGATCGGCGATATCGCTGCTTAATATCGTACCATCCCAGCAAAAACCACATATTAAAATATTTTACGATTGCCGGTATTTCACCAACCGTTTTATTTTCAGGTACGCTCATTTCACGCTGTCCATAAATATTCGAATCACCGGTTTATATATCATCGCTTCATAGGTCCGCTCTTCAGATTAACATAAAATCTAAAGTTTGCCGGGCGCCGAACGACTTAACATTGTTTCCACAGCATGTTGTACTTTAACAACCGGCAAATTATCAAGACAAATGCTTCGGCCGTTTCCATCACAACCCTTTTCACGGCAGGGCACACAATCCATTTCCGGGAGGACCACCATGTTGGTGTCGCCTGTCGGCGCCCAGTCGCGCCAGTCAGACGGACCATAAATTGTAATGGTCGGAGCGCCTGCCGCCGCGGCAATATGCGGCGCCGCGCTATCCACTCCGACATGCAGACGGCTCATTTGCAAAAGAGCCGCCAGCTCCCGAAGGGTAGTTCTTCCCGCCAGATTATGTATTGGAGACTGACCATTGGCGGCAAGCACTTCCGCCCGCTTTCTTTCCGTCGCCGAACCGGTGATGATCACCGGCATATCATATGTCTGCCAGATAAATGACGCAAGCTGGATCCATTTATCCGCATCCCATTCTTTATAAGCCCAACGCGAAAAAGGATTGAAGCTGACCCATCCGTTTTTTGTCTCAACTTTTTCTGCCGTTAATAAGTTTAACATTTCATCTTTCATATTCTGGGCAACAAATACCTGCGGCCTTGCAGTTGTTTCTTTTATTCCGAATCCGCGAATAATTTTGAGAGATTGTTCCGACGCTCCCAATATTCTTTCCTTTGCGGCGGGCGGATTGACAAGATGGGTAAAGGCCCTGTTGCGCCAGGGCAAACTGGTATAATACTGTGCCGCTCTTATTTTCGCCCCGCTTAGGAAAGAAATAAAAGCTCCGCGTTGATCGGCACGCAGGTCAAAGAGCAGATCAATTTTTTCGCGGCGCAGATTTCTTAATAATTGAAGTCCGCCCAATACACTTTTGCCGTGAACCGAAAATATCTTATCGATGTGAGAATCATCACGGAGAAATTCTCCATTGCCATTTCTTACCAGAACCGACAGGCCGGCTTGCGGGAAAGCCGCCCTCAGCGCCCAAAACGCAGGAATAGCCCAGACAACATCGCCTATATCGCCTAATTGAATAACTAATATTTTCCGGACGGGAATATCTATTTTATGCTGAGCGGAAATTAACATTTTTTATTTAGATTTTATTACAATCTCTACCAATTTGCAAAGGACGCGTCGCTCAATATGATCAAATAAAATCGGAAGTCCTTTGTTTGTGAATGCAAATTTATTTTAATGAACAACGCCTTCTTTTTTAATGACTTTGAAAATCGTGTACCATAAAATTTTCAGATCAAAGAAGAAAGACCGGTTTTTAAGATAATATTCATCATACGATACTTTAACCGGAATAGATATATCATCTCTGCCGTTTATTTGCGCCCAGCCGGTAATACCCGGTGTCAGTCTGAAAATTCCTTTCTCCGTTCTCAATTTTATCAAGTCGTCCTGATTAAAAAGCGCCGGCCTCGGTCCCACAAAACTCATATCACCTTTAAACACAATCCAAAGCTGAGGCAGTTCATCGAGGCTTGCTCTGCGCAAGAATGACCCAAATGGCGTTAAATAATTTTCAACATTTTGTAAAAGATGCGTTGCCATCTCAGGAGAACCCTTACGCATTGTGCGAAATTTAGGCATGAGAAAATTTTTATTGTCCCTGCCCACGCGCTCCGACCAGTAAATGGCCGGACCGGGAGAAGTCAGTCTTACAAGAACTGCAATAACGGCAATGGGAAGGGCCAGTATCATAATAAAAATTAATGCCAGTGTGAAATCAAAACAACGTTTCATCTTATTAAATCAAGAATATCTTCTGTGTTTGATTATTAATCGTCTCTATATTTATTCGTTTATTTTTACAATTATTTTAACCGGTACCACAATTGACCTACAATTTCTCTGATGGCAATGGAAGTTTTATAGAGCTCTTCCGATTGCGGTATGTATCGAATAACAACATTCCCCTTCGATGACGAATATAAATAATGAGCGGGCAGCGGCACCACTTTATTAAAATACTTTTTAAATTCCCGCTCGCTGCGCTTCATATGGAAAGCTGAAGTGACAAGGCCGATATTAATATTTTTATGATCAAACATCTTGTTGACTTCAACCGCGTTCTCGCGTGTGTTTTCTGATTTTGCTTCAACGCGGATTTTATCTCTGGGCACACCTAATGCTTCGGCCATTTGTGCCATCAGCTCCGCGTTGGATATTTTGCTGTCTCCTTTCCCTGAACACACGAGGTATTGGGCTTTGTAATCTTTGTACATCTGCACCGCATGAACCAGTCTGACGGTAGTTATCACGCCGGGAAATGTTTTATTCATCGTGTGTATGTCGTAACTGCCGCCACTTAATACCACAATAACATCAAGCGGCAGTTTATCTTTAACAGGATAGCTGTTAATATAATCCTTTTCCAATTCGTAGGTCAGGTAATTGGACACGGGCTGGATGCCGGCGCCATAAATTAAAATAATCGACAGCAACATAATCAACGTGTCACTTTTCTTCCTGCAGTTAAGGAAAAAGATGATAAAAGCTATAAAAAATAAAACAAACACAATAAAAAGAGGATCAAGAAATCCCTTAAAAACAGCATAAACTTCATCCATTAAATGTGTTCCCTCCACGGTTCATTACATTTTTTTAATAAAATATTTCCCCTCGGTTAACACGCTTTATTTTAGCTCCGCCTCCCGGATTACAGCATAAAAGTGATGTAACCTATCGAACAAACTATTGTTTATTACTAAAATCACATTGTGGTGTCAATGGTTTAGTTAGACTATTTTTGCTTAGCCGGTACCGTTTCTTTTTGAAAATGCCAATAGATTAATTCAGAATAGACAACAAATTTATATCGTGCCTTTTTGTTCAGACCCAAAGTTAAAATGGTAAACAGGGAGGAAGAAACACAATTAACCAATAAACGTAAAAATATTATTATTTTAGCAAAATAAAAATAAGGAGCTTTGTGCCATTTTCTTAAAAACTGGTACCGTGAACGGTAAAATTCAATGCGCGATCGCACATTTTGTCCGACACTTTGCCCTTGTAAGTGATAGATAAAAGCATCCGGGACGTGAAAAATTTTCCATCCCCTAAGCCGCATGGTATAAGCCAAATCAGTTTCTTCAAAAAAGAAGAAGTAACGTTCATCAAAAGCGCCCGCTTCATCCAGGGCTTTTTTTCTTATTATCATGCAGGCGCCGATTACGGAATCCACTTGAATGGGCAATGAATGTTTGTATCTTTTACTGGGATAAAGGCAGGGGAACAAATATTCCAGCACAGAGGTATTAACGGCAAGAGAAAGTAATCCGGGAAAAGACGCGATTGAGTTTTGCCTGCTGCCGTCGGAATTTAAAAGCTGCCCGCAAACAATTGCGGCCTTTTTATTTCCTTCGCAAAAATCCCATAATTTGTTCACGGCCTGAGGGGTCAATACCGCGTCGGTATTCAACAGAAGGGCGTATTTGCCTTTCATGATCGCAAATGCCTGATTATTTGCCGCTCCAAAACCTTTATTCTCCTGATTTACTATTCTGATGACAGAAGAAAATTCCTCCTCGAGCATCGCCACAGAACCATCAGACGAAAAATTATCAACGACAATAATTTCAAAGACGAGATCTGTAACCGTTTTATATATTGAGTTCAGACAATCTCTCAAAAGATCTTTTGTGTTCCAGTTGACGATAATTACAGATATATCCATTTTATCAGCCGGATAGTCACCGTTGCGCTTATTCATTGATCATTTACCGACACGGTTTGTCTTTGTAAGCTCGCTTAATTTAGCGTATTTAAAAAATTTATTAATTGAATCCGTGACAGCCAGTGTAAGACCGGGCATACCGTCAAGAATCCCCAGGCGGAATAAATAGTCCTGGACAAAGGTGAATAGAGCGCGCAGGAAAGCGCCGCAAGTTGTCGCCCTCTTCCCCTCTTTAAAAGCAGTTTCAGCGCCCAGTGTTGAATATCGATCAATTTTTTGGATTATTTTACTCAACCGGCTTTCCGTGTAATGCTCAATAGCCGCATCCAAAGACACGACGATTCCCTGAACTTCCACAGATTCATGGACAATTGCCGCTGTCATCCGTCCTGCATCTTTACGGAATAAGCGAACAATTCGGTCAGGCCACCAGCCAGCATGCCTGATCCATCGTCCTTGAAAATAATTCTTGCGGGGGAAGCTGAAGCCGGCTTTCCCAGTGTCAGGATCAGTTACAATCTTTTTTATACTATCCGCGGTATCCGCAGGAATACGCTCATCGGCGTCCAAAACCAGTATCCAGGGATAACGACATTTTTCAATTGCCGATTGTTTCTGCGGGCCAAAACCGCGCCACTCTTCATGATAGATTTCACAGCCAAATTGCGCCGCGATCTGTAAGGTCGAATCCGTGCTGCCGGAATCTATGATAACGATTTGCCCCGCAAACGCGACACTTTGCAGACAGGGACGAATATTGTTTTCCTCATTTTTTGTAATGATCGCTACCGAGAGAGGGATCTTTTCCAAAAGCTTCTCCTTACACACTGAGTTTAATTCGACCACTTGGCAATGAGCAGTCCGGCCGCCGCCGCGTGACCTGCGGCAGACCAATGGTCGTCATAATCCAGGAAAAATTTCCGGCCGTCAGGCGTGTTTCTCACGTAACTTTCAAAGTCAACGGCAAATACCCCCGGGGTTTCTTTGGCAAACTGACGAATAACCCATCTTCTGTTATCAGCCGCGTCTTTTTTGTATAAAATAGATTTATCCGATGTGTCCAGTATATAAAAATTGGCGCTGCCGGCATCCGCGCGGAGACGTTTAAGACAATACCACATCAATTGCTGTTGCTTATCATCAAGAGTGCTTTTAGCCGGCGCGGCTATGGGTGGAAAAAAATCAAACCCGGCCGGCGCTTTTTCCTCGACAAGAGAAGCGCGAATCCTTTTGTCGAATATGCGCCTGAGGACACGGGCATGATAAGCCTTGCAGTATGAGCTGCGGAAAAATTTGTCCCACGACCAGTAATCAGGCTGTTGGCGGGCAACCATCACCCGGTAATTTTTTTCATCATCAGGACCGGGATGATATTCCAGGTCAAACTCCGTGGCGGAAATTTTTTTAACATCGCACAAAGTATCATTTGGGCAAAAAATATAAACGACCGCAACCGGCTTTAGCATGTCTTTATATAATTCAAAACACCGGACAATGCTGTCAAAATCATATCCCGGTATAGCCAGATTTATTACCTGGTAGGATGGATCGGTTTTTTGTAATTCCCGCTCCAAAATCTTTCCTATGGTTTGATTCCACTCAACACCCCAACCGAAGGCAAATGAGTCTCCCAGAATAACAACATTTTTTCGGCGGGGAGACAAATCCCAGTTGGGACCGCGGAAACCCTGATCGTTTGTATCCACTGTATAATCGAGCTGCCCCGGATAAAACAGCCGGACGTGACGCAGATTCTTTTGCAGAGTATAATGAAGTTTAGGATGATAGGCGCCGTAGATTCCGTGAATCACAGGCCTCCTTACCTGATAGACAGCTTCCTCAAGATTACGAATTTTTAACAGCGGCAGAGTTATTTCTACGATGACAACCGCAATGCACAGAGAAACGGCTAATATCAGCATGTTGATAAGAAAATTGATTATTTTTTTCTTAACTGACGATTTTTCCTGATTCGGCATATTCACGCTCCCTTCTACTATAAGAAATTAAAATAACGTATAGATAAAAGGCGCCACCACCGATCCTTCCGCCAGAATCAGCATTATTCCAATCAGCAACAGGAAAAAAACAATAGGAACAAGCCACCATTTCTTTCTGACTTTCAAATACCCCCACAACTCTGTAATTATCGATAATTTACTCATAATTGTATTCCCCTCATTTAAATTGATCTTAATTAAAACTGCCTTTCATAATCAGATTTTTCTTTATATTATTGGATATACTGTGGAAAATTTTTTTTGATAGACGGCATCAAGTCATTGTATATGATTTTCGCTACAACTTCCGAACCTTGATTTGTATAGTGCATAACATCATAGTACGAAGATGAATTTTTAGGCATTTTTGCTGCGAGATCAATAACCAGCACATCGTTTTTCTTTCCAACTTCTCTGGTTTTTTGATTGTATAATTCGAGAATTTTCCAATTAAGATAACCGCTTAAACCATTCGCCATTTTAATTTTTCCCAAATCAACTCCGGTTGCCGGATCAATGCCGTAGCCATAGAGAACGGGTTGGGTAATAAATACAGGAATGATGTTTGCCTTTCTTGATATCCTTATTAAATTTTCCAGGCGTTTTTCAAAAGGAATCAAGAATTTACTTTCATTCAATAATTTTCTTTCTACAATACTTTTTTCCTCTAAATCTGTATATCCGAGCTTTTCCACATCGATCTGGTGATGGGATAGTTGGCGTGCTTTTGCTCTCCGGCACCGATCTATGTTTTGACCGAAGGACAAAATTTCAGAATGATCTTCCACCCATTTTATGAGGTCCTTCATATTCATAAAATTAGCTTTTTTTATCATTGTTTTTTCATCAAATGACTGAATTTTCTCGACGCCAATATCATTCAATCCTACGAGAAACAATACCATTTTAGGTTTGATTTTTGTTATATAATCTTCCATGAGGATTGCATGTCCATAAGTTGAGTGACCATCAATTCCGGCATTATTAGTCCATATTAAGGGTATATCTCCCTTTAACATATTGTTAAGCACAGCAGGCCAATCCTTTCCGTCAGATAACAGAAGGCATTCCGTCGTGCTGCCGCCTACCGCGATAATCGATAGATATTTTTCCAGATCCTTGGGTGGATCGTCTCCTCTAAAACCAATAGAGTTTTTCGTATGAATTATTTTGGCATCGAGTTTGTTGTTATAAAAATTGCTGTACTTCGTAAGAATAGAGTTTTTTTTATAAGCTCTTAATATGATCTTATCACCCTTCACGCTGAACTCAAACGGATTGTAAATCCTCAGCAAAACCTCAGCGGAAACAATACAAATAATCAAAGAACCTAAAAGCAGAAGGATATTTCCAATATTGTCTTTAAAACGTTTCATGATCTCCCATAGATATTAAACAAACGATATTTTTTCGCAACAATAAAGCATGTGTTTTTTACATTCTAAACCAGCCGGCTATATGTCAATCATTTATAAAGATTTTAAATTATATCCAACTATCTTTTTAAAACTTATGATTCTCTCCGATTCGGCACAGCATTGCTCCTTTGGGACGCCGGGAAATTAAAATAATGTATAGATGAAAGGCGCTACTACCGATCCTTCCGCCAGAATCAGCTTGATTCCAATCAGCAGCAGGAAAAAAACAATAGGAACAAGCCACTATTTCTTTCTGACTTTTAAATAGCCCCTCAACTCTGTGATGATTGATAATTTACGCATAATTGTAGAGAATCGTTTTAATTAATCTTAGTTAAAATTGCTTTTCGTAATCAGATTTTTCTTTCCGCACCGTCTCTCTGACCATCCAATAACTTTTTGCTTTCTTATCAATTTTCATATCCAGAAAATCTTTATCGATTATTGAAGCGATAATGCCTATCGGAGTGACTATCATGTAGAAGATGACAACCATGATTACTTTTGTCATTATAAAACCCATAATAACTGCCATAACCATCCATGCTTTATAAACAGGTTTGAGCGCTGAGGGGATAACCATACCCGCAATCAAAAAAGCGGCAGCCAGAAAGAAAGCATATTCAGAGTTATTCCTTCCTTTCCATAAGAGGTAAAATCC
The DNA here is from genome assembly GCA_035524255.1 of Smithella sp. Lineage (GTDB taxonomy): Bacteria > Desulfobacterota > Syntrophia > Syntrophales > Smithellaceae > Smithella. Next base: position 2,426 of record DATKPG010000006.1, on the reverse strand, counting down.
CATAACAGCGAGGATTATGCCCATCGTCATTCCGAATTTTCTCCAGTCGGATTTATCGCTTTTGATACTTTTTATTTCATCGATAATCATAATGTTGCTAATCGTTCTCGTATTTTTTCAGCCAATTGATATCCTGGTTCAGTGGTTTTTGTTTTTCCTTATTCAACAGATAATTGCCCATAATAAGGTAATCCATATTGGTTCTCATAAAGCACATATAGGCGTCCTGGGGCGAGCATACAATTGGTTCTCCCCGGACATTAAAAGATGTGTTGATAATGACCGGAGTCCCGTATTTTTCGTCAAATTTTTTAATCATTCCATAATAAAGCGGATGAGCTTCCTCCGTCACGGTTTGTACTCTGGCCGAATAATCCACATGAGTCACCGCCGGGATCACGGAACGGGTCACATGGAGTTTATCCAAACCAAAATACGCCTGTTCCTGAGGAGTCATTTCTCTTCGGATATTTTCTTTAACCGGCGCAACCAGCATCATATAGGGACTTTCCCTGTCAAGATTAAAGTAGTCGGCAACTTTTTCCCGCAGCACACTTGGCGCGAAAGGGCGGAAACTTTCCCGGAACTTTATTTTTAGATTCATAATCTCCTGCATCTTGGATGACCGGGCATCTCCGATTATTGAACGGGCGCCCAAAGCCCGCGGCCCAAATTCCATCCTTCCCTGAAACCATCCGATTGTTTTTTCCTCGGCTATAAGATCGGCAATTCTGACAGGAATCTGTTCTGAGGACAGCTCTTCATAAGTTATATCATTGGAATCGAGATACTGAAGCAACTGACTGCTGCTAAATTCAGGACCAAGGCAGGACGCTTTCATAAAATCTTTCTGCCCCTCGACTGTCCGCTGATTATCCAGATACTGATACCAGACAAAAAGAGCGGCGCCGAGAGCTCCTCCGGCATCGCCGGATGCCGGTTGGATCCATATATTATCAAAAGGACCTTCCCTGAGAATCTTACCGTTGCCCACGCAATTGAGAGCGACGCCTCCCGCCAGACAGAGATTCTTTTGTTTCGTTTCATGATGGATATGACGAGCCATGCGCAGCATGACTTCTTCTGTCACATCCTGAATGGAACAGGCCAGATCCATATCCCTTTGTGTAACGTCCGATTCGGGTTTCCGGGGCGGTCCGCCAAACAGTTTGTCGAATTTTCTGTTTGTCATGGTAAGACCGGCGCAATAGTTAAAATATTTCATATTTAACTTAAACGATCCGTCATCTTTTAAATCAATCAGCTCCGATAGTATCAAATCTCTGTATACAGGTCTGCCGTATGGCGCCAGTCCCATGACCTTATATTCACCCGAATTGACTTTAAACCCGGTGTAATAAGTAAAGGCTGAATAAAGCAGCCCCAGAGAGTGGGGAAAGTGAATTTCGGAAAGAATATTAATTTGATTATTTCTTCCAATACCATAACTGGTCGTTGTCCATTCGCCAACGCCGTCTATGGTGAGAAATGCGGCCTCGGCAAATGGAGAAGCAAAAAAAGCGGATGCGGCGTGAGATTCATGATGTTCAGGGAAAATTATTTTCCCCTCATAGCCCAGTTGCTTTTTAATGAATTCCTTCATCCATAATTTCTGCTTGATCCAAAGAGGAATTGCCATAACAAACGATTGAATGCCATGGGGAGCGAAAGCCAGATATGTCTCCAGAATACGTTCGAATTTAACAAAAGGCTTGTCATAGAAGGCAATAAAATCCAATGATTCGCTCTTTATTTTTCCCGCTTCCAAGCAGTAATCTATCGCGTTTGACGGAAAGGAAAAATCATGCTTTTTACGCGTGAACCGCTCTTCCTGCGCAGCGGCCACAATATCGCCGTCACGCACAAGACATGCCGCGCTGTCATGGTAAAATGCCGATATGCCTAAAATATTCATTATTATTTTTTTCGCTCGCGGTTAATTGTTAATTTTAAAAATATTGCACATAATTGCCAATACTTCAAGCAAAACAAAACTTATGGTTTTATTTAAATATGCTTTTTCTCCCTTTCTATGCTAGATGTATTTCACAAAAAATTAAAACAAAGAGCGTTTTATGCATAATATTGCAGTGGTTATACCTAAATATGGTTTGGTCGGCGGAGCTGAACAAAGCTCAGCTGAATTGACGGAGCGTCTTGCCGAGCAAACAGGCTTTGATTTTCATGTATTGGCCAATCGCTGGCAGACATTATCCGCGAGGACAGCGTTTCACAGAATCCCTATAATGTCTTTCCCTAAATTCCTGACGACTCCGAGTTTTGCATACGGGGTTCAACGCCGGATCAATCACAGCAATTTTTCTCTCATCCACAGCCATGAAAGAATTTTTGAGGCTGATATCTTCACGATGCACGGCATTCCACACCGGTACTGGGTTCATAACATTCGCCGCAAGCCGATGAGC
>DATKPG010000005.1:0-42066 GCA_035524255.1 Smithella sp. | reverse complement strand
TTCCACAAATCAATCAATGCAGGAAACCAAATCCAAAGAAGAAACACCAAAGGGAAACATATCTTCATTCAATGATCAGAAGGTGTCAGAAACCAAAATTGCTGGAATAATTCCTCTATGGCAACTGTGGGAAAAAATACCGCTCTTTATTTTGTCGGTAATTTTTTCCATGATCACGATTTATGCTCAATACAAACCTTCCTTAGAATATTTACCCTTGGGTTCCCGGCTCACAAATGATCCTGTTTCCTTTATGACTTATCTGGAGAAAATCTTCTGGCCTCATGATATGGCTGTTTTTTATCCCTTTTCAGATCAACTTCCTTTTTTGCAAGTTTTAGGCTCCGCTTTATTGATTGTTATTATCAGCGTAGCTGTCATTGTTGAGATAAAACATTTACCATATCTTGTTGCCGGATGGTTTTGGTACGTAATAACTCTTCTGCCTGTTACAGGAATCATTCAAGCAAGAAATTTCTCAATGGCCGACCGCTATACCTATCTGCCTTTAATTGGCATTGCTGTTATGCTAGCATGGGGTATTCCCTCTTTGATCAAGGCTGAATATACGCGCAAAAAAATTTTATTCCCGCTGGCAATAGCCTTTCTTGCCATCCTTGCAGTCTTAACATGGCGGCAATGCAGCTACTGGAAAAACAGTATTGAGATCTGCAATCACGCTTTGCAGGTAACAAAGGATAACTATTTGGCGCATATTGATTTAGGCTCAGCACTGTTTGACGAAGGAAAAATCGAAGAGGCCATAGCTCATTATAACGAAACCATAAGCATAATGCCGAATATTACCTTGAGCTACAACAAAAGAGGGATTGCTTACGCTAAATTGGGCCAGTATCAACGCGCAATTGAGGACTTTAATCAAGCCATCCGCATTAAACCGGAAGATGCCATTTCTTACAACTGTAGGGGAAATGCATACGCTGAACGCGGTCAATATCAAATGGCCATCGAAGACTATAGCAAATCCATCTACCTTAACTCCGATGATCCCTTTGTCTATTACAAGAGGGGAATTGCTTACACTAAACTCGGCCAGTATCAAATGGCCATCGAGGACTTCAGCATTGCCATTCACCTGAAACCGGATTATGCCGATGCTTACAACAACAGAGGGGCTATTTACTCTAAATTTGGCCAGTACCAAATGGCCATTGAAGACTTCAATACCGCCATTCGCTTGAAACCGGATGATGCCGATACCTATTTCAACAGAGGATTGGTTTATTTTAATCAAGGGAACAACATCTCCGGCTGTGAGGACGCAAAAAAGGCCTGTGAATTAGGAAATTGTAAAATATTGGAAGCGGTTACTGGCAAAGGATTCTGCCGACGCTAACGATAATTTTCCCACTTGCATCATAGAATCATAAATCATCAGGATTTCAGTATTCGCCGCCTTCTTGCCGATTGTTGTTAGACGGCAAATTTTTGCGCTTTAGAAACAACGTGGTCCGAACCTTAATATTACGACACAATCTCAAGGAAAATGACAAATAATCAGATTATGCCAACAGCGCTGCCATGTAAGATATCATCTCTTCTGTGAGCCCCGGATAGACTCCTATCCAGAAAGTATTTTCCACGATTCTATCTGTATTTTTGAGGTTTCCCGCGATCCTGAATCCGGTTTTTGCTTTTCTCATTTCATTGAAACATGGATGTTTTACGATGTTTCCGGCGAAAAGCATTCTTGTCTGCACACCATTTTCTTCGAGACGGTTTACGACTTCACTTCTGCCAATACCCGCTTTTACCGTTAAAAGGAAACCGAACCAACTTGGGCGGGAATTTTTTGAAGGTTCGGGAAGAATGTATTTATCGCCCAGATGAGATAATTTTTCTTTTAAAAGACTCCAGTTCTTTCTCCGTTTTTTGATAAATTCAGGAAGTTTGTCCAGTTGCGCGCAACCAATCGCTGCTTGCATATCCGTAACTTTCAGATTGTACCCGAAATGTGAATACACATATTTATGATCATAACCGGCAGGCAGTTCGCCAAATTTTTGTGTGAATCGTCTGCGGCAGGTATTATCCTTTCCGGATGGACAGTAACAATCTCTTCCCCAATCCCGAAGAGAGAGGATGATCCTTGATAATTCAGAATCATTTGTATAAACCGCTCCGCCTTCACCCATCGTCATATGATGAGGCGGATAGAAACTAGATGTCCCGATATGTCCGAAAGTTCCTGTATATCTCCAGTTATTTTTGTATCTATATTCCGACCCGAGCGAATCACAATTATCCTCTATCAACCAGAGCTTATTATCATCACAAAATTTTTTTACTTTTTCAACATCAAAAGGATTGCCCAACGTGTGGGCCAGCATCACCGCTTTCGTTTTTTTGCTGAGGGCTTTATCCAGCAAATTGACATCTACATTATATTCGGGGATTGTGATATCGACAAAAACAGGAATCGCTCCATATTGCAGAATTGGCGTTACCGTCGTAGGAAAACCGGCGGCTACCGTGATAATTTCATCGCCTCTTTTGATTTTTTTATCTTTTAATTTATCGCTGGTAAGCGCCATGAAAGCGAGAAGATTCGCGGAAGAACCGGAATTCACAAGATAGGCGTGTTTAACTTTTAAAAAGGATGCAAATCTTTTTTCAAATTCATCGGCAAATCTTCCTGTCGTAAGCCAAAAATCAAGAGACGCATCTACAAGATTAATTAATTCTTTTTCATCAAAGACTCTGCCCGCATAGGATATTGTCTGCCCCTTTTTAAAACTCTTGTTCTTATCTTTGGAATTTAAATTTTTTTCGTAATATCTTTTTACAAGAGTTAAAATTTCTTTTTTATCCATGATATTCTTCGATCTGTTTTGACGTAATTTCGCTTAAATTCCCTTTTCCCAGATATCCTTTGTACCATTCAACTACTTTTTTAACCGCTGTTTCACTATTCCATCTTGGTTTCCATAAAAGCTTCTTCAGAGCTTTGGATGAATCAAGCCTCAAGTAATTAGCTTCATGCGGAGCATTGGGATCTTTTTTAATTTCATATTCCGCGTTACTCCCCCAAAATTTACAGAAGGTATCAATGATTTTAAGTACCGGTTTGGCATCTTTTTCTTTCGGTCCAAAATTCCAGCCCGTGGAAAATTCCTGCGGCGATGTGTACAGCGATTCCGCGAGCATTAAATATCCGGCAAGCGGCTCCAGAACATGCTGCCATGGCCTTGTCGAATCGGGATTCCGCACTATAATTTTTTCGCCTCTCATGACGCCGCGAATACAATCCGGGATAAGCCGGTCGGCAGCAAAATCTCCGCCACCAATCACATTGCCGGCTCTGGCCGTGGCTATTCCAATTTTTGTTCCTGAATTGTAAAATGATTTCCTATAGGAATCCGTAACAAGTTCTGAACAAGCCTTAGAATTGGAGTAAGGATCGAAACCTCCCATGGGCTCGTTTTCTTTGTAGGCTATCTGGGGATTTTCCCTGTTTTCATAACATTTGTCGGTTGTGACATTGACGATGGCTTTTAATGTTTTGTTTTCCCGCAAAGCTTCCAACAGATTAATGGTTCCCATCACATTTGTGGCATAGGTATCGATGGGATTTTTATACGATTCGAGAACAAGAGGCTGCGCAGCCAGATGAAAAACGATTTCCGCTTCTCCGATATGCTTTTTCAGACCATTTAAATCGCGGACGTCGCCGTGAACCGACTTAATCTTCGATTTTAATTTCAGTAATTCAAACAAACCCGGCTTTGTTGGAGGATTAAGGGCATAGCCCGTAATATTTGTCCCCATTTTCCAAAGCCAGAAGGAAAGCCAGGAGCCTTTAAATCCAGTGTGGCCGGTTACAAAAACTTTTTTCCCTTTCCAGAACTTGTTGGAAACGTTTCTCATTATTACTCAACCTTCCAAGGTGCCTTACCCTTTTCCCACAAATCATTGAGATATTTGGCATCTTTCACGGTATCCATGCATTGCCAAAAACCTTCGTGCTTAAAAACTTTCAAAGCCTTGTCACGGGTCAGGTCCCTCATGGGCTCCTGTTCCAGAAAACAATCGCCGTGTTCTTTTAAATATTTAAAGAATGTCTTTTTGAAGACAAAAAATCCGCCGTTGATGAATCCATCTTTAACCTGCTGTTTTTCCGAAAACTTTTCAACAATGTCTTCTTTTATGTATAGTTCTCCAAAACGGGAATCGGGATGTACCCCTGTTACCGTCCCGGTTTTTTTATGCCTTTTGTGGAACGCATAGAGTTTTCTTATGTCTATATTGGAAACCCCATCGCCGTATGTAAGCATAAAATCATCCGAATCTATATATTTCTCCACTTCCAGCAAGCGGCCTCCGGTCATCGTTTCTGATCCCGTATCGGCAAGAGTAACTTTAAAATTATCAAAACTATTTTTTTTATATATGCGAGTTGAACATCTTTTGCCGAAAGTAATCGTAAGATCATTGTTAAAAGCTTCATAATTCAGGAAGTACTCTTTAATCATTTCGCCTTTATAACCCAGGCAAATAATAAAATCATTATACCCGTAATATATGTATAATTTCATGATGTGCCAGAGAATGGGATGTCTGCCTACAAGCACCATCGGCTTGGGCCGGTACTCGGTTTCCTCTCTCATTCTCACTCCCATACCACCCGCCAGAATGACTACTTTCATAAAATTTCCTTATCTTAAAGTTTACTATTTTAAAAAATTGAAAATGAACTTATAAAAACTTGCACATATGTATTATATACAACAATATTACAAAAACTACAATTCCTATCAAATACAAAGCTATTAATTATTGCCTTTTTAAAGAAATTATGCAAGTGTATAACCTCAATCAATAAAATTTTACTTTTAAAAGATGTCGATTAAGCTGATAAGGCATGAAGCAAACTATTCATAAAATATTTTAACAAATAAATCTAAGACTGGAAATCGCTGATACTTGGGGAAAAAACTTTACAATAATCCTTTGAAAGAAGACCTGGATCACGTTCTTGCCCATACTGAAGGCTTATGGGAAGAATCACGGGGCAAAAAAATTTTCATTACCGGTGGAACCGGTTTTTTCGGTTGCTGGCTAATGGAGAGTTTTGCCTGGGCCAATGACAAACTGGATCTAGGTGCGTCCATCTTCGTCCTGTCCAGAAATCCTGCGGCATTTGAAAAAAAAGCACCGCACCTATATCATCATAAGGCCATTAATTTTTTAAAGGGTGATATTAAGGATTTTGTTTTTCCTGAAGGTTCGTTTTCGTATTTGATTCACGGCAGTGTTTATCAACAAACTGCAAATGATAAAGAAGATAACGTTTTCATGGCCAAGGAAATGTTAAACGGCACAACAAACATTCTTGATTTGTGCGTAAAAGCCAAAGTAAAAAAAATGCTTCTCATCAGTACCGGCGCTGTCTATGGCAAAGCACTGGCCCCTTTGAAAAAGATATCTGAAGATTTTTTTGACTCTATTGATCCGGCTAACAACCGGTATGCCTATCATCACGTCAGACGAATGATGGAAACAATGGCTGTAATTTATGCTAAAGAATATGATTTCGAAGTTAAAATTGCCCGCTGTTTTTCTTTTATCGGCCCATACCTGCCGCTTAACGGCCGTTTCGCAGTTAGTGACTTTATTCTTGATACACTTTCCCGAAAAAGCATCACCATTAGAGGTGATGGTAAGGCGGTTCGCTCTTATCTTTATATGGCCGATCTTGTTGTCTGGTTATGGACAGTACTATTCATGGGAGCAAATTGCAGACCGTATAATGTCGGATCTGAAATTCCAACGACGATTCACGAAGTTGCCAAAGAATTCGCAAAAGAAACTGTTCCAGCTTTGCCGGTTTCCATTTTAAAGAGATCTTCCGGAGGAGTTGCTCCGGACTATTACGTGCCAGATACTACCAGAGCGCGAACTGAACTGAATTTGCAACAAAGAATATCCTTTACAACATCTATAAAAAAAACTATGCAGTGGCATAGAAATATAAATTAAATAAAGGAGCATAAAAATGGCCGATGTAATGATTGGAAACAAAAAGGTGGGAGACGGAAAGTCCTGCTACATTATTGCCGAAATCGGCATTAATCATAACGGTGATATAGAAATCGCCAAGAGACTGATCGACCTCGCCAAGATTTCAGGATGTGATGCGGTCAAATTTCAAAAAAGAACTGTAGATGTGGTTTACACGACTGAAGAACTGGCAAAACCCCGTGAGAATCCTTTTGGAGAAACTAATGGCGATTTGAAATATGGTTTGGAGTTCGATCTCAAAGATTACAAAGAGATAGATAAATATTGTCAGGGGAAAAAACTGCCATGGTTTGCATCCTGCTGGGATGAAGGTTCGGTTGATTTTATCGCTCAATTTGATGTGCCTTGTTATAAGATCGCATCCGCCAGTCTGACGGATGATGATCTTCTTCGTTATACCCAAGCAAAGGGAAAACCAATTATCATGTCTACGGGCATGAGCACGTTAGAACAGATCGACCACGCAGTTGAAGTTCTGGGGAAAGACAATCTGATAATATTGCATACAACAAGTACTTATCCGGCTTCTTATGATGAACTCAATCTATCGGTAATACCCTTGCTGAAAAAACGCTACAATGTACCTGTGGGCTATTCGGGCCACGAAACCGGTATCGCATCTTCCGTTGCTGCCGTTGCTCTTGGGGCATGCGTTGTGGAAAGACATATCACGCTTGACAGAGCTATGTGGGGATCTGACCAGGCTGCGTCTTTGGGACCGAGCGGTGTTATCAAACTGACAAATGAAATACGTTTAGTCGAAAAATCAATGGGTGATGGCATCAAAAGAGTTTTTGAACGTGAAGAACCGATTATTAAAAAATTGCGTCGAAAAGGATAGTTTTATGAATAAAATCAATGCCGTGGCCCTTGATATTGATGGTGTTTTGACCGATGGCACCTTTATATGGGGTCTTAATGGCGAAGAATTCAAATCTTTTTCTTTCTTAGATATCATGGGAATTTCTTTGGGCAGTAAAGCTGGATTAATTTTCGCTCTGATCTCCGGTGAAAATAATTTATTGATCGATCGGCTTGCGGAAAAAATGCACATTGTTGATATCTACAAAGAATGCAAAGATAAAGCTGAAGCCTTAATCTTATTTGGCAAAAAGTATGGTCTTAACCTTGATGAGATTTGTTTCATGGGAGATGATGTCAATGACATAGGTGCGATGGAAATAGCCGGATTGTCCGCCGCGCCCGCTAACGCTCATAAAAGTGTAAAACAAAAAGCAGCGTTGATAACCGAAAAATCAGGTGGCCAGGGTGCAGTACGGGAGTTGCTGGACATCATTCTGACGCATAATAAAAAGTGTGACAAAAAATGAAGCTATCCGATTATGTATTTCAGTTTATCGCCGCTCAGGGTGTGAAGCATGTGTTCATGCTTCCCGGTGGCGGAGCGATGCATCTGGTGGATTCTCTTGGCCGCAATAAAAAACTCACATACGTTTGTAATCTTCATGAACAGGCATGCGCGATAGCGGCGGAAGCCTACGCCCGTGTTACCAATAATCTTGGCGTTGCCCTTGTAACAACAGGGCCGGGCGGAACAAACGCCATTACCGGTGTCGCCGGAGCGTGGCTGGCGTCAACGCCATGCTTAATAATATCCGGCCAAGTCAAGAGACCGGATATGAAAAGCAACTCCGGCGTAAGACAAAAGGGACAGCAGGAACTTGATATAGTTACGATCGTAAAATCCGTAACAAAATACGCATTCGTTGTTATGGAACCTGAGACGATCCGATATCATTTGGAAAAAGCCGTCTATATGGCCAGAGAAGGAAGAAAGGGACCTGTATGGATTGACATTCCCTTGGATGTTCAGGCCGCGCAAATCGATCATGATAAATTACGTGGTTTTAATTTAAGTGGAATAAAATCAGAAACAAAGAAGTCTTTATCCAAACAAGTAAAGCATACCATTCAAATTTTAAATAATTCGGAACGTCCTGTCATCCTTGCGGGAAACGGAGTACATTATGCGGGAGCAAAAAATGTTCTTTCCCGGTTGACAGATATCCTAAACATTCCCGTTTTGACAACATGGGCGGGAAACGACCTTTTTGCAGATAATTATCCATTATTCATCGGCAAGCCAGGCACACTTGCCTCACGTGGTGCGAACTTCGCCATACAAAATGCAGATTGTTTGATTTCAATCGGAGCACGCCTGGATTTTGACGTGACCGGATTCAATCAGAAAAATTTCGCCAGAGCGGCTAAAATAATTGTAGTTGATATAGACTCTGCCGAAATAAAAAAATTACAGATGAAAGTGGATGTCCCGGTGCCTGCAGATGCATTAAATTTTATTCAGGAATTTATCAAACAAAAAAAATCCCTTAAATCAGCAAACAGGCAAGCATGGATATCACGATGTCAAGAATGGAAAGACAAATATCCTGTTGTTTTACCCGAGTACTGGAAACAAAATAAATATGTTAATTCATATGTATTTGCGCAGGTGCTCTCTGAAGAACTGACAGCAAATGACCTCGTTATTCCGGGAAGTTCCGGATCAGGCATCGATACTTTCTGGCTATCTTTCAAGAGCAAAAAAGGACAACGTGTTTTCAGTACAGGGGGTCTCGGAGCCATGGGCTTCGCTATCCCGGCCAGCATCGGCGGTTGTTTAGCCAGCGGCGGAAAACGCACAATCACTGTGGATGGAGACGGCGGTTTTCACATGAATGCTCAAGAATTACAAACTGTTGCTTGTCTTAAACTCCCGATTAAATATTTTGTTCTTAACAATCAGGGATATGCATCCATTCGTAATATGCAACGCAATCACTTCCATGATCATCTGGTGGGTTGTGACCAATCCAGCGGTCTTTCTCTACCCGATACCCTCTGTGTTGCCAAAGCTTATTCCCTTGCAACGGCAAAGCTCAAAAGCCACAAAGCATTACGACAGAATATCCGAAAAATCCTGGAATCTCCCGGACCCATTGTATGCGAAGTCATGGTAGACCCTGACCAGCCCGTTGCCCCACGTGCTTCTTCAGCAGTTAAACCGGATGGAACAATAGTTAGCAAACCGTTAGAAGACCTCTGGCCATTCCTTAAGCGAGATGAATTTCTAGATAACATGATTATTCCTCCATTGGAGGAATAACCCTGACTGGCTTATAAAGATAGAGGTAGAAATGTCACATATTGGTATAATGCAAGGCAGACTTTCTTCACCCAAGGATAACAGGATTCAATTCTTTCCGGAAAATTGGGAAAGAGAATTTGAACTGGCCTCTCTGGCTCAATTTGACTGCATTGAATGGTTATATGATTTTCATGATGCGAACATGAATCCCATTGCAACTGATGAAGGCATTGAAACAATAAAATCCTTGATGCAGCACCATAACGTCAAAGTCGACTCACTTTGCGCGCACTGTTTTATAGAAAAGCCGCTGGTTGGCGCATGTGCCGGGAAAAAGAATGAGTCATTTTCCTTATTAGGATGGCTCTTGAGGCGTTTAAAAATGCTTGGATCTGCTCGACTGGTACTGCCATTAGAAGATGCCGCTTATTTGTCTGACGGCGCCGAGTTTAACCGCCAGGTGGAATGGATGAAACGCGCGTTGAATCTGGCAGAAAAGAATCAGATTGAAATAGATTTGGAGACCACCTTATCACCTTTAATTCTTGCTTCTTTTCTTGACAAGTTACCGCATCCGTTCCTGAAGGTTAACTATGATATAGGAAATAGCGCAGGGATGGGTTATGATATATGTGATGAATTTGCTGCCTATGGCCATCGCATTGGGAGTGTCCATATTAAGGATAAACTTTTGGATGGGCCGACTGTCGCTTTGGGTAAAGGCATTGCGGATTTTCAATTATTGGCCAGTTGCCTGGAAAATATAAATTTCACAGGAGACATCATTCTGGAAGCTGCCCGCGGAATTCCAGGTGAGGAATTGACATGGGCAAAGAATAATCGATCTCTGGTGCTTAAATACGTCTTACGGAGTGAAACATGAAAAATCTTTTTGACCTGACCGGACGTGTCGCTATTATTACCGGCGGAGCGGGCTTTATGGGTCCGAAACACGCGGAAGTTATTGCGAACTACGGAGGAATCCCTGTCATTGTTGATCTTCCCGAACTTGATCCGAATAAAGTGGCAAAAATATTATCTGACAGCATAAAAAAAAATGTTGTCGGTTATACAGCGGATATTACCAAAACAGAGCAGGTTCAGGGTATTCTCGATTTTGTCCTTAAAAAGTTCGGCCGGATTGACATATTGATTAACAACGCCGCAAATAATCCCAAAGTGGAATCAACCGGCCTAACCGGCTGGGCGAGGTTCGAAAATTTTCCTATATCCCTTTGGGATGAAGACTTGAACGTCATCCTGAAAGGCTCTTTTTTATGTTGCCAGATCATTGGCAGTGAAATGGCAAAACGTAAATCCGGTGTGATTTTGAATGTAGCATCTGATCTCGCGGTTATCGCTCCGGACCAGCGGATTTACCGGCAGGATGGATTGCCGGGTGATCAACAACCCGTTAAACCTGTTACCTACGCTGTGGCAAAAACCGGATTAATTGGTTTGACACGTTATCTGGCAACTTATTGGGCTGATGTTGGAGTACGTGTCAATGCTATCTCACCCGGCGGTGTATATAATAACCAGCCTGAGGAATTTATCCAACGACTGACTAGTCTCATTCCGATGGGTAGGATGGCCGACATGGATGAATGGCAGGGGGCCATACTCTTTCTGTGTTCAGATGCTTCATCCTATATAACAGGAATAAATTTAACCATAGATGGTGGTCGGAGTATTTGGTAAATTATTTTATGCAATTTTTTAAAAACACGGAAATAATAAATTTAAGTAATTAATAATTCCCAATAGTTCATTGCAGAACAAAAGAAATAAAAATTTAAAATATTAATAATTTAATTTGTAAAGATAACCTATGGAATCATCTTATTCAAAACAACTAGAAAAACTTCTTGGTGAAGATCTGCAGACCATCATTGATCGTGAGAAAACCCGTTTTGATGAAGTTGTCAAACTTTTCGGTGATTCATTGATTCTATATGGAGCCGGGCAGTTAGGCCGCAAGGTTCTGAATGTTTTAAGATCGGCAGGCATCAGTCCTTTAGCCTTTACTGACAGCAATCAAAATTTGTGGGACACAACGATCGAAAACATTAAAGTGCTCTCGCCCGCTGATGCGGCAAAAAAATTTGGTGACAAGGCCGCCTTTATTGTAACTATTTGGAGTTTATATGGTTCATTTGTTGAAATTAATCAACAATTGACAAAGCTCGGCCGTAAAAAGGTGGTACCTTATCTTCCCTTGTTCTGGAAATATCATAAAAGCTTACTTCCTCATTTTTGCCACGATTTGCCGCATTTGACTTTTCAATGCGCTAAACAACTTAGACAGACGTTCTCTCTTTGGTCGGATGAAAAATCACAATCATGTTTCATCGCATTTTTAAAGTGGCGATTGTATTCGGATTATAATATCCTGCCCCCACCGATTGATTTTTATCCGAAAGACATTTTTGAGCTAAATGAGGACTATGGTTTTGTGGACTGCGGAGCTTTCGATGGTGATACCGTTACCGATTTCGTAAATCGGCGGGGAAACGCATTTCGAGATATTATCGCGATTGAACCGGATCCGGTTAATCATCAGAAGCTGAGAGATGCCGTGTCCAAGCTGAATAATAATAAAAGAAAGCGAATAACTCTGGTGCACGCAGCGGTCGGTGATAAAAAAGGGAAAATATCTTTCAATGCCTGTGGAAGCATGGCTTCATCAATAGAAAGCTCTGGAAATATGAGCATCGAATGCATAACATTAGATGATATTCTTGATCCTCACTTAAAGTATTACATAAAAGTAGATGTGGAAGGAGCGGATTTAAACGTTTTAATGGGAGCAAAAAAAATCATTGAGGCAGGAAATTCAATCTGGGCAATGACGCTGGAACATAAATATGATGATCTTTGGCGCATTCCTTTATTCATTAAATCAGTTTCGAATGGCTATAATTTTTATCTTCGTTCACATCATTTTGAAGGTACAGATCTCACTTGTTATGCTACACCTAAAAAGATTAATTAGAATAATTTAATATGAACAATCATTAGGACTATTTACAGAGGAGATTATTAGATGCCATTAATCAGTGTGGTTACACCTTGTTTTAATGAAGAAGATAATGTTCTGGAACTTTTTCAAAGAGTAAAGAAAATTTTTGATGACTTACCCAATTATGCCTACGAACATATTTTTATTGATAATGCTTCTACGGATAAAACAGTCACTATCTTAAAGAACATTGCCAGGGACAATCCACAAGTAAAAATAATAGTCAATACAAGAAATTTTGGACAGATACGATCACCAATGCATGCGACTTTCCAAACCAAAGGCGATGCCGTAATTGGAATTGTTGCAGATTTTCAGGATCCACCGGAATTGATTCCTGATTTTATAAAAAAATGGGAAGAGGGATATAAGATTGTTATCGGCGTTAAAGCAAAAACAGAAGAAACTTTTTTGCTTTCCGCAATACGGAAAACATATTATAAAATTATCGGGAAATTGTCTGACATCGAAATGGTTCAGAATTTTACCGGTTCCGGTTTATATGACAGGGAAGTCATTGAAATTATCAAAAAGATTGACGACCCTTATCCGTATTTCCGCGGCTTAATATGTGACATCGGTTTTGAGCGGGCAATTATCTTATATAATCAGCCGGTCAGAAAACGGGGCGTCACAAAGAACAATTTCTATACTCTCTATGACCTAGCCATGCTGGGCATCACAAACCACTCGAAAGTGCCATTGAGAATGGCAACGATGACCGGCTTTGCCGCGGCAATTCTTAGTTTACTTTTCGCTTTAGCTTATTTCATTTATAAGCTCATTTTCTGGAAAAGTTTTTCATTAGGCATTGCACCATTAGTTATAGGCGTATTTTTCTTTTTTGCGGTGCAGTTATTTTTTATCGGTATCATTGGAGAGTATATTGGCTCCATTCACACTCAAGTACTTAAAAGGCCGCTAGTTATTGAAAAAGAGCGAATTAATTTTGATTGACTTACCTTGACAATTCCGCCACAGATAATCGGGCGGGTACCATTATTCCAGGCTTTGTTTTTTTTGCCGAAATGATGAAGATGAATCTCCAAATTGCCGGCACATTGTTAATTCCGATTATTGTAAAAAAACAATTGTCTCGAACTTTACGGTTTTTCTTTTACGACGATTCATTTTTTGTGATCGAGATTAACTTGACACAAGTCTCCGTCTCTTATATTTAATCTCCATGACAGGATGTTTCTTAATCAACTGTTAATCGCCTCTATGAAATGTTATATGTAAATGTTATAGTAAAATATTAATAAACATAGCTAGCGACAATGATAAAACATAGGGGTAACAAGAAGAATGAAGTACAGAAAAATTGGAAAAACCGATTTGTCTTCCTCCTGTATTGGTCTTGGAACGTTCGAGATTGGTGGTTCTTCCTGGTGGGACGAACTGGATGATAAAAAATCCATCAGGACAATTCAGGCGGCATTGGATCTTGGCGTTAATTTCATCGATACAGCACCTGTTTACGGCTATGGACATAGTGAGCAACTTGTTGGACGTGCAATTAAAGGTTACCGGGACAAGGTGATAATTGCAACAAAGGTCGGTGAGGAATTTATCGGATACAACGAAGGCCGTTTTCATTACCACCACGACGGCAAGAACGTATATACCTGTCTGACAAAAAAGGCTATATTCCGCCAAATTGAAGATAGCCTGAGAAATTTGGATACTGATTATATCGATATATACTCTCCTCATTATTTTTTTGACGACACCTCCATTGGCAGTATTGAAGAGGCTATGGATACATTTCTTATCCTCAAAAAGCAGGGAAAAATTCGTTACGTCTCCGTTAGTAATATGACCTATGAGCATCTTAAAAATTTTAACGAGGTTAATGATATGGGCATATGCGGTATGCAGTTATTCTGCAACGTGCTTGATCACGACATATTGAGCAGCAACATTGTCAAATATCTTGTTGAAAACGGTCTTTCTGCTTTTGGAATAAACTCTATGGCTAAAGGTTTACTCGCCGGGGTTTTCCCCGACGATTATCAAGTTAAACCCGGAAGCGAACGCAGCGAGTCTCCGTGGTTTCTTGATGGCATGACTGCAAAAGTCAATGAAATGTTGCGTTCCTGGGCACCTTTATGCGAAAAATATTCTGCAAGTACATCGGCAATCGCTATAGCATGGACTCTGGCGCAGCCTGGCTTTACGCACATCATGGCAGGAGCTGTTGAACCTGAACATGTAAAGGCCAACGCCAACGCATCGGACATTGAATTAGAACCCCAGGAGATTACTTTTCTTACAAACGTTGCCGAGAAACTAAAAGCGGAAACTATCGACTGCGAACGAGAAAATGCCCGGCATACATTTGAAAAACTGGCTAAAGATCGTATACCGGTCATTCTTTGGGGTGCGGGTGTAACTGCTGATTATATATTGACCTGACCCCCAAAAACAGATCCAATATTTAAGTTAGGATTGGGGTATAATAAGAAAGATATTAAAGGGGGTAAGAGATATGAGCAGGAAGCGATTTACGATGGAGCAGATTATTGGTTTACTTCGGGAGATGGATGTAAAAATTTCACAAGGCAAACACGTAGGGCAGATATGCCGTGATATAGGGATATCAGAACAAACCTATTACAGATGGCGTAAAGAATACGGCGGTATGAAGACTGTCCAAGTAAAGCGCCTTAAGGATTTGGAAAGGGAAAACTCGCATCTCAAGAAAGCGGTAGCAGAGCTAACCGTGGACAAACTGATTTTGAAGGAAGCTTTGGAGGGAAACTATTAAGTCCCGACAGACGCAAGCGCTGCGTGGAGCATGTGAGGGAGAAACTTCACATTTCCGAACGGCGTGTCTGTCGGGTGATAAATCAACCCCGGTCAACCCAGAGACATTCCACTGTAGCCAGGTGTGATGAGGGGCGTTTGAGGGCGGAGATTATTAGGCTGGCCCTCAAGTATGGCCGTTACGGTTATAGAAGAATAACAGCTCTTTTACAACAGGATGGATGGCGGGTTAATCATAAACGGGTGGAAAGGATCTGGCGGGAGGAAGGCCTGAAGGTTCCTAAGAGACAAACGAAACGTGGTCGTTTGTGGTTGAATGATGGTTCTTGCGTTCGTCTTCGGCCGAGGCATCGTAACCATGTGTGGTCTTATGATTTTGTTGCCGATCGTACTCATGACAGTCGACCGATCAAGATGCTCACAGTTATTGATGAATACAGTCGTGAATGTTTGGCTATTGTTACGGAAAGGAATTTAAAATCTGATGATGTCCTGGATTGTCTGACAGAAATGTTCATCCGTCATGGAGCGCCGGAGTATATTCGCTCGGATAACGGGTCGGAATTTACGGCAAAGATGGTTCGTCGATGGTTGTCAAACATTGGTGTTCAGACCCTTTATATAGAACCGGGCAGTCCTTGGGAAAACGGCTATATTGAAAGTTTCAACGGCAAGTTCAGAGATGAATTACTAAACGGAGAAATATTCTATACCTTGAAAGAAGCGAAAACGTTAATTGAGAAATGGCGCATGGAATATAACACGTTCAGGCCACACAGTTCTTTGAATTACCGTCCTCCAGCGCCAGAGGCGTACCTGAATTAAGGAATAAAAAATGCCTGAATCCTAACTTAACATGTGGTACAAGGATTTGGGGCAGGTCAATATCAAAACGCATGCCCATAGATCAGTGCAACGTTATTGCTGTTGTTGATTCCAACCCTGATTTGCGTGGACAGACACGATTCAACTGTTCTGTAATGCCATTAAATCATATATTGACTCTCCGTGATGATGCAAAAATTATCGTGTTGATACCATCCGAAAAAATAAAGCTGAACGCCATTCTCAATAATCTTGGCAATAAGAAAGAGATCATACATATGGGTAAGCTGAAAGCAACTTGTAAATAGATCATAGCGCGATTTAAAAAGACACAATGATATACAAAGAATTTGGGAAAACCGGCATTAAGGTCTCCGCACTTGGCTTTGGAGGTCTGCGCTTTTTAGAAAAAGACTACTCAACGGCAGAGGGCATGGACCGCTGCGCCCAGGTAATCATCAAGGCTGTGGATTGTGGCATAAACTATTTTGACACCGCTCACGATTATTGTGGCAACAAGGGTGAAATAATTTTCGGGCATGCTTTCAGGCAAATAGAACGCAGCCGTTACTACATATCGGTCAAATCAAATATTTCATACGATCCCACCGCTGACGACGTCATGCGGAGAGTTGAGAACTCGCTGAAAAACCTTTGTGTTGATTATATAGACTTTTTTAACATGTGGGCTATTATGGACTTGGCCCAATATCAGCGAATCATGGCTTCTGGTGGTCCGTATGAGGGTGCCCTGCGAGCAAAGGATAAGGGACTCATCAAGCACATTTGCTTCTCTGCCCACTGTAGTGGCGGCGAGATTGAAACTATCGTAAAAGATGGCGCTTATGCCGGCGTCACTCTTAGTTATAACGCTTTAAATTTCAGGTATCGGGAGAAGGGCCTTCACGCAGCTTATGCTCAAGGTCTTGGCGTTGTAACCATGAATTCCCTTGCAGGCGGCATGATACCTTTAAACCCAGATTATTTTTCGTACCTGTGCACCGAGCCGGGACAGTCCGTGGTTGATGCTGCCCTGCGCTTTAATGCCGCCCATAACGAAATTGCCGTCGTCTTGTCTGGCATGTCCACGAAAGAGCAAGTCGTCGAAAATGTAAGATGCTTCGACCGGCCATTGATTGTTAGCGATCGTCATATTAAACATCTCAAAAGAAAAAATTCCCCCCTACTGAACACGTTGTGCACAGGATGCAATTATTGCGCCGGTTGCCCGGCTGGCTTGGAAATTCACAAGCTGATGATGAGTTATAACCGATATCTTCTTTCGGGAAAAAACATTGACGAGTTTCTTGAGAGCTTGAATAAGGATTGGGAAATGCCTCTTTCGGAAAAGCAGTGCCTGGAATGCGGTGAATGCGAAAATAAATGTACTCAGCATATACCGATAATGAAACGAATAGCCGATATCAACAGCTTACTCTCTAAAGCCTGTGCCAGCCTCAAAGACGAATATAACCGTTGTTTTGATAGAGAGAAAAAGCAAAAGGTAGGTCTGTACGCTATAGGGGCTCAAGCGAAAGCAATATTACGTAATTATTTAAATATATATGAAAAAATTGACTTCCCTCTCTTTTTATTTGATGGCGACAAAAAAAAGTGGGGAACCGATCCGCTTATACCGGATATGTATATTCGTCCGCCTGAGGATATAATCACAATGGGCGTTAAGCGGGTTGTCATTTGCTCAGAATTGTACTATGATCAAATACTAAGTTCTCTTATTTATCTTGAAAAATATGGCGTTAAATTTCTTAAATTTGACGGTTCGAAATTGAGAGGAAAATGATTAATGAATACTAAAGAACTTGCCATTAAGGCGCATAAATTAAAAGTGCGGTCTGCTGAAATTTGTGTTGCACGAGGTGTTGGACACATAACAAGTGCGTTGAGCTGTGCTGAAATCATGACGGTGCTTTATTATTCCGTCATGCGTTACGACCGCCAGAACCCGGAATGGCCAGGCAGGGATCGGTTCGTAATGAGCAAGAATCACGGCAGTGTCATCACATATCCTATTTTGGCTGATATTGGCTATATCACCGAGGCATTTCTGAACACTTTTGAGTGCGATGGGAGCATTTTGGGTGCACACTCAAAAATTTGCGTCCCCGGTTGTGAATTTTCGGGCGGTTCATTGGGTATTGGCCTAGGCGTGTCCTGCGGAATGGCATGGGCGGCAAAAAATGAAAAGTCCGAGAGACTGGTATTTTGTCTCGCCGGAGACAGCGAATGTCAGGAGGGCTCTATTTGGGAATCTATAATGTTTGCCGGATTCAATAAACTCAGGAACCTTGTAATGATCATTGACAGGAATGGCGAAGGTTGTACTGATTTTATTGAGCGTACTGTTGACATTGAACCTCTCAGAGAAAAAATGGAGGGGTTTGGCTGGGAATACCGCGAGGTCAAAGACGGCCACGACATTAATGAGCTTCTCCAGGTTTTTTCCGATCTGAGGGAACGGGATTCCGCCAAGCCGCTTTGCATCGGTGCAAGAACCATTAAGGGCCACGGCGTACCATTCCTCATAAACAAACCCTGGCTTCATGGACAAACGCCTTCCGGTAAGGATGGTGAATTATTGCTAAAGCTGCTTAAGGAGGAAAAATATGGGCTCGAATAAAACACGCGATATAATCTTCAACCCGATTATAGACCGCCTTGTGGCCGATGATTATTACGTGATAAATGTCGACAGAAACGGCATCCCATTTATTGCAATGGAAAAAATCGATCCCATGCGTTCCATTTCTGTAGGCATCGCTGAGCAGAATATGATTTCCGTTGCCTGTGGGCTTGCGCTTTCCGGCAAACGGGTAGTAACTTATTCTTCTGGACCGTTTGCATATCTGCGTGCCTATGACCAGCTGCGCAACGCCATGTGCCTGATGAATTTGCCTATCACGGTTGTTGTAAGCAGTGAAAGCAGGGTAAGTTCAAGGTTTGGATTTACCCACCATATGACTGAGGATTATCAACTTTTGACCCTATGTCCGAATCTGCGTTTTTTCAATGTGGCCGATGTGGCAACTGCACATGCTATTTCCGATTATATTTTAAGCGGTGTCGAAGGGCCAACCTATGTGCGGCTTGAATTTGAATGTGATAGTGACCTGCAAGCCGTGGAAAATCCAAATCTAAAAAAGGGGTTTCGCACGGTTCGATCCGGTTCTGGCGCTCTGATCCTGGCACAGGGTTGTTCAGTTGTGACCGCATATGAAACGGCATTTGTTAGCCAACCTGCAATCATTGATGTATTTGGTCACCCCTTTGATATTGACGCGCTTTATGAAGAAATACTAAAATATAAAAAGGTCATAGTTTTTGACGAGCGTCAAACCATTGGCGGTTTAGGTTCTGAGATTCTCGGTTATGCCAACGCGCATGGCATATGCAAGCAAATTGTCATGGTATGCGTCCAGCAGACCCAAAAGCTCACGGAAACCTGTGGTGAGCGCGAATACTGGATGAGGATCAGCGGCGTTGATAACGCAGCAATTAAAGCTGCTGTGGATGGTCATTCTTTCTGATAACTTTATTACTGGAAGCCCTTATGATCAAGCGAAAGGGACGAATCAATTTTGATTAGTTTTAATGGAGCTCACTTTTGAAAATATCATGGAAGCAGTTGTGGCAAGAACATCAAATAAAAATTCGTTTTTTCTTTATTGGTGTATGGAACACCATCTTCGGTTATTTAGCCTACATAGGTCTTGATTATCTTTTTACGTTCGTTTTTCAAAAACGCTATTTAGCCTACATGACGGCTGCCGTTGTGGCGAATATTATCGCCACCATCAGCGCGTTTATCTTCCACAAATACATTACCTTTAAATCAACGGTGAGAGGAAGGGCCGTCATCATCGAGTTTTTCAAATTTTATTCGATGTATACCGTGACAAACATTCTCGGCCTCGGGTTACTTCCTTTTTTTGTCGAGGTCATGAAGATAGACCCCAAAATATCAGGCGCGTTGTTAATCCCTATAACTGCGATCATCAGTTATTTCGGACACTCCAGGTTTTCATTTGTAAAACGATGAACTGCCGCTCCAAAAAACATCAAAAGCAGTTAAATCTTAGAAATACCGGAATGGCCATTCTGATTTTGAAATATTTGAAGTTTCGAAAAGAATCCAACGATTACAGACCCTTGATAAACCATGGGCCTGTTTTACTTTAGAAGAAAAGCTTGCATAATAAAATTTCCTACGCTATATTCTTTACGAAAAAATAGGTAAAGTAAATATTTTTTGGCAGAAGCCGGGGGCATCTTTATGTTACAAGCGCAAAGATGCCTGTGCCCTTTATATGGCTTATATAAAATTCATGTTTAAATTGTCGAGCAAATGTTTATTTCCAATTACCTTTTAGTGGGAGGTGTTTATTAGATGTCTAAAATATTTGTGTGCTTATTCATAGCAATTTTTTTTATTATTAATAGCATAATATCTTTTGCAGAGGAAAAACCTTCCGGAAGGGATATTTCTGAAAAGAGTATAGCTAATCTTGATGTAGCTCCATTGTTATTCGTGGCAAGCCCTGACGGCAGGCATGTGGCATATGCAGCGGAAGCAGGAGACAAGCAATTTGTAGTCATTGATGGGAAAGAAGGGGAACATTATGATGGTATAGGGCGCGCTATTTTTTTTAGTTTTGACAGCACGCGAGTCGCTTATATTGCCATTATAGGGAAAAAGTTGGCTGTAGTCGTTGATGGAAAAGAGGGAAAACATTACGATAATCTTGGACATAATATTATTTTCAGCCCCGACAGCAGACATGTGGCATATGTGGCACAGGTGGGAGATAAACAGTTAGTAGTGATTGATGGAAAAGAAGGAAATTATTATAATATTATTGGATCCGATATTACTTTCAGTTCGGACAGCAAGCGATTCGCTTATAGTGCTGCGATAAAAAATAAGGGTTTTATAGTCCTTGATGGAAAAGAGGAAAAACATTATGATTTTATTGGATCTATTCTTGCTTTTAGTCCTGATGGCAAGCATATCGCTTATGATGCTCAAATACAAAACAAAGGTTTTGTAGTCATCGATGGAAAAGAGGAAAAACAATACGATGGTATTGTGTCTAATCTTGTTTTCAGTCCTGATAGCAAACATGTGGCTTATGTAGCAGAATTAAAAAATAAGCTTTTTGTAGTCATTGATGGAAAAGAGGAAAAACAATACGATGGTATTGTGTCTAATCTTATTTTCAGTCCTGATAGCAAGCATGTGGCATATGTGGCAAAATCAGGAAATAAGCTTTTTGTAGTCGTTGATGGACAAGAAGGAATGCCTTATGATGGTATTGAGACAGGCTCTATTATTTTTAGCCCAGATGGCAAGCGTATCGTATATGGAGCTCTATCAGAAAAGGAATGTTTTATAGTCGTTGATGGACAAGAAGGGAAACATTATAATGGTCTCGGATATCCTCTTGTTTTCAGTCCGGACAGTAAACGAGTGGCGTATGTGGCTCAATTGGGAGAAAAATGGTCTGTTGTCATTGATGGTAAAGAGGGAAAGCTTTATGATGATATCGGAAAGAGTACTCTTATATTCAGTCCAAACAGCAAGCGTGTGGCATATGGAGCCCAGTCAGGAAATAAGCAGAGATTTGTTGTAATTGATGGACGAGAAGGAATGCATTATGATAGTATTGGATTTTCTCTTGTTTTCAGTCCGGACAGTATGCATTTGTTATATGTAGCTCAAGCAAGCAAAAAACAGTTTGTGGTTGTTGATAATAGTGAGGGAAAACATTATGACGAAGTTCTCGTAATTGGAAAAGGAAATGTAATTTTTGACTCATTTGACAGCTTCCATTACCTTGCCACCAGAGATAAAAATATCTATCTGGTTGAATTCAAAATAAAGGGTAATTAATATGTGAAAAATCCTTTTTATATTTGTTCACGTTCGTTTTTCAAAAACGTTATTGATTCGCCCTGCGGTCTTTGCCGCCGTGCGAATCATTTATTTACCCTGTGTGAAGGCTGCAGCTTAGGTGGATATTGATGAATTGTAATGCCAAAAGACATCAGAAGTCACTAAAAATATAGGGCTATGAAATGGGGTCATTTTTGTCCTGATTGGTAATGATTAAATTCATTATGTAGAGCCTCATTTATAATATTTTCTTACAACCGCGGTGATCACGCCGGCAATGCGCAAGTCTGTCCGCGGGATGATTGGGGGACATTTGGAATTGGCCGCCTCGAGCGTCACCATTTTCCCTCTTCTGCGGAAATACTTTATTGTCCAGTTCCCGTCCACTTCGGCCAAAATTATATCATTATTTTGAGGCTCCTTGTTTTTTTCAACAATGACCAGATCTTTTTCTCTGATCCCCGCTTCAATCATGGAATCGCCGGTAACGGAAAGCAAAAAAGAGGTTTCCGGATTCCTGATCAGATATTCGTCGAAGGAGATAATATCCCGCAATTCTTCCTCCGCAGGCGATGGAAATCCGGCGCAAACTTCTCCGGCAAGCTTAAGCGTCCGCGGGTTGCGTGTCAGGAATAAAAAACCTTTGGCATCTTTTTGTAATATTCCGGTGGATAATAATTTGGCCACCCAAAAATGGACAACGCTCTTGGAGCGTACCCCAATTATTTCAGCTATTTCCGAATATGTCGGCATTCGCCCCTGATCCAGGAAAAAAGCGGTGATTTTTTTTTCTACATCTTGTAAAGTTCGCTTGACTTTCATGAAAGACATGATATAGAACGATCGTTCTATTGTCAAGGCATTTTATTTATGCGACCCCGGGTCCCATATTTTTTATTTTAGTTTCGGAGGAATTTTGAACGCAAAAATGATAACATTCCTGGCAACAGGATTCGGCTCAGGGCTTGCCCCTTTCGCCCCCGGAACGGCTGGCACACTGGTCGGCGTTTTGATTTGCCTGCTTTTTTTGCCCTTCCCCTGGATCATCCGTTTAGCGGCCGTGCTTGCCCTATTGGCTCTTTCCGTTTACGTCGCGCAGCAGGCGGAAAATATTTATCAAAAAAAGGACGACCAGCGCATTGTTATTGATGAGATTATCGGCTTTCAGATAACGATGCTGCCGGCAGAAATAAACATCCTTAATATTTGCATAGGTTTTGTTCTATTTAGATTTTTTGATATTTTAAAGCCTTTCCCCATTAAAAATCTGCAGAAACTGCCCGGCGGATGGGGCATTGTTGCCGATGACGTCGTTGCCGGGATTTACGCTTCTTTAATACTATATTTGCTGATATTTTGGAATGTGCTATGAAAATTGGTATCCTTACAATCGGTAATGAATTAATGAACGGACGCATAACCGACGCGAACGCTTCATTTATTGCGCGCGAAATTTATCAACAGGGCTGGCACATAGAAACAATAATATCGGTGGGAGACGACTTTGCATCCATTAAAAACCGTCTGAATTATCTTTTATCTTTGACGGATGCCATAATCTGCACAGGAGGACTGGGGCCAACTGCCGACGATATTACCACCGCTGCCATTGCCGATGCTTTCGGCCTTCCTTTATATACTGATGAAAACGTCTTAAGTTATATTAAAGATATATTTACCAAATTTAATTTGCGCTGGGTGGAAAATAACGCCAAACAAGCCTTGTTTCCGCAGGGAGCTGAAGTTATCCCTAATTCCAGAGGCACTGCGCCGGGCTTTTGCCTGCGTGTTCATGAAAAACCTATTTTTGTTATTCCCGGAGTTCCTGCCGAAGCAAGACTGATGCTGACGCTGGGAGTCATCCCCATCTTGCGAAGGTATTTCCCGCAAAACGAGCAATATGCCTCCAAGCAAACCATCAAAACATTCGGACTTTCCGAAGCCGCTGTTGATGACAGGCTGAAGGATATTGACTTTGCTTCTCTGGGCGTGAGTGTCGGATTTTACCCGGTATTCCCTGAGAACCATATCGTTTTGATATCGCGCCACAAAACGCTTGAAGAAACTCAAAATAATCTGCAAAAAGCGCAAGATGAGGTTTCGGCCCGCCTGCATGATTACATTTTTTCCTGCGAAGAAAAAACACTGGAAGAAGTTATAGCCGGTCTTTTAACGAAGAAAAAATTGACCATCGCGATAGCGGAATCCTGTACCGGCGGGTTGATTACGAATCGTCTTACGGATGTGTCCGGCAGTTCGGATTATCTCGAGCGGGGCCTGGTGACATACAGCAACGCGGCCAAAATCGGTATGCTGGGCGTGCCGGCTGAAGTGATCGAAAAACACGGAGCGGTAAGTGAGGAAACAGCAAGGCTAATGGCCGAAGGCGTGCGCAAGTTAGCCGGCACTGATTTGGGACTTTCCTCAACCGGCATCGCGGGTCCAACTGGCGGAAGCAATGAAAAACCTGTTGGCACCGTTTATCTGGCTTTAAGTGATTCCAGCCGGACAATTTGCCGCCATCATACTTTCCGATGGGACCGCCAGAGAAATAAAAATATTTTTTCCGAGGCGGCGCTTTTTTTGCTGAAAAATTATTTACAGGGAAAAGTTTAATTCATGGCAAATTCTGAAAAAAATATTCGCGCCTTTCTGGCTATTGAGCCGCCGGAAGATATTTTGTTGAAAATATCGGGCCTGCAGGAAAAATTAAAGCGTGAAATCAGCGGCCGGATCAGCTGGACAAGGCCCCAGGGTCAGCACCTGACATTAAAATTTTTCGGCGATATTTCAACGGAGGATATAAAAAATATTTGCGCCGCCGTGCAAAAGCACACAGCTTCGGAAACATATTTGAATCTGAAAATAGAAAAGCTGGGCGTTTTCCCGGATGCCCGCAGGCCGCGTGTGCTGTGGTGCGGCACGACAGGCGATGTGGAAAAATTATCCATTCTTCAGAAAAAACTGGACGGCGATTTTGCGAAAATCAGCTTCCCCGCTGAAGACAGGCCTTTCAGAGCGCATCTGACACTGGCGCGGATTAAAGACAGCCATGGTTTAGCCGGAATCCCTGAAGCCCTCACGAAATACAGTTCATTTACAGCAGGAGAATTTGTCTGCAGGGAATTGATGTTATTCCAGAGCAAACTTTCGGGGCAGGGAGCGGTTTATACAAAGTTGGAAAGTTTTTCTTTTTCCGGTTAATAAGGTATGTAACAAGAATTGTTCAAAAACAAAAAACTACTTACATCTTATGAGGAGGTAATTGATAAATGTGTGCTGATATGGATAGATCAAAGGCGGTTGATTTGGCGATCACGCAGATAGAAAGGCAGTTTGGCAAGGGATCGATTATGAAACTGGGCGGCTCGGAAGCAGTGGCTGATGTTCCGGCAATTTCCACAGGCTCGCTTAGTCTGGATATAGCGCTGGGAACTTTCGGCGTTCCGCGCGGTAGAGTCGTGGAAATATACGGGCCGGAATCCGGCGGTAAAACCACGCTGGCGCTGCATATCGTTGCTGAAGCGCAAAAGAAAAACGGCATCGCGGCTTATATTGATGCCGAACACGCCCTGGACGTAACCTACGCGAAAAAAATAGGCGTAAACACCGATGATCTTCTTATCTCCCAGCCGGATACGGGGGAACAGGCCCTTGAAATCGCGGAAACGCTGGTGCGCAGCGGCGCGCTTGATGTTCTGGTGGTTGATTCCGTTGCCGCGCTGGTACCCAAGGCGGAACTCGAAGGCGAAATGGGCGACGCGCAGATGGGGCTGCAGGCGCGTCTTATGTCGCAGGCGCTGCGCAAGCTCACCGGCAGCATCAGCAAATCCAAAACAACAGTAATTTTTATCAATCAATTGCGCATGAAAATCGGCGTCTTCTTCGGCAACCCCGAAACGACCACCGGCGGCAACGCGCTGAAATTCTATTCATCCCAGCGCCTTGATATCCGCAAGATGACTTCCATCAAAAACGGTCAGGATGTAATCGGTTTCCGGACTAAAGTAAAAGTGGTTAAAAACAAACTGGCCCCTCCTTTCCGGGAGGCGGAATTTGATATCATCTTCGGAGAGGGAATTTCTCGCGAAGGCGACGTGCTTGATCTGGCGGCGGGAAGCGGCATTATTGAAAAAAGCGGCGCGTGGTATTCTTATAAAGGCGACCGTATAGGACAGGGCCGGGATAATTCCAGAGTTTTCCTGAAAGAAAATCCCGATATCATGGCACATATCGAAAACGACGTCCGCGTCAAGATGGGTATCGCGGCAAAAGAACAGGAAGAATAATGTGAAGGTCCTGGATTTAGCGGCTGCCAGACAAAAGGCGTTTCGCCTTTTATCCATGCGGCCGCATTCGGAAAAAGAACTGGAAAAGAAACTGCGGGAAAAGGGTTTTCCCGCAGTCGTCATTAAAGAAACACTGGAAAAACTTTACGATTTGAAGTATCTCAATGACGCGTCTTTTGCCGGTCAGTGGGCGCGCAATCTTGTTGTTAATAAACTTTGGGGAAATAGAAAAATAATCACCAACTTGCGGGAGAAAGGCATCGCGGCGGAATTAATAGATCAAGCCATTTTGCAGGCGCGCGAGGAATTGCCGGAAGAAGAGGCAATTGAGTTTTTAGTCAAAAAAAAGGCGGCCAAAAAAAAACTGCCCGCTTTTGATATCAAAGCAAAACAGAGAATATTTCAAAGCCTGACGGGACGCGGTTTCCCGGCGGGATTGATCTTAAATAAACTTGGAAAGGCACTAGAGGAAAATAGTAATGGCGATGACTGGGAATGAAATAAGGGAAAGCTTTTTAAAATATTTCGAGGGTAAGGGACACACACTGGTGACGAGTTCATCACTCATTCCCAAAGATGATCCTACCCTGCTTTTCACCAACGCGGGCATGGTACAATTCAAAAATTCGTTTCTTGGTCTGGAAAACAGAGGTTATACGCGGGCGGCATCATGCCAGAAATGCGCGCGAGCGGGCGGCAAGCACAACGATCTGGAAAATGTCGGCGTTACGGCCCGGCATCATACTTTTTTCGAAATGCTTGGTAATTTTTCCTTCGGTGATTATTTTAAAGAAAAAGCCATTACCTGGGCCTGGGAATATTTAATTGATATCGTAAAACTTCCCAAAGAAAAACTGTGGATCACCATCTATGAAGATGACAACGAGGCTTTTGAAATCTGGAATAAAAAAATGAAAGTGTCTCAGGACCGCATTGTCCGCATGGGAGAAAAAAGTAATTTCTGGATGATGGGAGAAACAGGACCCTGCGGCCCCTGCTCCGAAATTCTTTACGATCAGGGTAAAGATACCGGCTGCGGCCGCCCCGAATGCGATGTTCATTGCGACTGCGACCGCCACCTGGAAATCTGGAATCTGGTTTTTACGCAATTCGACCGCAACGAAAGCGGCAAATTAACTCCTCTGCCCAAACCCAACATCGATACCGGCATGGGGTTGGAACGTCTCACTGCCGTTATACAGGAGAAAAACAGCAATTACGATACGGACTTGTTCACGCCTATTATCCGCTTTGTGGAAAAAACATCAGGCAAAACCTACGGTAAAAACGCGGACAATGATGTCTCCATCAGGGTCATTGCCGATCACAGCCGCGCGGTAACTTTTTTAATCGCCGATGGCATCATGCCCAGTAATGAGGGACGAGGCTATGTGCTGCGGCGTATTCTGCGACGCGCCGCGCGCCACGGGAAATTGCTCGGCATTAACAAACCATTTTTAAATCAGAGCGCTCAAGTTGTGATTGACATGATGAAGGGAGTTTATCCTGATCTGGTGGAGAAAGCCGCATACATTATCAAAGTGATTCTAAATGAAGAACAGCGTTTTATGGAAACACTTGACGCGGGATTGCGCATCGTGCAGGAGGAAACGGCAACTCTGAAAAAAGCAGGGAAATCCGTTCTTCCCGGCGCATTGATTTTCAAACTTTACGATACTTATGGGTTCCCCACCGATCTGACGGCGGATATTGTAAAACGCGATGGTTTTACTCTGGATAACGACGGCTTTGAAGCCGAGATGGAACAGCAAAGAGAAAGAGCCCGCGGCGCATGGAAGGGAAGCGGCGAAGAAGCTATTTCCGAATGTTACCTGAAAGCTTCGAGTTCGGGCATCCTCAGCGAATTTTGCGGCTATGAAGGCGTTAACAAAAACGACGCGAAAGTCCTGGCAATTTTTGTGGACGGCAAACCGGCGGACAGTGCGCGTGAAGGGCAAAAGGCGGAAATCATTCTGGATACCACACCTTTTTACGGCGAATCCGGCGGACAAACCGGTGATTCCGGTTATCTGGAAGGCGCTGATTTTAACTTTATGGTGGAAGACACGAAAAAGCCCATCGATAAATTTATTGTGCACAAAGGCACCGTACGCAAAGGCGAGATCAAAGCCGGTGTAAAAGCACGATTAATTGTTGATGTGGAAAGACGAAGGGCCATTGCCGCAAATCATTCCGGCACACACATCCTGCAGGCCGCGCTCAAAGCGGTTTTGGGCGATCATATTAAACAGTCAGGTTCACTGGTTAATTCAGAACATCTGCGTTTCGATTTTACACATTTTTCCAAAATCACAGATGAAGAACTCCAGCGCGTTGAAACCATTGCCAACGATATGATCCGTAAAAATGTATCTGTAAAGACTGAAGTCTGCGCGCTCGAAGACGCGCTCAAGACAGGCGCCACGGCAGTATTTGATGAAAAATACGGAGCGACCGTACGCATCGTGAAGATGGGCGAGATGAGTATGGAACTTTGCGGCGGAACGCATGTCGGACAGACCGGCGACATCGGCCTGCTGAAAATTGTCCATGAATCCGCCATTGCCGCGGGCGTGCGCAGAATCGAAGCGGTAACCGGCAAAGAAGCGCTAGCGCACGTACAGAAGGCGGAAGAAGAATTGAAGAGGACTGCCGGTTTATATAAAGCCGGTCCCCTGGAAGTTTACGACCGCACTGAAAAGATTTTAAAGCAGACCCGTGAGCTGGAAAAAGAAATCGAAACTCTCAAGGGAAAGCTTGCCGCCAGGGATTCCGGCGACCTGATGGGACAGGTACGCGAAATTGGCGGAGTAAAAGTGCTGGCGGCCCAGGTGAGCATCGCCGATGTCAAAACTCTGCGCGATTTCGGCGATAAACTGCGCGACAAGCTCGAATCCGGCATTATCCTTCTGGGCAGCAAGGCAGGCGAGAAAGCGTTGCTGCTGTGCATGGTTACCAAAGACCTGGCAGGAAAATATCATGCCGGAAACATTATCAAGGAACTGGCTCCGCTGGTTGGTGGAAGCGGCGGCGGCCGTCCCGACATGGCTCAGGCCGGCGGCACTCAGCCGGAGAATTTGGACAAAGCGATTGATTATTTGGAAAAATTGATAACGATGTAGAACAAATACTGATATTTTTTTGTCATTTCCGATTAAAAACGGACAATGCCTGATCATCAGAAATCCCGTGCTCTCATGCCGCATTTTGCTTCGCTATCGGATTTTTGAATAAACACGCAATTAAGTATGATGCAATCAATATGCTTATTTCTGTAATTCTTGCCCATCCCGATCCCGCAAGCTTCAATCACGCCATCGCGCAAACGGCGGTTGAGGCGCTCAAAGCAAACGGGCATACTGCCTTCTTTCATGATCTCTATCGGGAAAATTTCGATCCGCTTTTGAACTCCGAAGAAACTGTTAAAGATGCCATGTTGCCCTCTGCCATCAGGCAACATTGTGAAGAAATCGCGGCCGCGGATGGCATCGTGATTGTTCATCCCAATTGGTGGGGACAGCCTCCCGCAATCCTCAAAGGGTGGGTGGATCGTGTGATTCGTCCCGGCGTCGCATACGTTTTTCTGGATGATGATTCAGGAGAAGGAATTCCCAAAGGCTTGCTTAAAGCCGGGACAGCGCTTGTATTCAATACGTCCAACACTCCATCCCAAAGAGAAAAAAATGTTTTTGGCGATCCTCTGGAGACGATCTGGAAAAATTGCGTCTTTGGCCTCTGCGGCGTCACTAATTTTCACCGCCGGATGTTTAATGTAGTTGTCACAAGCACAATGGCCCGGCGCAAGAATTGGCTTGACTCTGTGAGACAAGATATTGATATATTCTTTCCTTAAGAGCAGGTTTTCGGCTAAAGTTTTTATCGACTTTCAAGGAGGCATAAATTATGGAATCAAAATTTAATATTACATTTGATGGAAACAAAAAAGTATCCGCGCATTTCCGGGATTTTACGGTTCATAGTGATCAGCCTGACGCGCACGGCGGAGAGAATACCGCGCCGTCGCCTTTTGAACTTTTTTTGGCCTCTATCGGCACCTGCGCCGGATTTTACGTGGCATCCTTCTGTCAATCACGCTCCATTCCTACCGGTAACATGAGCATTGTTCAAACAATTTTTCGTAATGATGAAACACACATGGTGGATAAAATCACGCTTGATATTATCCTGCCTCCTGATTTTCCCGAAAAGTATAAAGCCGCCGTGATTAAAGCTGCTGATACCTGCACGGTAAAAAAACACCTGGATGTTCCGCCAAAAATCGTGGTGGGAACAAAGACGCTTTGAATATTTTAAAAAAAAGTGCCCTGAATGTTTGCCTGCCTGATTTCAAGATCCGGCACTTCAATAAGGAGGGATGAAATGACCATGCAAAAGAAGAATAACAATACTAAAATGATGCCTCTTTGGGGAAAGACAGCTATTGTCACCGGCGCGAGTTCCGGCATCGGACGAGCAACCGCGCTGACATTGGCAGGGGCGGGCGCTGCGGTCGTCATTCATGCGAGGCGCAAAGACAGGCTCACGAAAGTTGTCTCTGATATTCAAAAAAAAGGCGGCAAAGCTTTAGCTGTTGCCGGTGACGCGAGTTTGCGCCCCGATATAGACAAATTACTGGAGCTAACATTGAAATGGAAAGAAGGCGGCCGCAAATATGATATTGTTGTGGTCAACGCGGGTAGAGGATTGGCAGGCGGAACGCTTCTGAGCGACAATTCCCAGTGGGAAGAAGTTTATCACACTAATGTGTTAGGCGCGGCCTATCTGATGCGTAGTGCAGCCAAATATTTCATCGGGCGAAAAAAAGGCGATATCGTTGTTGTCGGTTCTGTTGTGGGGCGAAACATTTCTCCCTTCAGCGCGTTTTACGGCTCCAGCAAATTTGCCATCGGCGCCATCACGGAAGGCTTGCGTCAGGAAGTTTGCGCAAATGGCGTCCGTGTATCTCTGGTTATGCCCGGCATTGTAACCAGCGGGTTTCAAAAAGTAGCCGGATACGATGAAGATAATTTTTACAAGGGAATCGCGCATATGGGTAAACTGCTGGAGCCGCAGGCTATAGCGGACGGCATCTGCTGGCTGCTTATCCAGCCGCCTCACGTTCATGTATGCGAGATTATGATAAGGCCTACGGGGCAGAACTATCCGTGATTCCACCTGAATCAAAGCGCTATCTTTGCCGGCATCGTCGCAGGCCTGATAAACATTTATAGTATATACGCCACATCGCCTGCCTCTTGCCATACCGATATCATCTTTGATTTTTGTGGAACGTATTATTGTAACAGGTTGTGAATTTTAACCGATAAATTAGAAACACAAAGGAGATAAACATTGTTTTACAAGGCGAATCAGAATGAATATAAAACAGTATTGCCGGGAATCGAGCTTAAAACTCTGGTATACGGTGACAAAACACATTTTGTAGAATTCAGAATGGATGCCGGTGCTGTACTGCCCCGACATGCTCACATTCATGAACAAACAGGTTATCTGATAGAGGGGAAAATCCGGCTGACAATTGGCGATCAAGTATTTGAAGTTGAAAAAGGAGATTGCTGGTCAATTCCCGGCAACATGGTACACCATGCCGAGATATTGAAAGATTCTGTCGCCGTTGAGGTTTTCTCGCCTGTGCGCGATGAATATTTACCTAAGGAAAAATAAATCATATGAATGTGGAAAAAATCACTAAACACCTGCGAAAAATGGGGAATAAGGAAGACGCCCGGTTTCTGCAGGGATTTTTCAAAACCGGCGCGGGGCAATACGGCGAAGGCGATATTTTTTTAGGCATTCGTGTCCCGGCTCTGAGAATGCTGGCCAAAGATTACCATAATCTGCCGTCTGAAAAAATATTGTTGTTACTGCGATCTCCTTTCCATGAAGAAAGACTGTTCGCGCTCATTTTATTTGTCAATATCTTTGCACGTGGTGATGAAACCATTCAAAAGAAAATCTATGACCTGTATTTAGCCAATACCCTCTACATCAACAATTGGGATCTTGTGGATTTATCCGCGCCCAATATTGTGGGAGCGTTTTTAATGGAAAAAAACAAAAAACCTCTTTACAAACTGACAAAATCCAAGAGCCTCTGGGAGCGGCGTATCGCTGTGCTGGCCACATTCTATTTTATCAAAAACAACCGGTTTGAGGACTCCATCAGAATTGCCGGAATTTTACTCCATGATAAAGAAGATCTGATTCACAAGGCCGTCGGCTGGATGCTGCGCGAAGCGGGTAAACGCGATATTGAACTCCTGGAATTGTTTTTGAAAGAGCATTGCAGAGTAATGCCCAGAACCATGCTGCGTTACGCTATAGAAAAATTTCCACCGGCCAGGAGAAAAATGTTTTTAGACGGCACCGCTTGATTATTACCGCTCATTTTTACCCGTAACCATTTCTTCTTGCATTGCTTTCAATAATTTGTATGATTATAAAGTTCGAACTTTAAAGACGTAAACTCAGCTGGAGGCTGAAAAATTTTATTTCAATGCCTGATTCTAATCACTCTTCTTCAAACGCCGCAACTGCCGTTTTTTCAAACACCAAATCGTTAGAAACCAATGCAATGCGTCAGACGGTTGGCACGTTTATCGCAGCGGTTATTGGGCATCTTATGTCTGATTTCATGGGTCTGAGTGTCTGGCCTGTTTACAAGACACTTGCCGGCTTGGATGTCGCCAAAGCCGGATGGATCGCCACGGTCATCGCCATGAGCGGTACTGCTTTGCAGCCGCTGTTCGGTTCATTTGCCGACCGATTCGGCCCTCGGCGGGTCATTCTGCTGGGCACACTGCTCACATCGCTTGCCTTGCTGCTCGGACCGCTTACGGATTATCAGGCGACGCTTAACCACCTACTGCCTTCACTATTCGGTTTCAGCGGCTTTTACCTTGTCATGTTTATCATCCTTGCCGCCGGCCGGCTTGGACAGGATATGTTTCACCCCGCGGGAGCGGGGCTGGCTGGAAGTTTTTCCGCCCGGCGCGGCTCGACATTTATCGCTGTGT
The DNA here is from genome assembly GCA_035524255.1 of Smithella sp. GTDB lineage: Bacteria > Desulfobacterota > Syntrophia > Syntrophales > Smithellaceae > Smithella. The sequence goes on along the minus strand of DATKPG010000005.1, from coordinate 9,059 downwards.
TTATTGCCGTAGGCAGCATCGGCTTTGGTCTTAGTCAGATCGTGTTTCGCACCATTTACAACAACCTCAGCCATCACACCGAAATACTGCTGATTCCCGCGGCGATACTCTGGGCATTCATCTGGAAGTGGTGTCATCCCGTGAAACTGCCGCGCGCAAGAAGAATATCCGTCATCGCTTCGCTTAAATCCCTGCGCCCCGTAGCAGGGTCGATTCTGGTATTGTTCCTGATTCTGGCAATTTCGGCCGGTGTGAACAGCGGACTTTTCTTTCTCATACCGGAATTCGCCCGTGAGAAAGGTTATCCGGCCTGGATCGGGCAGGGCGGCGCTTTCGGTCTTATCATACTCGGCGCCACAATATTCATGGTGCCGATGGGTCACTTGGCGGACCGCATCGGCCGCCGCAGGACGCTGATTGCAATGATGATTTTATCGGCTATCAGCTACCATGCAATAATCCGCCTGACGCTGCCGGTGCCGGCGTTTATCCTGCTTTGCATTATGGGCGGTTCGTTTCTGGGAACGGTAAACCCGCTGGGTGTTGCGTTTGGCCAACGGATCGCCCCACGGGAGAATATGAGCATTGTATCGGCGATCCTGATGGGTTGGGCGTGGTGCTTAGGCGGCACTGTACCCAGTATTGTCGGCGAACTATATGTGCGTTTTGGTCACAACGCATCGAAAACGTTGATATGGCTTGGCGTTGCTAATATCATAATGGTCTTGATGGGTTTCGCGCTCCCCAAAGCTGCGGACGATACAAATTAAAGAGTCTTCCATCCTCCTCCTTCCGATTTACTCCTTATGTGTTCACGCTTTGTCATCCTTCGTCAACTCTTAACTCTTTCCTCTTGCATAACTTTTAATAATTTGCATAAATGCACTCAAACTTCAAAAACCCAATACATATTTATTTGTGAGGTTTGTTTATGATTGAAAATACAGTTGCCGCATGGCACAAATTGCTTGAGACAAAGGACGCGGCCGGTCTGGACGACATTCTTGCTGATAATGTTGTCTTCCATTCCCCCATTGTCCATACGCCGCAAGAGGGAAAACCAATCACCAAACTTTATCTTACCGCGGCGCTTTATGTTTTTAATAATGGCAGCTTTAAATATATAAGAAAGATCGTTTCGGGTAATAATGCCGTTCTGGAATTTACCACAGTGATAGACGGAATCACCGTTAATGGCGTGGACATGATCACCTGGGGCGCGGACGGCAGGATTACCGATTTCAAGGTTATGATTCGCCCGCTAAAAGCCATCAACCTGATCCATAAGATGATGGGTGAAATGCTGCAAAAGATTAAATAAATATAGCGGACACAATAAATACGCAGAGAATATTTAAGCGTCTGTATAAAAATAATTATATAATATCAACCGGAGTTAAAAACTTATATTTCAAGTCCTGACCACATTTACTCTACGTGCTCAAAACCTGCGATCCTAAGTTCTATTTTTAAAAGGTTATGATGATCAGTCCCGCAAAAGTTTTATTTTATCTCATCGAATTTATCAATATCTACGCTGCCGTTTACTATTCCAATTTTCTCTTTTTTTATCTGCGGCGAACGTTTGGTTTCGGTGAGGCCGAAAATCTGCTGACAGCGGCCATCGGCGGCTTTGTCTATATTATAGCCGCCTGGCAGGGCGGCAAATTAGCGGATCGCTATGGCTGCGTCAGGATGCTCTACATTGGCGCCTGCGGCATTATTTTGTCGCTAGCCTTAGGCATGATATTACCTGCTTCAACAGCGCAGGTCGTAGTGTATGGCTTGTGGACAGCGGGAATTTGTTTCATCTGGCCGTCTCTGGAAGCGCTTATCAGTGACAAGGCAGGCGCGTCGCTGCCGAAATTGATCGGCATCTATAATGTGACCTGGGCTGCCGGAGGCGCGGTGGGATATTTTACGGCGGGAATGCTCATTGAAAAATTAGGCATGAAAAGTTTGTTCTGGCTGCCCCTTGGGCTGACGATCGTCGAGCTTGCCCTGATACCATGCGCCGCAAGATTGCTGAAAAAAGAAAATGATAGTCAAAGTTGTGAAACTCCTTTGGCACAGGCTGTAAATCCTCCAAACACCAGACTGTTCCAGCGAATGGCCTGGATCGCCAACCCTTTCTCCTATGTGGCGATCAACACGATCATCCCGTTAATACCCTCCATTGCGGATAAGCTTGACCTTTCCACGGGCTTGGCAGGCATTGTCTGTTCAATCTGGATGTTTGCAAGGCTTGCCGCTTTTGCGATCCTGCGGCGATGGACGGGTTGGCATTACCGTTTCCGGTGGCTGGCAGGATCTTTTTTACTGATGATCGTCTGTTTTTTCAGCGTTCTCATGTCGAAATCGATTGGATTCCTTTTAATCTCGCAAGTTGGTTTCGGCCTGTCGATCGGACTCATTTATTACTCATCTCTTTATTATTCCATGAATGTGATGGAAAATCATGGTTCCAACGCCGGCCTTCATGAGGCGATGATCGGAACGGGGCTGTTTATGGGTCCGGCGCTCGGCGCTGCCGCTCTCTATCTTGTACCCGCCGCTGTTGGCATAGGCGCATGGTCTGTGGGTGGCTTGCTTTGTGCCGGTTTCTCCGGTTTACTCTTTGCGAAACATTACCGGACAAAGTCATAACGCGGGACAGCATGACTACTGATTGAAATCCGCAAAAAAAGCAGGGTTATTGCTGACCCTGCTTTTACAGTTTTTGGCTCATCCAAAACTTTCTTGCGTCTTACTTCAGACATCTCATTATGGTTCTGTTATGTATTCCTTAACATCTTTGGTAAAAGAAAATGATAAAATTCTCCCGGTTCTTGTACGGATCTTTAGCACGTCATTTTCATCAATACTTATTATTCGCCCCTTAATAACTCTTCCATCCTTCAAGACAATTCCCTTTACACTGTCATAATAATGCCGGGTGTCGACGGACGATGTGGTTTTACTTTCCGTTTTCTTGACGGGCTCATTAGTTTGCGCCGCAGTCTCCGTTTTGCTTACCGGTTTCTGCGCGGGTTCAGTCTTTGGTACTACTGTCTCTGTTTTCTCTTCTGTTTTCTGTGTGGGCTCATTGTTTTGTGCGGAAACCTCAGTTTTGCTTTCAGATTTTTGTGCGGATTCACTGGTTTGTTCCGTTGTCTCTGTTTTCTTTTCCGGTCTCTGGACTGGCTCGTTGGTTTGCGCCGGAGTCTCTGTTTTGCTTACCGGCTTCTGTGCGGGTTCAGTCTTTGGTACTACTGTCTCTGTTTTCTCTTCTGTTTTCTGTGTGGGCTCATTGTTTTGTGTGGAAACCTCAGTTTTGCTTTCAGATTTTTGTGCGGATTCACTGGTTTGTTCCGTTGTCTCTGTTTTCTTTTCCGGATTTAGTGCCGGTTCGCTGGCTTGCGCGGTAATCTTCGGCTTGCTTGTCGCTATTTCCCCGCTTTTCTCTGTTTTCTCCTGAATATGGAAATAATCGATGACACCGGATTTTTTTAGTTTGGTCAAAGCTTTTTGGGCAAGCGGCATGGTTTTGTATTCGCCAATATATGTTCTGTAAAATTCTCCCTTCCCCGGAACATTTTCTTTCCGGTAATAGGCAACAAGCCCTTTAGCCTTCATTTTGTGAACAAATACAATCGCGTTTTTTTCACTTTTAAAGGATGCAACATGACCGGTATATTCAGCAAAAGCAAGACTGGAGGTAAGCACAATGAATAATATTCCCGTCGCGAGCAACACCATCCAATTGGATTTATTAAAAATGCTTTTTATCATTTTTTTAGCTCCTCTTATTTGGAAGTTAAATATCTTTGCATTACCAGCCTAAATAATTCAGAACGCCGGATTTGACATCTTAAAATATTTATGCGTTGAAGTATAAGAAAAGCGGTTCTGCATGTCAAGATAATCATGGACGTGAAATTTGGAGTGACGGGGCGATTTATCCAAGGCGTTATTTGTGTTGCACCTGAATATCACCTGTCTGCATCACGGGCATTTGCCTCAAAAATTTCGATAAATTCTATTCCCAAATCCTGCCGGTCTTTGCCATCGTCATTATTGGCTGAAGCCTTTGTGATCACCATGTTGCATCGCGGATGACTTGTCTAATGGCAGATAAGCTCATCAAAAATTTTGTTTACAACGTCAATATAATTGTCCCTGTGATGTGTTTTCCATATTTTCTTTTGTATTTTATTTCTATTTTCGAAGAAGCCGCCCATATATGTCCAGAGTTCTTTCATTTTGTTTACAATATGAGAAGGACCGGACAGAATTTCCAAATACCGGGCGAATAATTGGTCATGAAAAGCCCTGATTATTTTAATTTTTTCATCATAAGATTTTTTAGTGTTGAACTTAATTTCCTGAGCTAGAAAAGGGTTTTCCAGCAGGCCCCTGCCGATCATCCACCGATCGATTGATCCGAACCGTTTCGAAAGCATCTCATATTTCCGGACAGAATCAATGTCCCCGTTATAGACAACTCTGTGGCTCGAGAGATCAAGACTTCGCGTAAACATTTCGAGATCAACTTCCCCCTCATACATTTGTTCACCAGTCCTCGGATGAATGATTAATTCCTCAAGCCGGAACTTGTTGAATATCGGGATAAGCTTAAGCACCTCATCGGGATATTTTAATCCTATCCTGAGCTTTATCGATAATTTCGGTTTTAAACCGGACATTGTTTTTTCGAGAAACGATTCGATCTTGTCCGGATAACAAAGCATACCTGCTCCTCTGCCTTTCTTCACAACCATGGGAAACGGACAGCCGATATTCCAGTTTACCGTGTCATAACCAATGTCGTATAACGCATTGGCGAGCTTCGTGAAGTCATCCGGGCTTGAACTCATTATCTGCGGTATCGTGGGAATACCCGTGTTTTTATCGGGATAAAATTCGCGCAGAAGATTGCTCTCCGGTTTCATTTTCTTCGTTGTGGTGATAAACGGCGCGATCGCAATATCAACGCCTTTAAAATATTCAGAAAACAGGTTGCGATAAATCCTGTCGGTTGTTCCTTGAATGGGTGCGAGGTATATTATCATGGATAATCTCTAATTCCTTTGGCTGTTATTATCATAATCACAGGAATAACTTCTCCCTCTGTCTTAGTTAGGCGCAAAATTTTAAGTAACATGGATATTCCTTGGCGATATTCCGGGAAATTCAGGGGACACCATACTGGTTATGGGAAATAAAGAAATAAGCTAATATATGCCCATCTGACAACCGCCGGCAATTGTTGCGCCCAGTTCACGGCATTGGTTGAGGATTTCTTCAGTCACAGCGCCCTGGGCGACAACCGGCTGATAAACGGTCTTGAATTTGTAACCTAAAGCGATGCGCTCGATTGCCCTGAGCGCTCCCGAACCATCGTTTCCCGCGCTGATGAAAATAACAAAAGGTTTGCGAAAAACCTTTTCATGCGCTTTATAATATGTCCGGTCAAAAAAGTCTTTAAGCATTCCCGACATATAGCCGAAATTCTCCGGCGTGCCCACAGCCAGGCCGTCCGATGTCAATAAATCGTCCAATGTGGCGTCTGCCGCTTTTTTCAATACCACATCCACGCCTTCAATCCCGCGCGCCCCTTGCGCCACAGCATCGGCCATTTTCTTTGTATTGCCCGTCTGCGAATGATAAACAATTAATATTTTAGCCATATTATTTTCTGATTTTTTGGGGTGATAATACATTAAAAATAAAAGAGGCGTCAATGATATTCTCCGTATAACAAAGAGTGATTAGAGAAGATTTTGCATAATTGCCCCTGTTGAAAAATCTACCGAATTTCCCCTTTTGAAAAATGGTTGAAATATCAATTGAGATTTATTGATTTTTGTCTATATTGCGAGGGATAAAAAACCTATCCGCTTATGGAAGTGCATGTGTTCATTATATTGTTCAGGCAGCACTGAAATTTAGGAAGAAATTCTCCCAAGGAAAAGATATAATATTATTTTAAAATATAATGTGATATTGAAGCGTAAAGGAAAAGATAACGAGGATGTCATTCATAACCGCCATAAAAAAATATCGCAACATTATCACGATTGCTTTGTCGCTCATCGGCATCGCCTTGATGATGTATTACGACTATTGCGATACGGCATGCAGATATCTCAAAGGAGATATTTGGGGAATCGATCTGAAATGGATCGGCATTGCTTATATGCTGGCTATCATTATATTTACCGTCCTGGGGCTGTCGCCGTTTGTAAAGGCGATGCTGGCGGGGGGTCTTGGCGTTGAAGCACATCTGTATGCCTTTCAGATACAAAACGATGTTTATTGCCCTTTCTGTCTGGCATTTTCGGCAATGTTGATTTTATCGTTTATCATTAATTATGATGTCTCGTCCGCCTGGTTTGAGAACCGCAGACGGATGTGGCTCTATTTTCTCGGGGAGGTCGATTTTCCTATGTTCAGAATTCGCAAAGTGCCATTGTTAATTTTTAGTTTATTCGGATATTTAACTATTTTATTCACTCTTTCAGGTTCCGTTACACCGGCCTATGGACAGGAGATTGCCCCCGGCGTTCCATCTCTTGGAAAAGGCTCTTATGAGATTGTTTTATTTGCCGACTATTTCTGCCCGCCATGTCTTCGTATTGATACAAAAGCCGAGCCCCTGTTGAAAGAATTGCTGGCTACCGGCAAGGTGAAAATAACATTTGCTGATGTGCCTTTTCACACCTACACGCCTATCTACGCCAAATATTACCTCTACGCGGCAAATGCCAATTCTGAAGCGAACAATATTCTTCATGTCCGCAAAATACTTTTCGAAGCGGCACAAGTTAAGAACATTCATACGGAAAGCGATCTGGTCGCTTATTTGAATGGACAAAAAATATTGTGGAAACCCCTGGACGAAAAATCAATTTTCCAGACGCTGAGCGTCATGATTAATAATAACAATATTAAGTCAACCCCAACTTGTGTTATCAAATATTCAGCGTCGGATGTTAAAAGATTCGTTGGCGATGTAGAAATATGGAACGGGCTGAATGCGTTGAAAACACATATATCGGCGGAAAGAAAGTAATGCAAAGTGGCTTATGCCTTGCGCCGGAAATATTTTAACTGTCTGTGCCGACTGATTCCGCTGTTCAGGCTGCGGCCATGCGTCTGGATTTTTTCTTCAGTTGACTGATCTGATGCCTGAGCTTAATTGATTTTTTGCTTTCGTTAGATTCCAGCGCCTCCAGCCTCAATGCTTTGAGTTCGCGAATTTTTGCCTTGAGTTCGGGTTTGGTCATCTTGATCTTGCCAATGTGTTTCTTTTTCTTGTGCGGCGTTTCGTCCTTGATGCCCCGCGCTTCTTTGATGAAGGCGATGAGTTCTTCCTTCTTCATTTCATGGATCGCTTTTTCATGGGGAATATCGGCAGCGATCTCCCGTAATTCCTTAATGGTCAACTTTTCCAGATGTTTCTCATCATGTTCTTTTTTGTGGGTTTCTTCTGACATCGCGCATGGACCTCCTTTTTCTATATATTTGGGGAATCAACTTGCAATGCAAAAATAAATGTATGATTTCTATACCATAATTAATTTTACGATTCAATCCGGTTTGTATATCGCTTGACAAATTATATTCTCCGTGCAATAGGTCTGCAAGTTTAATCGGGATAAAAAAACTGAGCAAGCCACAAAAAGAGTATCTTAAATAAAATCAACAGGAGGATTTTATGTCTAAAAGGAGTTTGATCACTGCAATAGTGCTGATGCTTTTTATTGTCGCCACGGCCGGTCTTGCCCAGGCAGATAAATATCAATGGAAACTTGTCGATACTGAAAATGACTGCCAGGTATATACCAGTACCGTTCCCGGCAAAGAATATATCGCTGCCAAAGCCTCTTGCGTTATCCCCGCCAGAATAGAAACGATCAGCTGGGTTCTCAGAGACATTGAAAATTATCCTGAATGGATGGAAGATTGCAAAGAAGCGAAAATTTTAAAAAAAGTAGATGACCAAAACGATGTTTTTATATTCTGGATCCGCCAACATGTTCCTCTATTTACAGATAGAGATATGGTGCTTAAAAGCAAAACGGTAGATGATTACAAAAACGGACGGAATTTTATTTATGCCGAGTTAACAAATGAACTACCCTATGATTCAGGCAAGGGATATGTCAGGATGCCTTCATTTAATTCGGTATGGACACTTGAGTGGATTAACAGGGAACACACCCGAGTAACTTTTATGGTAGATCCGGATATTGGCTCTGGAATTCCCAAATACTCTGCGAATCTAACTATCAAAACGAATCCCCTTAAATCTTTAAAGAGAATGATGAAAATGGTGAAAAACCCTAAATATATTGAAGCCGCCAGGACATCTAAATACAATAAGTACGCTGAAGACGCTGTTAAAGCCGGGTATGTGAAACCGTAGAATACGATAGTGCCTTAACAATTTGTTAAGTGGTTCTTTGAAATTAGTAATTTCCGATAATTGCAACCTACAGATAGCTGAGCATGCAGTTTGTTTAAGATATTGATGTTCGTCATCTGCAAAATTACATATATTCAGTTCAAAAAAATTAACGTCTGCTGATTCGGCGCAAAGCAGTATATGGCGGATTTGTTCCAAAATATCATGCAGGCAATCTAAGAATGACAAGCATTACGGAAACAATACATTCCCTGCGTCAATTTTCTATTTGTTGATGACCGCTTAAATGTTTCTTGGGTTTTCCTGGTATTTGAGATCAAAAATACTGTTAATATTTGAATTTTTTTGCAGTTTATTTTTTTGAGTCAATGCTTGACATTATAATTTTAACAATATATAAGTCGCAACTTATATAAAAAGGCTCAAGGACGTCCCTATCGTCTAGTGGCCTAGGACACGGCCCTTTCACGGCTGTAACCGGGGTTCGACTCCCCGTGGGGACGCCAAGTTGAGTATTCCGGTCCAAACCGGCCACTGAATCCGATTGAAATCGGCCACCCAATCCGGAGCAAATCGGCCGGCTATTCCGGAGCAAACCAGGCCACCCATTTGAGGAGTTAAGCGACGCTGGATAATTAAACTTAAAGCC
>DATKPG010000004.1:0-8780 GCA_035524255.1 Smithella sp. | reverse complement strand
TCCCTCCCCCGTCGCTTCGCGACAACCCCTCCAAAGGGGGACAACTAAAAGTAGAGCGCGTTTCCCAAACGCGCCGATTCGGATTGATCGGGCATCAATTTTTCGGACAACCTTGTAAAAAGGCCGCAGGCAAGGCGAGCCAATCCAGAGGAGTGAGGCGTACGTAAAAAGTACTCCGCCGAGACGTTTGATGAAGCACAACTTGAGCATCCGGCTTTTTTACATGGTTGTCATGTTGAATATTTTTTTTATTTCCCCCCGATATCATGATATAGAAAATGCGGGCTTGCGCCGCTTAAAAAAGTTGCACCCGCGCGATGAAAGGAAATCAAAAAACCGGATATGGCAAACAAGATAAACATCAGCACCCGATACCAGATACTGATCGTCTATGCCGTTTTAACACTGGCCGCGCTTGCCGTTTTCTGGCAGACGCACCAATTTAATTTCATCAATCTTGATGATGTTGGTTATGTCACCGCGTACAGCAATATCGAACCCGGAATCGCAAACGGGCTTTCCTGGGCATTCAGCACGAGATTCGCCGATTTGTGGCATCCCCTCGTCTGGTTATCCTTTATTCTCGATTATCAGCTCTGGGGCCTTACTGCAAACGGCTATCATGTCACCAATCTTATCCTGCACATTCTCAGCACTCTGCTGCTGTTCTGGCTCTTTAACCGCATGACAGGCGCAATCTGGAAAAGCGCCTTTGTCGCCGCGCTCTTCGCGCTTCATCCATTTCATGTGGAATCGGTCGCGTGGATATCCGAGCGCAAAGACGTTCTAAGCGCTTTTTTCTGGATGCTGACGTTGTGCCTGTATGTTTATTATACGGAAAAGCCGTGCATAAAAAGATATCTGCCGGTTGTGTTTTCTTTTGTGCTGGCGCTTTTGAGCAAGCCCATGGTGGTCACCCTGCCCTTTATTTTACTGCTTCTGGATTACTGGCCGCTGAATCGTCTTGAATCGCAAACAAACGCAACCGCACAGGCAGACGATGAGCCTGCATCCATCAACAAAGGAAAAAAGAAGAACAAGGCAGACAAAGCCGCTTCAAAGAAAAACATCCCCCCGACCCAAGCACAAAAATTGCCGGAAACGAAAATCGCGGGCATCATTCCCATATGGCATTTGTGGGAAAAAATTCCTTTTTTCGTCTTGTCGGCCGTTATGATTATCATCACGCTTTATAATCCGAACCAATCCCAAACATCGCAACACGCTCTTTCACTTGGCTCAAGATTTGCCAACGCGCCCGTTGCTTTTGTGACCTATCTTGTAAAAACTCTCTGGCCTTATGATCTGTCTGTTTTTTATCCCTTCTCCGATCAAATTCCGGCATGGCAGGTTGTAGGGGCTACTCTTTTAATTATCGCAATCAGTGCGGCCGCCGTAGTCATGGCAAAACGCCTGCCATATATACTGATGGGATGGCTGTGGTTCGCGATAACGATTTTGCCCGTCATCGGGATTATTCAGCTCTCATCAATAACACCCTACGCGATGGCCGACCGTTATCATTACCTGCCCTCCATCGGCCTTGCCGTTATGATTGCCTGGGGCGTTCCATTTTTATTCAGGCAGGAAGTCACGCGCAAAAATATTTTATTCCCGGCAGGCCTTGCCGTGCTTGCCATCATGGCAATTTTATCATGGAGGCAATGCGGCTACTGGCGCGACAGTATCACATTGTTTAACCACTCCCTGCGGGTGACAAACGATAACTATCTGGCGCACAGCAATTTATGCGATGCCCTGATCGGGGAAGGTAAAATCCGCGAGGCCATTGCTCACTGCAGCGAAACCATCCGTATAAATCCCGATTATTACATCGCGTATAACAACCGGGGAAACGCCTACTCGAAACTGGGCATGTATCAGCAAACCATCGAAGATTTAAATCAGGCCATCCGGCTTAATCCCCAATCCTTCGAGGCTCTCAACAACAGGGGATCGGCCTATATTAAACTGGGCCAAAATCAACTCGCGATGGCGGATTTAAATGAAGCCATCAGGCTCAATCCCGACTATGCCCTATCCTACGCAAACCGCGCCGCCGTTTATTTGAATCAGGGGCAAAAAGAGTTAGGCTGCCGCGACGCGCAAAGAGCCTGCAGCCTGGGCGATTGCGGCATATTAGAACTTGCCAGAAAAAAGGGCGATTGCCGCTAGACAAGCTATACGTTCTTCTAATATCTACGCGGGGCTTCTTCTCAGACGAGCCCTGCGGGTCGCCGTCCGGCTTGAAAAAGCCGGGCGAAGGCGTTTGCTCGCCCAAACATTCACCCGCACGGCGTTATTTTTTATTTTCCGGCGTTTTTTTCGTGATGACGACTTCGCAGCAATCATCGCCGTGATTCAGATTTTTAGTGTGCGCTATTGAGACTTCAACACTTTTATCGAAAAGGCCGTTGATGATTCCTTCATAGGTCTGCTCGGTTACAATGCCGCAATCCGCGACGCCGGCTTTGGCAATGGCTCTCTGCGTTTCGCAATCGGTTATCCGGAAAATGATCTGATCGCCCTGCATGGAAATCTCCCGGCCTTCAATTTTCAAAACCCTGCTGAATATTTCCATCGCATCGATAAAGCTGTCCGGCCAGACCGGATTCCTGATGAAATTTTTTCTGATATTTTTTCCAAAGACATAGGAGAATTGTTTCCATGCTTCAACGTCCATCTCCCAGGCTACATCAATGCCGAATTTTTTTGCCAGCGCCAGAAACCACGCGCCATCCATGCGCGTAAAAGAATACTGCGCGATTTCGATCATCTGCTCATTTGTTAAATTCAATCTTGTTCCCCCGTAAAATAATTAAGTTAATCCTGTGATGAATTTTACCCGCGATACCCGCGGCCGCCGCTCATTTTTCTTTCGTATCACATAGCGCCTGTTTTTGTAAATCCGGATTCTTCCGCCCCGGCAAAGCCCGCGGAATCATTTTCCCGCGCAAATGCACAGACGCCCTTCATCCGTGCCTTATCGCCCCGCGGTGCGAAGCCGGAACACGGAGATAACCCGCGGCAGGTGAGCGTTGCCCTTCTCTCTCTAATCCCTGATTTTCAAAATGCGGATTTTATGATAGATTGCCATTCGCGCCTGCCGTAAAAAGGCAAACGCATTTTATCCGTTTCGGGCACTACATTAAAAAAGTTTGAGGAGAAATCACATGCTAAAGAATCGTGCGCTCATATCCTTAGTTATATTTTTCGCGCTAATACTTTTTTGGAGTTGCGCCAGCATGCCGCAGCCTGAAGAAATGCGGGCACAGGCCGCGGGATATCAACTGCCCAAACTTCCCGATGAAGGCAAGGCCATGGTGTATGTTGTTCGTCCCTCAACCAAATTCGGATTTGCCATCCTGCATGTGTATATCGACAACAGGGAACCGGCATCGGAAATCGGCAACACAAAAGGATGCCGCTACATCAACTTTAATATTACTCCCGGCGTTCACACGATTTTTTCCGAAGGTGAAAACTGGTCGGAGGTGCAGGTTTCGGCCAAAGCGGGGGATATTATATTTCTCATGCAGGAACCGGCCATGCCGATACTCCACGGGGCAAGAAACAAGCTCGTGAGCCTTCAGGATTACGAAGGTAAATACTACGTGAAGATGATGACTCAAAACCCGGCCGCCTACAGCAATTTAAGTTATGGGTTAAAGGGAGGAGACGCCGGTTCCGAAACTCCGGCAATTCCCAAAGGCGGCACTGCACCTGCCCCCGCGACCGTTGCATCCTCCGGGACATCAAACGGAACTGCGGCAACGCCTGCGGAGAATCAAAATATACTTGGCATCACCGTGGGACCCACCGACGGCGTGCGGGGAGTCCGCGTGTTAACCGTCTCGCCGCAAAGCCCCTGCGCTAATGTGCTTAAACCCGGCGACAAAATTTTTGTTTTCGACCTGATGGATTCAAGCGGCGCGAGAGTGGGAGGCGCGAAGGTCAACGCCGGTAATTTTCAAACGGAGGCCGCGAAAATCAAACCGGGCATGACCGTACAATTCCTTCTTGATCCGAGAATATTTCAGACGGTAAACTGCGCCATTCCCGCAAACGCGACCATTCCGCAGACAGGCACAGCGGCATCTGCCAAACCCGATACTTTTATCGGAGTGGTCACGGGCGGCAATTACGCCAAGGGGGTTGGTTATTCCAACATCAACGTCAAGCTTGAAGTGACAGACGATCAGGGATTCCAGGATATTTTCTATGTAAGGTCGGATTCGAAAGTTTTTGACGCGGCCGGGAACCCCATGGAATATACTAAAACGCATGACATCAAAGACAGGAAAATAGCGATAGAATATTTCACGATTATGGACGGCACGGGCGGCGATCCTTCGCGCAGCGACTTTGCTTATGAAATAGGCAAAAAAGGAGCGCGCACGGTGCGCCTGCTTCAATAACCCGCGCCTACCTGACTAAAAGACGCCAAACCCCTGGACGATGTTTTTATCTACTCCTTATCGCCGCGAAGCGATGATACCACATCATGCAGGCACTCGGCGGTGACGCCTTCAGGCGCGATCGGCTCACCGGCAATGATCTCCACCTTTGAGCGAAAGCCCCTGCTCCAGCGCGAAAGCGCCGACCCTTTTTTCCGGCTGAAAAAACTGCCCCACAAACCGCGAAGCGCGAGCGGTATAATCGTCACGGGATCGCGGGCTATAATCTTTTCGATGCCGGGCTTGAAGATATCCATGTTGCCGTCAAGGGTGAGCTTCCCTTCGGGGAATATGCAAACAGGCTCGCCTTCCCTGAGCGCCTGCGAGATTTCATCAAAGGCCTTCTCATACACATCGGGATAATCCTTTTTCGAGGCGATCAGAATCACACGCCCCTTTCTGAAAATATAATTCAGCACCGGGATTTTAAAAAACATGCGGTCCATGACAAAACGGATATTGCGCTGAATGGAGCCCGCGACAAAAAGCGTATCCACAAACGTGACATGGTTGCAGATCAGCACCACCGCGCCTTCTTCGGGGATAACGTCGAGATTGGTCCGCTTCACCCGGTACATGATCTTCGAGAGCACCCACATCATAAACCGTATAACAAACTCCGGCACCATCGAGTAAATAAAACAGGCCACGACAAGATTCATGATGACGAGGATCAAAAAGAACTGGGGGATGGAGAATTTGAGCAACCCGATAAACAGCGCCGCGACCAAAGATGCCGCCGCCATAAAAAGCGCGTTTAAGATATTGTTGGCCGCGATCACCCGCGCCCGGATTTCGGGCCGTGTGCGCACCTGAATCATTGAATACAGCGGAACAATGTACAGGCCCCCGAAAACGCCGATCATCAGAAGATCCATCAAAACCCTATGGCTTCCGAGTATGCCCAGGAATTCCCGTAAATTCATCAGCGGCATACCTACTGCCTGAGCCGCGGGCAACGACAAATGCGCGAACACAAGATCGAAGCCGAATATGCTAAGCCCAAGCGACCCAAGCGGCACAAGGCCGAGTTCCACTTTCTTGCCCGACAGACGCTCGCACAGAAGCGAGCCCACGCCGATGCCGATAGAAAACATCGTAAGCAGTAGCGTGACCACCTGCTCCGAGCCGTGCAGAACATTTCTGGTGTAATTGGGCAACTGGCTCAAGTACGCGAGCCCCAGCGCCCAGAACCATGAGATTCCGAGGATCGAAAGAAACACCGGTCTCTTTTCCATGGATATCTTCATCGTCTGCCAGGTCTGCGTTACGGGATTTAAATCAAGCTTTAGTTCCGGAGAATCGGCCGCGGCATGGGGGATCATGCGGCTTGCGAGCCATCCCGTGACGGCAACGGCAACCAGAATAATACCGGCCCAGAGCTTTCCGCTATCCATCTGCGTAATCAATCCGCCGGAAATAGTGCCCAGCAGAATGGCAAGAAAAGTGCCGCCCTCCACCATGGCATTGCCGCCCACGATTTCCTTGCTCGTGAGATGCTGGGGAATGATGCTGTACTTGACAGGCCCGAAAAAAGCGGCCTGGCATCCCAGAAGGAAAAGAAGAAACATCAGGCCGGTGACATTTTTATAATAAAAGGCGAAGGCGGCCATCAGCGCGATGATAATCTCGGCAACCTTGATGTAGCGCATCAGCATGGATTTTTCGTATTTGTCGGCGATCTGCCCGGCCGTTGCCGAGAGAAAGAAAAACGGCAGGATAAACAGGCCCGCCGCCAGATTGATGAGAATGTCCGATTTTGCCGCAAGCGCGCTTCCCATTTTATAGGCGATAAAAAGCACCAGCGTATTCTTGAAAACATTGTCATTGTACGCGCCCAAAAACTGCGTCCAGAAAAACGGCGCGAACCTCTTTGACGCCAGCAGCCCAAACTGACTTTTCTTTTCCTCCGCCTCCGCTGTCATTGCGAGGTGCGCCTCGCGCTCCGCGGCAATCTCATGTCCTTCACCAGTCTTTTCTTTCTGGCTGTCCTGATTTTCTGTATCCATTGTCATCCTTCTGTCATTGCGTTTAACTATGTTCGGTCGAGTCTTTTTGACTCGACCGATCCCCTATTCTCCCCCTTTGGAGGGGGTGTCGCGCAGCGACGGGGGAGGGTCTCCCCTACCCACTTTGTCATTGCCCGACTTGATCAGGCAATCCAGAAACATCGCGTTCAGTCGAGTCTTTTTGACTCGACCGATCCCCTATTGTCCCCCCTTCGGAGGGGATGTCGCGCAGAGACGGGGGAGGGATATCCCCTATCATTTGTCATTGCCCGACTCGATCGGGCAATCCAGTATTTCTTATCCTAAGTTCGATCTCTTCTTTTCGACATCATTTCATAAATGACGGAATCATACAATTTTACAAAAACAATGCAACAATAAAATAACTACATTATGGATTCTTATACCCTTTTGATTTTTTGGGCTAACAAAGCGGCAAGGAGCAGCCACCGCAGGCGTATATGACCATACGTCGAGGATGCCTGCGACGTAGCCAACAAAGTTAGCCGAAACCGGGAGCGCATCCCGCAAGGGAAGCGCATTATAAGTAAAATCTTTTCACCTTACCGGTAATTTGTCACTTGAAAAGTGGTAAATTACAAAAGCGGAAGGGCAAACCCATTTATTTCGTAGTCCTCATCTTCACCCCCGTTAAAAATAAGCCACATAAAAAAATTAAATCATATATAATATTGAGAAGTTTTAAAAAAAAGCATAAAATGAACCAACCTGATGACGTATTGGTACGGCAAGCATCGTGCAGTTCAAAACTTAAAAGAAGAAAGCAGGTACATAAAATGGCCAGAATCCAAGTCGGAGACACATTTGAAGATTTTTCATTAGAAAGCCACACAGACGCATTGATTGATACAGCCGCGCTTGCGGGCAGGAAATTGCTCTTGTCTTTTCATCCTTTGGCCTGGACAGAAGTTTGCGCCAAACAGATGCAGTCGTTGGAGGCCAACTACGAAGCCTTCCAATCGCTCAATACCGTACCGCTTGGATTATCCGTAGATGCCGTCCCCTGCAAAAAAGCGTGGGCAAAAAATCTGGGCATTGAAAAAGTTAATTTACTGGCCGACTTCTGGCCGCACGGCGGTCTTGCAATGAGACTCGGCTTATTTATCGATAAGTTTGGTTTTTCACAACGGGCCAATGTCATCCTTGACGGGCAGCGAAAAGCTATATTCGTAAAAGTCTATCCGCTCAGGGAATTACCGGACATCAAAGAAGTGCTGGATTTTTTAAAGAAGTAATTACCGGTTTTCAACAAGCATGATAAAAAAAATTATAGCGTCGTAGCTTTATAAACAGAAATATAAACCATTTGGTGTTTGCTTAACATTAAGCGTTATTTTATACAGCCGGGACGATATGATAAAAATCTTTTCATGGTCAGTTGTATTTATATTCACCCTGCCTTTTGTTTTGCAAACCTATGCATTAAGAGCATTTCTCGGGGAAAAAAGAGCCATTCGGATCGTGGGCAGGCAACTGACATTAGCCGGTGCATTAGTAGCTAAATTAATCGTGCCGCGTATAAATTCAAAACAGGATTTTGAAGTTTTCAGGGAAAAGATCAAAAGAAACTTTTTATTTTTTGATAAATTTCTGTGCTTAAGAATTGAAAATGAAACACAGGATAAAATTGAATTTAGATTTCAGTTTTGTCCCGTCACAAAAATGCTTAAAATATTCGGCTTGCCGGGAATATGCAAATACTCATGTGCCGGGGATTGGATGCTTGCAAAGCAAAACAAGGAATATTGGACGTTCACCAGAAAACAAACCATCGGAACAGGCGGGTCATATTGCGATCATACGTACTCAAGGAAGCAATAAAGAATAAAACGAAAAAGAAAATACCAGGCTGGTTCAATCTTGCAGATTGAACCACAATATTTTCTTCAGGTTGTTTCAATCTTGCCATTCTGTCATTGCGTTTAACTATGTTCGGTCGAGTCTTTTTGACTCGACCGTTCCCTTTCCTGTCCCCCTTTGGAGGGGGTGTCGCAACGCGACGGGGGAGGGTCATCCCCTGCCCTCTATCATCACTCTGTCATTGCGTTTAACTATGTTCGGTCGAGTCTTTTTGACTCGACCGAATCTTTCGTAGTCCGGGTCTTCAGACCCGTATAAGTCGAACTCGTCTTTTTCACATCATTTCATATGTGGGCGTGTAGAAAATTCTGTGTAAATGGTTAGAGATAGGATAAACCATTTAAGACAGGAGGACTACACAGATGGCGATAAGAGAAGAGATATTAGAGGAGCTTTTAAAGGATTACAAAAATCCGGAAGATTTAATAGGCAA
>DATKPG010000003.1:0-11605 GCA_035524255.1 Smithella sp. | reverse complement strand
GTGCAGAAATAGCGGGAGAGCAGGATGGCGCCCTCAAAATGAGAGTTACCGCGCCGCCCGTGGAAGGAGCAGCCAATGAGGCTTGTATAAAATTATTGGCCAGTGAACTTGGACTGAAAAAAAGCCAGATGGAAATATCCTCCGGCTTAAAATCTCGAAAGAAAGCGGTCAGGATTAAAAACATTAGCAAGTCAGAACTGACATTGAAGATGAATAACATTCTCAAAACAAATTAGATTTACGCGCCTCCCGTCTTTAATCCCGGCAAATATGGATGGATGACGCAGCCTTGAAAAAATCGTTATGGAAAAAACAAAAAATTCAGAAAATTCCAGGGTAGCCAAAGCAGCAGGAATTGTAGGCGCGTTAACAATGGTCAGCCGTGTTTTCGGCCTGTTGCGCGACACTGTTATTGCGGCGATCTTCGGCGCGACCTGGATGACCGACGCCTTTTGGATTGCTTTTCGCATTCCCTTTACGTTAAGCCGGTTGCTGGGAGAAGGTTCGCTTACGGTTTCTTTTGTTCCGGTTTTTACCGATTATATTCACAAGAAGACAAAAGAGGAAACTCTCGAATTAGCCTATAACGCTTTTACCATACTATCAATAATTCTAACCGGTATAACAGTTCTGGGCATTGTCTTTTCACCTCTGATTGTCGGACTTATAGGAGCCGGCTTTATTTCAGAACCAAGTCATTTTGCCTTGGCAGTTTATTTAAACCGTCTGATGTTTCCTTATATTTTTGTTGTTTCATTGGGAGCCCTGTGTATGGGGATACTGAATTCATATCGCCATTTTATTGCCCCGGCATTATCTCCGGTGTTACTGAATATTTCCATGATAATAGGGGCTTTGTGTCTACGTCCTTTTTTTGCAGAGCCGATTACTTCCTTGGCTATAGGTGTTCTGATCGGCGGAATATTGCAACTGGCCTTGCAGTGGTCGTTTCTGGGGAAGTATGGCATTAAATTTAAATTCAGGTTTAACTTTAATCATCCGGGGGTTAAACAAATCGGTGTGTTAATCCTTCCGGCGATTTTCAGCGGCGGCGTAAACACTATCAATGTTTTTATAGGGACGAGTCTGGCCTCTCTGTTGCCGGGCGGTAGTGTCACGTATCTTTTTTATGCCGACCGGATCATGCAATTGCCGCTGGGCGTTTTTGCCATCGCCATTGGAACGGCAACACTGCCGAGTTTCTCAAGGCATGTTACCGCGGGCAATATAGATGAGTTAAAATCCAGCATATCTTTTTCACTGCGATTGACGCTCTTTTTGACTATTCCCGCAATGGTCGCATTAATGGCTCTGAACTTGCCCATCATTTCCGTTTTATTTCAACGCGGCGCTTTTGATGCTCAGGCGGCTATCTATACCAGTCAGGCGTTACTCTGTTACGCGACGGGTCTCTGGGCATATTCAATCGTACGCGTGTTCATTAATTCTTTCTATTCTCTTCAGGATGCCAAATGGCCGATGAGGGCGGCCATTATCACCCTGATTGTGAATGTGCTTGTAAGTCTTGCATTAATGTATCCTTTAAAGCATAATGGTCTTGCCCTTGCCGTTTCTGTTGCTGCTGCGGTTAACGTTTTTACCTTGTCCTTTGTGCTTAGAAGAAGAATCGGGAAATTCCTGGATCGTTCCTTTTATATATCTATTTCTAAAATTATCTTGTCCGCCGTCGCTATGGCCGGAGCAATTATGATGATTGATTATTTTATGCCGTGGGATACTTACGCCGTATTTAAAACGAGATTGATTTACTTAATGGTTACAGTTTTTACAGGAGCCGGTGTATTTTTTGGTTGTGCCTACCTGTTGAAAAGTCAGGAAATTCATGCTCTTGTCAATATGCTCAAAAGAAGATTAAGCCGTCCTTAGCGCTAATCCATTTGATAAAGTGATTGACTTAAACACATGAAAGTGATATCAAAAAAAGTCTTTGGCAAGTATGATTGTCAAAAGATTCGGAAGGTATATTATGTTAGATATTAAATACTTAAGACAGAACATTGAATTTGTCCGTCAGAAAATGGACGAACGGGGCCAGAAAATTGATTTCGATGGTTTTTTGGGTTTGGACGCGAAAAGAAGAGATATTCTTGGGGCGGTAGAGGCGCTTCGCAACGAACGCAATAGCGTTTCCAAACAGGTCGGCGAACTCAAAAAAAAGAAAGAAGACGCTTCAGCGCTCATTGAAAAGATGGGTGATGTATCGGCAAAAATAAAAGAATATGATGAAAGCCTGCGCGTCACGGAAGAAGAGTTGAACGCTTTTGTGATGATTGTGCCGAATATCCAGCATGAATCCGTGCCTAAAGGCAACGGATCAGAAGACAATACGATTGTACGTACCTGGGGTGAAAAACCTGTTTTTAAATTTGAGCCCAAGCAGCATTTTGATCTTGGCGAAAATCTGAACATTCTGGATTTCGCGCGCGGCGCAAAAATAACCGGAGCGCGATTTACGGTTTCACGCGGGGCAGGCGCTGCCATGGAGCGCGCACTGGTCAGCTTTATGCTTGATTTGCACTCGGAAAAACATGGTTACACGGAAGTTTTGACACCTTTTATGGTGAATGCCGAAAGCATGACCGGAACAGGCCAGTTGCCGAAATTCAAGGAAGATCTTTTTAAAATTGAAGGCATGGAATATTATCTTATTCCAACCGCGGAAGTTCCGGTAACCAATATTTACCGGGATGAAATCCTCGATGAGGAAAAACTGCCGATTTATCTGGTGGCTTATTCCCCGTGTTTCCGCGCCGAAGCCGGCTCCTACGGAAAAGACACAAGGGGACTGATACGTCAGCATCAATTTAATAAAGTGGAAATGGTCAAATTTTCCAAACCGGAGACTTCTTATGACGAATTGGAAAAGCTGACCGCCAACGCGGAGGAAGTTCTTGAAAAGCTCAATATTCCTTACCGGACGGTGTGTCTTTGCACGGCCGACCTTGGTTTTTCCTCGGCCAAGACGTATGATGTGGAAGCCTGGCTGCCAGGACAAAATACCTATCGGGAAATTTCATCCTGCAGCAACTTTGTTGATTTTCAGGCCCGGCGTGCGGCGATTCGTTTCCGGAGAAAAGACAGCGGTAAAGTGGAATTCGTTCACACATTAAATGGATCCGGCCTTGCCGTAGGCAGAACCGTTGTGGCGATTTTGGAAAATTATCAGCAGGCGGACGGCAGTGTTTTGATACCGGAAGTCTTGCGTCCCTATATGAGAGGACTTGAACGAATTACTCCTTAAGATGATCTGAAGGATAATCGGGAAAATTTATTAGCTATGGAGGGATGGCCGAGTGGTCGATGGCGGCGGTCTTGAAAACCGTTGACTGAAAGGTTCGCGGGTTCGAATCCTGCTCCCTCCGCCAAATTGTAAATCCGTCAAGGATTAAAAAAACTGAATATCGGCTGATATAAATTGCGGAGAGATGGCTGAGTGGCCGAAAGCGATCGCCTGCTAAGCGATTGTACGCCCTTTAAAGGTGTACCGCGGGTTCAAATCCCGCTCTCTCCGCCAGTTTTTTTTGAAAAATTGTATTAATTTTATTAATGTGTTATTAACTGCGTCCTCAAGTTTTATCAATATATTTAGCGCCCATGGCTCAGCTGGATAGAGCGTCGGACTACGAATCTGATTTTGGCCTTTTTTACAAGTTCTCAAAAACAGTAAATTTACTTCATAAGTGCTTTTAATATAAAGTGTTTTACATTGTTTCTGTTTTAGATTCTGCCAGGTCGTTTTAGCCCAATTTAGCTCTCTCATGGACACTATATGGACACCAGATTTTTTCCGTCCTCACTCATGATTCCTTTGTGCCGCCTATAATAAAAGAAAACTGAAGAACCGATGAAAAGAAAAAAGAGCGGTTTGCCGCCGTACGCAAGAGAAAAAAACGTGACTAAATTAAAAAAAACAACAGATGAGTTAAGGTCAAAATACAATCTTGACTATTCAAAAGCTGTTCGCGGCAAATATTACAAAAGAATTCTAGGAAAAGGCGTTAATGTTGTCATACTGGAGCCGGATGTAGCAAAGTCATTTGGTGATTCAGTATTAGTGAACGACGCATTAAGATCATTACTTGATTTAACAAAAACAATACAACGTCTGACAAAACATACTGGCGGACGAGCGGGTGCTAGACGCTGAATAAAAGTTGAAGGAGATAAGCGAATCGCCTTTAGAGAAAATCTGTCGGATAATAGAAAATGAAAAAACCGTAATATGGAAGCCGAGAAAAAAACAATTGGCGATACGAATTGATTCGGATGTTTATGATTTCTATAAAAGCTTTGGCAATAAATATCAAACTCGCATGAATGTCGTCTTACGCCGATACATGGAATTTACACAGAGTCATTCGAAGGCGAAAGCTTCCTAAATAACAAGGAAATCATTTGCTGCATATATTTAGACTGATTTCAATAAAATTCAGATGCAGATGAAACCGGCGGAAACCTTCTCTGATGAAGATTCCCGGGCTTTTTTGAATTTATCGATTTCAATTTCTGTGAATAATCGCACCGTGCAAGTTCAGACACTTAGGACAAGATTTATCACTTTTTCGCAAACGTTGGGACAGTAGTGATATTTTTAGGCATTAAGCCTATTTTTATGATTTTTTTGACATGCCCTCCCCATCCCTCAGGGGGAACAGATTTCAAAATTTCAAGAGCGTCCCCTACGTCCCATACTTCGATCAGCAAATAGCGTGACCCTTTCTTGAAAGAGGCGGGAAATCGACAAGTCTAATAGATAAACACCGCATCCGTCGGCAACGTCATATGGTTGTGTTATGGAGGAATATCAGATTCCGATAGTCAAGATAAGGTGATTTGAAGGACAAACCATCTTTTCGTATCAATCGGTAATGACTCACTCGGTATGGTTTGAATCTTGCGATGAATTCTACCGCAGAAACATCAATACCAAGCTCCTTCGCAGTTTTATGAAAAGCTGCCGAGACGGACTGCCTATGACTGACTATATTTCGGCGATATGTGCCATCGGGATACCAGTAATGGCGATAAAAAGCACCGGGTATATGCGCTATATTACCAGGAGATGAACGGTATGCCAACTTGCAAAGAAGCCAAGCATGTTCCCCAACACGAATATTATCTGGATAGCCACCTACTTCAAAGAAAGCTGACACCCTTATCAGTTGGCATTGAACAACATAGGTACTCTGAATTAGGGGATCATAAGGTGAACCCCAGTAACGCTCGTGAAAATAATGATATGATGCCTTTCGACGTACCCATCGGTCTCCATTTGATTTAACCACCTCATGATCAGAAAACACAAGATCGATTCCGGCGTGCATTTGTTCACGAAGTTTTTTGATAGCGTCAGGATGCAACTCATCGTCGGCATCAAGCAACATAACATACTCACCTCTAGCTTTTCTTATGGCATTGTTCCTCGCCACGGCTGCTCCTTGTTGATCTGGACTACCATGAAAACTAATATCGATTCCGGCATGACTTTGAGTGGCCATGCGTTCTACAAGCTCTTGAACTCTCCGACCGTCGGGTTCAAAGGAACCATCGTCGAAAATTATGATTTCCCGTGTGTAAGTAGTATGCTGTCTGAGCGCAGAAATTATGGCCCGCTGGATTTGCCAAAGAGGTTTATTAAAGACAGGGACTACAACGCTGACATCTGACAAAACTCTATTCATCAATCGACATCTATCACATCAAACTTACTGATAGACTCCCATTTAACCTGTTTCAAATATTTGCTAAGCGGGCTTCTACCACCGCCCTCCATAGCTCTTCTTAATGAAACGCCGGAGTGAAAATTCTTGATCGCCTGACGATAAGCCGCAAGTGCTTCACCCGTATTGTTCAAAGGGCTGTACCAGATCCCCTTACCCACATGCAACACTATTTCATCCCCAAATTTGTCCAGTAAATAGCCGACATTCCATGGCATTATCCCTCCGCTCAAAACCGGAATTGAGCGTCGTATATGGCGAAAAGATTCACCTCTCATCAACAAGGTTCCTCTTGCGGCAAGAAGGTCTTCCAATCTTTCCGCAGATTCGTCAAACGGAGATCCAATCGTAACAAAATCAGCCCCAAGGAGTCTTAGGATGGAAGCAGTGGCACCAGGGGCAATTCCATAAAACGGGGTGCCGCTGATAATTCGATTGAACATACTGTAAGCATAAATGAAACCATCACTGTTAGACGTCCGCAAATTTGGAAGCACAGCAAAACCTGCACTGAATGGGCACAATCTCAGTCCATAAGTAACCTGATGCTCTGAAGCAACCTGGCGTACGTGATTCGCCAAGTCAATGCTGCTATTTAAATCGCCTGTTATATTTACAACATAAATCGTAGAACTCCCCTCCAATAGTTCCATAATCCTGTGCAGGTGACTGTTCGTTTTATCATTTCTGACGTGTATTTCGAAAGGGTTGTCGATAATGATATCAACATCTTCTTTTATTAATTGATTTGTACTAGCGGAAAACCTACCATCGGTATCACAAAGCAAGCCTGTAGCCACTGCTATTAGTGGCAGGCTCTTACTGAACTTTTTGGCTAATCCTTCAATTCCTAAATAGGGACCTTGATATTTCCGATAATACTGTTCTGGAAACTCGATTCCTAGTAAGCGAATGCTTTTGATTCGTCTGTCCCTGACTACATTGCCGAACAACATCCCAAATAACGAAGGAAAACCCATTTGCTCAAATAAGGGGTGCTGAGGAATGTGTATGCTAATAAGATAACGATCTTCCCCAAGAGTGTTTATGGTATAATTATCCCTCACAATTTCATTCAATCCACGAATATCGTTAGCTTCAAAAGCATGCAAGGCCGAATAATTCAGATACTGAACCATGGGCTCAACAATTTTATTCACTTTAGATGGGTCAGTAATTTTAAGATCGTAGGTAGCAATATAATAATCCATATCAAAGCCCATATTTACATAACCGATCGGGAGAGTCGCCAAGCACCAATTAGTCCGGTAACAAGAATAATAATTGTTGAGAGAAGACTAACGTATTCGAGTGCACGATCTTTGAATGCTATTGCGATGGCGGTAAGTATCTCGCCTGCGACAATCTCTATGGTGACCAGCGAGAAGATGATGTTTAAACGTTTATAAGAACCAATTTTTCGAGGATCACTCTCTATTCTTGAAACAGTAAAGACGAAGACCCAAATAGCGACCCAAAACCCCGTCAATGCGTTCAAAAACTGTTGATTGCTTGTTACTAAGCTTTCCAACACACTTTCTGAAAGGGAGCAGACAGATACGCCCACTTCCCACAAATGGGTTATTTTATTCATTCAAGTCCAATAGTAGCATCCCATCCTCGGGGATAATAATGTCAGATTTAACATCAGCTAAAATCTGAAGAAGCTCTTGTGCTGGGTCTTCTGGAATCCCTTCGATATGGATAGGCACAAAGCGCTTAGGGGGTTCATAGCGGGAGATAGCTTGCACGAGAGCCTCCGCATCACTGTGTCCTATGGGACCCTTACATATCGTCTCGCAATCATGGATTATAAGATTGGCACCGCTCGCTGCCTGGAGGAACGTATCTGTGGGTTCAGAATCGCCCGAATAGGCTATTCTTATTCCAGCATGCAGGTGTTCAAATATGAACCCGAAACAGACAACGCCTCCATGATTTGCGGGAATCACCTCTATCTGCCATCCGTCCCATAGGTCGATGTAACTCCTCCCTTCGCTAAAAACTTTCAACTCGAAAGGGAACATCTCCGGTCGGACATCAAACCCAAACAAGCTTACGAGGCCTTCAATCGTGCTTAGAGCATCTTGGGGGATAAGCATCCGCAAACTATAATTCTCATTCCTTAGATCTTTTGGAATCCCTATTTGATTCTTAAGTCGTAACCAATGATTATGAAAGAAAGAAGGCAATCCATAGATATGGTCTATATGCCTATGGGTGATTAGTGCCGTGCGAACTGACAGGCTATTTATGCCTAGCGCTTCGATTTTTCGACAGACACTTCCAGGAAAGTCAACTAAGACACATTTTCCATTCATAATAACAAGCAAAGACGTATTGTCCCGCCTAGCTGATTGAATAGCGCCTCCAGTGCCTAATGCATATACTTTCACAGATGTTCTCATAATGATTCCCACCCCAAGTAACTGATTAGCTTCGCAAGTGCCTCTGAATCCTTTCCCTCTCGAGGTAAAGTGACAGCGATAATCCTGACCTGCTTATGTTCAAAAACCATTCTTGCATTTACCGTCTGTACTTTGACCACCCGTTCTAACACCGGTATGATATCCCACAATTGAACCCAATCCTCGTCCATAACGCTTTGCCAATGTGTTACCGCAGTGGCTGCATCAATCTCCTCTAGATACACTTCAACATTATTTTCTGGTGCCCGCAATATTACCACCATTGCGTCGAGTAAGATATCATCCATAGATTCCAAACTAATGACCCTACGAATAGTTGGTAATGATATACGCAATTTGTTGTTTCTGGAATAGTATGGGACAGCTTCTTCACTCTTGTTTATCAATACCTCAAGCAATTCTCGCGAAGCTGGGACATCGGGAATTCGTAGTTCGTTACTAAACGGGGCATCGATAAATGAAAACCTACGGGTATTATCGAGAAGAGTCGCATTGTCAGTAAGAGCTATAAAGTCCGGGGAGCACTTTTTCGCAATTTCTCGTAGGAAACTCGATTTTCCTGCCCTATGTTTCCCAATAAATAGTATTCCGTGACCAAAGATTGAAGCACTGGAACCATGCACGTGAAAATAAGGCCCAGAAAAAAGAAGAAGAGAAGCAATCATTACTGATAACTGTTTCTTACCATACAACTCCTCAGCGTTACTCGCAAAAGTAAGTCTTCTTGCAGCTTTCTCATACAAAATGAAGTTTATCTCGTGTTCAAATGAAAAGTCATTACGGAAAAACCAACCTATCTTGTAGTTCACGTCTTCTATTTGGTGCCAAGAGATTCTGTACTTCGTGTCCTCTCCTTCATGCCAAGAATTGGATCTATCTGTATGAAATTCTTGAAGCATGCAAAATTCTGACTTGAGGCGGCTCACATTCGCCGCATCGCCTGATATTACTAGTTCTTGTATCGGTACGCCCATTGCCGGCACGGCTCCATCGAAGGCTCTGAACAATTCTTGACCCGCCGAATCAGCATAAATCGGAATGTTCAAGAAAGGTGAAAGCACAAGTGAATAGTGCTGTGACGATATAGATGCTACTATTCTCCCGATCAAAGACTCAACCAGCATGATCTCCCATCGAATCCCTTGAAGAGTTGTAAAATATCTACCATTTATTTTTCACCTTGCTATTCAGAATTGACGGACTTATCATCATAAAATCTCTTTATTAGTACCTCATATTGCCTATGGAGAACAGCCACATCGACTTTAACTGGATGGTCCAAGGCTAGTATATGCAAAATATCAGTCCTGTAATCACCGATCTCCTCGGATTGCTGCAATATAGTAATGACGTCTTTTGCTTTATAAGTAGGAGTTGATGTAGTAAGGAGAAGGAGTTGCGCCATAAGATGCGCACCCGAACGGAGAATATATAATGCCGTTGCATAGTTACCCAAGCACATTTGTCCTTCGGCATCCGTACAGTGATGTACCAGTTCGGGGTACCAAAACCGGGCCAATTCGTTGCAGTCTAATGATTCAGCTTGCTTGCGATATTTCTCATAAGCCCCAACCGGGTCCCACAGTGGTCTACTGTGTTTAAAGAAGCCGATATATCTCAACTCTCGTCCTTTGAACATGTAATCAAAGAAGGTAGGAGGATAGCACCTTATATGAAATTCTATTCCATCTATAATAATCTGCTCAACTGACGGACTCTTTCTCTCTTGAATCAAGAACAAATCCACGTCAGATGTTGGAGTTCTCAGGCCAGTGATGTAAGATCCTCGCACAGCAATTGCGCGAACATTCTTCCTATTACGGAGCCGAATGGTGATTTTTGACAATGCTTGTTCTATAGGGTTCGCTTGATTGGCCATAAGTATTAGAATTATTTTTGGAAAACTTTTTTCCAATTCTTATTTCTGGAACTGAGATTCTGCCATTGATAGACAATTCCATCCCCTAGTCCAGCTTGGAATGAATTCATCAATTTTATTTAGAATACAACTCTGTTGATGGTCTGTCAACAGGATATTGCTATGAGTTCAATGTTATAACCAAGATAAAAATACCAGAAGAAACTTCGATATATATTTTCAACAAAGGATTCCGAACATAAAAGGTGAGGAAGAGTATATGCGTCTGCTGATTGAGAAGGGACGTCCCAATGCACCGGGACCCAGACCAGTTTGATATTTGATAAAACATTGCTTGTTCAGAGATGATTTACTCAGCTCCTTTGTTTGCGGTGAAATAAAATAATTGTTTACGTTAAAATACAAATATGTATTATAACCTAAACGACTATGAAACATGTATCAAACGAACTAAAGAATGTTTGATAGTCTTTAATGATTTATATTGGCAATAAATTCCCTTGACAATTTTTCTTCGAATTTGATAGAAGAAACCATATTGGGTTCCGCTTTACAAAGAGACGCTGAACACCTAAATAATGATTACACCAGCATTTTCTCCGCTTATCTCCCCGTATTTAACAACCCCTTTTCTATAAAGATTTTCTCTGCTTAAAATGGCACTCACTTGCCGTTGTGTCCAGTATTTTCCATTCCGGCGGTAATAGCCGCGTCCATTAAGGCGGTCGGCTATTTCGCTGTCGATTTTATGTTGCCTACTTAAGGAGTAAATAGCTTTTACAATTTCCACTTCTTTCGGATTTTTCTTTATTTCTTTGCCTTGTCTCATGTATCCATAAGGCAGGGTGCCACCAGCAATACAGCCCTTTCGTGCTCTTTCTTCCCGACCTTTCTTGAGTCTTTCAATAATTTCTTTCCGGTTTTCTTCAGCAATTGCTTCTTTAATTTGTCTGATCAACACGTCCTTCCTATCATTGCCGTCATAATTTGGCATATCGGCAATGAATACCGTTACTCCCACTTCATTCAAGTCGTGAAGCAAGTTTTCCGTGAAGCGGAGATCGCGAGACAAACGATCCAGCGAAGAGACGATAATCGTGCCGACCTCGCCGCTTTTGCAGTTCCTGACAAGTTTATTGAGCGCCGTACGCCTTTCAGACACCCCACTTTTAGCTTCGTCCAGGTAGAAAGAATCCACAAGTAAACCCTGATTTTCCGCATATTTCTCAATATCCCGTTTCTGAATGTCAATTCCATAGCCTTTCTTTTTCTGTTCAAGAGTGCTTACCCGGCAATACGCCGCTACAAGTTTCTTTTTTCCCATGTAGTCGATGGTTAACCGTTATTTCAGCGTCTCTTTGTAAAGAGGCGCTTACCAATTAAGACTAAGACAAGAATGTGAATTTGTCCATGAGTCTCAAGAACTTAAAGGAGTGTAATCAGATGAATAAGTTTGTTTCTTTAATATTGAATGTAATAGATTCTTTGATATATTTTTTCCTTGGACCTTTCAATGTTCTATATATCATTCCGCTGTTTTTCAGAAGAATCGAATC
>DATKPG010000002.1:0-171286 GCA_035524255.1 Smithella sp. | reverse complement strand
TCTCGTTTACCGGAAAACTGCAATGTTGCCAAAGTCCGGGAAAATCCATAAATCTCAAATCGACAAACTGGACACTCTCTTTCTTAATTAAATCAAGTACATTTTTCGGCGTTTTTATTTCCATCTTTTTATTTCTCCTTTCGATTTTTTTACCTTTATTTGTATTGTTCACAATCAATTTCATACTTATGAACTTTATTGATCAGGTTTTGTCGGGCAATACGAATATCTTGGCTTTAAATGTTTGTTTTACTGCGAAAAACATGCCATGCACACAGGTTGCACCTTATAACAATTTATATTCATTAGTCCACTTTTATTTATGACATCCTCCTATCATGATTAATGGACCAACTGGAACATTTTTGTAATACCGATGCTGTTAAAAACAACATTAATGATTTTCTAATCCTTCATATACCGGGCCGTTATATTTTATGGTCTTCCCTTATCAACATTCTGGGACCACCGCTTAAGCTTGGATTCCAGTTCTTGGCCGGTTCCATTTCCTTAAGTCTGTCGAGCTGGTTGATATCCTTCAACCTCTTGTAGATAAGCTGCCATGCGCAGGGCCTGTCCGGCCGCACTTCACACCTGTCTTCACGGGATCCCCCGCAGGGCCCGTTCAGCATATGCTTGGCGCAGCGTGTCACCGGACATATACCGCCATATTTATGCAGGATGCAGGCGCCGCAGGCGGCGCATTTCTCTGTCCATACTCCGCGATCCTCGAGGATGCCGATGAAGGTCGTGTTCAATCCGGCATAAACCGGCTTCTCGGGAAAACGCTCGGCAATCGCCTGAACACCGGCGCCACAGGCCGTTGATAATACGGCATCGGCCCTCTGGATCGCTTCCGCAGCCTGCTCGATAAAGATATTATCGCACTGGCGCTCGATGGTGAGTTCATCGATTTCAAAGCTTAAACCTTGAACGCGGGATGCAATACGCAGTGCCGATGAAATAATGCTGACTTCACGTTCGCCTCCTGACAGACAAACGGTAACACAGGTGCCACAGCCCAGCACCAGTATTTTCTTATGTGGTTTTAAAATTTCGACAAGTTCAGGAATGGTTTTTCTTTCGGCAACGATCATTTTATTGCTCCTGTTTGTTCTTTAGGGGTAATTTTCTTGCTATATGCGGGACCGAGTTTAGTAACGGTCTCAACCATGTCGCGGACATACTCGACAAATTTCTGGGAACTGGCGGCGCTCACATTCACCATGCGCAGCCGCTCAGGTTCCAGACCGGCTTCCAGTAATAATTGTCTGGTGGTGTTTACCCGGCGCTTTGCCAGATAATTGCCCTCTTTAAAGTGACAACTGCCTTCTTCGCATCCGGCGACCAGAACACCATCGGCGCCGGCCTCAAAAGCCTTCATGAAAAAGTCTATTTCCAACCTGCCGGTACATGGCGAACGAACGATGCGGATGTTGGGCGGATATTGCAGGCGCCCTGAGCCTGCCAGGTCTGCCGCGGCATAGGCGCAATAATGGCAGCAAAAAGCCACTATTTTAGGTTCAAAATTATTCGTGTTCATCATCATTTCCTTATTTCGGTACACATACCGGTGTATTTTCTGTATCCGGTTCTGATAAAAAAGTCTTCAACATGTCCTGGAACTGATCGGACTCGAAATTTCGCAGATGGATGGCGTGTGCCGGACATTCCGAAGCACAGATTCCGCAGCCCATACAAGCGGCAGCGGCAATTTCCGCTTTACTGTTAACATTGACGAGCGGCGCGTGATAAGGACACGCCCTGACGCAGGTCAAACAGGAAATGCATTTTTCCTGATCGACGCACGATACCTGTCCGCCGACTTCAAGCCGGGTCTTGGAAAGGATGGTCGCCGCCCGGGATGAGGTCGCTTTGGCCTGCGAAATATTCTCGTCACTCAACTTGGGCGAATGGGCCAAACCACACAGGTAAATGCCTTCCGTAGCAAACTCGACAGGCCGCAGCTTAAGGTGAGCCTCGACATAGAAACCGTCGGCATTCAAAGGTACCTTAAGCATGTCTGCCAGCTTGCGGCTATCCTTCAAGGCATCGACACCGGTGCTCAGCACAATGGCATCGGTTTCGATCTCTATCTGCTCAGGGAAATCAGGACTCTTTAGTGTAACCAGATCGTGATTGGCGGAAATAACCGGCGGATTTTCTTTTTCGTATCTCATAAAGATAACACCGGCCTCGCGAGCCTGTTTATAATATTTTTCCCGGAATCCATAGGTACGGATATCGCGATACAGGACTATGATGTTCGTATCGGGATTCTGTTTCTTCAGTTTCAGGGCATTCTTAACCGCCATTGTGCAGCATATACGACTGCAATAGGGCCTCTCTTCGTTGCGCGAACCGGCGCACTGGATCATGACAACGTTGCGGTTGGAAGAAGAGAAAGTGTTTGCCTGCAGGGCATTTTCCAGTTCCGATTGAGTCATAATATTGGCGGACTGACCGTATTGAAAATCTTTGGTATTCGCCGGGTTGGCGCCGGTGGCGACAATGATCGCGCCGCACGGCACGACCGTTTCTTCGTTATGCTCGTTAAGAGAAACCTCGAAATTACCCACAAAACCGGCTACATTCTTTACTTCACTATTCATGTGCAGGACAATATTATGGTTGTCCTGAACACGTTTAATCAAAGCAGTCAGGTATCCGCCAACATCTTCGTGTTCAAGAGTGTAGTGGACATTAAGGTAGTTACCGCCCAGCTTATCCGACCTTTCGATCAAGTGGGTTTTAAATCCCTGCTCGGCCAGAGAAAGAGCAGCTGTCATGCCGCTTACGCCGCCGCCGATAACCAGACCATGCTGAACGACGTTGGAATAGGAACCCTGCAATGGAACTAATCTACGGGCCCGGGCAATGGACATCTTGACCAGTTCGACAGCTTTCTGAGTGGCTTGCTCCGGTATCTGCGAGTGTACCCAGGAACATTGGTCACGGATGTTCGCCATTTCGAATAAATACTGGTTTAAGCCTGCTTCACGGAGTGTATCCCGGAAGATCGGTTCGTGAGTCCGCGGCGTGCAGGAAGCCACAACAATACGGTTGAGCCGGTTATCGCGGATGGCGTCACGTATATTGACCAGACTGGTATCTGAACAGGTGAATAACGTATGAGTGGCAAAGATAACATTCGGATCTTGAGCCACAGAGTGAACGACTTTTTCTACATCGATAACGGACGCGATGTTGCGGCCGCAGTGACAGATGAAAACGCCTATCCGGGGCTGCTCGTCAGTGACATCATGCTCATCCGGGTAGACTGCTTTGGTAATCAGCGTGTTGCGGGCTGATGATAACAATTCCATGGCCATTGAAGCCGCGGCGCTGGCCTGTGTGACCGTTTCCGGGATGTCCTTCGGTTCCTGAAAAGCGCCGCCGACAAAAACTCCGGGCCGGGAGGTATTCAACGGCGTAAATCGATCGGTGGCACAGAAACCATATTCATTCAGATCAATACCCAAACGTTTGGCCGTATCCACGGCAGATAAGCCGGGCTCCATGCCGACAGATAAAATCACCAGGTCAAAGTCCTTTTCCTGTAATTGATTAGCTTCGTTATAGAATGTCGCCCGCAGGTCCCTCGTGCCGGGCATCTGGATAATGCGGGACGGTATACCCTTGATGTAATCGACACCTTGTTTCTTCGCCCGCTCGTAGTACTGGTCAAAGTCTTTGCCATGCGCCCGTACATCCATATAAAAGATGGTTGCTTCCAGTCCGGGTAAGTGGTCGGCCGCTATCATCGATTGCTTTGTGGAAACCATACAGCAAACTGAAGAGCAGTATTCATTTCCGCACCGTGTATCTCTTGAACCGACACACTGGATCCAGGCAACACGTTTGGCGGGTTGACCATCGGATCGACGAATGACATGACCATCAAACGGCCCGGAAGCAGAAAGCATACGCTCGAACTGCACACTGGTAATTACATTAGGATACCGGTTATAGCCATATTCGCCTTTTTTCACGGCATCAAACTGTTCAAAACCGGGTGTTAGAATAACAGAACCGACATTAAGCTCGATGATCTTTTCCGTCATCAAATGGTCAATGGCATGCTGTTCGCAGGCGGCAACACATTGCTGGCACTCGGAACACAGGGCACAATTAAGACAACGCTCGGCTTCTGCCAGAGCATCTTCTTCCGTAAAACCTTCTTCAACTTCGTTAAAATTATTGGCGCGCTGAGAAGCCGGCAGGATTGACTGTTCGGCACCCGGTATCTTTTCCATACCTTTGGTATCAGGCATAAATTCCGGATCAATTTGTTTTACAGTGGACTCAAATCTCGCGGACAGCATATCCTCGCCCTTGAGATAACGATCGATCGATTCCGCCGCCCGCTTACCAGCGCCGACAGCGCCAATAACGGACGCGCTGCCCGGAATGTCGTCACCACCGGCGAATACGCCTTTTACGGATGTTTCCAGAGTGATGTTATCGACCTTGTAAAAATTACGCTCCGTTGCCGCTTGCATATTACCAAGCGAGTCTTTATCGATCGCCTGACCGATGGCAACGATAATTTGGTCGGCATTTAATGTTATGGTCTCATTGTCATTGTATGCGGGGCTGAATCGTCCGGCTTCATCAAAAACTCTCGTGCAGCGTTTCAGTTCGATGGCATTGACTTTATCGTTTCCGAGAATACGTTTCGGACCCCATCCATTGTTAATTTTTATATTCTCTTCGAGCGCGGCGGCAACCTCTTCAGGCAACGCCGGCATCTCATAGCGTTGTTCCAAACTCACCATCTCAACTGTTTCGGCGCCAAGACGCAGCGCCGATCGGGCTACATCGACAGCAACGTTTCCACCGCCGATCACCACAACTTTACCGTTCAGTTTCGGAGGATTATTCTTGTCTCCGGCCCTGCGCAGGAACTCCAGACCATAAGAAATGCCCGCTTTATCTTCACCTTCAACTCCCAGCGTCCGGCTGCTCTGGGCGCCGATACTGATGAAGACGGCCGCATTTTCCTTAAGCAGTTTATCCATGGGAATATCGGTCCCGATACGGGTATTATAAACAAATTTAATGCCCTTGCGACGGATAAGCTCTATTTCATGATCCAGCACGTCTTTCGGCAAACGGTACGCGGGAATCCCCCATCGCAACATACCGCCTCCTGCTGATGTCGATTCATAAACGGTTACTGCATAACCCCTGTCCGCCAAATCGGCAGACGCGGTAAGACCGGCAGGTCCGGCGCCTATGACGGCAACTTTTTTCGCGTCCGCGGATGGAATCTTCTCTTCCGGATAAGCCAGTTCGCCGGATTTGACCATAGCCATTTCCTGATCCGAAGCGAAACGCTTTAATAATCTGATGGCAACGGATGAATCTATATCATTGCGCGTGCATTTTAATTCGCAGGGATGAGTACAAACCCTTCCGCAAATAGCGGAAAGCGGATTTCGCTCCCGAATGAGATTAACGGCCTTGAGATACTCTTTTTTCTTGATTAATTGAATATAGCCCTGAACATTAATGTTCGCCGGACATTCCACTTTGCAGGGAGAATGACCGAGCTTCAGAATACCAAATTTGTTGGGCGTCGCCTGAGCATAGAGCTTGGCAATCGCTTTTCGGGTACCCATTTCACAGTCAAACGGATTGGGCACGTTAACCGGACAGGCATCCGTACACTGACCGCATGCATTGCATTTCGCTTCATCGACATATCTTGGAGAGACCTTGATTTTAGCCTTAAAATTACCCGGTTCTCCCTCTAAACCAACGAGTTCGGAAAGGGTGAGTATCTCAATATTAATATTACGGGCACATTCGACCAGTTTGGGGGATACAATACAGGTAGCGCAGTCGCCGGTCGGGAACGTCTTGTCAAGTTGAGCCATCATGCCGCCGATGGCCGCGTCACGCTCAACAAGATAGACTTTAAATCCGGAATCAGCAAGATCAAGGGCTGCCTGAATACCGGCGATACCGCCGCCCTGAACCAGAACAGCACCTGTTAATTTTTTTTCACTTTTATGCATATCGTAACCTTAAATAGTCTTTAATCGTCTATCATCAATAAGCAGTTTTTATGAAACTGCTGCTTTCTTTAATATAACTGCCGGACTTACCATGAGTTTGTTCAACCCGAGTTCTTGGGGTGAAAGACCAAGAGCAAGACCGAGTAATTGTGTCAGATAAATTATCGGCATATCATATTTCTTGCCGAGGAGCTTTTCCATATCGGCCTGTCTGACATCAAGGCTTATTTGACACATCGGACACGCAACAACGATGCACTCTGCGCCAGCAGCCTTTGCCATCTCTATGACTGCCGCCGAACGCCGGACAGTAATTTCCGTTCGTGTAAGGTTTTGCATACCGCCGCAGCAATCCACTTTGCCCGACCACTCAACACTCGTACCGCCTGTCACATCGATCAGGCTTTCCAGAATCGTGGGATTCTCCGGATCGTCAAAGTTGGTCGCTTCCGGCGGACGGACAAGGTAACAACCGTAATAGGCAGCCACTTTGAGATCCTTTAACGGATTAACAATCTTCTTACGCAAATTAGCCAATCCAACGTCTTTTAAAAGAATCTCAACAAAGTGCCGTACCGGAACCGATCCGTCATAAATTTCTCCGAGACTTTCAGCAACGGATTGTTTCGTCTCTTCAGATTTTTTAATTTCATAATTGGCAACTTTTGAGCGGTTATAACAGGCGGCGCAATTAACCACCATGTCCATCCCCATCTCTTTGGCCAGAAGAAGGTTGGCAGAGGCCAGCGAAACAGCCAAATTCCGGTCGGTCTGGTGAGCGGCGCTGGCCCCGCAACAGGTCCAACCCTTGAGTTCGTTCAATTCAATATCAAGTGCTTTCGCTACCGCCAGACATGATTCATGCATGTCGCGGGCAGTAGAATGAGCAGAGCATCCTGGATAATATGCGTATTTCATTTTCCTGTTCCTTTGTTTTGCGCTGTCTTTTTGAAGATACGCTTCACTTTACCTTTGTCGCCACCCGACGGCGGCAGTATTGCAATCTTGCCTTTTTTAAGCATCGTGGGGAATTTATCCGTATCCTGTTTCAAATTGCCGGTTCTAAGTTTGTACAGGGCAATAGCCTGCAAGTCGTAAACGCGACCGTAAGATTTGACCGTGTTCAGAAACAAATGATTAAATAACGGCGCATCACCCTCCGGTCTGGCAACGCCTTTTGCTAAAGCGATGGATTTTAAGGCATCAATCACAGCGGGAAAGTTTATCTGATTAGGACACCTGGCATAACATGTTTCACAGCCAAGACATGTCCAAATGAGATCTGTCCGTAATAATTCGTCGCCGGCCCCCAGTTGTAGTCTTCGTATGATTTCAGAAGGCGGCGATTGGGTCTGGTCGGCTACGGGACAACCGATAGAACATTTCTTACACTGGTAGCAGATACTTAAATTAACATCTGCTTTTTCCCCAACGGTCTTGAAAAGATCTCCAGCGGCCCTCTGTTTTGTAATTCTTGTTGTCATTTTCGATACTCTCTCATTTAAAAAAATACCTATTCGTCTGACTCTATTTGCATGTTAGCCGACAGCTTATCCGGAGCAACTTTTCGGTAGACTTGACCCGGCCGCTTATGTTTGCCGTCAACCGTCAACAGATCATCCACCTTAATCCCGAACAAACGCTCATTTTCCTGAAGATAAGGCAAGATCGTCTCCCAATCCTGATCCGTCATCTTAAAGAAATTTCCGCCGTTCAACTGCTCGCGGACAAGATATTTATGAGGATCGCGCACGTATATGGCGCCTCCGGAGGCCAGCGAAAACAGGTTGCCGCCGGGATAGGGTTCTTTCAAAGTAATGATATTGCCCTGATCATCAAATGTTATGCCATTCAGAATAACGAACCCGCCGCTGGCAAATACATCCCCAGCCATAAAGGATTCCGCTAGGAAATCCAGGCAGGTGCCGTTAATCACAACCTTTGGTTTGCCAACGGAATTAATCAAGGGCCTGCCTGCGGCATTACCCAAAACAAATATGGACCCGCCCTTGGCGCCATATAAGAATGTTTGTCCCGTATCTCCGTGGATCACCAGCTTGCCGGCTTTAATGATTTGGCCCAATTGATCCTGGGCATTGCCGTGGACGGTAATGGTCAAACCGTCGATGCCGGATGCGAGATAATCGCCGTCATTATCATAAACATCGATTGTAACGTCTTCGGTGTGAGGTCCAAGGCCGCAACCGGTAAAACGCTGTCCGGCACAGTTATAAACGATGAAGTGTTTCCAACCCTTCATGTAGCCGTCTAATAAAAGCGAGGCATCGGATTTATTCCCTTCCGGCGGAAAACCAAGCGTATCAATGACCAAAGTCTTCTCTTCGACATTAGGTCCTCTTAATTGTTCTCTCGTTTTATAATTGATCAACCGGAACTCACATGCCGATGTTTCCCCGATTGATGGAATATGGGAAAATAATTTGCGCAAAGCTGCGCGAACGGTTTGCAGGATGTGCTTACGTTTCTTTGTACCGGTGCCATATCGCCGGTCGTTAAGCAGCGTTAATATCTCAATGGCTTTTGCGAATTGATTCGAATCTTTAGCCAGGTTAATAACCATATCACAGGCAAAGCTAATATCGGCAAAAGACCAGTTAACGATGTTTTCCGTAAAATAATGGAAGACTGTCTGGCTGCCTGTATCAAACCGTTCACGAATATCTTTCTCAATCTTATCAGTTTGAGTAGCGGGTGTTTTTATTTCTTTGGTTAAATCAGTTACTTCTGTTCCTGACGGCAGCCTTACTGGAACACCGAATTTATCCGTGCAGTTCATCCGATATTTGCCGGCTTTTTCTTTTTCAAGAGTAAAGATGAACGACCCGCCATCTGTTGAACTGCCGCCACGGGCATTCCAGTATTTGTCGGCAACCGGGCAGATACGGCTGTCATCTTTGGACATACTTAGCAATGTTGCGTCAATCGCCTGTTTTTCAGAACAAATCAAGCC
Organism: Smithella sp.; assembly: GCA_035524255.1. GTDB lineage: Bacteria > Desulfobacterota > Syntrophia > Syntrophales > Smithellaceae > Smithella. The sequence goes on along the minus strand of DATKPG010000002.1, from coordinate 162,292 downwards.
GACTTGCACTTCCCCGTCGGCAAAAGCGAAGACCTGCGGACGAAGCATTGATGTATCGGTAATACCCATGAGTTGAAATTTGTCAGCCTGAGCCAGTGTGCGGGCAATGATAAAGAACCAGGGGCCATCAGGGGAAGAATGAATATGTGTTGCCTGAATTGCGCGATAGACGGACTGCTTGTCTTTGGCAAGCCTGTCGAAATCTATTTCTGTGGTAGGCGCCAAAGCCTCTATAATGTATTCTAAAGGATAGTGATAAGTCCTGTCCAGCAGATCAAATATCTGGACGGATACTTCCGTATCGGTCAGGAATTGCGGATAAATATGACGTTGCGCAAGATACTCACTGACTGAACTGTAGTTGGCAAAGTCGCCGTTATGGACCAGCGCGGTGTTTATTGCTCCAAAGGGATGCGCGCCTCCCGGATGCCAGACCCTTCCTTTGGTAGGAAACCGTTGATGGGCAATCCAGACATGCGCCTTCAAATCGTCGATCTTATAATAATCTGTAATGGATTCCGCGTACCCAACGACTTTAAGGATCATGATATTCTTGCCGTAAGACATCACGAAGGCTTTTTTATCGCCGAGTGAAGCATAATATTCCTGATTCAGCTTAACGCTTTGCTGGCTTAAGAATTCGCCTTCAGCGTCTTCACGACTCAGTCCATCTAATTTATTTTTGGATATAAAGGCATCCAGCGTTTCCGGTTTAACGCGAACAAAATAACGCATGACATCCGGAGGTTTGGCTTCCAGAGAAGGAATCGTGGTCCAGTCGGCAACGGTATCCATCATCTGGGAAGTTTTAATTTCAAAACAAGGTGTGATGTATTTGCTTTCCAGTTCCGGCCTGATCTCATTATCCAGAAACGCAATATGCACCATGTAATAATTATCCAAAACGTCGCGGGTGACTCCAAGCTGCTCCGGTATAAAACCTAACGCCGCAATTCCGCCGCCCTTACCGTTCCCGCGGTTATGCATCTGTTTGGACGGCTCGTGAATATGCCGGGCGGCAACCGGCTCGGTCGCGCAAAAGCCGACGACACCGCAACCACCTTCTTCCTCCGCTTTGTAAGTGGGGGAAGGCATATTTAATTCCTCAATCAGTCTTTGTCGGGAATCTAAAAGTTTTTCGATCATCCCGTTATTCATTTATGAATCTCCACATCATTGGTATAATCAAGGTGCATCAGAAGATCTGTGCGTCCCCGTAACTCACTCACACTCCGCAATCCGAATCGTTTCAATATTTCCACCAGTTCCTTTCGCCAGGCGGTATATAGATTGATAAGCCGTTGCGTGCCCCATTCAAGATCAACATCTTTTGCAAGTTCCACGTCGGTCGTGGCAATACCGCGCGGGCAACCCCGGCCGCTTTCACAGCGCGAACATCTTATGCAACCCAGCGCAACCAGTTCGGAAGTGCCCACAACAACACCATCAGCCCCCAGCGCAATCGCTTTGGCAATATCATGAGGCGTCCGCAATCCACCGCTAACGATCAGGGTAACCTTATCACGAATACCCTCCTGCGTAAGGAAACGATGGACTTTAACGATACTATACTCAATCGGCATGGCGATATTTTTCTTGGCAATGTCAGGTGCCGCGCCGGTTCCACCGTATCCGCCGTCCAGATGCACGATATGGGTACCGGCTGAATAGCTTCCCACAGCAACCATATCCACATCGTTAGGCGTAGAAACCTTGGTGGCAATCAGGGTCCGCCTGTTAACATGCTTGATCCAGTCCATGTGTTTTTGATGATCCTCGATGGAGTAAACACTATGAAACGGAAAAGGTGAAAACAGGGAAATACCCAGAACGGTTTCACGCATCCTGGCAACATCCGGAGTTACTTTATCGGCCAGCAAATGGCCGCCCAGGCCGGGTTTGGCTCCTTGCGCGTATTTGAATTCGACAATGCGGACACGCTGAATCGTCTCTTCACGAACACCGAAAAGACCGGTGGCAATTTGGGTGATGACATGGTCATCATATGGCTTCATGCGTTCCATGTATCCACCTTCACCGGTACAGGTAAAGGTATTAAACGCCGTGGCCGCGCGTGCCTTGGAAAGCTGAATCACGTTACTGACGGAACCGAAAGACATGCCGCCGCCATACCAGGGAACATCGATTTTCACCTGTGGACGGCCGTCGTTTCGCCTGTTGAGCACAATACTTGTGTCTATTTCATCGTCTCGCAATTCAACGGGTGGTTTTTCAGGAAATTTGAATCGCAGCCTGTCAAATCCGCCCCCGGAAGCTCCGGTTTCATAATCGTACCCGTATTCAGGTGACGGGGATTCACCGGTTTCCGCCATTTTCCAGGTCGCTATAAGCATATCGGGTGTCCAGCGATAATCACCCATCGCCTTCAACATGGGATTTTCAACCATTTGAAGCGCCTTATTCGGACACAGGTCTATGCAATAATGGTCGGTCTTCTGACAGGAAGGACCTATGCAAACATTCAAATGCGGGGCAGAAAACAATTTATAGCCCGGTTTCAATACATGCACGCCGTGCGGACAAACCTGAGCACATTTACCGCAGAGCTTACAATCGCTGCTCCGGCGGATGATATATTTGGCTATCTCATTACGATAGCGCGAGGGCGCCGGTTTGACTTCGCGGGATACCTCAACATCCGGCACCAGTGTTTTAATTGTATTTTCAGGCAGGACTTCTTTAAGCCCCGACTCTTTCGCCAAAAAGCTTTCCAAAAGTATCCTCCTCGAGATCTTCAAAAAATAATGCACGGCCGGTTTCACCACGCAGACGGCGGGCTTCCCGCATCCCCATGGCTCCCATCACCTCAATCAACTGGTCATGCCAAACGGCAATTAAATTCGTCATACGTCCGACCCCGTATTGGGAGGTGATAGTTTCAATCTTCGCCGGACAGACAAAACCATCACGGCAATTTGTACAAAAGCGGCATTCAAGACCGATTAAGAGCGGCATATTAATCGTGATGGCATCCGCGCCGCAAATAATTTCTTTTGCCATATGTTCCGCCAAAGCAATGCCACCGCTGGCAATCAGGGTGACTTCGTCCCGGATGCCTTCTTTTACAAGTGACGTGTGGATGGCCCGTGTCATATCCTTTATAAATTTGGGTTTTTCTACCCCTGTTTGATTACCGTTTATATCGGACACAATATGTATGGCTTCAACAACGGGGTTGTGAGCCAGCGCGATAGACCTCTCCATGCCATGTGCATCCAGTTCAACTCTGACCGAAACAACAAGCTCCGGATTGACAGCTTTTATCTCTTTTATACGCTGCTCGGTTTTATCACTGTCGGCAATTTCAATAAGACGCAACTGTTTAAGCATATCCGCCGATGGCATAGGTGTCTCTTTGCCAAGATAGAAAATTATATTCGATAAATGTTTTTCTTCATACTTGTCCAGCAGATGATGCTTTTCCCAGTCAACGATAACCATCGTGCCGGTTTTAACGGCAACATTCAGTAACATCGGCTGCAGGTTGGGAAAATGATATTGATCAGGGAACATGTCAATGATAATCGGAACAGGCAGATCTACCAGCGGCGATAATGAGGTCTTCAGTTTATTGCCTTCAAACGAAAGGTGTTTGGGTTTTCTTCCGATATCAACGGCGGTGCTGATATATTCACGTCCATGAATTCCATCACGGGTCGGACGAACGATTTCAGACATATCCGTCCACATGGCGTCAAACCCGGCGCCCGTAAACTTACCTCTGTAGCCTGCGCCTGAAACGGGAATTCCCGCTGTCTCTGCCTGATTCCAGGTTGTTAGAATAATGTCAGGCGTAAAATAACCGTTACCCATTTGCTCGTATTTTGGATTGACCGTTAAAGCAAGCAAGCCTTTCGTGCACTTCTGTACGCAGGAGAAACATCCCATGCATTCAAAGAACATCGCATTAAATTCATCCAGATCCTTGATATACTGCATTTCCTGCCTGTAACGGTCGTATACACAGGCTTTTTTCACGCAATTGTGACACCTGGCGCAATCTTCACGCCAGTCAACAACCCCGAACTTACCTGTTTTCGGCAATCTCGGTGGAATTTTTTTTGTTTCGATATGATATTTCTTCGGCATTTTATTCAGTCTCAATTATTACAATACGGACGATAATAATTCGTTAATAGTTGTCTCGTTGCCACCGGACATAATATGAACGCCTTTTAGTCCCGGAAGGCCCTTGAGTTTTTTTATTATTTCAGCCGCTATTTTAACGCCCTCTTTTTCCTGAGCCTCAGAACCACCGGCAGCCGAAAGCCTGTCAATGACCGCTTCAGGAATCATAAAGTCGGTATGAGTCTCGGCTAATTCTTTAGCCTGGGCTGCACTTTTGAGCGGCAGAACTCCGGCAAGAATTGCCGTCTTATCGGCAAGTCCCGCTTTGCAGACGGCTTCCAACCAGACTTTAAATGCATCGACATCAAATACGGACTGTGTCTGAATAAAATCGGCGCCTGCAGCTATTTTTTTACTTAATCTTAAAATATTCAATTCAAGCGGCTTCAAATTCGGATTAGCGGCAGCACCGATCAGCATACAAAAGCTTCCTTGGATTTTTTGACCGTCCAGCAGCTGACCGTTATTCATTTTTTTAACTACATCAATTAGTTGAATGGAATCAACATCAAAAACATTGGCTGATTCATTGCACCCTATAAGAGTCTGGTGATAACCGGTGAGACATAAAACATTTTTTATACCCAAATAAGCGGCTCCCAGAAGATCGGATTGAAGCGCAATGCGATTGCGGTCTCTGGTTATGATTTGCAATACCGGTTCAATGCCGGCCTTGCTCAAAGCAACAGAAGCTGCCAGACTGGACATTGATATACCATAATGATTATCAGCAACGTTTACCGCTGTCAGGCTGTTGCCGAATATTTTAGGATCGATCCCTACTTCGGTTGCGGCAAGCGGCAAATACTCAGCAGTGAAAATAAACTCTTTTCCGCTGATTTTGACTGCTAATTTGCTATCCTGTTTCATACCTTATACTCCTTACCGTTATGGACTTAAGAAAAACTATACCGTATGCGAAATTTGCGTAGCCTGCGATTTCTCAATTATTGTCATTATTTGAAGGAAGAATTCTTCCAACTGATGAACTGCCTCTGTTATGCCCCCGTCGCCCATCTGAATTATTTTAGTTCGGCCTTTTCCGAGTCCTGCTTCCTCCAGCAATTCATCGATGGCCTGTGCCCGCTTTCTGGCGCGTATATTACCTTCCATGTAGCGGCATTCGCCTTCTTTACATATCATAATGGCAGCGCCATCCGCGCCTGTATCAAATGCTTTAGTAAGGTACAGAATATCCAGTTTTCCTGAACAGGGTAATGAAATTACTTTAATTTCAACATTCTGCGGGGAATAATTTCGCAGCAATTCTTCCTGATCGTAGCTTGTCGCACAATGGAAAAGATATATTTTGGGAATTTTATTATTCAACGCTGACACCTTTTTTATTTATACTGGATTATTCAGGTAATCTATCAGGAGATAGGCAAAACACTCTGGCAGTTTACGTATCCGAACCTATATATTTTAACCTGTTTTTTTACTCCTCGTTCTCGTTTTTCATAACGCAAATACCTCTACTGACACATAACAACACAAAGCACCACAGTTAAATGCCAAAGTCGTGCCAATTTTACAAAATAAATTACATTGTTGTATATCATTTATTTTTAAATCTTTACGCTGTTAAAAAAATATGTCTCTATTTTAAAAAGCACAAATTTGTTCTTTTTAAAAATTACGGAACATTTTTGAACTATTTAATTACATTTGTCCTTATTTTGGAGCGGTTTTTGTATGCTCTCCATTTGTTTCTTCCAAAGCCTCAACATATAAAACTCTTTCCTGCACACAGGAACGCGCACAATAGCACACTTTTATCTTTCTTCTCAATTTCTTTTTCTTTATTTGCGATAAAAAAAGGGATGAGATGCTGACAGGCTACCGTGTTCTTCTTTTAATAACTAAACTCCTTGCTTAGCGCAATTTTTATCTTTTGGGAATTATATAACAACTTCATTAAAAGCTGCCCCGGGAAGAAATTATTTTTGCGCTCCCTTACTTATTTATATAAGTAATATATTAACTAATGATGATTTAACAAGAACATATTTCAGTCTAATATAAGTATTTAATTTAATTTTTAAATTCTAATTATCTTTATTTTGGTGTGAGACACGGTAATACCATAATAATATTATAAATAGTTAGAATGTTTGATTTTAACATCCCTTACTATTTCACGAGTCGAATTGCCATTGATGGCAAATCAAGAGTCGAACCGTGCCCATGGAATACTTTAACTGACGCAGAAAATAAAAAGAATAACCTGTCTTTTGATGAAATCCCTTGGTTTAACAATCATCCAACATTCTTCAGAGGAACTCTTAACCGTGAATAAATTGTATGGCTGAGGGACAAGGACTCGAACCTCGATTCACAGGGCCAGAACCTGTTGTCCTACCTTTAGACGATCCCTCAATGTGGACATCAAGACAATTATCTATGCAATAAAACCTTGTATTCTTTCTTCAAAAATCCTTAAATATTATTTCAATCATGATCTTGGACGGCTTTATTGCTTTTGCGGAAGAGCTTGGGATCAATTCCCAGTTTGCCAATTTTGTATTGAATAATGCGTTTTGTTGTCCCTAAAATATTTGCGGCCTTGGTCTGATTGCCACCTGTTGCTTCCAGAGTATCAACAATTAATGATCGTTCCTGCGCTTCAACGACAGAAGATAATTTGCTGTGTTCAACCTTTTCAGCTTTTTTCTCTCTGACATGTAATGACGGCGGTAAATGAATACACTCAATCATGTCTGTTTTAGTCAATAATACCGCTCTTTCAATGCAATTTTCCAGTTCACGCACGTTACCCGGCCATTTATGTGATAAAAATACTTCGATCGCCGCTGTTGAAATCTTTTTAACGCTCTTCCCCATTTCCTTGCTGTACTTTAGGATAAAATAGTCGGCTAAAAGAATTATATCACTCCCTCTTTCGCGCAACGGCGGCAAGTAAATGGGAAATACGTTCAGACGGTAAAACAAATCAGCGCGGAAACGGTCAGATGTAATATCCTGTTCCAGATCTCTATTGGTAGCCGCGATAATGCGCACATTAACATTAATAATACGTGAAGAACCCAGTGGTTGAAATCTCTTTTCCTGTAAAACCCGTAACAGCTTTACCTGAGCGGCTGCGGAAAGTTCGCCAACTTCATCCAGAAAAATTGTACCGCCATTTGCTTCTTCAAAACGTCCTCTGCGTTGATGCAAGGCTCCTGTAAACGCGCCTTTTTCATGACCAAACAATTCGCTTTCAATCAGCGTATCCGGAATAGCGGCACAATTAACCTGCACCAGCGGGCCGTTTTTACGTGAAGAGTTTTTATGAATAGCGCTTGCAATTAATTCTTTTCCGGTGCCGGTTTCACCATTGATCAGGACCGTAGTATTGGAATCAGCAACCTGCGCCACAAGCCCGAATACTTCCTGCATTGATTTTGAATGGCCGATAATATCCAAAGAAGGCGCATGGGTGCTGCCGACTATCTTGCGTAACCGCTCGTTTTCTTCTTCCAGCGCGCGAATATGAACGGCCTTGGCCATCAACTCGGCAACAGAAGATAATATGGCCAACTCTTTATCAAGATCCTCGACCTGCTGGGCAATCTTATCAGCGGATAAAACGCCTACAACGTTCGCGTCATACATAATAGGAACACATAAAAATGAAAGCTCAGCACGGTTAAGATGGCGCCGCGCGCCGGTGCGATCCAGAAAATGTGTTTCTTTGCCCAAATTCGCCACTGCCATCGGACGGCCGGTTTCCGCTACTTTCCCGGTAATACCTTCCCCTGGTTTATAGGAAACTTCCAAACCGTCAATATTGACGTCATGGGCGATATCCAGCCAGGCCTCCTTTTTTTCGCGATCCATCAGAGATATCATCCCGCGCTGCATACCCAGGCGTGAGCTCATTTCCTTCAGGGCCAGTTCCAGTTGATCACGCAAATCTCCCGGCTGCGCCAGAATCCTGGCAATGGCGTGCAGGGCGGCTAATTCTTCATAAGTATGTATACTCAATTTACGTTCTTTCTCGGAAAAAGATTTTTTTGTAGTCTTGCTCATAGATGGCTTAACTGACCATAAAGTATTTTGTTACAAAAATGTACCAATAGCAATATGTTTTTTCATATTCTTCCGATTAATTGCAAGTTCTGAACCAATTATCAGCTTTTTAAATAATTAAACCAAAACGTCTGTAAGGCGTTTAAAACCAAAAACAGCATCATAAAACTAATAAAATTGTTGAAAAAAATAGGTAATAACAATAGAAGGAGTTTGCAAAAACATGAAGGAGATTTATGATTTCGAAAAGAGCGTCCAAATTCACATCTTTTATTGTCATGGATGTCATGGCAAAAGCCGAGGAATTGGAACGTAAGGGCGAAAACATTATCCACCTGGAAGTGGGTGAACCTGATTTCCCCACACCAAAAGTTATCACGCAGGCGGCAAATGATGCCCTATCCAACAATAAAACACGCTATACCCACGCCCTGGGACTGTTGGAGCTTAGGGAAGCCATATGCGATTTTTATTTCAAAGAATATGGAGTAAATATAATACCCGATCAGGTCATGATATCTACCGGGACATCTCCGGCGTTGCTTTTCGCAATGCTGGCAATTCTGGATCATGGCGATGAAGTAATCATTTCCAATCCGCGCTATCCCTGCTATCAGAACTTTATTCTCGCTGCAGGCGGCAAAATTAAAGAGGTTAAAACTTACCCTGAAGATGGATTTCAGTATCGCCCGAAGGATATAAAAAAGAAACTCTCCCTCCGTACAAAGGCAATTTTAATCAATTCACCTTCAAATCCCACCGGCATTGTCATGAACAAGGAGCAACTGCAGAATATCGCTCAATTTGACAAGCAGTATATTATTTCTGACGAGATTTATCATGGTTTAATCTATCAGGGCCGCGCTCATTCCATTTTAGAATTTACTGATCACGCTTTTGTCATCAATGGTTTCTCCAAATTATACGCTATGACCGGATGGCGCCTGGGCTACTGCATTTTTCCAAAAGCGTTTACGGCTGTTATGCAGCGGATTCATCAGAATTTCATGATATCCGCCAATGGATTTATTCAATGGGCGGGCATTGCCGCTCTTACCAAAGCCCAAAATGATGTAGACGAAATGATATGCATTTATAATGAACGTCGTCAATATATGCTGGCTCGTTTAAAGGATATGGGTTTTGTCATACATGTTGAACCGACTGGCGCATTTTATGTGTTTGCCGACGCGCGCCGCTTTTGCAAAGATTCTTACAAAGAAGCATTTCGTATTATTGAAGATGTAAAAGTGGGCGTCACCCCTGGCATAGATTTCGGCAGTGGAGGAGAAGGTTTTTTGCGTTTTTCTTACGCCAATTCCATGAAAAATATCAAAGAGGGATTAAATCGTCTGGAGAGTTATCTTCATAAATATGCCTGAATGATTTTTGATAAGCTAAAACCATTTTAAAATTTAATACTACAAATCCATTATATAAATCACTGCTAATGCCATTTCGCTTTAAAAAGATCAGATTCGGCAAAAAAACATTCGCTTCTGTATTTATTTTCGTGAAGAAGAGTTATGTGTACGCAACAGATCGGCAAATTGATCGGGCGCAACCGGCTTACTGAAATAATAACCCTGCATCTCGTCACAGATGAGTTGTCTCAAAAAATCATCCTGTATCTGCGTTTCCACACCTTCAGCAACAACAGTAAGACTCAGATGCTTGCCCATGTTTATGATCGATTCAATAATAGCTTTATCATCAGAATCCCGCGTGATGTTGCGAACGAAGGATCTGTCCACCTTGAGCGTGTCGATAGGGAAGTGCGATATCTGAGTGAGCGAAGAGTAGCCCGTTCCGAAATTATCAACGGCAAGACGGACTCCCATTTCTTTGATACTGGTCAGCACCTTAATCATGTAGGCAGGATTATGCATTAACATACTTTCACTGATTTCCAGTTCCAAAAGATTCGGCGCCATGCCGGATTCCTTCAATATGGTTTTGATATCTTCTACCAAATTATCATCCATAAGTTGACGGAGAGATAAATTTACCGATATGCAGACAGGGGGCAAACCCTGGCTTTGCCAGATTGCATGCTGAGCGCAAACTGTTTTCAGCACCCATTTGCCAATAGATACTATCAGCCCTGTTTCGTCGGCCACCGGAATAAATTGCGTTGGGGTTACTGAGCCGAGATACGGGTTTTCCCAGCGCAGAAATGCTTCAACACCCGTTATCATACCGGTTTTAAAATCCAACCTGGCCTGATAGTCCAGAAAAAATTCCTTTCTCTCCAGTGCAAAACGAAGATTTGTTTCGATAGACATGCGCTCGGTTGATTGTGTTTTAATATCTTTGGAATAAAATTGATAATTGTTCTTGCCTTCTTCCTTGGCGAAATACATGGCAATATCGGCGTTTTTCATTAATGTTTGGTCGTCTTCCCCATTTATGGGAAATATACTGATGCCGATACTGGCCGTTACGCGGCATTCTTGACCCAGAATCATCACCGGTTTCATCGTAGAGGTAAGTATCTTTTTTGCCAGGGTTGCTACCTGATTCAATTCGGTCACTTCCTCTATCAGAATAATGAATTCATCCCCGCCCAGACGACCGACAACATCGACGGCGCGAAGCGATTGTCTGAACCGGTCGGCAATTTCCTGTAACAGTTGATCTCCTGCCTCATGCCCCATGGTATCATTGATAATTTTGAAGCGATCCAAATCGATGAAAAAGACGGCAAACTGCCGCTGATAGCGCCGCGCGGCCTGGATGGCGTGGTTGAGCAACTGGCTGAACAACAAACGGTTGGGCAGTCCGGTCAGGGCATCATGGGTTGCCATTTTTTCGAGTTTTTGCTCTATATATTTACGTTCGGTGATATCGCGTATGACTCCCTTGAACCCGGTCGGCTTGCCTGATAAATCTTTTTTCAGGGATACGGAAGATTCAATGTATCTTTTTGTTCCATCCTTCCTTATAATAAGCCAATCAAGTGCATCGTTGGATTCACCTGTTTTGTAAATTTTATTAAAAGCCTTAAAAACTTTTGCTGACGTTTCTTTATCTGAGAAATCACTATAATTCGTACCGGCCAATTCTTGCCTGGAGCTCCCTGTCAGCCTGCATAATGAATTGTTAAAGAAGGTAAAGTTTCCGGCGAGATCGACTTCAAAATAAGCCTCCTGAATGTTCTCCAGAATGCTTCTGTATTTTTCCTCGCTTTCCTGTAATTTTTCCTCCGTCCGTTTGCGTTCGGTAATATCTTCAACATGCACCATAACAAGGTTATCAGGCACAAAGGCATACGTGGCTATTATATTTCTACCGGGCATGAAATGCCCTGAAAGCAACTCTCTCTTAATGACTGCTTTTTCTTCAAAGCATCTTTGAATATCCCGCAGAACATCCTGTTGATCGCGATATATATTGTGTGCCGTTTTATTGATGAACTTTTTGATGTTTTCTCCGGTCACAGCCAGCGCCGCTTTATTGCATTCCACCAGAATGAAATCCCCGCCAATCTTCTGCCAGGTGAATGTCGGAATCGGGCTTCCGTGATATTGCGATTTAAAACGTATTTTACTTTCTCTGATAACTTTCTCTGCCTGCTTACGTTCGGTGATGTCATTTACAATTCCCACAAATCCTATCGGATTGCCTGACGAATCTTTTCGTAACGATATAGAACCTTCAATATATATTTTCGCGTTGTCTTTTCTCACAACCTGCCAACTAAATTTTTTTATCGGTTTCCCTGTTTTATAGACTTTATTATATGCCTTAACAGCTTTTTTTGCGGTTTCTTCATCCGTATAGCGCCGATAGTTCATTCCCATCAATTCTTTGGCGGAGTATCCCAGAATTCGGCATATCGAATTATTAAAAAAAGTGACATTTCCGGAAAGGTCTAATTCAAAACACCCATCTTGAATATTTTCAAGGAAGTCATGGTATCTTTCTGCCTCACCGCTATTGAGCGTCCCAGCCGCAGGCTTTTTCAAAGAAACCGTGTCTTTTAATACAGATTTCTTTTTTTCTTTTTCTTTCCTATTTGATAAGGAATTTTTTTTGAGGGAAGATATTCCCTCTCTGGCAGCTTTAACCTGTTTTCTGTTTTTAGACATTGCTTTGATATTTTCTTTCATAGCGCAACATCCTCTTTGGGTGATTTGAGGGTTGAATTGATATTTACAGAAGCGCTGCCGGCAACAAGCAGGTCAATGATTAGCTTTAATTTTAAGCTATCATTATATTAATCAGATTTAATAAGAAGTTATAACAAATACCGCATCTTACTTACAATTAGAGTATAAGATTAAAAATCATAAAGTCAATATTTTTTTAAAAGAAAGTTTCTTGTGATACAAAAATTTCATTTTCGGTTATTATTTACTTATAAATGGGTGAAAATATTATTTTATGTATAAATTGATAGTATATGAATCATTATATGAATGTTTTGTTTGAGTTGGCGGAAAAATTTATCATCGGAATTTACCACTTATTTCAAGCACTTGCACGCAAAGAATCAGAGTCTTTTTCAGTATTTCTTCCGGAAAATCCCGTGTTTCGCATCCATACTGACGCATAATCCATTCAAGCGCATCTTTTTTGGCCTCTACATCCTCTAATATTTTAGCTGTGCCTGATCCAATGACGCTCTCGTATCTCGATCCCCATTTACAGGCAGTTTCCGATTCAATTATATTATGGAGGATATCAAACTCGAAACAAACTGTATTATTCTTTCTTAGAATATCAATTTTTCTTCCTTCGGGCGCTGCATGAAAATAAAGAAAATTGCCATCATAACCGAAATTAAGAGGAACAATATAAGGCTGATTACCGTCACACATTGCCAAGCGGCAAACCCGGCAACGCCTGATGATACTGTCAATATCTTTTTTGTCTTTTACTTCCCTGTCTGCTTTACGCATAATTTATTTGTCTTTACCGTAGTATCAGATTTTCCAGTCATCGTTTGATTCCGATTGCCTTAAAAAACGTATAGCAAAATACTCCGTCGCGCTCCGCCGTACGGTATAAATCCCTGATTCCTTTTTCAAAAATACTTTGTTGAATTATTCCCGATTTAATTGCCGGTTCACGAACACCCTCAATCATAGCCGTGAACGTCTTTTTTGTGAAACCTTCGACAAGTTCCGGTTTACTGGAATCAACATAGACCATTCGGGGAGATACTCGAATTGATTCAAAACCTGCTTCGCACAACAGGGGATAAAGCTCTCTGCCCACCATGGCGTTGCCGCCAGCCTTTCGTTGCAGCTCAACCTGACACGCGATCGCCTTGTGCGCCGCGTCGCTGTCAGGATAAAAATAGGCAGAGCCATGATCTCCTTCAATAACCGTTATGGTGCCGCCCCGCTTTAAGTATTTTTTCAGTGTTTGCAGTACCTCGACTGAATGCGGGAGATGTTCCAGAACAAAACAGATAAAAATATGGTCGAAATAGTCCGGCTCATAAGGCAAATTGAAAATATCCGCCCGTTCGAATTTAACATTGGTTAAACCTGCCTCTGCTGCTCTTATTCTTGCTTCATTAACGGACGTCTCGGATATATCAATGGAAGTAACTAAAGCATCTGGACTGTTTTTAGCGAGTGTAACCGTTTGCGCGCCAACGCCGCAGCCGGCTTCCAGTACAAGGCTGCCTGCCGGGTATGAAGTATCCGAATGCAGTAACTCCAGAAGCGTTGAGGCTTGATCCTGCAGCCGTATGTTTTCCCGATGATCGTAACCGTGAACGTATGTTTTTCTCATACCCGTTTCAGCTCCGGCAATTAAATATTATTTTTTATCAGACCTTTTCAAAAAAAGGTATGGTAACATGATTTATTAGTCAAGCCAATTATCGTCTAATAATTATTTTTTGTTGTTTCCTTTTTGTGGAGTTACGCTATAATCATATTGATGCCATGGTTCAGATGCTTGAAGAATCTGCCACATGGATATTTGAAAAAAGCGGGCAAATGTTTGTTCATCACACTAGAGCTTATATTGTTTAGGAAACTTTATGACATACAAAATATTAGGTATTTCCGGCAGCCCGGTAAAAAAAGGCAATGTTGAAACGGTGCTGATCCGCGCGATTGAAAGTCTACCTGCAAAAAATATCGAACATCATATTGTTCATCTTTCCGGCTTGAAAATTCGCGACTGCATCCATTGTAATTTCTGTCTGACCAAACAAATGCGGGGCAAATATTGTTCAATTAAGGATGACGCGCAGGCTGTCTTTGAAAAAGCAGAAACAGCGGATATTATTGTTTTGGCAAGCCCGGTGTATTTCATGCGCACTTCCGCGCTGATGGCGGCGATGCTTGACCGGTTCCGTGTGTTTGTTTTCGGTAACCTGACGGCGGGCCGCATGAAAAACAAAATCGGCGCGAGCATGGCGGCAGCATGGCTTCGGCACGGCGGTATCGAAACAACACATCTGACGCATATATTGATGTTTCTGAGTATGGAGATGATTCCCGTCAGTGTCCATCAAGGAATCAGCCCCTTAGGCGCTTCGGTATTGACGAGCATCAACGGTTCGGGAAACTTTGATCCGGCAGTTCATATGGGAATGGAACATGACAAGCCAGGTATCCAATCCGCTCAGCTGATTCTGCGGCGGACAATGGAACTGGCGAAATTAATAAAAAAATGAACATTCAGGCCGGTAAATTGACAAACCGGTTTATCAGGTGTATGAACTGACGCCAAAAAATCGCATCTATGAGAACATAATATGCCTATCTATTTACAAATACTTTTGTTGATTGCCGCCTTTATTGTCTTTGTCGTGCTGTTAATTTATATGGGTGGGTTGGGCGTGCGGCGTATGTGTTTCAAGATTATTGCCGAAATGGAAGAAGCCCGGGCATTCAAAGAATCCAGAGCGGTTAATCTTCAGGATGAACGGAAAAATTTCTTTCGTGTGGGAACGGGGAATATTCGTCCCAAAGCGCTAAACCTTCTGATAGCCGACGGCCTGGTCATTAAAACGAATAACGGTAAATATTATCTGGACAAAGAAAAACTCTCTCAGGCAAAAGCTCAATTAGATTCAATAAAAAAATAAATGATTCTTTTGGTTTCTTCATAATAATCAAAGCAGCGGAAATATCTTTTTTTAGTCATGCAGGCAACTCTCTTCATGTGACCTATGCAGTGGACGTTCAGGTTAAAAGGCGTTTCAATGTTCTCGAAAGAAGAGAGGCGTTTTCAAGCACATCTTTTTGCGATAATGCTTTGTACCATTGGTGAGTCCAGGAATTGTGGAGTCCTATAACCATCTGATGCGGCGTGAAAACTTTCTGTATGTCAATGCGATTATCAAACCAGAACTTCCAATACTTTTCTTCAGGTGTCATGCTTCTTGATGAGAAATAGAGGGCTTCGGGAATAAATCCGTATTCCAACCGATCCAACATGGTAAGATAATGTCTGAATACTGTCCGGAAATATAGTTCTCTTTTTCTTCGCATCAGAGCATTACCGATCCGATTAATCAGCATTTTAAACCGGGGCGTAAGCATTTTTTGATCTCTGGTGATCTTCAGATAAGCAAGAACAAACTTGTCCTCAACATGTTTTTGCATCATATGAAACAAACCGCGGCTCTCAATCATATTACTCATTACGTCCGCCATCATGCTGTTCGCGAAAAAATCCCATGGGAGATGCGGCGCGTTGCCCCTTATTTCTCCAAGAAAATTCAATTTTTCCTGAATCCCTTTTTGCCATAAAGTAAGGAGATGAGAGCCCGGTTTTGCCGCCATAAAGCCGCAATGAGTACTGAACATGACAACTTCCGTATTTCTTAACATCCGTATTAGCGGGGCGATGTCCGCCGTTACCAGCGTATCGGCATCCATGAAGATACCGCCGTGTTCCTTCAGCACGGCAACCATGACGGCATCTTTCTGCATCATATAAGTAAGCTTCTTGAGTACAGTCATGTCATAGGTCCCTTCCGGCAAATATAGATCGATATTCGAATGGTCCAGAAAAATTATTTCATAATCCGGAAGGTTTCGTTCCCATGTCCTTCTGCAAAGATCTAAATAAGGGATCATGCTTCCCTTGGGTTCCCAGAAAGAAAAAATTGTTCTCTCATAATCCATGTTTTGATTTGCCCGCAGAAAATTATTTTAAAAACCGTAAAATACAGGATGATGATGCAATTTAACCGCAACTTCTTTCCGCATCTTCATATTGTACGCGTATGTTGCTCATATCATAAATAGTTTCGCTTATTTCCAAAAAACCGAGCTTATTATAGTCAACTAATTGCTCTGTCGGAACGCGATGAATAGATGTCCACTCGGAAGTTATCGGCATGGTGTTGGTACGTATTTTGCCAACATTGCCGAGACAATAACGGCAGGCAAATAATGGTTCTTTGGACATGAGGTAATTTTTAAGTATATCCTGAAAATCGGAAGCGCAGTTAATCTTTATACCATCTTTTCTGTAATCGTATGCTACCGATTGATTGAGAATTTTCGGAATATATATGCATTGTGGACACTTGAAAAAATATCCCTCATAGATCGACTGACACCCCCAAATATGTGCTCTCAGACATGTCTTGTATATACGCCGTATCAGCGACACATCAGTCGTTCCAACCAGCGAAAATGCAATCTGAAAATATTTATACAGGTATGTGGATAATCTCACCTTGTGCTTTTCGGCATTTTGTAAAATGGTTGACATATTCAGATCCAGCAGTTTTCTTGTTACCGGATAAACGGAAAGCTCAACCTCATCAAGCGCATCCCAAATATCACCATCCATTTGATGCAAAAGCGTCCCATTCGTGACAAGAACAATATTATTACAAATGCCGCTTTCGCGCACAGCACGGATAAGAGAAAGAAGATCAGGATGCAGCAGCGGTTCACCGCCAATAATTTTTAACGTGTCTGCTTTGTATGATTTGAATAAAAGCGAAAGATCCCTCAAAACAATATCCGGCTCGGCAATTCTTGGAACTGCCGCCGGCGACGCGTGATTGCAATCCGTACATCCAAGATTACAGTGATCAACCGCGTTTATTTCACAACTGTGTGGTGGAACAATTTTGCCGTCAACAAGCTTAAAGCAACGCCAATCATCCGGACCTTTGGTTGTCCAGGGCTTCAAAAAGGACTTGTAAGTTGAAAATAGTTTTGGAAACATAATTAAAATGCGGTGGCGTCACAATATTTTTTACTTAATAAATTGCTTTTTTACGACCTGCACAAAGTGTATAAAATGAGAATGTTTTCTAAGTCAATGAAAAAGGCACTTGATTAGCCCTGCGGGTTTATATATTAGCATAAACAAACACTAAGGACATAAGCTTAATGTTCATTGACGCTAAAAATAAAATCAAAATCGGCAAAGAAAATTCGAAAAGGCTTTGTGAAAAGGCCTGCAGGAAGTTTTTTTTCTATGAATTGTGGTTTATAGCTTTCAAAAGGAAAGACTGTACTGGCAGTTTTGTCTTTAATGATTGTATTAAGATTATGTCTCCACGAAATCATTTTTATGCGGATCCTTTTATAATTAAGAGGGATAAAAAGAACTATGTCTTCTTTGAAGATTTCAGTCTATGTGACAATAAAGCGCTTATCAGTCATATAGAAATTTTTGATGACAATACTTACGGCAAACCCAAAAGAGCGTTGGTAAAGGATTATCATCTCTCCTATCCCTTTCTTTATGAAAGGGATGGCAATACATATATGATCCCTGAAACACGTCAAAACAAAAGCATAGAACTATACAGAGCAGAAACTTTCCCTGATAAATGGGTATTGGACGCAACAATAATGGATAACATTAGTGCAGTAGATACTACTATTTTTATGAAAAATGAGAAGCTGTGGATGTTCACAAACATCATTGGGTCACCTCAAAAGGAAAGTAAAGAATTATTCCTTTTCTTTGCGGACACCATCCATGGTCCCTGGCACAGTCATCCTCAGAATCCTGTTGTTACAGACCGACGCTCTGCCCGACCGGCAGGAAGTTTGTTTTATCTAGAGGATAAATTAATCCGTCCCGGTCAAAACTGTGAAGGGAGATACGGACATTCTATAGCGTTGAATAATGTATTGGTACTAAACGAGCATGAATATCATGAAGAGACAATCAGGATCATTAATCATGATTGGTATCCGGATAATTTTTGCACACATACCTATAATTTTAATGATGACATTGAAGTCATTGACGGTAAAGAGTATGTGTTTGACTTGTTTAAGATTCTGTGGAGCTTTATATTCAGGACAAATAGACTCATTCAATTTATCAGCCATCGCTTATTCACAACTGATAAAAATAACAAATGTCAGGGCGTTCCCGGTTAACAGCCGGGCAGTTCCTGCTTTTTCATCATGATTAACACTGCCGAAATGGCGCCTTCAGTCATACCGGGAATGCGCTCCATTTGACCGATAGTCGCGGGAGCAATACGGGTGAGCTTGATTTGAAGCTCGTTGGAGAGGCCGGGAACCGCTGAATAATCAAAGTCCGGCGGAATTTTCTTTTTTTCCTGTTCCTTTAATTTTTTAACGGCATCGAACTGTCGCTTAATGTAGCCTTCATACTTGGTTTCAATTTCAATCTGCTGTTTGACAAACGCATCGGTTTGCGGTTCCCATCCGGGAAATCCGGCCAGACTGTCATAAGATAATTCATAACGTTTCAGCAGTCCGTAAAGCGTCGTATGATTATTTAAAGGCGGGGTATTGAGCCCAGCCAGTTGCTCGTTTGTTTCCACGGTTGGTTTTACGGACGATGCCTTGAGATGCTCAATGCCCTCAGCAATCTTTTTTATTTTATCCTGAAGCGTGAGATAGTTCGCCTGATCAATCAGACCCAGTTCACAGCCTTTGCCCATTAAGCGGATGACGGCATTGTCTTCCCGTAGAATGAGGCGATATTCGGCGCGCGAGGTAAACATGCGATAGGGCTCATCCACGCCGCGCGTAACGAGATCATCGATCATAACCGCCATATAGGCCTCGGAACGATCCAGAATAAACGCAGGCGCCTTCTGTACGGCGCGCGCTGCATTGATGCCGGCCCAAAGACCCTGCGCCGCCGCTTCTTCATAACCGGACGTGCCGTTTATCTGACCTGCGAGATACAGGCCTGCGACCAATTTTGTCTCCAGTGTGGGTTTGAGTTGTGTGGGCTGAACAAAATCATATTCGATAGCATAAGCGGGACGCATGATTTGGGCATGCTCCAATCCTTTCACGCTGCGCACAATCTTATACTGCAATTCCAGCGGCAGACAGTTGCCTAAACCTTTAGCATATACTTCCTGCGTGTCCAGTCCTTCATGCTCCAAAACGACCGGATGACTTTCGCGCTCGCCAAACCGCATGACTTTATCTTCCAGCGAGGGACAGTAACGGGCGCTCACTCCTTTAATAACGCCTGAATATAGCGGTGAGTGCTGAATATTTTCACGAATCACACGATGTGTTTCGGCGGACGTGGCAGTAAAATAAGAAGGCAGACGCTCAGGCCTCAGGACTGTCGTGGTAAAGGAAAAGGGCTTAGGTTCGGGATCGCTATCCTGTCTCTCTAACCGGGAAAAATCAATGGAGGAAGCGCGCAGGCGGGGCGGGGTGCCCGTTTTCATTCTGCCGATATCAAAACCCAGTTGTTTGAGATTTTGTGCAAGCCCAGTAGAAGCAAGTTCTCCGGCGCGTCCTGAAGGAGTTTGTGAAGCGCCGACATGCACCAGGCCGTTTAGAAAAGTGCCGGTGGTAATGATAACTTTTTTCGCGCCGTAGAAATGACTGCTTTGGTCCAGCACACCTTTTATCATGCCGTTTTCAATCACAAGGCTCTCAATCATGGCCTGCCGGATATTCAGGTTTTGCTGATTTTCAACTACCGCTTTCATTGTAAGGCGATAGAGTTGTTTATCGCACTGCATCCGGGATGAATGAACGGCAGGTCCTTTGGAAGCATTGAGCATGCGAAAATGCACGGCGGTTTTATCGGTAACCTTGCCCATCTCACCGCCGAGAGCGTCAATTTCCTTGACCAGTTGTCCTTTGGCTAATCCCCCGATTGCGGGATTGCACGACATCAGCGCTATCGAATCCAAATTAATATTAAATAGGATTGTCCGGCAACCCACGCGCGCGCAAGCCAGAGCCGCTTCGCAGCCGGCATGTCCGCCGCCGATTACCGCAACATCATAGTTATCCATTAAGTTATTAGGCAAATTACCCGCTCCCGACAACACTCAAATCAAACCCTTGCTCTTGTATTAAATCAATAGTAAAAGTTTCTCATAGAAAAAGATATCTATGGATTCCCGCCATACTTCATCCTCGCGAAGGCGGGAATAACAAGGTTTTTACGGCATAGATTGCAAAAACACAACATAAAAAAGAGGCAGCTTTGACCAAACCGGATTTTTGGAAAAACAGTAAAAATTATTACGATCTAAAAAGCTACTGGCGTAATTTGTTCGGCTGTAATGTCCACAAATTAGCCATTGACGCGGGATTTACCTGCCCCAACCGCGATGGTTCCATAACCTCGGGTGGGTGTATTTACTGCGACGGGAGAGGCTCGAAGTTGCGGCAAAAGGGAGAGCTGCCCTCCGTCTCGGAACAAATCAGGATCGGCGAGAAATATTATAAACCGCATGCCTCAAAATACATCGCCTATTTCCAAACATTTACAAATACTTACGCTCCGGTGGAAAAATTGCGCGCACTCTACGATGAAGCCCTGGCACAGGAAGATGTCATAGGCCTGTCCATTGGCACAAGGCCGGATTGCCTCGGCCCTGACGTCGTTGAGCTTTTGGGCGACTACGCAAAAAAAAATCATGTCTGGGTGGAGTTGGGGCTTCAATCTGTTCACGATAAGACATTGCAACGTATCAACCGTGGACATAATTTTGAGCAATTCTCCTACGCGGTGAATCGTCTTACAGGACTTGGCTTAAACATTTGCGTTCACATTATTATCGGCTTGCCGGAAGAAAACGACAAAGATGTATTAACCACGGCACAAACCATAGCGGCAATGCCTGTAAATGGCATCAAAATCCATTCCCTGCTGGCCCTGGAAGGAACAGCGCTTGGCGAAATGTATAAAAAGGGAATTATCAATATGATGACTAAAGAAAAATATGTTTCCTTAACAACCGATATTTTGGAAATATTACCGCCCGAAATGGTGATTCAGCGCTTGACTGCCGATGGTTACAGCGATATTTTTCTTGCGCCTGCCTGGGCAATGAATAAATTAGATGTATTGAATTCAATTAATAAAGAGTTGGAGCGGCGTAATTCTTATCAAAGCAAAAACTACATCGACGATAAAATTTAGTTGTAAATTGAGCATAAAAATTGCTAAGTGCATATATGTTAAAGTTTTCCGATGAGAGAAAAAATGATAGCGATAATTAATTATAACGCCGGAAACATCACGAGTGTGGCGCGTGCGCTGCAGAAAATCGGGCAGGATTTTGTAATCACGGATGACCCCAAAAAACTTGAAGCGGCATCACGTGTAATTTTCCCGGGTGTCGGCGCGGCGGGTGAAGCAATGGCTTATCTGCGGGAAAAAAAGCTTGATGTCTGGCTGAAACATTACATTAAAACAGGTCTGCCGCTTTTGGGCATTTGTCTGGGTACTCAGATTATTCTGGATTACTCCGAGGAAAATGATACCAGTTGCATTGGACTTGTTGCCGGTTCAACGAAACGATTCCCCGATAAATTGGCATCTGATGGTTCGGTATTAAAGATTCCGCACATGGGCTGGAACAAAGTTATCCTCCGGCGCAGTCATCCGGTTTTTGCGGATATTTCGCCTGAGGCTGAATATTATTTTGTGCATTCCTATTATCCGGCGCCGTCTGATGACGCGGCCGTTTTAGGCACAACTGAATACGGTATGAATTTTTGCTCCGTTCTGGCTAAAGAAAATCTTGTGGCCACGCAGTTTCACCCGGAAAAAAGCGGGCGTCCCGGCTTACAGATTTTAAAGAATTTCTGCGCGTGGAGGGGCATTGCCAAGTAAATTTATGAATAATCAAAATCCATATAATGTTGGACGACCTTGCAAAAAGCTCCAGATGCAAGGCGCGCAAGACCCGAGGAGTGAGGCGTACTTTTGTGTACGCCGCAACAACGAGGGACGAAGCGCAACACAGCATATAGATTTTTTGCGAGGCCGTCATGCTTAGTAAAAGGATAATTCCTTGCCTGGACGTACGCGCGGGTTTGCTCACCAAGGGCATAAAATTCAAAGGCAATGTGGATATCGGCGATCCGGTGGAAGCCGCGCGGGAATATTATGAGCAGGGCGCGGACGAAATTGTTTTTTATGATATTACGGCTTCATCCGACGAGCGCAACATTATGATTGACGTGGTGAGGCGCGTGGCGGAAACGATTTTTATACCTTTTTCCGTAGGCGGCGGAATCCGTAATGTAGACGACATGCGCCGCGTGATCCTGGCTGGAGCGGAAAAAATCAGCGTTAATTCCGCCGCAGTGGATGACCCGAAAATTATAACTGAGGGAGCCAAAGCATTCGGTAGCCAGTGTGTTGTGCTCGGTATGGACGTAAAAAAAGTGGATGTATGCGCTAAAATTCCTTCGGGCTATGAAGTCGTAATACATGGCGGCAGAAAATTTACCGGCATTGATGCTTTGTGGTGGGCAAAGGAAGGACAGAGACTCGGCGCTGGTGAAATTTGCCTTAATTCCATTGATGCTGACGGCACGCAAACAGGCTACGAGTTGAATTTAACTGCACTTATTTCCGATAATGTGCGGATTCCTGTTATCGCTTCCGGAGGCGCCGGAGTGCCCGAACATTTGGCGGAAGTATTAACGAAAGGCAATGCGGACGCGGCTCTGATCGCATCCATGGTGCATTACCGTACCTATACAATTAATGAAATCAAACAATATTTAAACAATAAGCAAATCAAAACGAGAATGCTTTGGTAGCTAGATTTTTTTTTAGCTATGCAACGCGATGATGAAGTATTATAATAATGTTTTAAGTTAGGAGGCGATTTCAGTGGATGCGAAAAGATATGAATTAAATGTCCAGTTGGCGCAGATGCTCAAAGGCGGCGTCATCATGGATGTAACAAATGTAGAGCAGGCAAAAATCGCGGAAGAGGCGGGAGCGGTATCGGTGATGGCTCTGGAGAGAGTCCCCGCGGATATTCGCAAGGACGGAGGTGTGGCGAGGATGTCTGATCCTTCGATGATTGCCGCCATAAAAAAAGCCGTAACCATTCCGGTGATGGCCAAAGCTCGCATTGGCCATTTTGTGGAAGCTCAAATACTGGAAGCCCTGCGTATAGATTATATAGATGAGAGTGAAGTTTTGACACCGGCAGATGAAGAATGCCATATTGACAAGACAAAATTTTCAATTCCTTTTGTATGCGGCGCACGCAACCTGGGAGAAGCCCTCAGAAGAATCGCCGAAGGCGCGGCCATGATCCGCACAAAAGGTGAGGCGGGAACAGGGAATGTTGTTGAGGCTGTCCGCCACATGAGAACCATGAACCGTGAAATCCGTCAGCTTATTCAGATGCCTGTGGAAGAAGTCACCGGATTTGCCAAAACCAACGGTCTTCCATACGAATTAGCCTTAAAAGTCAAGGAGTTAGGTCGTTTGCCGGTCGTTAATTTTGCGGCAGGCGGCATAGCCACACCGGCAGATGCGGCTTTAATGATGCAATTGGGCTGCGATGGTGTTTTTGTCGGCTCCGGTATTTTCAAATCGGCAGACCCGGCGAAACGGGCAAGAGCGATCGTCAAGGCGACAGCATATTTTAATGATCCTCAAAAAGTTCTGGAAGCTTCGATGGATCTGGGTGAAGCCATGCCCGGCTTGGAAATTTCTCAAATACCGCCCGAACAAATACTGGCAGGGCGGGGCTGGTAATTTTTTATGGCTTTGAGTTTAGTAAGTGATAAACCATCTGTAATTGGCGTTCTGGATCTGCAAGGCGGAGTACATGAGCATCTGGAACATCTGGAGAGGTTAGGTATCGCTTATTCAAGAGTAAAGCAGGCGGAAGACTTTGCGAACCTGGCGGGATTGATTATTCCCGGTGGTGAGAGTTCCTGTATTTCCAGACTTCTTAATATTTTTGAAATCAGGGATATATTGCTTGGCGCACATCGACGGGGAATGAAAATCTGGGGCACTTGCGCGGGAGCAATTTTGCTGGCAAAGAAAATCGTTGGTGACATTGCCTGCCTTGGTTTGATCAATATGACTATTGAACGCAATAGTTTTGGCAGTCAACTTGATAGTTTTGTGAGTGAAGCTTTGATTCCTGATGTTTCCGCTAAACCAATACCCCTGACTTTTATTCGCGCTCCTAAAATCATAAATGTGGGCACTGATGTTAATATTCTTCTCAAAATTGACGATTACATTGCGGCGGCTGAAAATGAATCTATTTTGGTTACCGTATTTCATCCGGAATTAACCGAAAGCCTTGCCCTGCATCGTTATTTTGCCATAAAATGCGGTGTGATACCAGCGATTAATAGCTATGAGGATATTGATCCCCTTTGGAAAAGTTCAAGTTGGACAAAGCATGCCGGCATTGTTTAAATGGATTTCATAAAACATATTGAAGAAAATTTTTTTGCCGTCAGCCGTTACTGGGGAAGTTTAAATTCTTCTTTGACGCAGAATGAATCAATATGCGCAATGAACACTGGCGTAACCATTTCCGATATTAACTGGGTCTGGAATGAAAAGCCTTTAGGCAAAGATGACGCAAAGTTCATCCCGGTAATCAAAGAATATTACAAAAAATTAAATCTGCGTTTCTGGTGGTGGGTATATCCCAGCGGACAATCATCCGAAACCCAAAGCATATTAGAGGATGAGGGCTTGCGCTTGATTGAAAAAATTCCCTGTATGGCGGCGGATTTAAACGATTCTTTGTCAGGCAGGCATTTTCCGGACAATATAAAAATATCCGAGGTTAAAAACAAAAACGATTTGCGGATATGGGAAGCTATTTCCTTCCACGGCTTTGAAATGCCCCTGCGTGCCAAAGAACAGTATGGGGCTTTTGTTTCTTCGTTTGAGCTTGGCGCGCAATCTCCACAAAAGCTTTTTATTGCATATCTCGATGGAGTGCCGGCAGCTGCCTCACTACTTTTCACTTTTAAAAATTCAGCGGGAATATATTATGTATCCACTCTTCCTGCCAGCAGAAATAAAGGATGCGGTATGAGAATCACTCAGGCCGCAATGCAATCCGCTAAAGAATCCGGTTTTAAAGATGTAACTTTACAAGCAACACCTCAGGGGGCGAAGATTTACCTGCGAGCCGGCTTCAAAGAATACTGCCATGCTGAAGTTTATAAACTTTGAATTGCATAGTCAACACATTGCCTTCGCCTGTTCAGAAAAAGAATCTTAAGTTTTTGACGATTTAACTTCAAATAGCCAAAATCAAACAATATTTCATTGACAAAAAAATTTTTATTATTATAGTATTCGAAATTGTTAAGTAATTTTAACTACAATTTTCATCAACGTTGTGGAGGGTAATATGGAAAACAAAAACCGCAAAACATTTTTTATGTTCTTAATGGCGTTTTTGGTCGCCTTTTTTATTATTTCTCTTGTGGAGGTTCTGAGGTCTTCTCTTATACCTTCAGGAGCGCCGGAAATTCCGGCAGCTTCTGCAATAGAAGCGACTATTCCTGCTTCTTTTTCAGATCTGGCTGAACGAGTTAAACCGGCAGTTGTCAATATAAGCACAACAAAAACATTTAAAGGAAGGGGCCTGGGTAATCATTTTGGCCGGTCGCCTTTTAATGATTATTTCGGAGATGATTTCTTTAACCGCTTTTTTGGTGATATGCCTCAGCGCGATTTTAAACAAAGAAGCCTCGGGTCCGGTTTTATTATAAGCAATGACGGATACATTTTCACCAACAATCATGTGGTGGAAAATACGGATAAAATTCTGGTAAAAATATCCGATGGCAAGGAATATGAAGCAAAAATCATAGGGGCAGACCCCAAAACAGATATCGCTTTAATCAAAATTAAGCCGGAGAATGGCCTGCCGACAGTGGCGCTTGGCGACTCTGATGTCGTGAGAGTGGGTGAATGGGTTATTGCTATAGGAAATCCTTTTGGTTTGGAACAAACTGTCACCGCTGGCATAGTGAGCGCTAAAGGCCGTGTCATTGGAGCCGGCGCTTATGATAATTTTATTCAAACAGATGCGTCTATTAATCCGGGTAACAGCGGCGGACCTTTGTTTAATATGCAGGGAAAAGTTATCGCCATTAACACGGCAATAGTTGCCCAGGGGCAGGGAATAGGTTTTGCCATACCGATTAATATGGCAAAAAGTATTTTGGAAGATCTGAAAACAAAAGGGAAAGTGACTCGCGGATGGCTAGGCATCTCCATACAGGACATTTCAGAAGATATAGCAAAAAATATGAATTATAAAGGCAAAAATGGAGTTTTAGTGTCCGATGTCTTTAAAGGTGATCCAGCCGATAAAGCGGGTATTAATGTGGGAGATATAATTACAGAAATAAACGGAAAGTCTATAAAAGACACTCATGATTTGCTTTTGACCACGGCTTCTTTGCATGTCGGCGAAAAGGCAACCATTAAGGCATTGCGCGACGGTAAAGAAATATCCTTTCAAGTTATTGTGACGGAGCGCAAGGACAAACCGGAAACAGCACTGGCAAAGAAATCAGGCGGATATTTCGGCATTAATGCTCAGGAAATCAATAAAGGACTTGCCAAACAATTAGGACTTCCCAATAATACCGGCGTAATTGTCACAGATGTAGAAGAGGGGAGTCCTGCTGATGATGTCGGCATTCAGCAAAATGATGTAATTGTGCAGGTCAATAAAATAAAAATAGCATCCTTGAAACAGTTCTCCACGGAAATGAGCAAGGCTGCCGAAAAGAAAAGTGTGATCCTTTTAATCAAACGCGGTAATTCAAATTTCTTTGTCGGATTGCACTTAGAATAGAAAGATCAATCTATAACTAATTACATAAAAAAGGCAGACTCTTAATATCTGCCTTTTTCGTGATTTACCTTTTGATGAAATGTTTCACGTGAAACATTCACCTTCTAATCTTGATCGTTTTAACCATTCAACCATTTTGAATATTGGTACATTTTGGCCAGTGATTTAACCGCTCTCTCAGGTGTAATAAAGTTTACGCCCTTATATTTGTAGTCATTTACATTAGTGATCATTCGCGTTTTATCATCATTTAGTAAATAAACTCCGATTATCGGTTTATTATATTTTTCCATCAATTGAACGGTCAGATTAATTGTCTGCTTTTCAAAATTTTCCAAATAACGCAAAGAATCTTCCAGAAATTTAGAATCATATTTCTTATCTACCACAATAGTTGATTCTATTGTCGCTTTTACCATAAGTTGTCTTCCTATAATGCCCATATGTATTATCGCATCACATTCCGGAGATCGAATCAGTTCTTCGAGAATCTTCATATATGTTTCTGCATTCATATCACCCACAACATCTACTGGATTAGCATGACTCCAGAATGGCGGTAATAATTTATCAATGCTTGCTATTACTCCTTCAGACAATTTTGGCACTATTAAACCATTTTCCTCGCATAAATCTGACGCGACAACACCCCATCCTCCCCCTAAAGTCAAAAGACCAACTTTATTGCCTTTGGGTAAAGGCAATGAAGAAAATGCCGCCGAAAAATCCAGCAGGTCCATAGGGATTTCTGCTTGCACAATACCTGCCTGGCGGCAAGCAGCCATAAATACCTTAACATCAGAGGCCATTGCTCCGGTATGGCTGGCTGCAGCATTGGCGCCTGCAGATGTCCTGCCTCCCTTTAAGACAATAACCGGTTTTCTTTTTCCAACGCGCTTTGCTGATTCAAAAAATCTACGGCCATTTTTAATGCTTTCAACGTACAGGACCACCGTTTTGGTCATTTCATCAATTTCAAACCCATCCATGTAATCTTCGATGGTAATCATCGCTTCATTGCCTGACCCGCAAAAAGCGCGTATTCCTATATCTTCTTTTACGGCAAATGCCAATATCTGCGTACCCAGATTACCGGACTGTGCAAGCAAAACAGTGCTTCCTGCAACGGGTCTAACATGGGGACCGGTGCAATAAAGAGATATATAAGGATTACATATTCCCATCGTATTAGGACCTAAAATTAAAATTCCTGCTTTCCGCGCTTTTTCTACCAGTTCATCTTCTAAAATTTTGCCTTGCGCCCCTGTTTCTCCGAATCCGGAAGATATAAGCAATACATTTTTTATCCCTTTTGTTTCAAATTCAGGTATTAAAGATAAAACCTTGTCTGCGGGGACCGTAACAACAGCAAGGTCTACCACATCAGGAATGTCAGTTACGGATTTAAAAACTTTAGTGCCGGCGATATTTTTTCCTTGTGGATTCACAAGATAAACTTTGCCCTGGTATTTTCCCGCAATAACATTAGAAAATAATAAATGTCCCCATTTGCTAATATTTGCAGACGCGCCGACAAAGGCAATCGATTTCGGATATAATAAATTTCCGATACTTTTAGGATCTATCGGCAAAGGCGGTTCTTTTTGATCTGTTGTTTTTCCTAAAACTATCAAGGCATCAACCGCCGTGACCTTGCCCTCAGCAGTCACCAGTAATGGATTAATATCTACTTCCTTTATATCCGGTATTTCCATGCCTATTCTGGACAGACCTACAAGCGTTTTAATCAACGCGTCTTTATCCGGGACATTCTCCCCGCGAAACGCGCCAAGTAATTTCCGGGCATGCAGTTCGTCAATCATTTTTCGCGCTTCATTTTCATCAAGAGGCGCCAAACGAAAGACAACATCCCCAATTGCTTCTGTAAAAATCCCGCCTAATCCAAACATAATCGTAGCGCCAAACTGCTTGTCGCGGAAAAGCCCGGCAACAAACTCTCTTTTTCCGTCAAGCATCGGCTGAATTAAAAAACCTTCTAAATCATTTCCGGCAGCTTCCTTTATATCTATTGCCGCAGAACGCACATCTTCCTTGTTTTTTAAACTCAGTTTAACCAAACCTCTTTCTGTTTTATGCGTTAGACGGTATCCCAAGCCTTTTACAACAACAGGATACCCTGATTGTTCCGCTGCAATTTCTGCTTCTTCTATAGTATGGACGTTTTTTTCTTCAACTACCGGAATGCCATATTGTTTTAAAACTTCCTTTGCTTCCGCCTCCGTTAATGTTGTTCGTTTTTGAGATTTAGCTTGTTCCAGAATATCCATCTTTTCCATTGAGCATCTCCATGCAATAGTAAATTTATTATAATTACAGAATCAATATTCTGTATATTATTGTATTTATTATATATTTAATATTTGCCTTTTAATAATAATTATCACGGCGATTATTTTACTCTCAAAGGAGCCACCACTTTCCAGAAGAAATCGAAAAAATTATTTATTGTATCGGCAAGTTTCCATTTCATTCCATGGACATACCAGTTTTGTATTTGCCTCTGGGTTATCATCATGTAAAGATCGACAAAATAATTGTTTTCAATATCTGATATAACCGCTCCCTTTTTCTTTGCTTTCTCGACTATTTCATTTAATATATCTATCTCCGATTCTCTTTTATAAGATTTGCTGGCCATAAAGCTTTTCAAGGGGACCGTAATAAATTCCGTAATCGCAAGATCGGGGTTTTCGTCAAAGAAATTCATCGTGACCCAGAACAACTTTCTGAACATTTCACGTATATCTTCGATTCCTGCAATATGCATCCTCAACAATGACGCCAGATTACGCAATTTTTCATCAATAATTGAAAAAAGAAGGTCTTCTTTGGAAAAATAATATTTATATATTGTCCCTGAACTGATTCCACTTTCTTTCGATATATCGCGTATATTGACTGCGTGGAAATCTTTCATGGAAAATTGTCGTAAAACTACGGGATACAGTCGTTCTTTTAATTTTTCTGGCATTACTGGTTTCTCGGTAGTCATGATATCTTTAATCCCCCTTCATTTGTATGCAAAATATGAAACATTGTTTCAAATGTCAAGCACTAATTAAAACATTGTTTCAATTGGTGTGAAAATTTAAGAATAAGATTCGTAATTGAACTCTTAAACATCAGAAAAAATATACATTGCAGAAGAATCAATCCTCGAACTGCACATTGAAGTCCTGAATATACATTGTACACACTGCAGTCAGTTGGAAATGATGCACGCGATTTATTATGGAAGATGAAAATTGCCGCTATTTGTGACACATCTCCGATCAAAAGAAAATATTGCAATGATAGACTATTAGGATTTTCTGCTGTGGTGATAAACTATAAGATTGTATCGATAATGATGTCTTTCGGAAAAACAAAATTCGCCCAAGGATCTTTGAAGTTTTTAATATAATGAAAATTTTTTATTGACGCCCTTCGCAGCAGGCCATTGAGAATCTTATTATTCAGTTCTCTCTTCGGCAGCCAACAAAAGTGCTTGCTCGTTTGTGAATTCATTTTTTTCGCGTTCATCACTTTTGACAACAGGGACAGTAGAACGTGCTGCGTCCTCCCTGTTTTATCCGGGCGATGACTTTCCCGCATAAGCAACAAATGTTTCCTTCCTGCCCGTAAACTTTTAATTCATACTGATTTTCACCCCTGCATCCGGAAAGATCGCGCCAATCGGAAATTGATGTGCCTCTTTTTTGAATTGCTGCCTTTAATAATTCTTTGGCATGATGAAATAGCTTTTTCCAGTCACCTTCCGTTAAAGTAGCCGCTGCACGTTCGGGATGAATTCCCGCTTTGAATAATATCTCACAGGCATAAATGTTGCCTATACCGGATAAAACTCTTTGATCCATAATTAAAGATTTGACTTTTGTCTTGCGGCTTCCATAATTTTTTACAAAACCCTTAAAATCAAATTTTTTTAAAATGTCCTTGCCGGGATCGCTTTTAACTTTCTTTAATTTTGTGACCGTCGCAAAACGGCGGGGATCGATTAAAAAGAGATTGCCCGTATCAAACCCCATCCTCCAACGGCCATGTTTTGGCTTTGCGGCATTTTCCTGCCAGAGAAATCTTCCCGTCATGCGCAAATGTACTGATATGGAATTACCATCATCAAGACAAATGTCTATCATCTTGCCGTCACGTTCAACAGCAATCACTCTTCTTCCCCTGACATTTTTGATATGAACCAACTTATCATCATATACTGTTGAGGATAATATTTTTCGCCCGCATATTTTTTGATGCAGTTGACGACTCAAAGTCTCTACTTCAGGCAATTCTGGCATGGCCAATCCCCATAACGATTTCGTCTCAAACGATATTCCGTCTTACTAAAATACCTTTAGTTTGCCTATTTCTTTTTTCGGTTAACAAAAATCGTCCCGCTTTTAAATAAAATCGATTCCCGCCGTTTCGTGGATCAATTTTTTTATAATCCGGTATTACAGATACTCCGATCTGTTTATTAAAAACGATTTACGTCTTCTTAAGAGCTTTCTTGTTTCTGCCGAGAATGTCTCCAATCTGCGCTGATGCAGATTCTACGGGCGTTTGCGCAATTTGAGTATTTTTATATGATGCGTGATAAAGAATGTATCCTGATCATAAAGCCTTCTCAAATTCACCTGAGAATCAGAAACATTTTTCCCCGGTGATACCGTTCATGAAAAATTTTTTTATTTTTTTTGACAAAATTGCAAAAAAGTGTTGACAAATATTTTTGTATGAGTACATTCCATAATTAAGATTTTGTAATTTTTTTATTACAAAATAATTTTACGGGAGGGGAACCTTCAAAAGGAGGAACAAATGGACAGCGAGACCCTGTTTAAAGAGGAGGAGGAACCTCCTGGTCCATCGACCGGTCTTGTTAATGCTGAAAATAATGTAAGTGACTTTTTGTTATTCAAAGCTGAGATGTCTCCGTATCCGATCAAACAAAAGTCAGAGAGAGTTTTATTTCCTTTTAAAGATTCCACCCGCTCCCGCATCTTCCGAGAACAAAATTATCCCGACATTACCCGCCTGGAATGGTTTGATTGGCACTGGCAGTTGCGTAACGCCATCAGAGAAGTAGATACCTTATCCAGCATCATCCATCTTTCAGAGAATGAACGTCAGGCCATGATGCATCATTCAGGAGCCTTGCCCGTTTCCATAACCCCGTATTATGCCAGCCTGCTTAATCCTGATAATCCTTCAGATCCCCTGCGCCGCTGTGTTGTGCCCGTGGTGGATGAATGCCTGCATACCGAAGGGGAAGAGGAAGATCCTCTCTGCGAAGATGCGGATTCTCCCGTGCCGGGCATTATTCATCGTTACCCTGACCGCGTGCTGTTTCTGGTAACCGACAGTTGCTCCACTTATTGCCGCTATTGCACCCGTTCCCGCATTATTGAACGGAGCAAGCATCATTTGATCAGCCTGGAAAAATGGGAAAAGGCTATTCAATACATCGCCTGCAATAAAAATGTCCGGGATGTACTGCTTTCCGGCGGCGATCCTTTAACCCTGTCCGATGAAAAACTGGAATGGCTGTTAATGAGGCTGCACAAAATACCGCATGTCGAACTTATACGAATCGGCACCAAAGTACCTGTTGTCTTGCCCCAGAGAATAACGCCGGCCCTGACGGCTATGCTGAAAAAATATCATCCTTTATGGATGAGCATTCACATAACTCATCCCAAAGAGCTGACCCCGGAGATGAGCGCCGCCTGTATCAGGCTGGCTGACGCCGGCATTCCCCTGGGCAGCCAAACCGTCCTGCTTGCAGATATAAATGACGACATTGAAACCATGACCAGATTAGTTCACGGCCAACTGCAAATCAGAGTCCGTCCTTATTATCTTTATCAGTGCGACCCTATTCCCGGTTCGTCTCATTTCCGAACGCCCATAAGCAAGGGTCTGGAAATTATTCAGGGCATGCGCGGGCACACGACAGGCTATGCTGTGCCTACTTATGTTGTTGACGCACCCGGCGGCGGCGGGAAAATTCCTTTGCTTCCAGAATACGCTGTCGGCTGGGAAAACGGCGCTTTGCTGCTGCGCAATTATGAAGGCAATATTTTCCGTTACCCCGACAATCATGCAAAATTGAAAGATATACATTAAATCGTCAGAATTTTATAGCGGAGTGCAGGTAATTTAAAATTGAGTCGCGTGGGTCAAAAACTGAAAATTGGCATAACCTATGATCTGCGCGACGACTATTTAAACGAAGGATATGGTCTGGAAGAAACAGCGGAATTCGATCTTCCCGATACCATAGACGCTATTGAAAAGGTCATATTAGACAACGGTTTTCAAGCTGATCGAATTGGCAACATAAAATCTCTGGCCAAACGTCTTGTCGCGGGAAACAAATGGGATCTTGTTTTTAACATTGCCGAAGGCATGTATGGTTTCGGCCGTGAGGCGCAAGTTCCCGCCCTGTTGGAAGCCTATAACATCCCCTACACTTTTTCGGATCCGCTCGGTCACGCTATCTCCCTCCAGAAGGGCATGACCAAGCATGTGCTCCGCGATTTAAAAATACCCACACCTGATTTTGCTGTAGTCACATGTGAAGATGACGTGGATAAAGTCAACCTTCCTTTTCCCGTATTTGCCAAACCAATCGCTGAAGGAACGGGCAAGGGGATAACGGCGGCGTCAAAAGCCAATAACCATGAAGAATTGTGCGTGGTCTGCAAACACCTGTTACAGACCTTCAATCAGCCGATGCTGGTCGAAACATATCTTGCCGGTCGCGAATTTACCGTGGGTATTTTAGGAACCGGGCAGGATGCCCGCGCTCTCGGAGCAATGGAAATCATTCTCCGTCCGGACGCGGAACTGAACGCCTACTCGTATGAAAACAAAGAACACTATGAAAAACTGGTTCAGTATGTTCTGGTTGACGATGCCGAAGCCCGGCAAGCGATGGAAATTTCGCTTATGGCATGGCACGGGTTGGATTTAAAAGACGCCGGGCGTATTGATTTGCGGTCTGACTCCAATCATGTGCCGCATTTCATGGAAGTCAATTCTCTCGCCGGATTAAATCCCGTTCGCTCGGATTTACCCATTTTATGTTCTAAAATCGGGATGAGTTATCACGATTTAATAAGCGCTATCATTGAATCAGCTTTTAAACGATCCAGGAAATAATTTTCATGAAAAAAATAGTTATTCTGCACAGCGATATTTTGCCGGATGCCAGTGAAGATGAACTTGATTGTCTTTTGCAGGCCGATTCTATCGCGCAGGCTCTGGGAACACTTAATTATGATACCGTTCTTTTGCCTTTTGAACTCAATTTGAATAATACGATAACCATGTTGAAATCATTAAAGCCGCTGGCTGTTTTCAATATTGTGGAAACTCTGAACTCCAAAGGCAGTTTGATTTATTTTGCTCCCGCCATACTGGATATTCTGCAGATTCCTTACACCGGCTGCGGCACACAGGCCGTATTTCAGACATCGAACAAACCCCTGTCCAAAAAAATCATGCACAATGCCTATATTGCCACTCCGGCCTGGATGGATCAGGAAGGGCAGGGCTCCTCAATGGATACCGCGGCTACATATTTAATCAAGTCTTCCTGGGAACACGCCTCAATCGGCCTGGATGAAAACTCATTTATCAGCTACACCAATAAAGAAAAACTTCTGCAGGAAATGAGCCGCCGCAGGGAAAAGCTCGGCGGCTCCTGCTATGCTGAAGCTTATATTGACGGCAGGGAATTTAATGTTGCTCTTATATCCGGAAAAGAAGGGGTCGAAGTACTGCCCATAGCGGAAATGTTATTTCAGGATTATGCGCCGGACAAACCCAAAATTGTCGATTATAAAGCCAAATGGATCGCGGATTCTTTTGAATATAATAATACAATAAGAAAATATGATTTCCCGGAAAAAGATGCGAATCTGATATCGGAATTAAGGAAAGTCGCTTTGCGCTGCTGGGACCTTTTTTCTTTACGCGGATACGCACGCGTCGATTTTCGGGTGGATCATAACGGGAACCCGTGGGTATTGGAAATTAATTCCAATCCCTGTTTGTCGCCTGATGCAGGGTTTGCCGCCGCACTGGAAAATGCAAAGATAAAATATCACGAAGCTATCGGTTGGATCATCAATAACGCATTGAAATAATTTCAGGAATTTAGAGTTTGTGTTAACAACCATTGTATTTCTTTTTTGTTTCAACTTATTCATGGCTTTCGCCTGGTACGGTCATCTTAAATATTTCAATAGCAAACCTTTATTATTTGTAATATTATTCAGTGAGGATATCGCCGGTTTGACCATCATGTACATGAAGCAACCATTAAAATTTGATTTTCTCGGGGCCCTAGCTTTGCCTGGTCGGCGGGTTTATTTTACATTTCGTTATAGCTTGCCGCAAAGTTGATTATTTTTATGAGTGACTTTATTTATCGTCAACAAATACAACATTCCGATATCGAAGCCATTGCCGGTATTGTAAAATCCAGCGGCTTTTTTTCCTCCGAGGAAATAGACATCGCGCTGGAACTGGCGGAAGAAAAGCTGACACAGCCCCATGACAGCTCCTATCAGTTTTTATTTGCCGAAAAAGAAAACCGCGTGGTCGGATACACTTGCTACGGGCTTGTTCCCGCGACTCACTTCAGTTACGATATCTACTGGATAGCTGTTTTAAAAGATATGCGCGGGCATGGATTGGGAAAGCTGCTTATGGCTGAAACGGAAAAGCTCATTGCGGCCGCGGGCGGAAAACAAATATATGTGGAAACATCATCAAGGGACCAATACAAACCGACTCACAAGTTCTATGAAAGCTGCGGCTTTCATCAGGAAGCTTTTCTAAAAAATTTTTATACCGAAGGCGACAGTAAAATTATTTACTCTAAGACCCTTAAATAAAAGGTATTAGTGCTTTTTTGTTCTTTTTTCGTAGTTTTAATCCTTGCATTTTTCCCAATAATTCGCTAGAGCACTCCCAGAATTTTTATACTTTTTTTGAAATCAGGGAGAATTTCCTTATGCGTCTTTTTCCTAAAACAGAAGATTTTTTTGAACTTTTTGAAGAGTTGGCCGATAAAATTGAAGAAGGCGGCAAACTTTTTCTGGAAATGGCTAAAACCCGCAATTATTCTGAAGCGAGAGTTGCCAAGCTCAAAGAAATTGAACACGAAGCGGACGGCATTACCCATAAAACTTATGAAAAAATGCACAAGACTTTCCTCACGCCGATAGATCGTGAAGATATATACGCGCTTGTAAATAAAATGGACAGTATCATGGATGTCATAGAAGCAACAGCTGTCCGCGTTCATCTTTATAAGGTTAAAAAACCGGCCGATGAAATCATAAAACAGGCTGAAATTTTAAATGAATCTATTATAAAAGTGAAAAGCATTATCCATGCGATGCGCAATATGAAAAATTCCGAAATGATTCTGGCGGGCTGCGTCGAAATTAACACGCTGGAAAATGCCGGAGATATTGTTTTGAGAACTATAATGGCTAATCTTTTTGAAAACGAGAAAGATGCTATCGAACTGATAAAATGGAAAGATATTTTTCAGCTCCTGGAAGAGGCAATTGACGTTTGCGAAGATGTATCCAACATCGTGGAAGGGATTGTCCTGAAACATGCTTGATTCAATGGCATTTGTCGTTTTCCTCATCATTGCTGCACTTATTTTTGATTTTCTTAATGGTTTCCATGATTCCGCCAATTCTATTTCCACGGTTGTTTCCACCCGCGTTCTCTCACCGCAGTACGCTGTTATTTGGGCGGCTTTTTTTAATTTTGCCGCTGTATTTTTTGTAGGCACAGCGGTAGCAAATACTATCGGCAAAGGAATCGTCCATATTGACATTGTCGATAACCTGGTTATTTTGTCTGCCCTGGGTGGCGCGATCATCTGGGATATCGCAACATGGTATTACGGATTGCCCAGTAGTTCATCTCATGCTCTGATAGGCGGTCTGATCGGCGCAGCTATATCCAAAGCCGGAACAAGCACTCTTATTTGGCCCGGTATTACCAAAACTACTATTTTTATCGTCATTTCTCCTGCTATTGGCTTGGTTTTGGGATTTACTTTTATGGTTCTTGTTATGAACCTAAGCCATCATTCCAATATGGCTAAATCTGATAAACTCTTTCGTAAGCTCCAGCTTTTTTCCGCCGCAGTCTATTCATTAGCGCACGGAATGAACGATGCGCAAAAAACGATGGGCATTATTGCCATGGCTCTTTTTAGCAAAGGCTTGCTGGGCAAAACCTTTCATATTCCCATTTGGGTGATAATATCCTGCTATACGATGATTTCTCTGGGAACTATGTTTGGCGGTTGGCGAATTGTCAAAACGATGGGAACAAAGATAACTAAACTTCGTCCAATGGGTGGTTTCAGCGCCGAAGCCGCTGCCGCGTGTTCTATTATAGGAGCGTCTATTGCCGGAATACCCGTGAGCACGACTCACACAATAACCGGCGCT
Source organism: Smithella sp. (assembly GCA_035524255.1). Taxonomy (GTDB): domain Bacteria; phylum Desulfobacterota; class Syntrophia; order Syntrophales; family Smithellaceae; genus Smithella. The sequence continues at coordinate 124,570 of DATKPG010000002.1, read as the reverse complement.
ATAGTTGGTGTCGGGGCCACTAAAAGACTATCCTCCGTACGCTGGGGTGTTGCGGGCAACATCATCTGGGCATGGATTTTAACAATCCCTGTTTCCGCCATCATTTCTGCATCCATCTATTTTTCCATAAAATTCTTTGTGTGTTGATATAAATATCTTTCAATTCCTCAAAATAATATTGATAAATTTCCTTTTTTACCGTAAATTTATTTTACTTATATATTTCACGTAAAATTACTTTGTTTAGCCGAGGAGAGCTTGATGCCCAAAAAGCTGGTGCCTTTTACAAAAAATCAAATCGAAAGAATCATAAAGCAATATCCGACGCCTTTTCACATCTACGATGAAAAAGCTATTCGTGAAAACGCGCGCGATTTTATAAAAGCCTTTTCCTGGAATGAAGGCTTCAAGGAATTCTTCGCCGTCAAGGCTGCGCCTAATCCTTATCTGATGAAAATTCTTCACAAGGAAGGTTATGGCGCCGATTGCAGTTCGCTTTCGGAACTGATCATGGCGCAAAAAACCGGTATTACAGGCGAAGAAATTATGTTTTCTTCCAATGACACGCCCGTAGAGGATTTTCTACTGGCAAAGAAATTAAAAGCTATCATCAATTTAGACGATATCAGTCATATTGACTATCTTGAAAAGTACGCGGGACTTCCTTCATTGATTTGCTTCCGCTACAATCCCGGCCGGTTGAAAAAAGGAAATCATATTATCGGCCATCCCGAGGAAGCAAAATACGGCTTTACGCGCGAGCAGTTATTTAAGGGTTATAAGATATGCAAGGATAAAGGAGTCAAAAGATTCGGCATTCATACGATGGTCGCGTCCAATGAACTCGACGCCGCTTATTTTGTGGAAACCGCGGAAATATTATTTCAGATCATTGCGGAAATTTCACAAAAACTGAAAATCAAATTTGAATTTGTTAATATCGGCGGCGGCGTGGGCATACCTTACCGGCCGGAACAAAAAAGATTAGACTTAAAGGCCATGAGCCTTGGTATCAGAAAAAAATATGAACAAATTATTGTTGCCAACGGCCTTGCCCCCGTTAAACTTTTTACGGAATGCGGCCGCTATATTACAGGTCCTTACGGCTATCTGGTTTCCCGTGTTTTACATATCAAGGACACTTATAAAAAATTTGCCGGTCTTGATTCCTGCATGGCCAATCTGATGCGGCCGGCTCTTTATGGCGCTTATCACCACATCACCGTCATGGGCAAGGAAAACAAACCGCGTAATGTTGTTTATGACGTGACAGGATCGCTTTGTGAAAACAACGATAAATTTGCCATTGACCGTAAACTGCCGAAGCTTTCGCAAGGCGACATCATTGTTATTCATGATGCCGGCGCGCATGGATTTGCCATGGGCTTCAATTACAACGGCAAGCTTCGCTCGGCTGAATTATTGTTAAGAGAAAATGGTGAAGTTATTCAAATCCGCCGCGCTGAAACGGTAAAAGACTATCTGTCTACGTTAGACATAAGCGGCCTGGCCAGCTTTAAAGTGTAAATAAAAAAGGGATAAAACAAAGATTTTTTGTTTTGTAATATAGTATGAAGTTGTTGATTTTGTATTTTTCAGCCACAGGAATCACCGGAAAAATCGCAAAGGTCGTTGGAGAAACATTCGCAAAAATGGGAAGCCAAGTCAGCATGTATGATATAACTTCCCATGCCAATAGACAAAGAACAATTGATTTCAAGCCTTATCACGCGGTTGTATTTGGAGTGCCTATTCATTCCTGGCGGGCTCCAAAAGTAGTAAAAGATTGGATCATAACCCTGAATGGACAGGGTAAAAAATGTTCAACTTTCTTCACCTATGGCGGATTTGGCATTCACCCGATTCATTATTCCACAGGGCAACTTTTAGGAAATCAGAACTTTATCATTGTATCCTCCGCGGAGTTTACGGGCTTCTATGCTTTCAACCGTCGCGGCCGGAGAGCTATGGAAGATCAACCGGATGAATCCTGTTTTGAAATGGCAAAAGAATATGCCAGAAAAACATACAAGCGATTTACCGGTGAGGACAAGGCGATCCTGGAGCAAACCCATTTCACGGAAGAACAGCTTGATTCTCTTGAATCGTTTAAATTTAACGTGCTCACACAGCTCCCGACCAGAGGCGGAGACGAATGCGGCATGTGTCTGGTTTGCGAGGAATCATGTCCCACCGGAGCCATGAAAGCCAAATCCGGTGAAGCCGACAAAGAAAAATGTATCGCCTGTTTTGATTGCATAAACAATTGCCCTGAAAATGTTTTGAGAATCAATGACATCTCCGACAGCTGGTCGTTCAAGATAGAAATGGAAAAAATTACGGGTGAGAGCATGCAAAAACAGAAAAGTAAAATATATCTTTAAATATAGTGTTTAAGTGACGGTTTGAAGTTCACCGTGTTTATATGAAGCCCCCATTAAGTTACATAAACATTATTTTTTATACCTGTCGGTTTTCTTTACAAATAATCTCTATAAGAAATCTTGCTATATTTTGATTAGATATGATAAACATTTTCCCAATGCCATATTGTGGAAATAAGTATTTTAAATTAACCGTACAGAATAACTCATGAATTTAAAAACTAATCGCGCCATAGGCGTATTCGATTCCGGTATTGGCGGCCTCACGGTCGTTCGTTCTTTGATGGAACGCCTGCCTTTTGAAAACATCATTTATTTCGGCGATACCGCGCGTGTACCCTACGGTATCAAATCGGTGGAAACAATAAACCGTTATGCGGCGCAAATTACTGAATTCCTGATCGAAAAAAATGTAAAATTGCTAATCGTTGCCTGTAACACCATGGCGGCAGTTGCTTATCAGACAATAGTTAACCTGTCCCCTGTACCTGTGCTGGAAGTCATTGACGCCAGCGCCCGTATGGCAACTAAAAACACACGCAAGAAATCAATCGGAGTCATCGGAACGCCGGCAACGATCAACAGTAACGCCTACGCCCGGGCTATCCATCTGCTGGATAAGGAAGCGACGGTTTTTTCGCAGGCCTGCCCCCTTTTCGTGCCTCTGGTGGAAGAAGGATGGTTTGATCATCCGGCAACAAAGCTTATCGCTCAGGAATATTTAAAACCGGTTATCGCTGAACAAATCGATACGCTGGTTTTGGGCTGTACCCATTATCCTCTTTTAAAACCATTACTGCGGGATACCATGGGAAAAGACGTAAATCTTATTGATTCAGCGGAAGCAATGGCTGATATAGCCGCCGATTTGGTTAAAAACCAAAATATCGGCAATACCAATAACACGCCGCCGGATTATCTGTTTTGTGTAAGTGATGTTCCTTACCGCTTCCAGACCATCGGCGAACGATTTCTCGGACGCACGCTGGGCCGCGTGGAACTTGTGAGTTTGTAAACTATGAAAATTCTTCTCGCCGGCTATAATATTGATTACGACATGATCCGCGCGTTAAAAGATAAAAGCGGATATACACAGGACTTAACGCCGGAAACCATATCCGCGGCCTACGCCCGGATCAGCCGCAGCCCGAAGCCTGTCAATGAACTGCGCGAAATATCCCGCGATGAAGTGGAAAAGGCGCGTCAATCCAACCGCAATATCGTTTTTGACATGGGGCACAGTTCCGTCGCGGAACACGCCGTATTCAATATTGACGTTATAGGCGTATCGAGATTTCTTGTGGAGGAAATAGAAAAGTTCCGGTTATGTTCTTTTACGGAAAAATCGCAGCGTTATGTTCTTTTCAACAAGGATTTCGTGATTCCTGAAGAAATAAAACAGGCCAATTTGACGGATCTGTTTGTCTCAACCGTCACCATGCAAAATGAATTTTATCATGAGCTTTACGCACAATTAAGACCATTTGTCTTTGATCAAAATAAAGAGCTGGCAGAAAATCCGGCAAACAAGTCCATGCTGGAAGGATGGGCAAAGGAAGACGCCCGCTACGCCATATCCATGGCCACCCAAACACAACTGGGCATGACCATAAATGCCCGCAATCTTGAATTAATGCTCAGGCGCCTCGCCGCCAACCCCCTTGCTGAGGCTCAGGAATACAGCCGCAATCTGTTCGCGGCAACAAAAGAAATCGCACCTTCTCTTATCCGTTACACCGAAGCCACCGATTACGACAAATTCACCGGAAAAAATCTGCGTCATCAGGCCTCTGTTGCATCGAAAAAATATCTCAAGGGTTCAACAAAATCATCTGATGTGCGTTTAGTGTCTTTTTCCCCGGCGTCCGATGACCGCATTGCCGCCGCCCTGTTGTTTACTTCATCCGGTATAGATTACACCAGGTGTTTAAACATGGCAGGCCATATGACCTCGAAGGATAAAAATGCTTTGTTCAAAACGGCTTTCGCCAATATTAAGTCTCACGACCAGGTGCTCAGGGAAATGGAAAATGTTGATCTGCAATTTGAACTGATATTGAGTTCCAGTTGCTTTGCTCAGCTAAAAAGACACCGTATGTCCACGATAATAGTCCAGGATTATAATCCGGATTTGGGCGTAACCGTGCCTCCTTCCATAAAAGCCATCGGCCGGCAAAAGGATTTTATGAAAATTATGAGTCAGACAGTAAGCATTTACGAACAAATCCTGAAAAAAGCGCCTGCTGCCGCCGCTTATGTTTTGACCAATGCCCACCGTAAACGGGTCCTGATGAAATTCAACGCCCGTGAAATGTATCATCTGGCACGTCTGCGCGCTGATCTGCACGCCCAGTGGGATGTCAGAAACCTCACGGAAAAAATGCTCAAACAGGCAAAAAAAGTCATGCCTCTCACATTGATGATGGCCTGCGGTAAGGATAATTTCTCCAAACTCTATAAAAAAACTTTCCCCCGTGATTAATCGCGCTTATAATTATTAAATGAAGATAGCCGCCAATAAAAAACAATTGTATATTCTTCTGGTTACTACATTAAGCTCTTTTCTGACGCCGTTTATGGGTTCAGCAGTCAACGTAGCCCTTCCTGCCATAGCCAAAGAATTATCCATGACAGCCCTGTCGCTGGGTTGGGTCGCAACTTCCTTTATTTTGGCGGCCGCAATAACACTTATTCCCCTGGGCCGTTTGGCTGACATTTACGGCCGAAGAAGATTTTTTATTTATGGAGCATTAATTTTTACAATAGCTTCATCATTTTGCATCTGGTCTCCGTCGCAATTTTTTCTAATTGCCGCGCGGGCCATGCAGGGAATAGGCGGAGCCATGATCTTCAGCACCGGTACGGCAATGCTGATTTCGGCCTATCCTCTCGAAGATCGTGGTAAAATAATAGGAATCAATACAGCAGCGGTCTATATCGGACTAACCATTGGTCCTTTTATCGGCGGATTGCTAACCCAGCATCTGGGATGGAGATACATTTTTCTTTTTACGGTTGTGTTGGGCTTAATGATTATACTCATTGTCACCGCAACAATTAAGGATGATTATTCGGGAACCAACGGTGAAGGTTTTGACATTACCGGATCCCTCATTTATGGATTCTCTCTTTTTGCCATGATGTACGGCTTTTCCCGGTTGCCATCATTGAACGCGGCATTTTTAATCGGCACAGGGGTCATATTCCTCGCATTATTTGTATTTCAGCAGTTGAAGAGTCCATTTCCTTTAGTCAACATACATCTGTTTCTGAACAATAAGGTTTTTGCTTTTTCCAATTTAGCCGCTTTGATCAATTACTGCGCCACATTTGCAGTGACTTTTTTACTCAGCCTCTATCTGCAGCACATTAAAATGCTAACCCCGTCACAGACCGGCATCATTCTTGTAGCAGCGCCTGTTATGCAGGCCCTACTTTCACCTTTCGCCGGAAAACTCTCCGATCGTTTTGAACCGCAGTTTATTTCATCCATCGGCATGGCCATTACCGTGACAGGTCTTGCACAGCTGATTTTTCTGGACGGCAAAACAAGCATCGAACACGTTGTGTTGTGCCTTATATTGCTTGGCATCGGTTTCGCGCTTTTTTCTTCACCCAACGTCAACGCCATAATGAGCGCCGTGGAAAAAAAATACTATGGTGTTGCATCGGCAACGCTAGGCACCATGAGGCTTACGGGCCAAATGTCCAGCATGGGCATCACCATGCTTATTTTTGCCGTTATTTTAGGAGATCATCCTATTTCCGAAGCTAATAATTTTCTTCTATTAAGAAGCTCCAAATTTATTTTTGCCACACTGGCTGTCATCTGCAGCGGGGGAGTTTTTGCGTCGCTGGCACGGGGAAAGATGCACAATGGCAACAATAATCATTAGTGTCATCAGACTTTTCGCCGACTCATTTGGCAGATGCGTTATCGGCATCTGCCGCTGAATAAAAATAAAAGCCGGATATTTTCCGGCTTTTTGATATTCAGCTTAGACCATTTCTAAATCAAAGATGATATCGAGGCGGCAAATTGGTAATCAACGTAGAGCGCATTCCTCGGAATGCTTTGAAAATGTCGAGCTGTTTAAAAATGTTCAGATGCAAGGCGCGCAAAAAGCGAACTGCGAGGCGTATCTAAACATACGTCGAGCGGTGCGGTTTGCAGCGCAACGCAGCAGATGAGCGTTTTTTATCAGCTTAAAACCATTTCTAAATCAAAGATGATATCGAGGCGGCGAGGCGTATATGGTAATACGTTGAGGAAGCCGACTTCGAGCCAACAAAGATAGCGCTTTGATTTAGTAATGGTCTCACGCGAGCATCTTTGTCTGCACGCTTTTCAGTATATCCTCCGCGTCCCTGACCATAACCCTCACCAAATCTTTTACTTTGGGCATGTCATTGATGCGCTGCGCAACTTCACCGGCTGCCAGTAGCGCCTTCTCTTCGTCGCCTTCATAGGCGGCCTTCATGGAGTCGAGTTCAAACATAATCAACGATAGATCAATCGATGCCATATCATCCGGAACTCCCAAAAAACATCCGGGTGATTTCTGCAATGTGTTTCTGGCGTGTTCTTCACTGCGGGGATTCTTTATCCAGCGCGCCGGTCCCACAAATCCGCGGGCAACGAGCGTCCCCCTGTCCCCTGCATTGACAACACCTTTTCTCCAAATCAGGGGGAAATCACTTTCCTGTGTCGCGAGGAACCTTGTTCCCATCTGCACACCGTCGGCACCCATCACCAGCGCGGCGGCCAGAGTTTTACCGTCACAAAAGCCACCGGCTCCGCATACCAGGGTCTTTTCATCGGAAACCGCTTCCACAACAGCGGGCAGCAGAATCATCGAATGAACCGGTTCCCAGGATGTGTGAAAGCCTCCTTCATGTCCGGATGCCACGATAACATCGACGCCTGCTTTTTTGCATCGCTGAGCACCCTTAACCGACGGAACAACATGCATCCATGTAAAACCAGCTCCCTTTATCTTATCGCGCCAGGACACAGGATCTCCCGCGGACGTAAAGATAACCTTAAAGTGTTTTTCCATGCCCGGATTTGCCTTCCGCACCCCAATGGCAGTATCAATAATCATCTGTGCCTGAAATAGCAGCTCTGCCGATACCATCACATTGATTCCAAACACACCATTTGTGTCTTTAGTCAATAGATATGCTTTCTTGAGCAATTTCTCCAACGCAGACGTTATGTCGTCTTGAGGATCGGCCCCGGCGCTCTTGATCCAGTCACTGTAGATAAACGGCAGAAAGTCCTTATTGCAGAGCCCGCTTGTCGAAAACAAGCCCAGAACACCGGCATTGGCCGCGGCTACGCCAAGTTTGTTGTTGCTGAAAGGTCCCATGCCCGCCTGAATGATAGGATATTGAATGCCGACCAGATCACAGAGTCTGGATTTAATCATAACATGACTCCTTTATGAAAATTATTCTCTGATTCTCTTTTTCAGTTCTTTAATTAAATTATTGAGGACGTCACTGGCATCGCCAACTATAGCCACATCGGACATTTTTATCATCGTTGCCTGCGGATTTCTATTGATCGCGACTATAAAATCAGCTTCGCCAAGTCCCGCCGTGTGTTGAATGGCGCCGCTGATGCCGAAAGAAAAAAGGATCTTCGGTTTGATGTGCTTTCCGGCCTGGCCCACAAGCGCCCCATGGTCAGCCCATCCGGCGTAAACGACCGGCCGGGTGGCGCCCACATCGCCTCCCAAAAGCCTGGCCAACTCCTGAAGTTTTTTGAATTTTTCCCTATTGCGCATACCACGGCCCCCGCAAACGATAACCGAAGCATTCTCAATAGTATGTTCTTTTTCAACAGAACGTTCATACTCCACAAGACGAACACGGGGTTTCGGCAGATTTTTCATCAAGGGCAAACGTTCAACCAAAGCTTTTCTTTGATAATCGTGCGGTATTTCCTTAAATGTTCCCGGCCGCACCGTAGCCATCTGGGGACGATGGAGTTCGGTTACGATTTCCGCAAGCATGTTACCGCCAAACGAAGGAGCTATTTGCAACAATAGGCCGTCTTGCGAAATATCGAGTCCCACGCAATCGGCGGATAAACCGGTCTTTAAACGCTTGGCCAGCCGCGGCGCGAATTCACGGCCAAAGTCCGTAGCGCCGATCAGTATAATTTCCGGATCTCTTTGTTTGGCCAGAATTTCTATGATAGCCAGATATCTTTCCGTGCTGTAACTCTTTAGGGCGGGATCATCAATTGCCAGGATTCTATCCGCTCCATGAGCCGTATATTCCATAATCCATTCGTCAATTTCATAACCAAAAATCAACGCGCAAACCTCCGCGTTGATAGGCTTGGCCAGATCCATGGCTTTGGAAATCAACTGCAGCGTTACACGATTTTGATAATAATTGCGGTAATCGCCAAATACCCAGATGCTTTTTTTATTACTCTTCGTCATTAAGCTTGTTTCCCTCAATAGATTTGCCGATTACCGTGCCGATTTTTCTTTGATACTTGTCCAGAAATTCCGTAACGACAGCAGAAGCTGTTCCATGAATCAGCACGTTTTCTTTCTGGGCTTTTCTTAAAAAGACTCTTCGCACTTTAGTGCGCGAGCCTCTGCCTTCAGATGACAAAGCTTTTATGCCCAGAGTTGCCGCGTCAAGAACGATAATCTCATTTCCGCAAAAAGCATTTTCCAGGCCAACAAGTTTTGTGTAGCGCGGTCTGTAATTTTCCATGGAAACAGTCACCAGCGCCGGGAATTCCATCTCGAGAGTTTCACGAAAATTATCCACGAGCCGGCGAACGCGCAATGTCCGGCCGGAAATTTCCAGCTTTTCAATATAGGCCGCCGCCGGTAAATCCAATTCTTCAGCTAATTGCGGACCGACCTGCGCGGTCTCACTATCCGCGGTATATGCACCGCAAAGGATAAGATCAAATTTAGGACATTTCTTCCTGATTGCCGCTGTTAAAATCAACGATGTGGCGTAGGTATCCGACCCGGCCAGAAGCTTATCGCAAATAAGGATTCCCCTGTCGGCACCCAAAGCCATAGCTTCGAGCAGCACTTCTTCGGCAGCCGGCGGCCCCATGGTGATGGCAGTAATATGCGCGGAAATTTTTTCTTTTATTTGCAGCGCGGCCTCGAGAGCGTGCTTGCAGGCCGGATTCATCATTCCGGGAGCGAGATCACGTCTGAGTGTGCCGGTTTTTTCATCCCACGGCAGTTCTGTAACCATGGGAACTTGTTTTAGACATACTACGAGATTCAACATAATGCCTATCATAGGGGCTCACGTCGCCCCCTCACAAGGCATAAGCCTTGTGAGCCTCCCCCTTTCGCTGACTGTTCAAACGATATAACAGATTCCCTAAACGGCGCACCCCCCATTACCTCATGTTGAAACGTTTTGGAATCTATAAGATCAATTGAGATAGTATTGAGCGCGCAATAACCATGCGCTGAATTTCACTGGTACCTTCATAAATTTCTGTAACTTTTGCGTCACGGAAATATCTTTCCACATCATATTCCTTGCTGTATCCATAGCCGCCATGAATTTGGACGGCCAGAGAGGTAGTTTGTGCCGCAACCTGACTGCAATACAGTTTCGCCATCGTCGCTTCACAGCCAAAGGGAGACCCTTTGTCCTTCAAGGAACATGCGTGGTACAACAGTAAACGCGCCGCCGTTTGCCGGGTGGCCATATCGGCAATGTAATTTTGAATGGTCTGCAACGACGCAATGGGTTTTTTAAATTGTTGCCTTTCTTTGGCGTATTTTACCGCCGCTTCCAATGCGCCCTGGGCAATGCCTAAAGCTTGCGCGGCAACGCCGATCCTGCCGTTATCCAGCGTGGTCATGCCTATTTTCATTCCGTCGCCGATTCTTCCCAGCAGATTTTTTTCCGGCACACAGCAATCTTCAAAAAATAACGAAGAAACCGGGTTGGCTCGCATTCCGCAAAGATCTTCCAATTCGCCGCGCAAAAATCCGGCATACTTACTCTCAACAATAAAAACGCTGCTCTGCGGACGAGCTGGATCAAAACCGGTCAATGCGAAAATTAAGGCCAGATCACAAATCCCGCCGTTGGTAACAAATATTTTCGTGCCGTTTAAGACGTATTCCTTATTTTTTTTTACTGCTGTTGTTTCCACGCTTGCTGAATCAGAACCCGCATTAGCTTCGGTCAAACTGAAAGCGCCGATCATTTCACCACTGGCCAATTTAGGCAGGTAAATGTTTTTTTGCTCCGGCGTGGCAAAGCGAAGAAAAGGAAAGACCGCTACTCCATTGTGCACGGTGACGCATAAGCCTACCGCGGCGCAAATGCGGGATAATTCTTCCACAACGATTGCCGAGCTGATGGAATCCATAGCCACACCGCCGAATTCCCGGGGCACCTGCAGACCGAAATAATTAAGCGCCTTCATCTTTTCGATAACGGCAAAAGGAAAAGTGGCTTTACGGTCTATTTCGGCAGCAACGGGCGCAAGTTCTGTTTCCGCAAAATGCCGCACGGAATCACGGATCAGTTTATGTTTAGTGCTTGGATTTATTTGCAATGTAAAATTCCTTATCTTAAAGATGTTCGGCACAAATATCTTAAAATAAAAGTAAAATCAAGAAAATGAGATAAGTCAAAAGATTTTCCCTGCATAAACAAACACTAGGCCTGGGAAACTCGTACAATAACTTACCCCCTTTAAAGAGGATTATATTGTATATATATGTAATTATTTGTTTTTATGTAAATATTTATATGTTTTTTCCTGCGACGCAAGATCAATAACAACCTCTACCGTTAAAATTATTTTGTCAAAATCAGTGTATATTGCTTTTTTATGATTCGTTGTTATTATATGCGTGATGACTAAAGAAAAGTTTCCGACAACTCCGGCCATTTTAGTCTTGAAAGCGCAAAGAGCTGATTTTACTCTGCATACTTACCCATATGAGGAAAGAGGCGGCACAAAAACGGCGGCGGGTAAACTGATGGTTGATGAACACCGCATTATCAAAACACTGATAATGGAGGATGAAAACAATAAACCGTTCATTATTTTAATGCACGGCGATAAGGAGGTTTCCACAAAAACGCTGGCCCGGACCATCGGCGTGAAATCGGTTTCTCCATGCAATCCGGCGGTGGCGGAAAAACACACAGGTTATAGAGTCGGCGGCACTTCGCCTTTCGGCACCAAAAAAGCAATGCCCGTTTATATGGAAAAAACCATAACGGATTTGCCGGAAATATTTATCAACGCGGGCAGCCGCGGTTTACTGGCTCGAATACCCGCTTTAGAAATTGTGAGAATACTTAAACCGGTTGAGGTGAACGTTGCTATATGATTTGCCTTTTTCCGTGAAAAAAGAGACAATATAACCAAGGTTAAAGAATATGCCTGATAATGTAATCATCCGCTGTCTTAATTGCGGAACAAAAAACCGAATACCTCATAAAAAACTACAGGGGCGGTCCAGCTGTGGCAAGTGCGGCGCGTCGCTGGATGAATTAATTATTCGTTGCCTTAAATGCGGCACGAAAAACCGAATATCCGAAGATCGCTTAAATCAAAAACCTTTATGCGGAAAATGTCATGAACCATTGATCATTCCTCAGCAAAAAATCATGCCTTTCGATGTAACGGATCAAACATTTGCGCGCGAGGTTCTGTCTTCCGATACATCCGTGCTTGTAGATTGCTGGGCGCCATGGTGCGCTCCCTGCAGGACATTGTCCCCGATTATTGATGAGCTCGCCTCTGATTATGCCAACGGAGTAAAAGTGGTTAAGCTTAATGTTGATGAAAATCAACTCACCGCCTCTCAATATGGAATCCGCAGCATTCCGACCATGCTATTCTTCAAGGAAGGTAAAATTGTAGATAGAGTAACCGGAGCGCTGCCTAAAGAAGAAATCGAAAGACATCTGTTATCCATCATCAAGACAAACTAAATGAAGCAACTCGCCGATGAAAAATAATAAAACCTTAGAATACCACTGTAAAATTTTTGATGTCTGGGAAGAAGAATATGCTTTGCCTGACGGCAGATCAATCAGGCAAAGCTGGATTAACCATAATCCCACCGTCGCGATTGTCGCCATCAACGGGAAAAACGAATTACTCTTAATAAAACAATACCGCAACGCTGTTAAAAAGAATCTTCTGGAAATCCCCGCCGGATCACTGGATGCTTCAGAAGAAGCTGCCGTTTGCGCCCAAAGGGAACTGGCCGAGGAAACCGGGTTTAAGGCCGGAGGGCTTGTTAAACTCTTTGAAGGTTACCTTCTGCCGGGATACTGTAACGAATACATGTATTTTTTTCTCGCCAATGATTTGATCCATGCTCCGTTGACCCCCGACGAAGATGAGTTTATCGAAACCTTGCCTGTTAGTTTTGCTCGTGCTCAGGAATTAATTAAAAACGGCGAAATAATCGACGCTAAAACTGTGTTGGGCATTATGCTGGCTGAAAACTATCTTAAGTGTTGCTGCTGACCCCCCCCCAGCAGAAAATTTTATTAAAAAATAATCTGCCGGAATAATTTTATAAAAATGACTTTCTCTGCCAACCCCTTTATATCCTAAACAACTTTTTCTGTCGGAAAGTTTCTTGCCAGAGGCAAAAAGTTTTGTTAGACTTCCTGTCAAGCAAGGCATTCGTCCTACGAAAAGGGAGACACAAACCCATGATCTACAATGAAGAATTTGAAACCATGCCCCGTGAAGTTATAAAAGCCCTGCAAGTCAAAAGACTGAAGCTTGTTCTGGAACGCATCTACCATACGGTGGGATTTTATAAAAAATCTTTTGATGCCGCGGGAGTCAAGTCTGATGATGTAAAATCCATTGCCGATATGAAAAAGCTTCCTTTTATCACCAGAAAGGATTTACGCGATAATTATCCTTTCGGCTTATTTTCCGTGCCCATGAGCAGTGTCGTTCGTTTACACACATCTTCGGGTACCAGCGGAAGGTCGGCTGTTTTTGGTTATACCAGACGCGATATTGAAATATGGTCGGACCTGGTCGCGCGTTCGCTTTCCGCCGCGGGTATAACAAAGAACGATATCATTCATAACGCCTTTGGTTACGGATTGTTTACCGGCGGTCTGGGACTGCATTATGGCGCGGAAAAAATAGGCGCCAGTGTTATTCCCATGTCCGGAGAAAATACAAAAAGGCAAATCATGATTTTGCAGGATTTCGGTCCGACCGTAATTTGTTCCACGCCTTCATACGCACTACACCTCGTTGAAGAAGCAAAGGTTCTCGGAGTGGACATGAAATCTTTAAAACTGCGCGTGGGCATTTTCGGAGCAGAACCATGGAATGAGGCGACGCGCGATGAAATTGAAAAAGCTTTTGGTATCACCGCTCTGGATCTTTACGGTTTATCGGAAGTTATCGGCCCGGGCATGGCTATGGAATGCATCGAAGGCCGCAATGGCATGCATGTTTTTGAAGATCATTTTATCGTCGAAACAATCAATCCAGCAACAGGCGAAGTTCTTCCCGAGGGAGAAGAGGGCGAACTGGTTTTTACAACTCTCACCAAAGAAGCGGGTCCGCTCGTCCGTTACCGTACCGGCGACATATCGCGCCTTATTACCGAACCGTGCCGATGCGGCCGCAGTCACGTTAAGATGGAAAGAGTTCTAAAAAGAAGCGACGATATGCTGATTGTAAGGGGCATCAATATCTTCCCCTCTCAAATAGAATCGATTTTAGTCGGCATCGAAGGATTGAAACCCAATTATCAATTAATTATTGATAAAGTGGGCGCGCTGGACTCGCTGGATTTACAAGTGGAGGTCAGCGACAATATATTCAGCGATTCCGGCAGTGTCAAAGAACTGCAGAAAATTGAAAAAAGGATCGTTAAGGACATGAAGGATTATTTGGGTGTCTCCGCGCGCGTCAAGCTTGTCGAACCCAATACTCTTCAAAAAGCAGGAGCAAAAATTATTGATAAACGCCGCTACTGATAAATTATAAGGGGGTTGCAATGAAAGTAGAACAAATTTCGGTTTTTTTAGAAAATAAACCCGGGTCGCTCGAGCACGCAACACGTGTCATGAAAGAAAATAACATAAATATACGGACTCTGTCGCTGGCTGAAACGGTCGATTTCGGTATTTTGCGTTTGATTGTCAATGACGTGGAAAAAGCAAATAAAGTGCTTAAGGATAACGGCTTCCGTGTAAGCAAAACCCCTGTTGTGGCCGTTGAAGTTCCCGATAAACCGGGCGGACTGCACAGCATTATGGAAGTTGTTTCCAAAGAAGGCATTAACGTGGAATATCTCTATGCCTTTGTGGAAAAAAGCGGCCAGAATGCCGTCATCATCTTTCGCTTCGATAACCCCGAAAAAGCTATTGAAGTATTGCTTGGGCATAAGTTTACGGTTATTCCGGGCGCACAGCTCTACGACTTTTGATGACGCTGTAAAAGCCTCGAGGCAACAAGCGGGTATCCCGGCAAGTGACGTGTGTACGATGGCGTATATAGCAATAAGGAGGGCTGAAGCTCAACACGATATGTGGGTCATTGACTATGCGCATCGAACAAGCAAATATGAAATTTCTGCCTTATAAAAAATTTTAAACATTACTCCATTTAATACCAGCAGGAGGGAACGATATGTTTACTTTCAGCACAGATGTTAGCTCCGTTTTGGTATGGCTTGTCTGGATTGCGGCATTTTTCGCCTTGTTCGTCTCCAATGAGGCAGGCCGTCGATTCAAATGGGCAGGTTTTGCCATGTTTGTTGTACTGCCGATAATTCTTACAATTTTATGGCTTACAATATTGCGTGATACAGCCTATATGGATTGGTTCCATCTGGCTAAGGTATACTCATCAACAGCCGGATGCATCGGATTCTGGTGCATCAGACACATTCGCGGTACAGGCAGAGACGGAAAAGTTTGGAAACTCAGCGATAAGAAATGGGCGCTGTGCTTCCCGCCGCTGATTCTTGCCATCAACATCATTGAAGCTGTCACGCGTGACTTTCAGGTAGGCATGGATTATACAGTTCCCACCATTGAGTTTTTGCACAATCAAATTGAATACTACATTGGCGGTTCATGGAATTACATGAACGGCATTGCCGGAATCCTTAACACCATCACAATAACGGGCTGGTTTGGAATCTGCGTTCGTAAAAAAATAGACTCAGACAAGAGTATGGACATGTTATGGCCGGATATGCTCTGGTTCTGGATTATTGCTTATGACCTCTGGAACTTCGCCTATACCTACAACTGCCTGCCGGGCCACTCATGGTACGCCGGATTCGCGTTGCTGCTCGCGCCTACACTTTGCGCATTCACAGTCGGCAAGGGCGCATGGCTGCAACATCGCGCCCAGACTCTTGCTCTGTGGTGTATGTTTGCTCAGACTTTCCCCGCGTTCATCGACAAGGGACCCTTCTCTATCCAGGCAACTGCCAGCGCTGAAATTGCGGCAGCGGCAAAAGGAATTGCTTTAACCAAAGAAGGTTTGTATCCGGTGGCCTCCGCGACGCCTGATACAACGGCATTGTTTGTTGTAAGTTTGCTGGCCTTGCTTTCGAACATTGCTGTTTTCGGCTATATGATTTACAAAATAGCCAAAACAAAGCGCAATCCTTATACCAGCGAGCTCTATACCGACCTTAATCAATACAAGGGGATAAAAGCCTTGGCAGAATAAAAATTTTTTCACTGAATAAAAAAGCCATCGATTAAATCGATGGCTTTTTTATTTGCTGTTGAGGTTGAGCTCTTTTATTTTTGATAAGTCTTTGTTTTCCAGCGCTGGTGGAACCAAAACCACTGATCCGGATATTCACGAATAACATCTTCCACTATTTTAGTAAACCGCTGTGTATTTACAAACAGATCGGACTTATAATCGTCGGTGCAAACGGTTTCGACCGCAGGCTTAATAATAAGCTTGTATTTACCGGATCTCTGCCTCGCCATGAAAACCGGGACCACCGGAGTGCCGGAACGCATCGCCATTACCGCAAGCCCCACGCCGGTGCAGGCGGGACGGCCGAAGAAATCAACAAATACTCCCTCGTAAGCGGCCACGTTCTGGTCGCTTAAGATTCCTATAATCTGATTTTCCTTTAACAGTTCCAACACCTTTTTCCCCGATCCTCCCTTGGGAATCAGAGAATTTCCCTGCATGGTGCGCACATACTCCACCATATTATCAAAGACGGGGCTGTCCAGCGGCCTATAGACGATATACATAGGCCTGACCAGCATAGGGATAGCTATGGTCAAAAGCTCCCAGTTGCCGAAATGAGCAACAATGGACAGGGCGCCTTTATTCAAGGCAAGCGCCGCATCGGCATTTTCCATGCCTTCCACCTCGACCCATTTGTCAATATTTTCCCGGGTAATTGAAGGCAGATCGAAAAACTCTGCGGCCACAATGGAAAAATGTCTGTAAACCCCTTTGGCGATTTTGATTATTTCCTTCAGATCTTTTTCCGGAAAGGAACGCTGAAGATTATGCAGAACAATCAAACGGCTTTTAGCAACCATGTGGTAAAAAAGCCAGAAGATCATCTTGAAGAATCCTTTGCGCACAATGAGTGGAACGCATCGGCCAATAAAAAGGATTATGTCGGTAGTTCTTGTTTTTTCAATGGTCATAAATTTACCACCAAATAGTTATCCGCCCTTTTGAGTTATAGTGGTTTCCCGCATTCCCTGCACTTGCCATCGGAACCTATAACCCCAATGCAGGACTCATCGCCGCACAGAATTCTTTTTTCCCAATCCTCATCCGATGCCGTATCCGCGGACTGAACCGTTTGCTGTTCTTCTGACATCTCCGGTTGAACACTGCCGGTCTGCTGACCGGTAAACTTTCCCTCATAAACCTTGCCGCACTCCCTGCATGTGCCGTCCGGGCCTATTGTGCCGATACAGGACTCATCGCTGCACAGGACTCTTTTTTCCCAGTCTTCATCGTTTTCAAAAATGATCTCGGACATGTTGCTCCTCCGGATTTATTTTTCAGCTTTATTTACAACAGCTTTCGTATTTTTTCCACTGAACTAAACTTATTTATCGAACATGCGTTGACGACTCTATACAATGCCCAAAGCCGTGTTGAGTTTGCCCTGATCGTTACAGCATACACTACCCTTTGATGCAGGCTATTGATTTAAGCCGCGCCACCTTTTTAGCAATTCCCGCCTCATGCATAACCTGCACAACATCCTGCAAATTTTTATAGGCTTCCGGCATTTCTTCACAAAGTGTACCTTTGCTGCCAGCCATCACTAATACTCCCTGATCGGCCAATTTGCGGCTAATCGATCGCCCCCGGCAGGATTTGATCGCCTGAGTCCGGCTCATTACGCGTCCCGCGCCATGGCAGGCGCTTCCGAATGTTTCCTGCATAGCTTTTTCCTGACCCGCTAAAACGTAAGAACCTGTTCCCATGTCCCCGGGAATCAGCACCGGCTGGCCGACAGATTGATAACGCGCCGGTATTACGTCCGATCCAGCCGGATAGGCTCGCGTCGCGCCCTTGCGATGCACGCAAAGATTTTTTGTAACGCCCGCAATCGTAAACGATTCTATTTTGGCAATGTTATGACAGACATCATAGACCAGACGCATTCCCAGTTCGCGGGGAGCCACGCGCAGCGTTTTTTCAAGAACTTCGCCTGTTAGATTCATCAGGATTTGCCGGTTGGCCCAGGCGAAATTGGCTCCGCAGGCCATGGCCGCCAGATAATTTTGTCCCCTGGCCGAATTGAGATACGCGCAGGCCAGTTGCCTGTCCGGCAGCACAATGCCCGTCTCCGGCGCGTGTTTGACCATTAAGGCCAGATAATCGTCACAAATCTGATAACCCAATCCGCGAGAACCGGTGTGAATCATGACGACGACTTGACCCTTATGTAACCCAAACGCCTGCGCCGCTTTCTCATCAAATATCTCCTGCACAACTTCAATTTCCAGAAAATGATTGCCTGAACCCAGCGTGCCTAACTGTTGCTTGCCTCTTTCAATGGCCCGCGCTGAGACCTGCTCTGGATCCGCGCCGCTCATGCAGCCGCCATCTTCCGTTGTTTCCAAATCCTGGGCACTCCCGAAACCAGCCTTGATCGCCCATCGCGCGCCTTCTTCGAGCACTTTTTTCTGATCTTTCCCTGATAGTTTGACATAGCCTGTGGAACCGACGCCCGAGGGTATGCGCTGATACAGTGCCGTCGTTAAATCCTTTATTTTGTTTTTGATGTCGGCAAGTAAAAGTTCGGTAGTCATCAGTCGGCAGCCGCAATTGATGTCGTAACCGACGCCGCCCGGCGAAATTATGCCGCCATCCAGATCAAACGCCGCCACACCGCCTATGGGAAAGCCATAGCCCCAGTGGACATCAGGCATAGCCAGAGAATATTGTACAATGCCCGGCAAATGCGCGACGTTGGCAACCTGCTTTGCGCTTTCATCGTTTTTCAACAGATCAAAAATTTTATCATTAGCGTAGATAATCCCCGGCACGCGCATAGAACCCGTCTGCGGCAAAAGCCAGCGGTTGTTATCCAACTTTTCCAGTTTTATTTCTTGCCAAGCTGCATTCATTCGTCTACCTTTGTTGGCTGCGTCATCGGCTCCTTCGACGTATCATAATATACGCCTGCATCGCCTCTTCCTTGCCGTCGCGGTATACTTTTGATGAGCAACTTGCAAGTTATGACATATTGCTTTTTTATACATCAAAAATGATTCTTGCTTTCCAGATCGAATTTGCCTTTATCACACTCAGGCCACCATAGGTTACCGCCTTAATCTCCGTTTTAATCAAATGCTTTCTCTTATTGTATGATTCTCCCGTCAATTTTGCCACGAGTTTGTTCTTGCCCAATTCCATCATTTCGCAATCATCGACTACCCAGTGCTCGCCATTAAATAAGTAAAGCATCTCCCTTAAAAAATTAATCAGCAAATCGGCCGCATCCGCTCCCTCAACGATTATTGTTTTGTGCCGCCCTTTTCTCTCGTGGATAGACCTGCCATTATTTTTGATGTTTTCGATCAGGACGTCAAACAAAGCACAGGCGGCGTTGGCAAACAGTTCCTTTTTAGTCCGTCCTGATATTTCAATGCCTATATCGGCTGTATGATCAAAATAATTGTAATAGGGCATAAACAGATTATAACTTAAGATGGTTTATTCAGCAAGTTCCCGCCTGTCATAAAAAAAGGCGCCTCGCGGCGCCTTTTTGCTTATAGATTTTGAAGCCTTAATCTTCTTGAGGTGTGCCATTGTCTTCCGGTATCAGATCTGTTTCATCGTCACCATTACCATTGGCATCGTCCTTACCTTCGGTCTCTGATGTCGTGCGGGCAACGCCAACCAGTTTTTCTTCCGGTTCCAGATCGATAAGTTTTACGCCCTGTGTAACACGATGATTGACCGGAACTTCCTGTACCTTCAAGCGGATGACTTTGCCGGCATTGCTGATCAACATGATATTCTCTTCACCCTGCACCTGCAGCACGCCGGAGACACTGCCAACCTTGGCAACCGTCTTTAAGTTGATAGTCCCTTTGCCGCCGCGGGCTTGCACGCGATATTCATCAATCGGCGTGCATTTGCCAAAACCATTTTCGGAAACCGTGAGCATAAAAGTATCATGGGCGGGAATTTCGACGCCAATGACTTCATCGCCTTCGTCCAGATTAATGCCGCGCACACCGCGCGCAGTTCTGCCCATATCGCGCACATCATCTTCCCTGAAACGAATGGCCATGCCCTGCCGTGTTCCTAAAAAGATATCCTGATTGCCTGTCGTCAACTGCACATCCACAAGTTCATCGCCCGCATCAATGGAAATGGCAATGATGCCTCCGGAACGAGGATTAGCGTATGCAGCAAGCTCTGTTTTCTTTATGATACCTTTCTTCGTGACCATGACAATAAATTTGTCCACCACAAATTCACGCACAGGCAGGGTTGCCGTCACGCGTTCACCCGGTGCAAGATTCACCAGATTGACCATGGCTTTGCCTTTTGCGGCGCGTCCCGCCTGCGGAATCTGATAAACTTTCAGCCAGTGCACTTTTCCAGCGCTGGTAAAGACCAGCAGATAATGATGGGTGGAGGCAATGAATATTTTTTCCACGAAATCTTCTTCTTTGGTGCCCATGCCAACCTTGCCCCGGCCGCCGCGATGCTGGCTCTTATAAAGACTGACCGCGTTGCGCTTGATATAGCCGGAATGGGAAATCGTCACAACCATGTCTTCTTCGACGATCATGTCCTCAATGTTGATATCTTCGGAGCTAGCGACAATTTCCGTTCGTCGCTCATCGCCGTATTTTTCTTTAATTTCATTCAGTTCGTCAATGATGACCTGCAGAACTTTCTGCGGATCCGCAAGAATTCCCGCAAGTTTGGCAATGAGCGCCGTCACCT
This sequence comes from Smithella sp., assembly GCA_035524255.1. Lineage (GTDB taxonomy): Bacteria > Desulfobacterota > Syntrophia > Syntrophales > Smithellaceae > Smithella. The sequence goes on along the minus strand of DATKPG010000002.1, from coordinate 103,732 downwards.
CGGCGTATTCTTCATCAATCTTGGCTCTCTCCAGGCCCGTCAGACGTTGTAGTCTCATCTCCAGAATAGCTTTGGCCTGAATTTCCGACAAATGAAATTTCGCGCATAACGCTACCGACGCGTCGGCGGCATTTTTGGATGCCTTAATGACTTTGATGATTTCATCAATGTTGTTCAGCGCAATGATATAGCCTTCCAGTATATGCGCCCGTTCTTTGGCACGCGCCAGATCAAACTGCGTACGGCGCACGACAACGTCCCTGCGGAACACGATGAATTTTTCGAGCACTTCCTTGAGGTTGAATACCTGCGGACGGCCTTCGGATATCGCAAGCATAATGATACCGAACGAACTTTCCATCTGAGTGAATTTATAAAGCTGATTAAGAATGATGGCCGAATTTTCATCGCGTTTTAAATCAATCACGACACGAATGCCATCCCGGTCGGATTCGTCCCGTAAATCCGAGATTCCAGAAATTTTCTTATCACGCACCAGTTCCGATATTTTTTCAATCAACGTGGCTTTATTGACCTGATAAGGAAGTTCTGTAATGACAATGCTTTCCTTATCGTTGCGGGCATTCTTTTCAATCAGCGCCCGCGCCCTCAGCCGGATGATGCCGCGTCCCGTTTTATAGGCGGCAACAATTCCTTCCCGTCCATTGATAAATCCCGCGGTGGGAAAATCAGGTCCCGGAATGAGGCGCATAAGCTGTTCCACGGTAATAGCGGGATTCTTAATACAAGCGATAGTGCCATTGATCACTTCCGTCAAATTATGGGGAGGAACATTCGTCGCCATACCGACGGCGATACCCGCTGTTCCGTTCAACAGAAAAAGCGGAAGGCGCGTCGCCAGAATCGAAGGCTCCGTCAGCGATTCGTCGTAATTGGGCACGAAATCAACCGTGTCTTTTTCCAGATCGGCCATGACTTCATCGGAAATCCTGGCCAGACGGCTTTCCGTGTAACGCATCGCCGCGGGAGGATCGCCGTCAATAGAGCCGAAGTTCCCCTGTCCGTCCACCAGCATATAACGCAAAGAAAAATCCTGCGCCATACGTACCAGCGTATCATAAATGGCCGCGTCGCCGTGCGGATGATATTTACCCATGATATCGCCAACGACACGCGCGCATTTTTTGTAAGGTTTATTATGGCGATTGCCCATCTCATACATGGCATACAGAATGCGGCGATGGACCGGTTTTAAACCATCGCGCACATCGGGAATCGCCCGGCCGATGATAACGCTCATTGCGTAATCCATGTATGATTTTTTCATTTCATCTTCTATATTCACCAGCGTTTGCTTGTGGTGGATATCACGTTCCATTTCGTTCCTTCCTCTCTCAATAAAAAGCGGGCCGATACCCCGCCATCACTATGAATAATTTAAAATTTTTTCTAAATGTCCAAATTGGAAACATACAGTGCATTTTGATATATGAAGTCGCGCCTGGGTTCGACCTGGTCTCCCATGAGCGTTGTAAATATTTCGTCTGCCTGCACCGCATCTTCGACGCCAACCTGTAACAGGGTTCGTTTTTCCGGATTCATTGTAGTTTCCCACAACTGCTCCGGGTTCATTTCACCAAGGCCCTTATAGCGCTGAACAGTCAGGCCCTTTTTACCCAACTCGACAATATGATCTACCAGGGCTTTGGCGCTCTCCAGAATGACAGGGGTTGAAGATTCTTCGCTCTCATCACGATAAGGGGCCTCGCCCATAATGGACACTTGATCCAGAAATGATCTTATATCCGCAAACTGCGGCGTTCGGAAGACTTCCCTGCTCAGGCAGGATGGAATCTTTTGTCCATTTTTATTCAAATAGAAAACTACTTTAAAGCCGCCATGATCCTCGTCTTCTTCAATTTTAAAATCCGAGAAACTCTCGCCCAGAGCAACACCGGTTCTTTTGGCAATGGATGAAAGAGCTTTTTCGCTTTTAAAACTATCGTCCTTCAAAGTGGGGTCGCCGGCTAAAATACGTATCAGGTTCCTGTCGCGGTTCTCTTTTTCAAACCTGTCCAACAAATCCTCGATGCGCATAACCTTTTTTACAAGGGTTAACAGTTTATTGCCTGAAACCGGAAACGGTGAATCATCACCCATGACCAGATGTACTTTTTCTACGCCATTTTCCAGAATATAATTTTTCATCTTGTCTTCATTGTGGATATAAAATTCCTGTTTCTTTTCCACGACCTTAAACAACGGCGGCTGGGCTATATACAAGTATCCTCGTTCGATCAGTTCACGCATCTGCCGGAAAAAGAAAGTTAAAAGCAGTGTGCGGATGTGAGAGCCGTCAACATCGGCATCCGTCATGATAATCACCTTGTGATAGCGCAGTTTGCTGACGTCATAATCCTCGGTACCGATGCCTGTTCCCAATGCCGTAACCATCAATTTGATTTCTTCATTTTGCAGCATTTTATCGAAACGGGCCTTCTCTACATTTAACACTTTACCGCGCAGCGGAAGAATAGCTTGATTCTTCCGGTCCCTGCCCTGCTTGGCCGAACCGCCGGCGGAATCGCCTTCCACCAGATATATTTCGCTCAACGCCGGATCTTTTTCCTGACAGTCGGCAAGTTTGCCCGGCAGGGCTCCCACTTCCAGCGCGCTCTTACGCCGGGTTAATTCCCGCGCGCGCCTGGCCGCTTCTCTTGCACGAGCCGCTTCCATGCACTTATTTAAAATCTGTTTAGCAACAGATGGATTTTCCTCAAGGTAACTGCCTATCTTTTCGTAAAATATTCCCTCCACGAGACCGCGCACCTCGCTGTTGCCCAGCTTGGTTTTCGTCTGGCCTTCAAATTGCGGATTTTTGACTTTAACACTAATGACACATGCCAATCCTTCCCTTAAATCCTCACCTCTTAACGATTCCTTTCCGTCTTTAATGATTTTATTGTTTATGGCGTAATTATTAAAAACCCTGGTCAGGGCCGATCTGAAACCGATCATATGAGTGCCGCCTTCAGTCGTATTGATACTGTTGGCAAAGGAAAAAATATTTTCCAGATAGGTTTCATTATACTGAAGAGCAACTTCCACGGAACAATCTTCCTTGGCGCCGGAAACGTAAATCGGATTTTTATGCAATACTTTTTTATTGCGGTTGATATATTCAACGAACGAGACGATGCCGCCTTTATAAAAGAATTCGTTTTGCTTACCGACCCGCTCGTCTATCAAAATAATTTTGACGCCGGAATTCAAAAATGCCAACTCGCGCAAACGGTTGGCTATGACATCAAAGCTGAATTCACTTTCTTCGAAGATCTCAGCATCGGGTAAAAAAGTTACTTTGGTGCCCTTTCCTCTTGTTTTTCCCACCATTTCCAGTGGACCGTCGGGAATGCCGCGTTTGTATGACTGCCTGTAAACATTTCCATCGCGTCTTACTTCGAGTTCACAAGTTTCAGAAAGGGCATTCACAACTGAAACACCTACGCCGTGCAAACCGCCGGATATTTTATAAGAATCATTTGAAAATTTACCACCGGCATGAAGTTTTGTCATGACCACTTCCGCCGCCGACACACCTTCGGTTTTATGAATATCTACGGGAATGCCGCGTCCGTTGTCATCAACAACAATACTATTATCCACTCTTACTTTTACGGTGATCGTGTCGCAAAATCCTCCGGCCGCTTCATCAATACTATTATCAACCACTTCATAAACCAGATGATGAAGACCTTCCTTGCCGGTGGAACCTATATACATGGCAGGTCTTTTACGAACTGCCTCCAGGCCTTCTAAGACTTTAATACTATCCGCATCATACTTATGTGTCATAAATACTTTTCAACTTCCTCTCTGTTGCTAGATTTTTAAAGGCATAATTATACATAAATAACTGTCATCTTCGGTATGTTTTATCAGGGATGGTTTTAATCCCACCCCAACTTCCAACAGAATATTATCTTTATTAATCACCGATATGGCGTCAATTAAATAATTTACATTAAATCCACTATCAATCACTTCTCCGGCATAATCTATATCGATCTCTTCTGTGGCTTCACCGACGTCCAGATTGGTGGAATTAAGTGTTAACTTCCCTTTGGAAAAAGAAAGAATAACTCCACCATACCGCTCTGATGACACAACACTCATTCGCTTTAAAGCATGCAGAAAATATTCTTTTTCCAAAACAACTCTAATTCCTTTTTCAGTGGAAATGACTTTTTTATAATCCGGATAATCCGCATCAACCAGACTGACTTTTAAAAGAGTGTTTTCAGTTTTCACAACAAACATATTTTTATGTAAACCTATTTTAACTTCTTCATTTTCATCAATAATTTTTTTTATTTCCATTAATCCCTTGCGGGGAATAATGATCCCTTTTCCCGTCTTTAAAAAAGGTCCGGATATTAAACCTTTCGCCAACGCTAAACGATGACCGTCAGTAGCCACCATTCTTAACAAGTGATCTACTCCATCCACTCCTTCTTCCAATAAAACCCCATTTAGATTTTTTCTGCTTTCATCCGTTGCCATGGCGAAGGCTGTTTTATTAATTAAATCTTTGATGACCATTCCTTTTATTTTATAGAGAGGAATATCCTTATCATCGGTAATACTTGGAAAATCTTCGGCCGGCAGTCCCGGTATTTTGTAAAATGCCCTTTGAGATGATATTTTTACGATATTATTTTTCTGAGTGAAATTAATAACTTCACCCTGAATTTCTCTGATCATTTCATACATTTTTTTTGCTGAAATAGTTATTTCACCATTTTCAGATATTTCCGCATCGTAATCAGAGATTAGAATTATTTCCCTGTCCGTAGCAATTATTTTAAGTTTATTGTTTTCAGCTTTTAAAAGAATATTATTTAAAATAGGTATGGTTGTCTTTTTTTCGACAATACCCAATGTTTTTTGAATACCATCAAGAAAGGTTTCTCTGTTTATTTTAAATTCCATTTTTCCTCCTTGTTTTTTATCTTAATATTATATTTTTTTTCTTATATATAATTAGTATTAATAGTAAAGCTTGTGGATATGTTGATTGAAAAAATTTTAATAGCCATAATAAAGACTTTAAACACTTTAACCTGTTTATAAAGTCTTATAAAAAAGTTTATGATTTGTTCATTAAAGTATCCTCCAGTTCCTGAATTAAAACTTTTAACTTAGGATCTGTTTTGATGCTATTTAACATTTTATTATTAGCATAAATTACCGTGGAATGATCACGCCCGCCAATTTTTTGACCGATATCAGGAAAAGAATTATTGGTTAATTTTCTTGCTAAATACATGACAATTTGTCTTGCGAATACAATGTTTTTATTTTTATTATGAGCTTTGATGTCGGATATTTTTATATTTAATTTTCCAGCGATCACCTTAATGATTTCTTCAACACTTACATCTCCTTGTTTGTTACGCTTAACCAAACTGCTTAATACTTCCTTGACTAAATCTAAATCAATTTCTCTGCCTGTTAAAGATGAATAAGCGCCTATTCTCACTAAAAAGCCTTCCAATTCACGAATATTGGATTCCACATGAGATGCGATATAATGAATGACATTATGCGGTAACTCAATTTTATTTTCCTGAATTTTCTTTTCAATGATAGCAATTTTAGTTTCTATTTCCGGCGGTTGAATATCGGCAATCAGACCCCATTCAAAACGGGAACGTAGTCTGCTCTCCAGGTTAGGAATATCCTTTGGAAATTTATCGCTGGTGACGACTATTTGTTTTCCGGAATCATGCAAGGTGTTGAAAGTATGGAAAAATTCTTCCTGCGTTCTTTCTTTTCCGGCCAAAAAATGAATGTCATCAATGAGCAAGCAACTGATATTTCGATATTTTTCCCTAAATTTTGGCATGCGGTCATAACGAATGGAATTAATCATTTCATTCATAAATTCTTCCGCGGAAACATACATGATATTCAGTGTCGGATGGATCGAAGACGAGAGAAGGCCGATTGCATTCAATAGGTGAGTTTTCCCTAAACCGGATCCTCCATAAATAAATAATGGATTATAATTTTTAGCCGGTTGTTTGGCTACGGCAATGGAAGCGGCATGGGCAAATTGATTACACGCACCTACAACAAACCTGTCGAAGTTGTAATTATTGTTAAGAAAAGAAAAGTTATTGCTTTTTATGTTAGTAGATGTTGACGTATGTTTAGTATTCGTCGTCTGCCTGGATGACGAATCGGTGATATTGTCCTGATTTTTTAATAGAACAAAATCAATATCAACATCAATACCTGCGGCAGCTTTCAAAGATTGCTTAATGGTAGAGGTATAATTTTCTAAAAGCCAATCTTTAAAAAATTTATTGGGCACAGCCAATTGTACACGCTGGTCTTCCATGGCAACAATTTTAATAGGTTTTATCCATGTATCAAAATTTTGCTTACTTATTTTTTCTTGAATAAATTTACTCGTTTTCCCCCAAAAATCTTCCATTTAACGACCTTTATAAACACACTTATCAACAATTGTTGATAAGTGTGGAATACAGATATTATTTGAAATTTTCAAGAATTAAATCAGCTAACCGGTTTAATTCATCCATCGATGTATAACGAATTTCGACCAATCCCTTCTTTGCCGATCCTTTAATTTGCACTTTCGCCATGACCTTTTCTGTGAGTAATTTTTCCAGATCAGCAAGAAAGCGGTCTTGTTTGAAATCTTGTCTTTTAGCCGTATGAATTTTTTTTGCGTTTTGTATTAAACGTTCTGTTTCCCGGACATTTAAATCTTTTTTTAAGATTAAAGCCAGTGCCGCAAGTTGTTCTTCTGTCGAACTGCATGCCAGTAAGCAGCGGGCATGGCCTGAAGAAATTTTCTTTTCCGTAAGAGCTGCTTTTGCTTTAGCCGGCAGTTTCAAAAGACGAATGGTATTGGCAACAGTGGAACGATCTTTGCCCACTCTCGAAGAAATTTCTTCCTGAGAAAGATTGAATTTTTCAATTAATGTTACATAGGCATCGGCTTCTTCCAGAGGGTTTAATTCCTCACGCTGAATATTTTCAATCAAAGACATTTCGGCCGCCTGCATATCCGTCGCTTCGCGAATGACAATAGGTACATCTTTTAAACCTATGGACTGAGCCGCTCTCCAACGCCGCTCTCCGGCGATAATTTCATATCCCTTTTCAGCCCTGCGGACAATAATCGGCTGAATAATACCGCTGTTTTTGATGGAATCAATAAGCTGCTTTTGATTTTGATCATTAAAAATTTTACGGGGTTGATAACGGTTTGGCCGCAGTTCTTCAATGCCGCAGGATAAAACGGCCTTTTTTTTATCAAAGTCATTTAATAAATCCGGAAAAATTGCGCCAAGTCCTTTACCAAGCACATTTTTTTGCGCCATTTACATCCCCCCCTGAATTATTTCTCCGGCCATCTCCATATAAGCCAAAGCGCCCCGCGATTTGATATCATAAAGAATAATAGGCAATCCGTGACTGGGACTTTCCGAAAGCCGCACATTACGCGGGATCACCGTTTTAAAAACCTTATCGCCAAAATGTTTCCGCACATCATCGGAGACCCGATGAGATAATAAATTGCGCTGATCAAACATCGTCAATAAAATACCGCCCAAGACCAGCTTGGGATTTAATTGCGCCTTGACCAGTTTTACCGTGTTAAGCAAATATCCCAAGCCTTCCATTGCAAAGTACTCGCACTGTAAAGGAACAATCAAATAATCGGATGCGACCAGGGCATTTACGGTCATAACACCCAGCGATGGAGGACAATCAATGACGATGAAATCATAATGACTGTCCAGAGAGCTCAATAAATTACGCAACCGCTTTTCTTTATCTTCCAGACCGACAAACTCAACTTCAATTCCGATCAGATCCTGATTAGACGGAACAACATCAAGGTGCGGTATGGCCGTGTTGATAATGACTTGCTTCAGAGGCACCTGACCGATCATCGCATGATATAAATTAGCCGTCTGAAATGAATTTCTATCCGCGCCGATACCGCTTGTTGAATTACCCTGAGAATCGCCATCAATGAGTAAAGTTTTTTTTTCCGCCGCCGCCAGGGAAGCAGATAAATTTATTGCGGTGGTGGTTTTACCAACACCACCCTTTTGGTTTGCTATACATATAATTTTATTCATTATTTTATGGAGCGTAAAAAAATAAATTCTTTTGCAAGAACCGGTGTTAGAACTAGCATAAAAAAGTTCTTTTTAGAAGGATTTTTTACTTTATTTTGTTTTTTCTGCGATAATAATTTTACGCTGTGCCCCCAAGCAGGGGGCATTTATATCATGTTGAATAAATTGAGATATTTTATGCTGATTTTTAATGAGGGAGCATTGGGTAAATTCTTCATCCACATTAGAGCCTTTCAAGGCAATTAGTTTCCCTCCCGGGATGAGAAAATAGTCGCCTTGCGGCAGAAGTTCGGATAGTTTAAAAGCGGCACGTGAAATGACAATATCAAATTGTTCCTTCCACAAATCTGTCTTCATAATATTTTCGACGCGGTCATGAAGCACAAAGGCCTGTGAAAGATTCAAAAGACGGATAATATGTTTTAAGAAAGAAACTTTTTTACGACTGGTTTCCAGAAGATAAATTTGTAAAAAAGGCAACGCTATTTTCAAGGGAAGGCCGGGGAAGCCCGCGCCACAGCCGATATCAATTATTTTGCCTGCAGGAGTATGAATAAATGGCAAAGCTGAGAGTGAATCCAGAAAGTGACGCGCGATAATTTCCCGGGAAGAATTTTCGGAAATCAAATTTGTTTTGGCATTCCACTGTAAAAGCTCATCTCTATAAACATCAAATAAAGCCAGTTGCGTCTTGTTCAGTTCAATACCGAATTGCAGCGCGTTGTTATTCAGTAATAGCATTTCCTGATCCATAGGAAACTAATAACAAAAATCATGTTCTGCCGCAAAGTATAAATTAGTACGGCCTGAAAATCAGATCGACAGAAGTATGTGGTAATGATTGCCGGTCGTCTTGGGGAGAAGAATGGCGATAAGATCATTTTGCTTCGAGTTGATTATAATTCGTCGCTGATTTTCTTATAATTATTGACAATCTTGACACCTGGCGGTGCGCCGGTGGCAGGCAGGTTAATGAATTTTAATATGGATGGTTGAAATCTTTGGAAATATTCAAGGCCACGTTCAGGATCGGAAGAAGGCAATTCAAGTGTTAAAGTAAAAATCGTGCGTTCATGACCGGCATAGTTGCCTAGAGAGCCGGGATAATATCCGAATTTTTTTAAAGGATGATTTGTCTCTTTAAATACTTGTTCCATCCATTTTTCAAAAGAATTTAAGTCTGATGATCGTCCATCATAATCAAAAAAGTTAAGCGGTGAATGTACCGACAATATTTTTTGTGGTTTGAATTTCTTGATCAGGGCAATCTGAAACTGTGTTTCCTGCTCTGACGCCGGGATTGCCCCTGGATAATAACGTCTTTTTCTTTTGGTCTTTATCCATTGACGCATCGCATTTGCCTGCCAGTCTTTTGTGGGGAAATTTCTGTTAATATCGACGTTGTTGGCATTAACCCGAGTTGGTGGCGTGGACAAAAAACCATCGGGATTGACCAGTGGCGCAATAACAATACACTTGTCTTGAAACAAGCCGGGATTGTCTTTCACGTAATGGGCAAGTTTGAACATAAGATAAGCAGCCGGTAATTCATCACCGTGAACGCAGCCTAAAAATAAAGTGCAATTACCGGCGCTGTTACCGAAATTAACAAACATAAGAGGGTGTTTGTTTTTTGTTATCCGATAATATACCCATGGTATTTCTCCGGGATGAATGTCTGTCCATCTATAAAGGGCGTTTTGTTTTTCCAATTGACTCATGTATTCCTTAAAATCATTTGAAGAAGAATCGAAAGCCAACACATGAGAAGGTAAAACCAGAAAAAACAACAGTCCACAAAAAAGACATGAGGAATAAACGAATCTCTTACGTTTCGATATCGGATAGCTCAAAAATTCCTGAATGACGGCAATACGGTAAATAGGAGTATGAATCCCTTCTTTGTTATTTTTATGATTTCACTCTAAACGTTAAATGGAATTGCCAACATGTAATCCCTTCCTCTTCGCGAACATAAGCAGGAAGGGACAATAAATTCAAGGCGGATATTATAGTAAGATAATCCGGAAATCAATTTAAATACTTTTTTGTCGATAAAGTCGGTAGCATAATCATTTACTGTAGCGTGTTTTGGGGTAAGTAAGCAAATACTAAATCACATTTGCCTCAGGCAATCCAATTCATCCGAAAATTTGTACAAAAATTCAAGATGCGGCTATTTATGCTATTGCCGCTTAAAATAACTGCTTGAAAGAAACTTTTCCTCCGAGTTTGACAGAATGTCTATCAATTTTTATAATGTCGTCAGAAAAAGGTGGTCAGCTTTTCAGACGCCGCATCAACTCCTGCATGAATGCCTTCCGTTCCATAAAAAACTTACGGAGTTCCTTGCTGTCTGTGTGGACGGCTTCGTGTTCCAGTTCCGGAAGATATCTCTCAAGGATCTCCAAGACCTTAGCTTCCTCTTCAGGTGTCAAATTAAGTTTTGACATAATGACTCTCCTTTCTCCTTGATGTAATACCAATTTGTTTTTAAGTTACCACTTTGCGGGCGATAATAAGCGGTCGGACGCACATGGTGAATCAGCCGCCTTAATTTTCAGGAACCACCCGATATGCGCTTGCGCCTTGTGACCGCAATCCATACACTTAGCCCCAAAGTATGAGAATAGAAGGTATTTGAATCTTTCCGCTTTGATTTTTTCTGATGCTTTTGATTATACGGTTATATGCCGGAGATACTAGGTCCTCGCTCATACGATTACCTCCAAGATGCTTTAGTATGCGTTGCCCTATATGGTTACGCGGTGGAGTTTTTTAAGCGATAACATTCCATAATATGGCTATATTTTATAACAATTACGTCTTTTGCGTCAAGCGGCAACATTGCGATGACCTGTTCAGTATTTTGCAGTTCGTTGGAAAAATACAGCGGCCGCATCATCGAGCCAGAAGAAAAAATATAACCGATAAAATAATAACGATATGAAATGTGATTATAGCGAATTGATGCCTGATATAAAATTCATTTGCCTTTTGAATTCTCTCCAATCCGCCGCATAATCTCCGGAAACGCTCCAACCCTTCATATTTTTTGTCGTTGTCAGAGGAAAAATCGTTTTGAAACGCAAACATGGGATACACTGCGTAGAGGTGATCTGTCAGAGGACGAAACAGGGTATCTATGATGATTCCCTGCCATGGCTGATAGGCAAGGGTCTCTGCGTAAGGTCTGTTTATGGCATACGCATGTGCCAGGCTCTGATAGCGTACTTTTTGTATGTAAGGATTAGTTGTTTTACGGCTGGAGCGTATTAATGCTCCCAGGAGCAGAACTTTCCAATCAGGATGTTTTCCTAAAAATTGGGTGCATCGCTTGAAGTGTTCAGCGTCAAATCTGTCAAAAATGACATCGTCTTCGAAAACCACAATATTTTTCGCTCCGGCTTCCAAACCCATGCGTAGACAGGTCATGTGAGATTCATACATTCCCTGTTCGATATTCCAGGGGTGAGGTTTGACAAGGACGAATTCTATTTTTCCGTTGAGTCCTACTTCAGAAAACGATTTCGCGGCAGCCCGACGCCTGTCTTCACGTTCTTCCAGAGAAATGCAGTAGATACGATCAAAAAAATCCCAGCCATCGATATGTTTTTCCACGGTATCCTCGATTGGTCGCATTTTGCTTTACAGGACTGTTTTATAATATTAGTATTATATGGTGTCAAGAAATGACTGCCGAAGTTAATATTATCCGCAATTAAAATGGCCGGAATACGGTATAAGAGCACGGGGATAGTGTTACAAATAAAAATGTTATGATTAGAAAGAAAATAGCCCAATATCTTGCCTCAAAGAAATATATCAAAAATATATTAGAGAACCCTGCGGATCTTAGTGAATTCAGGGAGCGTCCGACACCGCGATTAATGACCGGCCTGTTTCTGATGGTGTTTAGTTATATTTTAGGTTGGCCGGCAATATTCGCTTTGAGCTTTATGGCCGTCTGGCTTCAAAAACCGCTGATTGCTGTCATTGGTTGCCCGGCGACTTATGGACTTTCTTGCCTGGTCTTTATTGTTGGTGCCTGGCTCGCGCGCGCTCCGCATTATATGGGAACTCTGATGAGGTACGGTATACAAAGTTTCTTCAGAAAAATAAGCTCCTAGAAGGGAAAGCAAATTATGTTGACGACCAAAATAAAAAATATCAGCATTGTTTTATATAAACCAAAATACGCGGGGAACATCGGTTCTGTTGCCCGCGCGGCAAAAAACATGGGAATCCGTGATATCATCGTCGTGGGAGGAGCGGGTTTTGACCGGGAGGAAATGCAAAAGAGGTCAACACATCTGGCCGCCGATGTTTTAGATCATATCCAGTATTGTGAACGCATTGATGAGGCGCTCGGAAGCTTCAATTATATTGTGGGAACAACTGCCCGTCGTGGTAAGGCACGCGGACCGTTTGTCTCTCCACGCGCGGCTGCTCAAAGCATTGCCGATATTTCGCAGAAAAATAAGGTCGCCCTGCTTTTCGGCCCTGAAGATACCGGGCTTTCCAATGAAGAGTTACGCCTTTGCCAGGCTGTGGTTACCGTTCCGACATCGCGGGATTTCACATCACTTAATCTTTCTCATGCCGTCATGATTCTGTGCTATGAAATTTTTATCGCCTCGTCCGGGCTAACCGGCACAACAGAAGTAACGCCAAAACTCGCGCGGTCACGGGAACTGGAAGGCATGTATGGACAAATCAAAACATTGCTTGCCGATATTGAATTTTTAAATCCTGAAAATCCTGATTACTGGATGATGCACCTGCGCCGCTTTTTTACGCGCACCTCGCTGTTATCGCGAGAGGTAAAGATTATCAGGGGTATTTGCCGTCAACTGCAGTGGTACTTGCATCATAAAAAACTTGACTTTACATAACATCTCCCATAGGAATTGCACATACCGCAGGGAATTCCTTATTATAATTTCAGTGAATATATATGGAGGTTTAATAAATCATGAGAAAAACATTTTCTTTTACCGGCGCGAAAAAAATTATTTTCGGCAATGGATCAATTTTAACGCTTGCCAGCCATATAAAAGAACATCATGCGCAAAATCCGCTCATTGTCATTGATAAAAATCTGGCTAAAACGGGATTGCAGGAAAAAATAGCAAGCATACTCATTCCCGAAGGCATTAAATTTACTGTCTATGACAAAGTCAACCCTGAACCGGGAATAGAACTTGCTGATGAAGGAGCGAATATTGCCACAAAAAACAAATGCGACATTGTAATCGGCATCGGCGGAGGCAGCGCTATGGATGTGGCCAAAGCCGTTGCGGTGCTTGCGATCAATAAAGGCAGCGCGGTCGATTATCTGGGTCTCAATAAAGTTCCTAAAAATGGTCTTCCCAAAATCATGATACCGACGACGGCCGGAACAGGCAGTGAAGTAACTTTCACCGCGGTCTTTGTACGAAAGAATTTAAAAAAGAAAGAAGGCATGAACAGTCCATATCTTTATCCGGAACTGGCGCTGCTTGATCCCGAATTGACATTGAGCCTCCCGCCCGCGCCCACCGCCCATACCGGCCTTGATGCCTTGTGTCACGCCATTGAATCCTACACATCTGTAAATTCATCGCCTGTGAGTGAAATGTTTTCTCTGGAAGCGATCGCCCTTATTGCCGAAAATTTACGCTCCTGTGTCCACGATGGTAAAAACATCGTCGCTCGTGAAAGAATGCTGTTGGGCAGCTTATACGCGGGGATCGGTCTGGCTAATGCCGGTGTGACGGCAGTTCATTCATTATCTTATCCGCTGGGCGGCAAATATGGCGTCGGACATGGACTTGCCAACACCATGATGTTGCCGGCGGTGATGGCTTTTAATATGCCGGCGGCATTGGAAAAATTTGCCGACGTTGCCGAGGCGATGGGAGAGTGTATAGAAGGTCTTCCTGTACGTGAATCAGCTTATTTGGCGCTTGAGGCTGTTGAGGCATTAATAGAGGATTGCGGGATCTATGCGTCACTTGCTCAATTCGGCATCAAAGAGAAAGATTTTCCGGCATTGGCTGATGTGGCCCAAACGGTAGCCAGGCCTTTGGAAAACAATCCCCGTAAAATAACCAAAGAAGATATGATCGCTATTTACGCGCAGGCTTTTTAAGAAAGGAAGGTTAAAATCATGGCTGGAGCAGAACTAATCGGCAAAGAAGAAATCAAAGAAGTCATGGATGTCCTGGAAACAGGTATTCTGATGCGTTATGGTTTTGATAAAGAAAGAAAAGGAATTTATAAGGTTCGGGAATTTGAACAGGCATTTGCCCAATATTGCGGAGTTGATTACGCCCTGGGAGTTACCTCCGGTTCGTCGGCCCTGAAAATTGCGCTGGCGGCAATGGATATAGGGCCCGGCGACGATGTGCTTGTGCCCGCCTTTACGTTTTTAGCCACGTATGAAGCGGTAATGGAAGTGGGCGCGATCCCCATCATGGTGGATATTGACGATACTCTCAATCTTGATCCTTTAGAGATTGAAAAAAAGAAAACTCCTTATACCAAGGCGGTTATTCCCGTACATATGTGCGGTTCGGCGGCCAATATCGATAAAATAGTGGAAATCGCCCGTAAAAACAACTTGCTGGTTCTTGAAGATAACGCTCAGGGATGCGGCGCAAGCTTTAAAGGAAAAAAACTGGGCGGTTTTGGCGACATGGGAACATTCAGTTTTGATTATGTTAAAACGGTTACCACGGGCGAAGGCGGCATGGTGATTACCAATAACAAGGACTTCTATTTAAGGTCGGAGTGGTATCACGATCATGGTCATGACCATAATCCTAAAGTGAGCCGTGCTCTGGAAGGCAGGACGATGCTAGGCTTCAACTACCGGATGAACGAATTGCAGGGAGCGTTAGGTTTGGCTCAGTTGCGCAAATTGGATTACCTTATCGGCGAACAGAAAAAAAATAAAAAATTTATTATGGATGTTCTGGCTAATGTTCCCGGCGTGGGGTTTCGAGCGAAACCGGATCCCGAGGGCGATTCCGCAACGTTTTTAGCGTTTAATCTGCCCGATGAAAATCGAGCGCAAAAATTCCAGAATCTGCTTGGCGCTGAAGGTGTGGATACGGTTTGCTACAAAAGAAATTTGTGGCATTATGTTCCGAATTGGGAACATTTTCTGGCTAAATCCACGGCTAACTCCAGGAAATATCCGTTCACCGATCCGACTTACAAAGGAAAGGTGGAATACAAGCGTGAAAACATTCCGCATGCCGAGGATATTCTGGGACGCACACTGGTTATGGGCATATCGGTGAAGATGAGTCAGGAAAAACTGGACGGGATTAGGAAAGGGATCGAGCAGGCCGCGAAAAACATGTAATAAACTTGATCTCCTTCGTATAACTTTGTTGGCATCGTCGTCGGCTTCCTCGACGTATTAATAATACGCCTGCGGGGCCGACTCCTCGCTGCCGCGTTCTACTTCGGATATCAAGTTTATTAGAGTGACAAGGGGTCGTCGGCAACCCGGAATACATAAAACTTACACCGAGAATACGAAATTATAGATAAGGAACGAAAAACAGTCGGACAGTATCACTTGTCAACAAAAATACTATTTAAATGCTTGAAAAATAAGGAAAAACGTTAATAATTGCCGCAATGAGACAAGAAATGTTTTTTTGTGCAATATTTATTTGATATTTCCAATATTTTACTTGACAAGCTATATCAGATTGAATAAGCTCCGCTTTTAAATTTTTCAATAAAATGGTGGTTTTGTTATTATGAAGACATATATGGCAAAGGCCGAAACGGCTGATAAAAAGTGGTATGTTGCGGACGCTTCCGGTAAAGTATTAGGGAGATTAGCGAGTGAAATAGCCCTCCGTCTGAGGGGAAAGCACAAGGCTACTTACACGCCGCATGTAGATACAGGCGATTTTATTATTGTAGTGAATGCTGAGAAAATTTTACTTACAGGGAAAAAGCTGACCGATAAAATGTATTATTCTTATTCGGGTTATCCCGGGGGATTAAGGGAAACAACCGCAGGCAAGATGCTGGCGGAGAAACCTGAAAATTTAATTCGCATAGCTGTGCAGGGAATGTTGCCCAAAACCAATCTGGGTCGAAAAATGCTGAAAAAACTGAAAGTTTATTCCGGTAATGCCCATATTCACGAAGCTCAGTGTCCGGAAATTTTATCCATTTAACAGATATAAAATTATAAATAGGTTTATTTTCTAATATTCAGGAGAACTCATGACGCAACAACGGTATTATGCAACAGGTAAGAGAAAAAGCGCTATTGCCCGTGTTTATATGAAGGCAGGCAGTGGCAATATAATAGTCAATAAAAGAAACTATGATGAATACTTTGCTCGTCCCAGCCTTAATATGCTTGTCAAACAACCATTTGACATTACGGGAAAGAAAGATCAGTTTGATCTGTATGTGAATGTATGCGGCGGCGGCGTGGCAGGTCAGGCCGGCGCGGTAAAGCACGGGATCTCCAAGGCTCTTCTGGAGTATGATCCGGAATTGCGTTCAGTCCTGAAAAAGGCGGGCTTTTTAACCAGAGATGCCCGTGTTAAAGAAAGAAAGAAATACGGGCAGCCCGGAGCAAGGAAAAGATTCCAATTCTCCAAGCGTTAAATTCCAAAGGGGGGCTTCTTGCCTCCCTTTTTTTTGGGAGATTTTTTATGATAAAGGCGGCAATTTTTGGAGCCAGCGGTTACACGGGTCAGGAACTAACAAGAATTTTGTTGGGCCATCCGGAGGTTAAATTAGTTGCGGTTACATCCCGGCGTTTTGCCGGAAAACCGGTAACAAAAGTGTTTCCTTCTTTATATGGCTTGACGTCGTTAAAATATCAAAATTCGACGCCGGCCCAGATAAGCAATATCTGCGATATTGTTTTTCTGGCTCTTCCCCATGGTGTTTCTATGGGAATTGCTCCGGAATTTATCAAGGCGGGGAAGAAAGTAATTGATTTAAGCGCTGATTATCGTTTGCGAAATTTAAAGACCTATGAAACATGGTATGGGAAGCATCAAAGCGCCAACTTACTGAAAAATGCCGTCTACGGTATACCCGAACTTTACCGGCAAAAAATCAAGAAAACAGGGTTGATTGCCAATCCCGGTTGCTATCCCACCAGCATTATATTGGGTCTTGCTCCGGCGCTTAACATGAAGCTTTTAGACGTATCCACGATTATTGCCGATTCAGCCTCCGGCGTAAGCGGGGCTGGGCGGGAACCTCTAACCAACTCTCTTTTTTGTGAAGTTGATGGCGGTTTTAAGGCATACAAAGTCGGGAAACACAGGCATCTTCCGGAAATTGAGCAGGAGTTGAACTCTCTGGCGGGTAAAAAATTTGCCATTTCATTTACACCGCATTTGTTGCCGGTCAAGCGGGGGATTTTGAGCACAATTTACTCGAGATTGAAAAAAGAAATTACCTTAACGGAATTGCATTCCCTTTATTGCGCGTTTTACGCGGATGAAAAATTTGTAAGGATTTGCCCGGAAGGTATTTATCCTAATATATCTTCTGTCTGCGGATCCAATTACTGCGATATCGGATTGGCGATTGATCCGCGAACAAAGATTGTTATTATAATGGCGGCTATTGATAACTTGATTAAAGGCGCTGCGGGACAGGCTGTGCAAAACATGAACATCATCTGCGGCTTTGCGGAAGATGCCGGTTTACAAAACGCTCCTCTCTATCCCTGATGAAATGAATACCATTCCTGAATCAAAGATGATATTGAGGCGGTGAGATTCAGCGCGACGATGCTGTGTTCGCGCCACACCATTATGGCGTAGCTTACCGGGAAGGAAAAGATCTATTTACATTGTGTCCCTTCGGAGACACTCCCGTATTTACAAACGTTTTGGGAAACTGATTACTACGCCGATAAAAATAGAGCTTTGATTTAGAAATAAACGAGGAAATATGTCTCAGAAAATATTCAACACGGCAACAAGAAAAAAGGAAATATTTCAACCTGTCAAAGAAGGGGCTGTCGGCATTTATGTTTGCGGCATCACTGCTTATGATGTCTGTCATATCGGGCATGCCCGTGCGGCGGTTGTTTTTGATGTGGTGGTCAGATATCTACGGGCAAGAGGATATCAGGTAACGTATGTTAAGAATTTTACCGATATTGATGACAAGATCATAGATCGTGCCCAAAAAGAAGGCGTCAGTATCACGGATATCGCGGAACGTTACATTAAATCGCACGACGAAGATATGGCGGCCCTCGGCGTTCAAACTCCCACAGTAACCCCGAAGGCTACAGAGCATATGGACGATATGATCGCTCTGATCAGCTCTCTGGAAAATAAAGGCTACGCTTATTGCGTCGATGGGGATGTATTTTTCGCGATAAATAATTACCGCCCGTACGGCAGTTTATCCGGACGCAATCTGGAAGAAATGATTGCCGGAGCACGCATTGATGTCAATGACAAGAAAAAGAATCCCCTGGATTTTGCGCTCTGGAAGAAAAGCAAAGAAGGCGAACCTTTTTGGGAAAGTCCCTGGGGAAAGGGCCGGCCCGGCTGGCATATTGAATGCTCCGCCATGAGCAGGCGTTATCTGGGAGAAACTTTCGATATTCACGGCGGCGGCGAAGATTTAGTCTTTCCGCATCACGAAAATGAAATCGCTCAATCGCAGGCGGCAACAGGCAAGCCTCTGGCCAATTACTGGATGCACAACGGTTTTGTAAAAATAAATTCGGAAAAGATGTCTAAATCTTTAGGCAATATATTTCCCATCAGAGAAATCTTAAAAAAATATCATCCGGAAGCATTGCGTTTGTTTATGTTACAGAGTCATTACCGCAGTCCTGTTGATTATTCTGATAGTTCGCTTGGCGAGGCTAGATCAGGTTTGCTTCGGTGTTATAGAACTTTGCAGCTCTTAAAAGAGGTTCAGGGTAAATTAGATGCCGATATAAAGCCGGTTGTAAAAAACGGTTCAGAACAAGCCCAGCAATACATAAATCAGTGCAAGAAATTGGCTGAAAAGTTTGATGCGGCAATGGATGATGATTTTAATACGGCTCAAGCTTTGGGTCATGTCTTTGAGATGGTACGGCTCATAAATAATTTTATTGTTGATAAAAAGGATATGCCCGTTTCTGATAAAGCGAAAATTCTGGCACAGGCAAAGAAGGTATTTGATCATTTTGGCGCAGTTTTAGGCATTTTTCAAAGCGATGCCGACTATTTTTTCATTTCAGATAAGGAAACCGAGTTAAGTAAAAGAGGCTTAAATATTGAAGAAATTGAGAATTTGATTAAGCAAAGGCAGGTTGCCCGCAGCCAGAAGGATTGGGCCAGGGCAGATGCTATAAGAAAAGAACTGGGCCAGCTTCATATTGTTCTTGAAGATTCCGCCAATGGCACCAGTTGGATAATTGAATAATTTAATCTTGCCGTTTTCCCGTCTGTGTTTGAAAAAACGTTTAATATTTTTAAGTAATTTTTGAAAATAAATGGAAAATATCAGAGAAAGTGGTATAACAAATATCGTTATATATATAATATTGTGAGGAATATATGAAAAAAATATCACCAATATTTTGTTTGCTGATCGTTATTTTTTTAGGATCATTTTTCCTTTTAGGGCTTCACAATGATAGCAGCCCCTCCGCAAAGGATAAAAATGTCTATAAAGATATTAAAACATTCAACGAAGTTTTCGACATGATAAAGAAAAATTATGTTGATGATGTTGATCCCACAACATTAATGCAGGGCGCGATTAACGGAATGGTCAAATCTCTTGACCCGCACAGCTCATATATGACGCCTGATTTATATAAAGAGTTGGAGGTGGAAACACAGGGGCATTTCGGAGGTATTGGTATTGAAATTATGATCATAAAAGATGTTTTGACCGTAATCTCTCCCATAGAAGATACGCCCGCGTTCAATGCCGGAATAAAATCGGGCGATCAAATTTTAAAAATTGATGGCAAATCCACTAAAAATATAGAAATTACCGAAGCCGTAAAGAAGCTGCGCGGTCCCAAGGATACTAAGGTTACCATTACAATCATGCGGGAAAATATGGCCGCGCCGAAAGATTTTACATTGACGCGTGCCATTATTCAGATCAAGAGCGTCAAGGTTAAAAAGCTCGAAGATAATATTGGATACGTTCGCATAACTGCTTTTCAAGAGAGGACGTCCGATGATTTACGCAAAGAGCTGCGGGAAATGAGCGTAAAGCTGAATCCGATGAAAGGCTTAGTCCTGGATTTGAGAAATGATCCCGGTGGATTGTTAACTCAGGCCATTGAAGTCTCTGATATGTTCCTTAAATCGGGTGTTATTGTTTCCACTCGCGGGCGCGTGAAAAGCATGGAAACAAAATCAATGGCTAAAAATGACGGTGATAAAATAACTTGTCCGATGGTTGTATTGGTCAACGAAGGCACAGCCAGCGCCGCGGAAATTGTTGCCGGAGCATTGCAGGATAATGGCAGGGCCTTGATTGTTGGGACGCAAACTTTTGGTAAAGCGTCCGTACAGACCGTTATTCCGCTGGAAGACGGCTCCGCTCTAAAGCTGACGACCGCGCGTTATTACACGCCGAAAGGACGCTCCATTCAGGCGGAAGGTATTACACCGGACATTATTGTTAAATATATCAAGCCTTTGGATGAGGTCGAAACAGTTGCCGGGATGGAAGAAGGCATGAGAGAAAAAGACCTTAAAGGACATATAAAACCGGCAAAAGAAGATGGCACCAAGGTTGATGAAACTCAAAGTAAAGAAATAAAAGATTCTTCTGATTTAACGAATGATAATCAATTAAAAACCGCGGTGGATATATTGAAGAGCTGGAGTATCATGAAACAGAATCTGAATTAATTCAGACGTGAAGGATTGAAGCATAATCAACAATGAAATTATTTAAAAAGATTTTTACGGCCGCTATTTTCTGTTTAATAGTCATATCCATTGCAGGTATTATTTATGTGCTGCAATTTCAAGAAGAGCCGTCTGTAATAAAGGAACCCAAAAAAGCGACAAAACTAACGAAAGAGATTGCCGGTGCAAAGGCAAAGACCTTGCCTGTAAAGTCATCACCATCGCGGGAAGTCGCCATTATTATTGATGACATGGGTTGTAGCTTAAGCGCTGCAAAGGAATTAAGAGATATTAACGCAGACTTGACATTTGCTATTTTGCCTTTTCAGGCTCATACGCGCGAAGCGGCGGAGATGTTTCATAAAGCTAACAGAGAAACTCTTTTGCACCTGCCGATGGAACCGGTTTCTTATCCACGCGAAAAACCGGGAGAAGGAGCCCTGTTTACGGATATGAATGACGAGGAGCTTGTATTGCAATTAAAAAAGAATATTGCTGATGTGCCCTACATCTCCGGAGTCAATAATCATATGGGTTCAAAATTCATGACGGATGAAAAAAAACTTATTTTAATTTTTAATGAGCTGAAGAAAAAGAAATTGTTTTTTGTGGATTCGCGCACATCAAATGATACCAAAGCATATGCTGCTGCTAAAAAAACAGGCTTACAGATCGCCGAGCGAAAAATATTCATTGATAATAATCGTGACTACAATAAAGTTTATGCTAATTTGATTAATATAACCAAAGATCATGATGTTTCGCCCCGGATCATTATAGGTCATCCTTATCCTGAAACTATTCGAGCTCTTAAAGAAGCAACGAAAGTTTTCCAGGAAAAAGGGGTATCCATTGTTCCTGTGTCTGAGATAGTTAACAAGTAAAAATCTTCCATGAAGTGTTTATAATTTTATTCGATAATCAGAATAAAAGGCGAGAGAAGCGGATATTTAAATATGCAAAAAAACAAAACTCTCTTAATATTTATATTGATTCTGGTTTTAGTGAATTTATACGGGTGCAGTCATTTGCACAAAGTTCAGGTTCCTTCCGTATCTTCTGAAAACAAATCGACAGATGCATCTTATCATTATTCTCTGGGCGTTCTTTTACGTCTGGATGGAAAACTTGAAGAAGCGACTGAAGAATTTAAGCAGGCCCTTGCTGCCGATCCCGGTTCTGCATATCTTGCGACGGAACTCATTTCTCTTTACACGGAGCAGGGCGATCTCAATAACGCCATTTCTCTGGGACAAGAAACGCTTTCCAAGAATCCTGACAGCATAGAACTGCATTTAATAATGGGCGGTTTGTATCTTAATATCCGAGAATACGCAAAAGCAATAGCCGAACATAAAAAAGTCATTGAACTGGACCCCGACAATCTGATTG
This sequence comes from Smithella sp., assembly GCA_035524255.1. Lineage (GTDB taxonomy): Bacteria > Desulfobacterota > Syntrophia > Syntrophales > Smithellaceae > Smithella. The sequence goes on along the minus strand of DATKPG010000002.1, from coordinate 81,318 downwards.
CCCATCTTTATTTGGGGATAATTTTTGCTGAAGAAAAAAGATTTGATAAATCTGAGGAAACATTTAAGAAAATGTTAAAAATAGATCCTGAAAATATTATGGGCATCTATTACTATGGTAAAATGCTGGAAAAAAATAAACGCTATGAAGAGGCCGAGAAGTTGTTTAAAAAAGACATATCGTTAAGTCCGTACTTTGAAATGGCTTTATTTGATCTGGCCGCGCTTTATGAAAAGCAAAACAAGCTGGATAATGCCATTGAAGTTTATCGCAATTATTTAGAGAACAATCCGGCGCGAATAAATTTGCGGGTCAGAATAGCAGAGCTTTTAATTAAGGAAAAAAAATATGAGGAAGCTCAAAACGAATTCCAGGAAGTCCTGAAAGTTGATCCTGATAACCGGGATATAAAGGTAGCGCTGGGTCTTTTATATTATGATATGAAAAAGTTTGATTTGGCTGCAGCTGAATTTTCCGCAATTCTTCAGAAAAATATTACGGATGACAAGGTTCATTATTTATTGGCGACTACTTATGAGGAAAAAGGCGACGACAAACTGGCCTTTGAAGAATATCGCAACATTTCTGTTGCATCCGAATTATATGTCAATGCTCAAATTCGCGCGGGAATGATCTTAAAAAAGGAAAACAAAATCACAGAGGCTATTGCTTTAATAAACGGATCTATTAAGAAAAAAAACGATCAGGTGCCTTTTTATATTTATTTATCTTCTCTTTACGAGGAAGTTAAGAATACCGTCGAGGCAGAAAATATTCTGGAAGAGGGAATCAAAATCGTTCCCCGGGATATAGATTTACATTATGCTTTAGCTGTGCTTTATGAAAAAACAAATCGTCTTTCCGAAAGCATCAACGAAATGAATAAGGTTTTGGAAATTGATCCGGACAATGCCGAAGCGCTTAATTTTATAGGGTACAGTTATGCTGATCGCGGCATAAATCTCGACGAGGCTGAAAAAATGATTGTGAAAGCTCTGGAAATTAAACCGGATAGCGGTTATTTGATGGATAGTCTTGGTTGGGTTAATTTTAAAAAAAATAAATTAGGCAATGCCGAGAAATATTTAAAGCAGGCTCTGGAACTATTACCTGATGAAGTTGATATTCTTGAGCACATGGGGGATGTTTACGTTAAACTTAAGAAAACCAAGGAAGCCAGGGAAATGTATGATCATGCCCTTAAGATTGACCCTAAAAACAGTTCTGTGCAAAAAAAGCTTGAAGATTTGATTAAGCAGAAACAATAGGAACAACATGGAATTATTATTTGTCCGGAGATCGTTTCTGCGCATAATAAAAAATCCCTCTTTCATTGCCGTAAAATTATTATGGCTGACTATTTTTGTTTATGGTTGCGCCGGGCAGGCAATTGTTTATCCCGATTCTCTATCCGAAAAAACTTCTGCGGCAATCTCCGGCCCTGTTGCTGAAGATGATGTTTTAAGCGCAGTAGTTCACATAAATTTGACTACACCCGATGGTTATTACCCAACCAAGGCGGCCCTGATTTTAAAAAAGCCTTCATATTTACGGTTGGAAATACTTCCCGTCATCGGAACACCCGATTTTTTTCTTGCTGCTTCGCCTGAAAAAATGAGCATTTTTATCCCCTCGAAGGGCAAATTTTACTATGGACAACCGACGGGCGCAAACTTAAGAAAATTTATTCCCTGGCCATTAAATATTGAAGATATCGTAATGATTTTTTCCGGAACATATCCTTCTTTGAAAGAGGATGATATAACTTACCAAAATTATCGGGAAAAAAATCTTTTGCGCATAGAAATGAAAGCGCCATCAGGATGTTCTCAGATTATACGGGTGGGAGAACAAGATAGATTGCTTAAATTAATTCGTAATGATAAAACCGGCAAAGAAGTGTACACGGTTACTTATCTCTATGACGAAGTTCAAGGATCCCTTCCCAAAAAAATTACTGTTAGCATGGCCGATGGAGTGACCTCACTATCCGTAAAATTTTTGGACGTTAAAATTGAAAAGGCAACTGATTTATCAATGTTTGATCTTCCAATGCCGGCCGATGTAAATGCGATTTTATTGAATTAATTTAAATGATTGGATTGTGTGCTTCCAGGAGCAATTATTTAATTTCCTGCAAGCTGGACCGGGCGATGCGCGCCTGATTGGTATTCGGATAAGTTTTGATGACTTCCTGTAAAAGTAATTTAGCGCTGGTTTTGTCTCCCAGCTTGAGAAAAGAAAGGCCCTGCTTAAGCAGGGCATAAGGAACTTTATTGCCATTGGGATAGTTCTTGGTTACCTTTTCGTACTCTAAGATTGCCGCTTCATATTTTTTTTCAAAAAAATAACATTCACCGACCCAAAACTGCGCATTATCTGAATACTCGCTGTCAGGATAAACAGACAAGAAATTTTGAAATTCGGATCTGGCTTTATCATAATTGCCTTCCTTAAATATTTGATAGGCATCTGAATACGCTTTTTCCTTATCTTGCATTTTTGCTGAGTCTTTAGCTACAGCACTACCGGTCGATTTACCGTTTTTATCGGGCATCTCATTTGAACTATGTTTGTTTCCGATTTCCAAAAAATTTTCAATAAAGTTTATTTTCAGAAGAATATTATCAAAACGTTGATCATCCTTCTTTGTATTGGCTGTATAATCTTTTTTCAGAGTTTCCACTTGACCGCGCAATTGCTGGAGAGTTTCCCTCAAATCAGAAATATCTGCCGAAGTATTAGCCTGCCCGTTTCGTATTGAATCCAAAGCCGCGGCGTTCTTTTTCAATATACTTAAATCAGCATCTATCGCGGCAAGTTTTTCTTCCATTTTCTGGTCCATGTCCGAACGAAGCGCCCTTAAGTCTCCTTGTGTAGCGCAACCTGCCACGGAAAATATCGCAAAAAATAAAAGAAGATAAATAAACTTTCTCACTTTTTTCACCTCATGAGCTTATATTATTGAGTAACAACAAAATGAGCCCGTCTGTTTTTTGCCCAGGCTTCTTCGTTAGATTCCGGAAACAAAGGACGCTCGGACCCATAACTAATAGTTTTCATTATTGATTCTTTAATGCCTAAATTGACGAGATATTTCTTTGTTTCCTGAGCGCGGCGCTCTCCCAGAGCCATGTTGTATTCGGCGGTTCCTCTTTCATCGCAATGTCCTTCAATCATAACGGAAGACACTCTATGTTTGCGTAAATAAGAGGCATTGGCCTGAAGAATGTCACGGGCGTCAGGACGAATGATGGAGCTGTCGAAATCAAAGTTGATGTCACTAACAGGAGATGTCGCTGTTGCTTCCATAAGAGAAGACTGTGCCTTAACGGACTCTTTTTGATTCGTGGTATCGGTGGGGGCCATGACATTGTTTTGATTTGAAGTGTCAGTTGATTGCGCGGGTGTTTGAGCGGGCGCGGTGACCTGTTGCTGTGCGTTGTCGCTTGTGACGACTGATTTTTTCCCGGCACAGCCGGTAAAAATTATCAGACTAAGTATCAGTACAACGAAAATTCCCATCAAGGTCAGATTATTTTTCATTATTCTCCCTCTCTTTCCTTACTAAAATAAGTTTATTAGAAATAAAAGCTTCAGCACAATGATCAATATTGTCATCTATAAAATTATAACAGAATCATGGACAGTTCTTAAGAAAAAACTCTATACCACTTTAGGTATCATATTATTGTCAAATTCAATGATTATTAGCGTCTTATACGGCAAAGGCTGGAAAATAACAACCCCTAAACTTAACGATGCAATTATTTAAATCGGGGCGACCAAACCGGCATTACTAATTTAGCGCTTATTTCATGAAGTGTTCTAGGGTTGGAGCCGTTAAAATTCATAATAATAATTTTACTTTTAGACTTTTTTTGGGAAACATAAACAATTTGTCTGCCTGATGGTGACCAGCATGGTGACACATTATTAGCAGCATCGAACGTCAATTGGATGGGGTTATTGCCGTCGGTATCAATGGAAAATATTTGATATTTGTCATTGGTTAATCCTTCATATGCCAGACGGTCACCACGAGGCGACCAGGAAGGAGATGTGTTATAAGTACCTTCATAAGTTATCCTTTTCACATTATTGCCATCAACATCCATGATATAAATTTGCGGTGATCCCGAGCGATTGGAAACAAAAGCTATCCTTTTTCCATCAGGCGACCAGGAAGGAGATACATCGATAAAATAGTTCCTGGTCAGACGCTTAAACGTCAAGGTGTCAATGTCCATGATATATATTGCTTCGCTGCCTTCCTTGCTTAGGGTCACTAACAGTTTCTTCCCATCAGGCGAGAATGAACCGCAAAGATTAAGCCCTTCAAAAGAAGCGACTTTTCTTTCCGTTCCATTTATTAAATTCCTGATATAAATTTCCGGACGGCCGCCTTTAAAAGAGGTAAAAGCAAGAAATTTTCCATCGGGCGACCAACGCGGAGCAATTAGAATGGTTTGATAAGTTGTGATGCTTTTTAAATCTGAGCCATCATAGTTAATCATTTGAATATCGGATTTAGGGCCTTTTTTGGACACAAAAGCGATTTTAGTGTTAAAATCGCCTTCATCGTTAACCAGTGCCAGCATAATATCGGATGCTATTCCCCGGGAAATTTCTTTTAGTTTGTCAACTTCAGTATGATACTGTTTATTAAAAATGAGTTCCCCGCGGGAAACATCAAAAAAGGAAGTATCTGCAATGATTTCTTTATCCTTTTGGGTGATGTTGCCTCGCAATAAATAATCGGCACCGATTGCTGTCCAATCGGAAAAACGAGTTTTTTCGGCAGTGATATCGGTGCTGAAATCTTTATCTTCTAAAAAGCTTTTTTTATTTAAAACATTGAATATTCCCGTCAAAGAAAGATCTTTTTTGATATTATCCGAAACCGTGACGCCGAAATCAACAGTTTTATCAGCGTTTGCTGTTTTGAAGTTGAAGTCGCAAATCGCGATAGGAATTTGTTTGAATGTTGGGGATCCTATGTCAATATAGATTTTTGCAACGGCACGATTATTGAAAGTAAATAATGAACAGAAAAGTAATATGAAAGTAGAGATTAAACATCTTTTTTTCATCAAAGTTATATAGCCCTTTCTTATGATATCAAAAACAGTATAGCCGTTTCCGTATCATTTAAATAAAAAATTAAATATGAACATAAACATAGTTCTGTTTAAGGAAAACGTACTCCGAGTTCAATGCTATTGTCCATAACCCAGTATGGCAAGGGAGGAAATGGACTGGATTTTTTGACCGCCCGAAGAGCTGAATCGTCAAAATAGCGGTTGCCGGAACGTTTTTCAAAATTTGCATATTCCAGCGCGCCGCTCCGTGCAATTCTAATATCAATAATTGTAATATTTTTTTCCGGCATTAATGCCTGCGGATTCATCCAGTTTCCCTTTATTCTTGATTCAACAACTCCCAAATATTCATTTGTTTGCGCGTTGATTTCAGCATTTGATAATGCCGGCTTGTCGAAAGCTGATGAGACCCTGGTGGCTTTTGATTGGTTAAGGCCTTTGTTCCGAATGGCGCTGACAGCTTTTTCAATATTTAATTTATGTGTTTCCTGATTTTTTACCGGCGTAGAATAAATACTGGTAATCTTCCTTTTGATTATGATGGATCGTGTTGCCTCGTTTGTTTGCAGCATATCATTGAACCCTGACGAATCATTGGCCGACCGGACTGCTTCTGAGCCTACAAGCGAGACGGAGTATGCCGTTCCGAAAGTTAAATGCCGTGACGCAGTCGGGATCGAAATAAGCAGGATGGTAATAACAATCAAATGAATGATCAGAGAGAGGAAAATCATGCTGTAAATGTTGCTGTTATTGCCGCGGTAGCTGTTGCTAAGCGTCCGGGGTGTCATTTTTCTTCCTCGGGGGGTTCCGTAATCATTCCGAGTTTATCAACACCGGCTTTGCGCACTTCCGACATGACTTCGACAACAAATCCGTAAGGGACGTTCTTGTCGGCGCGCAAAAATATTTCACGATCTATTCTGTTGGAAAATATTGCTTCAAGTTTGGAATTTAATTCCCCCAAGGGCAGTTTTGTTTTGTTCAGGAAGATTTCTTTTGCTTCGCTGATCGTCAGGACAAGCTTTTCTTCGGTTACATCCACGCTTTTTGATTTGACCCGCGGCAGATTGACGTCAATGCCCATGGAAAGCATGGGCGCTGTAACCATAAAGATAATAAGCAGCACCAGCATAACGTCCACTAATGGCGTGACGTTTATTTCCGCCATAGGTTTACTGGGATGAGTTTTTCTATTTAAACGGCGCATCGTCGTTAAATTCTCCCGCCTTCATTTACGAACCATATACCGTTCGACAATATTTAAGAATTCAGAGGCGAAGTTTTCCATTTCCTGAACCATATTTTTGGATTGGTTTAAGAAATAATTATAGAAAATAACAGCCGGTATAGCCGCGGCAAGTCCGGCGGCCGTAGTAATAAGGGCTTCTGAAATACCGGGAGCAACAACGGCAAGAGTTGCCGAACCGCGAGCGCCGATTCCTTTGAAAGTGTCCATGATGCCCCAAACCGTACCGAATAAACCGATAAAAGGGCTCGCCGAGCCGGTTGTTGCCAGAAAACCCAGGGCGCTCTCGAGCTTGGTCATTTCCGTATTGCTGGCCTTGTTCATGGAACGTTCCAGGTTGTCCAGGGAAGAGAGACTAATTTCGTCGCCTCCCTGTAAAGCTTGATGTTCCTGCTTACTTATTTTTGTCAATTCCGTGTAGCCTACGCGAAAAACTTCTGCGGTGGTGGAATAAGAATATTTTTTTGCCGCGGGCATTACATCAGAGAGCTTGCTGCTCTTAAGATAATCCGCGTTGAACACATCATTTTCTTTTTTAATCCTGCGATAAGAGCGGTATTTCAGAAAAATAATCGCCCAGGAAACAACGGAAAAAATAAAGAGCACCAGCAAAACAAATTTAACCACCACTCCTGCGTCCAAAACCATGCCTAAAAGACTGCCGTTAAAACTGCCGCTTAAATCTAAAGAGCCAATGTCTTTCACTTTTTGATCTCCAAAAGGGAATTAAATTTGTAGCGTAAACTAAAGGAAAAAAGCGGCCTTGTCAACATATCTTTTAGTTAAAAAATTCATGGGCTTTATTAATGTCTGCGAACATGGATGCAGGGCAAACGATCAAAAAATATCTCTCGTGAAGGTAAGCACATAATTGATAATAATTTATCTGTGGTAAACATAGCCAAACGGTCAATACCCGGAGTGATATGTATGACTAAATAAAAGTTTTATGATTAAAGTCTTAGGGCTCTTTTGAGGGATTGACAATTTTATACTTACAGGTTAACCTTAACATATGTAAATTTGTCCGGTACATAGTGGTAAATCACAATCGTCAGACTCTTGCCGGATGCCTTTGGATATCCATTTATTTTTAAGGCTGGTTAAAACCCTACGATTATTTTAACCACATTTTAAACGAAAGGGGATTAAGCATGAATATAGGAAGAAATTCAATACCGGTTTTATTAAGTTTTCTTATCATCATGTTTATGACAATAACGGGTTGCAACGACAAGCCGGCCAGCTCCGTCATCTCCGGAACGGTATCGGGGGATTTAAAAGAAGGTATAACCATTAACCTGACAGGCGCCGCGACAGCTTCTACAACGACCGATTCAAGCGGAAACTATAGCTTTACGAACCAGGAAAACGGAAACTACACCGTAACGCCCTACCTTGACGGCTATACGTTTAACCCGACCAGTACGGCCGTTACTATCAGCGGAGCAAGTGTCACAGGAGTCAATTTTACATCAACACATTCTGGTTACGGTATTTCCGGGACTATAACCGGCGCTGTTGCAGCTAATGTAACGGTCACAGTGGTGAACCTCCTTAACGCATCGCCAACCACAACAGACTCTGACGGAAACTATACTCTCAGAAGTATTAATCTAAGTAACAATACCTATATCGTACAACCCTCTCTTACAGGCTATAAGTTTAACCCTTACACTCATGCCGTACCTATGGATAACGCAAGTGTTACGGGTATAGATTTCGTATCTTCTGTTACCTACACAGGGGGCTCTGCAACAGGCACCTATACATGGGATGCCTCGACGGGTGATCTAACCATTACCTGGACTCCGGGAACAACTCCCTGTAACTGGCCGCGTAACAACCCGCATACAGGCACTGATGATGAACAGTTTGTAACGATAACCACCACTACCATGACATGGCCCGATCCCGATACCAGTATCTGGCCGGATGGAATTCCATGGCTGGGTGTGATGAGATGGACAAGAACAAGTTCGACAGCAAACGATCCCTCGGGAGTGTGGACGGCATATGATGAATCGGGGAATAAATACACGGCTACATTCACAGCTACTGACGCTACCAGCGGTTCGATTACGCTCACCGAAAATATCGTCGCCTGCGCCTATACGCGCTTACAGATCATTTCCAGCAATTATTATGCCTGGCTTAGTTATCAGGATCCGAACCACGCGGCAACTTCTGTAAGCGTGGCCGGTCCCGGGATATCGACATCGACTCCGCTGCCTCTTACTTACAATGCAAGTTATGGCGAATGGAATACGGGCAGTATCCTTCTCGCCTTATATTCGCCGCCCTTTACTTACACGTTTACTGTAGTCATAAGTGATCCAAGCAACAAGTGGGATGAGATAACCTGCTTTGTGGATTTGCCCACAAATCTTTATACTGGATGGGCAGCCCTAACCAAGACCCTGACGTTCTATTGGACCGGTGTTGCTAATGCGTCAGGATATGTGGTGCAACTAAGGGACGGCATTGATAAACATCTAATATGGGAATCATTTACTACGACAGGCACGTCTATTGATTACAGCGGTGCCGCTGTTCTTACATCGGGGGATTCTTATTATTTCGATGTGTACGTTGTGGGGACCAGTTACTGCAGTAATGGAATATCTTTTACGGAGCAACATTTTCTTGCTCCCTGAGAAGACACTTTGATTTAAAATAGATTAATTTATCAGAGATTTTCCGGCGTAAAGGCGACAACGTCATCTATCTTATCTTTGCCTGCCAGGATCATGACCAGGCGGTCAATGCCCAGAGCAATGCCGGCGCAGGGCGGCAGAGCGTCAAGCGAGTGGAGAAATTTTTCCGGCATTGTATAGCGCGCCCAGTTTTTCGCGGCGCGCGTTTTCAAAGCATCTTCAAAGCGTTGTTTCTGTTCCCGCGCGTCGGTCAGTTCCGAAAAACCATTGGCTATTTCCAGCCCGGCTATATAAAGTTCAAACCGTTCGCTAAGGGCCGGATTATTGTCTTTTAGTTTGGCAAGAGACGCAAGCCTTGCCGGATAATCATAAAGAAATGCAGGCCTGTTGATGCCCAGTCGGGGTTCTATGTAATCTATTAAAATATCATCAAATTTGTTTTGAGCCAGGGCGTCTTCCAGAGTAACAGGAGCATACTTTAAAAAGGCGTCCGCGACAGAGATTTTCTCCCAGGACAAAGCCATATTTATTTTTTTATTTTGCCACATAAGTTCCCCGACAATACCCATATCTCGGGCTACCGTCTGAATCAACTGCTCGCATTGATCCATCAACTGATGATAATCGTATTGCGCGACATACCACTCCAGCATGGTGAATTCCGGCAGGTGCTTATCGCCTCTTTCAGCGGCGCGGAAACATTTACTAATTTGAAAAATGCGCGTATAACCTGCGGCCAACAGCCGCTTCATACAAATTTCCGGCGACGTCTGTAAAAACCAGTTTCCAGAAGGCAGAGCTTCAATGTTTTCCTCCGGCGCGGGCGAGGGGATTCTCAGAGGAGTTTCCACTTCCAAAAATCCATTACGGATAAAAAAACAACGTATGTTTTGAATCAGTCTGGCGCGCACCTGCAGGGTCTGCGATTTGCGCACCAGATAGAAATGATCGTCCTGAAAAAATTCGCTCATAGTTTTATACAGCTTCTCAAATTGTTACCAAAGCAAGGAGCGCGAAGTACAAGGAATGGGGTTCATGTCCGTTGATCGGAATCTGTCTGTCCGGGCGAAGACTGGGGCACACTTAAAACGTAACGCGGCACATGAATATTGTGGAAAATTTTCAACTTTTGACTCTGGTCAGATATTCTCCCGTGCGAGTGTCTATCCTGATTTTTTCACCTTCGGTAATAAAGGTTGGCACCAGAATCGTATAGCCGGTTTGCACTTTGACAGGTTTAGTTGAGCCGGCGGCGGTGTCACCTTTGGCCCATGGTTCGGCCTCCGTTACGATCAATTCGACAAAATTAGGCAGGCTTATGCCAATAGGATTGTCCTCAAAAAGCAAAATTTCCACTTCAATGTTGTCGATCAGAAAATTCACGGCGTCGCCGACTTGAGCTTCGGTTAAATAGATCTGCTCGTAGTTTTCATTATCCATGAAGCAGTATTTATCCCCTTCTTTGTAGAGATACTGCATTTTCTTTTCACGCAAATCGGCAGTTTCAAAGGTATCAACTGAACGGAAGGACCGCTCAAACTGGCTGCCGGTAACCATGTTTTTAAGCTTGGTGCGGTACAGAGCCTGTCCCTTGCCCGGTTTGACAAAATTAAATTCAGTGATAACATACGGTTCGTTATCAATTTTCAGCCTTATTCCTTTTCTTAATTCACTGGCTGGTATTATCATAAAAATATCTCCTTACTGGCTTAGTATAACAAAATTGAGTGTTTTGCACTTTGGCTTCTCTATTCTATTTATTTGAACTTGTCAAAAAAATGTTGATGTTTTTTTAAATCATCTTTTATTGCCCCGGACATCACATTTAAAGGTATCTTGCCCGAGCTTCCGGGAACGTCCAGAACATATTGCGGCAGGCAAAGTCCGGAACATTGCTGCCATATTGATTCCATCAGGGCGATACTGGCTTTCGGATCCGTGCGAAAATGTGCGCAGCCTTTAGCCGGATCGCAGTGAAAAAGATAGTACGGACGGACAGATATTGCTTGCATATCATAGAGCAACGTTCTCATTATCTCACTGGAATTGTTGACACCTTTTAATAAAACAGATTGATTGGAAACGGGGATTCCCGCTTCCTGAAGCATATTGCAGGCACGTCTGGATTCCTGCGTGATTTCCGCGGGATGATTAAATTGAGTATTAAACCATAAAGGCCTGTAGCGTTTGAACATCCTGCAAAGTTCCGGGGTAATACGCATAGGCATAACAACAGGAATGCGGCTGCCAACCCGTAAAACTTCAATGTGCGGAATGGCTCGCAACGAAGATAATAGATTTTCTAAAATAGAATCATCGAAAATCAGCGGATCGCCACCGGAAATAATCACCTCCCTGATTTGCGGCGATTTATCAAGATATTGAATCATTTTCTGAAATCGTGTTTTCAAACTTATATGTTTAGGCTGTGACCAGAGACGCTTTCGGTTACAGTGCCGGCAGTAAGTAGCACAGATTTCAGTAACCATGGCCAGACAGCGATCCGGGTAGCGATGCACCAGATTGGGTACCGGCATGTGAGAATCTTCTTCGAGAGGGTCTTGCATCGTCGTGTCTGAACAAGAGATTTCCCGCAAATCGGGAACGCATTGAGCCAGGATCGGATCATTAATATTATTATTTTGCATGAGCGATAAATAATAAGGTGTTACCGCCAGAGGGTAAACAGATATTACCTCTTTTAACTCATCCTTATGAAAATCAGTTTTCCCAAGAAGATGCTCCAGTGTTTCTATGCGGGTCACCCGGTTTTTAAATTGCCAGCGCCAGTCCTGCCAATCTTTTGCCGAAGCTTTTTTAAAATAGGTAAGAAAAGTATTTTTATTCATATATTTAATTATTTACACACAAAATCAGGATGTGTTTTCTATCACAAATTTACCTGATTGCAAAGGAAATCCATCATCTTAAGCGTTTAAATAATGCAGTGCCTATGATATATAAGTAAACCAAATTGAATATGTGTTACTATCTTGCAGACGGTAATGCGGATTGGATCAAAACTTTATTTGTTATAGATTTCCTTGCGGGAAGCGCTTACGATCTTTGACTATCTTTGTTGGCTTCCTTGATATATCGATAATATGATTGCGGAGCCTCCTTATTGCCGAAAGAGATCCTTCGCGATATAGTATAAAAAATAAACAAATAATTTGGGGAAGTGACGTGATAAATATACAGCGACGTAAAGAAAGAGTGGCAATGTTATCAGTCGCTTCCAATTCTTTTTTGGTTTTATTCAAAATCATTGTCGGCATTCTCACCGGGTCTGTTTCGATCATATCGGAAGCGATTCATTCAGGCACGGATTTGCTGGCGGCGGTTATTGCCATGTTTTGTGTGAAAACATCCAGCGTTCCCGCGGATGACAGTCATCCATTCGGCCACGGGAAAATAGAGAACATATCCGGTTTTGTGGAAGCTTTGCTTATTTTTATCGGGGCGTTCTGGATCTTATTTGAAGCACTGCATAAATTACTTTCCTCGCAGGTCATAGCGAAGGCCGGTTGGGGCGTTATGGTCATGTTATATTCTTCTGTTGTTAATTACATTGTTTCGCAAAAGCTTTTCAAGACTGGCAAAGAAACTGATTCCATTGCTCTGCAGGCTGACGCCTGGCATTTGCGCACAGATGTTTATACTTCGGCTGGTGTTATGGCAGGTCTGGGGATCATCTGGATTGGACATAATTTTTTTCCCGCACACAACATGAATTGGATTGATCCCGTCGCTGCCATGTTTGTCGCCTCTTTTATTTTGCGCGCCGCTTATCATCTGACGGTTGAATCCATCCGCGATTTAATAGATGCCAAACTGCCGCCGGAAGAAGAGGATTATATCCGCGATATCATCAATCATCAACCCGCTATTAAAGGCTTTCACCAGTTGCGGACGCGCAAAGCGGGTCATGTTCGTTTTATAGAATTTCATATAACAGTCGCCCGGGAAATGACCGTGCTTGATTCGCATAATATTACCAAAATATTGGAACAAAATATCAAAAAACGCTTTCCCGCTTGCTATATTACCATTCACATCGAACCTAGTGATGGTTAGTATTCGGATCATTACGCGGCTGATACAGATTTATCTGTTAGGACAAAGAAATTGGCGGTTTGATTTTCGGCAGTTTGTCACCTTCATATAATACTTTTTCCAGAAAAAGACCGGAAGGCGGGGCAGTGTATCTTGCAGGTATTTCTGAATACGAAAGAAGCATTTTTTCGATATCGCGTTTGGTTAAGTTGTTGCGGCCTGCCTCTACAGTGACTCCTGTTATGCGCCGAACCATTTTCCAGAGAAAGTGAGAGCCGACAATGCGCAAAGCGATTATGTCGTCAAATTCCTCTAACCACAATCCTTCAATATTAACTTTTGTTGAAGCTTCTTTATCCATTCTTTTATCGGCAAAGGAAACAAAATCGTGGAAGCCCTTAAATATGCCGAGCGTTTGCTTCATTTTGGCACAATCAAGTTTATCTTTGATCCACCAGACATACCGTTTGCCCAAAGCGGAACGCCGCTTTGAAATAAGATACAGATAACTTCGGCTAAGTGCGTGATGACGCGCGTGGAAAAGTGGCAAAGCGTTTTCCACCTGCAACACATTAATGCTGGCCGGTAAGTTGTCATTGATCCCGATGCGTAGCGCTTCAGGATGAACATTCAAGGAAGATTCCAGGTGGGCGGTTTGCGCCAAGGCATGCACTCCGGCGTCAGTTCGTCCCGCTCCCTGAATTTTTACCGGCCCGCCTAAAAATTTTTGCGCCGCGGTCATTAAAGTTTCTTGAATGCTTCTGGCGTTTTTTTGTGTTTGCCATCCGCGATAATTGGTTCCATCATATTCGAGAACAATTTTATATTTATGCATAAGGAGCTCTGGACAAAGAAGTTTATAAAATATCGCTTAGACAACAAATATTTTTTCTAACTCCCATTTGCCTGAGAAGTTAAATCGTGTTGCTGTGTTTGTTGACTTTGTTTTTCAGGCATCAGTACAGTCAGGCCTGAGATGGTTTTCACTAATAAACCTTCCTGCGGATCAAGACCGCATAATTCAGCTCCGGGATATAGTGTTGTGATGACGGCCTTTCCGATGATTTTTCTGCCCTCCCTGCCGGCAAAATCTCTTGTTTTCAGGCCCCAGACATTATGAAAAATAAGCGCCCTCCCGTTTTGTTCGCCAATGTAGAGCATAATGTGGCCTTTACGCCAGAGGAGACTCAAGTAGGGAATTCCCTGCTCCAGGATGATTTTTTCCTTCTGCTCGGGATCAAGATTCTGTAGATTTGTATAGATTCCGACTTTTTTTGCCTGATCCTCGGAGTGTCTTGGCAGCCATATGCCAAAAGGAGCGAAAAAATCCCGGGTCATTGCGGAACAATCACGATTTCCATAAAGCCCGCCCCAGCCGTATGGTTCATCAATTAATTCGTTGGCGATTTTCACGGCATTGACGTATGTGAAAGGCAGAGGCTTGGGTGCGATCACCTGACGGGAGACGAAACCGTGCTTCATTACCGCGTAACTGTTTTTATCTGTTGTGGCGATAAGTATTTCAAGTTTATCCGACATCTCGTTAACTAAGGGGAAGATTTGCCCGATAGACGTTCTTAGACTGAAATTGCCATCCGCATCAAAAATAGAAATTTTATCCCTGATAACAACAGCATAACGGCCGAACTCCCAGGTTTTAATGAAATTGTCATCCACACGCGCGTAATCCTCAACAGGCATCCACCCGAAAGCGAAGCTGGTTTCCACCAGCGCCCATGATTTATCCGCACTGAGATGAAATATAATAATAGGAGTGTTTGATGTTACAGAGGATATTTGCAGATTATCAAAAGGCCAACCGGCGATATCTCCTTCGGAACTGTAAAAGTGAGGGGCTTGAGTCGGAAGCATGCGAAGACTTGTGTTTCTCGTTGTGATCGCGTGTTGCAGGGCGTTGGGAAAAGTCTCTAAAGACGCGTTTTGCTGAAGCTTTTTTAACCAGGCCGCGGAATGCTTTTTTTTGTTTTCGCCAAAGCCGGGATTAGCGGCGAATTTTTTAAAAATCAAAGATAATTTTTCTGATGAGGCGTGAGCAGGCTGAAGAATGTGCCAGACCGAAAAGTAAATTTTATCGTAATCTTCATTCATCTTAACCTGAGATTCCCAAGGAAGAAGAAATTTTTCCTTGGGAAGAGTATCATTTTGGGTAGCATCATTTTGGGTAGTATCCCTTTGGGGAGTATTATTTTGAATAGTATCGTTTTTGGGAGTAGCGTTTATTAAATAGGCTGTGTGATCTTGAGGTAGATCTCTGACGTCTTTTATGGTGTCCGGTGTCTGCAAACATCCCCAGAACAGTAAGGGTATTAAAATGAAATAAAAAATTTTTATTTTCATGGAAAATGCCTTAATATAAATTTATGGTCTTTTATAATCTTTTTTTATATTTAGGGCAAGATGAAACGATAAATATTTGCTAAAGTATTTTATAAATAATTTTGTGGCATAAGAAGTTGAACACTGATATATGTGTTATAAATCCGTTTAGTATGAAAATAATTTAATGAAACGCTAATTCGGAGGAAGAAAATGAATGATCCTGTAATAATATGCGGTAAATCCAGTTGACCTTACACTCAGTGTGCTGCTGGAAAGTATCTATTGTTTATGGAGGTTCTTGAGGAATTGGATAACAGGTCGGGAACCGGTTAAAAAATAAAGTCTTTTGCTCTTCACGAAAATATAAGGAGATAAAAAATGGATAGCTTTGTGCCCAAAAAAATATTTTTTACAAAAGGCGTTGGCACGCACAAAGATGAACTGCATTCTTTTGAGCGTGCCTTACGTGATGCCGGAATAGAAAAATGCAATCTGGTGCAAGTGTCCAGCATATTCCCGCCGCGCTGTAAAATGATTTCCAAAACGCAAGGACTGAAGCAGTTAACGCCCGGTGCCATTACCTATTGTGTAATGAGCCGTTGTTGCACCAACGAACCCAAAAGACTTATGGCGGCATCGGTTGGCTGCGCCATTCCTGCCGACAAATCATCTTATGGCTACATCAGCGAACATCACGCATATGGCCAGAACGAAAAACAGGCGGGCGATTACGCGGAAGATCTTGCCGCGGCCATGCTGGCCTCCACATTGGGCATTGATTTCGATGTGGATGAAAGCTGGGATGAAAAAAAGGAAATTTTTAAAATCAGCGGTAAGATCGTCCGAACTCTTAATGTGACTCAATCCACGATATGTAAAGATAACAAATTCACCACAGTCATTTCGGTGGCTGTTTTTATTTTTTGAAACGATTTTTTTGCTAAGATGAAATATATTTACCTGGAATTCAGCTGAAGTGGCTTTTCCCGGATACGGTACATCCATGATGTCGCAAAATCTTAATAAAAATAGCATGAAAAGAAAAATACCGCCTTTGAAAATGCTGGATGTCGGTGGCGCGGAATTACCATATCTTTATTACGAGGGAGGAACTCCACAAATTCTTTTTGCTCATGCCACCGGTTTCCTGCCATGGCTCTGGCATCCGATCATAGAAGATTTGACGCCGCCCAATCAGGCATGGGTGCCTTATATTTGTAATTATCGCGATGGTGATCCGGAAAAAGGCGGTCTTGCCTGGGATATTATCGCCAAAGATTTATCTGTTTTGTGCAGTTCGCAGAACATTAAAAATCATTTGGCCGTCGGGCATTCAATGGGAGCAACAGTGCTCACCATTGCCACCGCTTTGTTAGGGATGCAGCCGCGCGCCATGATTCTGATCGAGCCAATTTTTCTTCCGGAAGAATTTTATTCGATGGATATCAAACTGAAAGACCATCCTCTCGCTTCGCAGTCCATAAAAAGAAAAAACAGCTGGAAAGATGAAAACGCAGCTCTGGAATATTTGAAATCAAAATCACTTTTTGCCGGATGGGACGAACAGATTCTGCAATTTTATCTGCAATACGGTATGGAGAAACAACAGGAAGGAGAGTTAAAACTTGCCTGCTCTCCAAGAAATGAAGCCGCGATGTTCATGGGCGGCAGGAGCACTAATCCCTGGCCGCTGATTAATAAATTAACCTGTCCGGTTCTTATTGTGGAAGGAGAAAAAAGTTCCAACAAAGAATTTGTTGATTTGCCAAGAGCCGTGTCTTTGTTAAGAGATGGAAGATACAAATCGGTTCCTGATGCCGGACACTTGATTCCCATGCAGAAACCGCAAGAAGTTGCTGATATCATAAAAGAATTTTGGACGGAAATAACTTGAGTATACCATTGACGAATTCCGATAAATATGTAAACTTTCCACCGAAAGTAATCTAAGAAAAATCATCAAGAGGATTTTGTTTGATGGCTGAGAACGAAAATAATCAGCAGAGCCTGGGAAACAATGAGGAATATCGGCCGAAAATGTTCCTGATGCAGCCGTTCATCTTTATCGGAGAAAAGGTTATCAGATGGATTAACATTTTGGGGACGGCAACTATTTTCCTTTTCGTGGCGCTCTGGAAAACATTTCGACCCAAACAGCTTCCCAAGGTCATAGCGCAAATCTATTATATAGGAGCCAGCTCCACAACGATTATCATTCTGATTGGCCTTTTTACCGGCATGGTTTTAGGTCTGCAATCCTACCATGCTTTAAGCAAGTTCGGTGCGGTGGGCGGTCTGGGAGCGCTTGTGTCCCTTTCCCTGATCAGGGAATTAGGGCCCGTTCTTACGGCCATCATGATTACTGCCAGAGCGGGATCCGCCATCACGGCGGAAGTAGGCATTCAGCGCATTTCGGAACAGATCGATGCCCTGCATACCATGCGTATTGATCCGTTTCGCTATCTCATCAGTCCGAGAATTACAGCTTCTATTATCAGCTTTCCACTGCTCACGGCTGTGTTTGACTTGATTGGCATTGTCGGAGGTTATATTACCGGCGTCCTGCTTTTGGGATTAAATGCCGGAGTATATTCCCACAGCATTAAAGCCAACGTGGATATGAAAGACCTCACGGACGGTTTTATCAAGGCGATAGTATTTGCGGTCATTGTTGCCACCGTCTGCTGTTATCAGGGCTATTTTGTGCACACGCGCAAGGATAGCCACGGCGCCAAGGCAGTGGGTCTTGCGACGACCTCGGCTGTTGTGACTTCCTGTGTTTTGATTCTTGTTTCGGATTATGTAGTGACTTCACTGCTTTTAATATAGAGAAGATTATGAATACGCCTCTGATTGAATTTAAAAATGTTACCAAGCGCTTCGGATCGCATACTGTTCTGGAGAAAGTGAATTTACAAATATATGAAGGGCAGGTTACCACGATCATCGGCCTCTCCGGTTCGGGGAAAAGTGTTCTGCTTAAGCATATCATTGGTCTGCTTCATCCCGATGAAGGGACGATTCTCTTTCGTGGCAAAGCTTTATCCGAAATGAAGAAATCAGAAATATCATCTTCTCTGCATCAGATAAGTTACATGTTTCAGGGCAATGCTCTGTTTGATTCCCTGACGGTTTATGATAATATCGCCCTGCCCCTGAGAGAGACGACAAATTTGAAAAAAGCGGAAATTAACCGAAGGGTTATGGCCAGGGTTGAGCTGACGGAGCTTACCGAGGCTATTCACAGATATCCGTCAGAATTATCCGGAGGCATGCAGAAGAGAGCGGCGCTGGCTCGCGCGCTGATCACCGATCCGCAAATAGTTCTGTTTGACGAACCCACGACGGGCCAGGATCCCGTCCGGAAAAACGCGATTTTGAGTATGATTGCCCAGTATCAGAGAAAATTTAATTTTACGGCGATCATGGTCAGTCACGAAATCCCGGATGTTTATTTTATATCCAACCGGATTCTTGCTCTTTATAATAAATCGATCGTTTTTCAGGGGACTCCCGAGGAACTCGGCAATTTTAAGCATCCTTTCACCGATGAAGTTATCAATAGCCTTGAAAATTTGCAGAAAGAGCTGACGGGCCTCTATTCCCGAAGAAAGTTTAAAGTTTTGAATTATGCTCAGCTAAAGCATGGACAGGCGGACGAAAATTACTGCGTCGTGGTTTTCACGCTCTCAGATATGGATACAGTCGTTGCCGGCCTGGGACACGATACGGCTCAGGAAATAATTCACGCGATGGGATTGTATATTGATAAACATTTTGGCGCCATAGGCGGTTTTTCCACCCGCAATAAAGCCAATGAATTTGTTACGGTGCTTCCTTATTCAGATATGACGGAAGCTGAAAAAATTATGAATGAGTTCGTTGATGATTTCCATAAACGTGGAATCAGCGATATCTGGGCGGAAGCTCAACGGCGTGCGCCTTCGGATCAATGCGTTGATTTTGCCATTCAGGCGGGTATTGCCGAAGGGCGGCCCGTGGCCGAAATAGATTCCATTATCGATTCGGCCAAATCTCAGCAAAAAGAAATTGGGCGTTTGCGATGCGCCGCCAAGGAGTGAAAAAATGAAAAAATACAAAGTAGAAACCATCGTGGGCATCTTTGTTTTTCTGGGACTGCTCTGTATCGGGTATATGACCGTGAAACTCGGCAAAGTTTCTTTTTTCCAGGATGAATTTTATCCCATATCCGCCAAATTCATTTCTGTAACCGGCCTCAGGGAAGGCAATCCGGTGGATATTATGGGGATAGAGGTCGGCAGAGTGGAAAAGATCACAATGGATCAGGAAAATCAGAAAGCGATTGTGGAAATAAAGATCAAAAAAGGCGTAAAGATTTATGATGATGCCATCGCTTCCATTAAAACAGAGGGCCTGATGGGAGATCAATATATAAGTATTGATCCGGGAGGAGCCGGCACGCTTTTGGGGCCTCACGGAACAATCACGGAAACTCAGGCTCCCGTGGACATATTAGGACTCATTGGCAAATACGCATTTGGCGATGTAAAGAAACAAGAAAAGTGATATAATAAAACTTCAGGAGGATTAAGAAATGAAGAAACAATTTGCGGGATTTATCATTATACTTACGCTTTTTGTATTTGCCATTCCGGTATACGCCGGCGCCCCGCTGGACACGATTAAAGTAGATGTGAATAATGTTCTGGATGTATTGCGTAATCCGAAACTTAAAGCCGAATCGGCCAAAGAGATTAAAAAAGAAAAACTCCGGGTAATTTACAAAACAATGTTTGATGAGAATGAATTTTCCAGACGCACCCTGTCGCGCAACTGGAGTAAGTTCAATCCCACCCAACAAGCGGAATTTGTGAAACTCTTTGAGGAGGTGCTGGAGAAAGCGTACGTGGATAAAATTCTGGACTATACGAACGAAAAAGTTGAATTCACTAAAGATGAAATGACCTCAGCCACCCTGGCCGAGGTTCAGACCAAAATAATCACAGCATCCAAGGAAATTCCCATATTTTACCGGTTGATTTTGAAAGACGGAAAATGGAAAGTGTATGACGTCGTCGTGGAGAATGTAAGCCTTGTTCAAAATTACCGCACGCAGTTCAATGATATACTATCCAAAAATACGCCGGAGCAGTTACTGGAAACTCTGCGAAAAAAGGTAAGTAAACCTTAGAAAAAACCGGTGATAGATATTTTAATCAACAGTGAATCTGCAGCGCGAACAGAACGTCTCAACGCTCAATGGTGCGAGATAACGGCAAAGGAACGATTTCCATATTAAACGTGATATGGAGGCGTCAGGAGGGAATCTCTTTACACATATGTTGGTCAAGCCGGCAATGCCACAGGCATCAGCCGGTATTGCTTTTCCGGCAAAGATACAGCCTGGGTTGGAAGCGTATTCCTATTAAGGGAGCACATAATAAATAGAAACTTACATTGCCGAAAAATTTCACCAGCATCGTGGAGGCTTCCTTTGGAATTGATATAATGAGCATGAAAAAGTTTCATGATATAATAATTTTTTTGTCTTTGATTTTCTTATGCTTTTTTCTTGCGAGAGGTTGTGCTCACGGATCACAATCATCTTCTGCCGTTGTGCCGCAAGCAACATCTTCTTCCGGTTTAGTTTCGCTGGCTGTCAACACTGATGAGATTCCTGCAAAATCGCCGGACAAATCAGCTGACGCAATTCAGGATACCTATAAAGACGAAGATGATCTCGATTTCGCAAGTGATAAATCCAAAGAAGAAAAAATAGAAATTGCCGATCCCCTGGAGCCAGTGAACAGGGTAACGCATCAGTTCAACGATAAGCTTTATTTCTGGGCGCTTAAACCTGTCGCGCAAGGATACAAAACAGTCGTTCCCGAACCTGCGCGAATCGGTGTAAAAAATTTCTTTTCCAATCTTGGATTTCCCGCCCGTTTTCTAAGCTGCATGCTTCAGACTGATTTCAACGGTGCGGGCAAGGAAGCAGCCCGTTTTACGATAAATACTATCTGGGGCATCGGTGGATTTCTTGATCCTTCTTCGGGTAAAGCGTTGGATCTCCGGATGCAAGACGCAGATTTGGGGCAAACTCTGGGCGTCTATGGTGTGGGGCAGGGTTTTTACATCGTCTGGCCGATACTGGGGCCCTCCAGCCCACGCGACTCCGTGGGTATCGTCGGCGATTACTTCCTGAATCCTGTCTCTTATATTTCTCCGTGGTACGCCTGGTTGGGAGTGAGGACTTATGAGGAAGTAAATGCTACATCATTAAGAATTGGCGATTATGAAGCGCTGAAAGAAGCGGCCATTGATCCTTACGTGGCGTTTCGCGATGCCTACATCCAATACCGGTTGAATAAAGTAACAGCCCAAAGAACCAAACTATCACCATCCACATCGCCCAAAGAGAGCACGCCATCGGCCAATCCGGCCATGCCGGAGAGGGAAAATTAAATGAAAAGACAACTTTCTACAAAAAATTTTCCAATCATTGCTTTAACGATATTATTAATTCTTTCGATGAGTCAGACCGTCACGGCTTCCGGATTATTCGGTCCGTTGCAAACCGTTTCCGGACAAGAAGGTGGATTAAACACCGCTATCGGTTACTGGTATCATGAGGATACATACCAAAATAATACGAATTACACAGTAAGGCAGAATGAGATTTATTCGCAGGCAGCCTACGGTGCATGTAATATCTGGGAAATATACGCGCGTCTGGGGATATCGGATCTAAAAATTTTTGATGCTTTCAAATCTACGGACCCTTCCACTACAACAAACAAGAATGATTTTGAGGAAAACTGGAAATTTTTCGGCACTCTGGGGGCAAAGGGTTTTTATCCGATAAACAAAGTATTCGGAGTAGGCGCTTTTATTCAGGGGACATATTATTTCAGTAACTTTACGGACGATATTGCGGGAACGATCAGCGGCACACCTTTCACAACCGACCTTAAGGTAAAAAATCTATGGGATGTGAATTTCGGAGCCGGGCTTCAAGTCACCATTCCACACGCTATCAAATTATATGCGGGCCCATATATCTATTATTCGGAAGCGGAGCTTTCTTTGGGCTCCAATATTCCCGGCCTTGAATTTGCTGCGGGAAATGTCTCGATGAAGAACAAGGCAATGCTTGGCGGATTTACAGGACTGGATGTGCCGATTATGAAAGGATTTCATTTGAATATTGAAGGACAATTTTCAGACAGATTTTCCGCTGGCGCCGCCGTGAGCTACACATACTGATTGATAAGTCTATTCACTGCCGCAAGAAAAATCATGTGGTCAGAAAATAAATACAAAAATATTTTGTCAGTCCAATGAACAAATCGAAAGAAAAATATTTCCATGTTCGAGACCTCGCTAAAATTTATAAAATGGGAGAAGTAGAGGTGCATGCCCTGCGGGGTGTTGATATGGAGCTATATGCGGGAGAATTAGTCGTTCTTCTTGGACCGTCGGGAAGCGGCAAATCCACGCTGTTGAATATCATGGGCGGCCTCGATACGGCCACCAGCGGTTTTGTATCTTACAGGGGCAAGGACCTGACAAAAGCAAATGAAAAAGAACTGACGGAATATCGCCGTATTCATGTCGGCTTTGTTTTCCAATTTTACAATCTGATTTCCAGTCTGACGGCGAGAGAGAATGTGGCGGTTGTAACTGAAATTGCCGGTAATCCCATGGCCCCCGAAGACGCTCTTGCTCTTGTCGGCTTAACTAACAGACTGGATCATTTTCCCGCCCAGCTTTCCGGTGGCGAACAGCAGCGTGTGGCTATTGCCCGCGCCATTTCCAAAAATCCATCGGTCCTTTTGTGTGACGAACCTACCGGAGCGCTTGATTCCCAAACCGGAATAGTGGTGCTCAAAGCTCTGGAGAGGATCAATCACGAGCTGGGAACGGCGACGGCGATCATCACCCATAATGTGGACATTGCCGGCATGGCCGACCGGGTCATTCATCTCAGCAACGGTAAAATCGTGGAAGCGACGGTAAACAAGGTGAAGAAATCCGCGGGCGATCTTCAGTGGTGATGCAGTGAAAGCGCTTAATCGAAAACTATGGCGGGATCTGTGGCACATGAAAGGTCAGGTTTTTGCCATTACTTTGGTTGTGATGAGTGGCGTGGCAACTTTTATCATGTTTGCGACCACTATGAATTCCCTGAGTTTCACCAGAAACAAGTTTTATCGTGATTACAACTTCGCAGACGTTTTTGTTAACTTGAAACGGGCGCCGGAGGGTCTGAAAGATAAAATCAAAAATATTAATGGCGTCAATCAACTGGAAACCCGCGTCTCTGTCTATGCCAAGCTGGACATTAAAGGATTTTCGGAATCGGTTACCGGCAAAATAATTTCAATTCCCGATGACGGCACCCCTCTCTTGAATCGCCTTTACATCAGAAAAGGCAGGCTTCCTGATCCCGCGAAAGACAACGAGGTGGTCATCAACGAAACCTTCGCCCAGGCGCACAACTTCAAGCTCGGTGATCAATTCGCGGCCGTTATCAACGGCAAGTGGAAGAATTTGACGATTACCGGCATTGCCCTTTCCCCGGAGTTCGTTTTGCTGATGAAACCCTGGGCCATGAGCCCTGATTTTAAACGCTATGGCGCTTTATGGATGAGCCGTAAAGCCGTCAGCAAAGCTTACGATATGGATGGCGCGTTCAACGATGTTGTGCTTACCCTTTATCCCGATGCTCAATTAGCCGATGTTCTCCGTGACATTGACAATATTTTAGGAAATTACGGCGGCTACGGCGCTTACGCGCGCAAGGATCAGATATCCCACCGGCTGTTGAGCGAGGAATTCAAGCAGTTGCAAATGAGTTCAAAAATATATCCTATCATATTCATTTGTGTGGCTGCTTTTTTGATCAACGTTGTCATGAGTAGAACAATTAATACCCAGCGCGAACAGATTGCCACTCTGAAGGCGTTCGGTTATAGAAATCTTGATGTGGGGCTTCATTATACGAAGCTTGTTGTTTTAATTATAACCGCAGGACTACTGAGCGGCATCGCCGCCGGCATCTGGTTTGGGAAAATGCTGGGCGGTATTTACATGGAAGTTTATCGATTCCCGTACTTTTTCTATAAAGTGTATCCGGGCGTTATTGTTACGGCTGTTCTGATCAGTATCGCTTCGGCTCTCGCCGGCACCATGCATACCCTCTGGAGGGCGGCCAAACAACCGCCGGCCGAAGCCATGAGACCTGAACCGCCGGCTCGGTACCGTGTGTCGCTAATCGAGAAAACAGGCATTAACCGTTGGCTAACACAGCCCTCGCGGATTATTTTACGCAACATTGAACGAAAACCCATCCGGACGTTTCTTTCTGTTATCGGCATTGCTGCCGCCTGCGCCACGATGCTCTCCAGCGGATTTTTTAAAGATGCCATTTCTTTTATGGTGCGTGTTCAATATGTTCTTTCACAAAAGGAAGATATGACTCTGTCTTTTGAAGAACCTACTTCGCGCCGGGCAATCTATGAGATTAGAGAACTTGAAGGCGTTCGTTATGCCGAAACTTATCGAACTGTGCCGGTAAAATTCAAATTTGGTCAACGCAGTTATAAAACAGTGATTAACGGCATTGAGCCGGATAGCCGCCTGCATATTTTACTGGATAAAAATTTGAAGAACATTACCATACCGCCGTCGGGCATCTTGATAACCGATCACTTGGGTGAATATCTGGGCGTTAAAGCAGGCGATCTGCTGACGGTGGAGGTTCTCGAAGGATCTAAAGCCATTCGTCAGATACCTGTTGTGGCTTTGGCCAAGCAATATCTGGGCGTGATGGGATACATGAATCTTGATGCGCTTAATCGCTTGATGAATGAGGGTGAGGCCATCTCCGGCGCTTATCTGGTAACGGATTCCAATTACCAGAGCCAGCTCTTTCAGAAATTTATCAATATGCCGCAAGTCTCGGGAACGGTGGTCAGAAATAATGAAATTCGTAATTTTTACGATGTTCAAGCCAAGGGAATGCTTTTTTTTACTTTTATTGCGACAATTCTCGCCAGTTCTATTGCTTTCGGCGTTGTTTATAACAGCGCCAGGATATCCCTATCGGAGAGAAGCAGGGAGCTTTCCAGTCTCCGTGTACTCGGATATACGCGTGGTGAAATTGCCTACATTCTTTTGGGGGAACTCGGACTCATCATACTCATCGCCATTCCTCTTGGGTTTATTATCGGATACGGTCTGTGCGCTTATGTCGCGCATGTTACGGCTTCCGATTTATTCCGTGTGCCGCTGGTCATAGAGTTACACACGTACGCTCAGGCGGCGGTAGTCGTTCTTATTTCGGCCTTGATATCGGGTATGATTGTACGTTATAAACTTGATCATCTTGATCTTGTGGAAGTGTTGAAAACGAGAGAATAACATTATAATTTATCGATAAGAAATTACGGGAGAGTATTTTAATGAATGCGGGTTTTCGCAGAAAATTATTTATAATCTGCATTATCTTGATCGTTGTTATTTTACTGGTTTACGGTTTTCTGCCAGGGGCGCAACAGGTTGATCTCGTCGGGGTTATGCGGGGCCCTCTCCAGATTACAATTGAAGAAGAAGGACGCACCCGCTTGAAAGAGCGTTTTACCATTTCAGCGCCTACAGCCGGCTACGTGCGGCGAATCAATGCCAAGGTGGGAGATCCGGTGAAGAAGGGGCAGATCGTAGCCACTTTGGAGCCCCTGCCGTCACAGGCGCTCGATCCCAGGAGCCGCGCGACGGCAGAAGCCGCCGTTTCCTCAGCCGAGGCTTCGCTCAAAGCCGCCATGGAAAGAGAACGGGTGACAACGGCTGACGCCGGTTACATCGAGAAAAGGCTGGAAAGATTAAAAACCCTGTTCGCCAAGGGTTCTATTTCAAAGGATCAATTTGACCAGATAGATTCCGAGGCGCAAAAAGTGAGGGCGCTTCAGCGTTCTACCGCGGCGGAGGTGAACGTGGCCAAATCTGAACTGGAACGGGCTAAAATAACTTTGCAGACTTTTTCCGCGGTAAAGAGGAATGGCAACCAGGAGGCTTCTTATGTGGTTTCTCCGGTGAATGGCGTCGTGTATAAAATTTACCATGAAAGCGAAGGCCCTGTTAATATGGGTGAGCCGCTGATGGATGTCGGTAATAACGGAAATCTTGAAGTCCGTGTGGAAGTTCTGTCTTCAGATGCGGTCAAAATCAAGCAAGGGACGGAAGTTTTGTTCAAACGCTGGGGCAATGATGAACCGCTTACAGGGAAGGTTCGGCGGGTTGAACCGGCGGGATTCACAAAAGTGTCCAGCCTTGGCGTGGAAGAGCAGAGAGTTCTGGCTATTGTCGATATTACATCACCGCCTGAAAAATGGCGTGCTCTCGGAGACGGTTACCGTATGGAAGCGCATTTTATCATTTGGGAGGGGAAGAATATTCTTCAGGTTCCCGCCAGCGCTGTTTTCCGTTTGGGAAATCAATGGGCTGTTTTTGTTGAAGAAAAAGGGAAGGCGCGCAAGCGCGTTGTTGAACTCGGTCAAAGAAATGGATTAGCGGCGGAGATACTGTCCGGACTGAAAGAGAATGAAATGGTGGTTGCCTATCCGGACGATTCCATTAATGAAGGCACAAAAATCAGGCAAAGAAAATAAAACTGAGATGAATTTCAGACCGTTTCGTTGTAAAGGAGACTTGGGAACAGGTGGGTCGCCATTATGGCGAAACTCACCTGTAAGAGAATAATCTATTTATAATGTGATCTTTGCGGGGATGCACTTCTGTGTTCTGATATAAGAGGAAGCAGACGATGTATTTTTACGAAGTTAGACAAAGAAGCGGGTATCATGCTAAAATAATGCTGGACGTTCAGTGGCAATCAGAACTATAAATATACGACTATTTATTCGACGGGGGGCTAAATGAAAATATTTGTTATCGTGGGTATGCCTGCTGCGGGCAAGAATATTGCCCGTCTTTATGCTGAATCTCAGGACATGATCTATTACGCCACAGGTGACATTGTCCGGGCGGAAGTCAAGGGGCGCGGTCTGGAAGCGGACGCCGTTAATTCTTCCGAGGTGTCCGATGAACTGCGGGGCGAAGATGGCATGGGCGTTACCAGATTAGCTTTGGCAGAAGTTCTTAAATCCGGCGTTGCCGTGGGTTTTTTGGAAGGCATGCGGTCATGGCCGGAAATTGAACTGATTCGCGAAAAGGCCAAAAGCGTGGTAGTTGCTTTCGTTACACCAAGAAACTTGCGACGCGAGCGTATTGTATCCAGAGGCAGGGAAGACGATTCTCCTCAAGCTTTTGATGACCGGGATAAGCGAGAAATTGCTTATGGCACGGCAATTCCCATTGCCCTGGCCGATGCGTACATATTAAATACCGGATCAGAGGAAGATGCGATAAGACAATTGGATGCCATCGTTCAGCATCACATAACGGAATGGTAGGTTAGTATCCCCTTGGTCATACAGGCCGGTATCCGGTTCTTTTTAAGCAGACCAAACGAAAAAAATGACTGGTGACATGAACCCCCCAGTTTCGTATAATGCTTTATATTTTAAAAAGGTCTTGTCCATATGCCATCGTTCAGAGAATCGATTATAAATATAATTTATAAGGGAGCGACGGGCACCAAAAGAATTCGAATACTTTTGACTCCGCTTTTGGGCTTCATCTTTTTTGGTATCGTATTCCTTTTAATATGTGCCTCCTTTTTTCTGGATCGATTTTTTGGATTTTCGAAATTCATTGCCAAACCTCTGGAAATGGCGATTTCCATGCCTTTCCTGATTATAGGTTCCTTCTTATGGTTATGGTGTGCGGGGAAATTTTTTAAAACAAAAGGAACTCCGGTGCCCATAAATCCTCCGCCGAAATTGGTTACCGACGGTCCGTACGCTTATTCAAGAAACCCGATGATGACGGGTCTTTTTATGGTTATGGCGGGGATTGGAATTTTTTTCGGTTCGGTGACGCTCACATTCTTCATGACGCCGTTGTTTGTCTTTATGAGTATTCTTGAATTTAAGTATATTGAAGAACCGGAACTGATGAAGCGTTTCGGCAAGAATTACACCGACTATAAGGAAAAAACTCCGATAATCATTCCCTGGATTCATTAAAATATTTGCCCGGTTCAGCATGACACGTGCTGCCGAATTCATATTTGGTAAAGGAGGTATTATGATGAAGAAAAATAAGCTTATAGACTCCATAAAAAAAATGGTTCCAGGATTTTGTGCATTGGCTTTAATAAACTGCGCCGGCTTTGGCACTATCATCAATATGCCGGCAGTAAAAAATGTCCCGGCTGGTCCGTATGAGCGTATTATAAAATTGAACAATCCCGCGGCTGCGCCAGATAGAACATTTGCGGGATTAGTTTTTATTAAAAAAGGCGCAAAGATTTGCACCGATAGCCCGCGTGAAGAAATTATCAAAAGCCTTGACGAGTTGACTGTCATGGAAAAAAATTCTGTCCGCTACTTCAGCAATTACAAGATAGAAGCAGACGGCAGGATATATGGTTTTGTTTCCATACCGGTAGAGTATAACGCGATGCTCTGGAAAAACGAAAAAGATGAAAACTGTAAATATAAAGTGCAAATCACCTGGCTGGGCGAAGAAAACAATGGTACCGGCGATGAAGTACCTAAGTCAGGATATGGCGGTGGCCATGGTGGCGGCCACGGCGGTGGATTCGGCCATTAAAATGTTTTGCGAACAGAGAAAATAATCGCTGTGTTAAACTCTTATTCTTAGTCCGTCATAGGCGGAAATGGTTTCAGGAAATATAAGTTTCGCCTGAGCTTGTGCATTTTCTCTTTTTATCATTGTTGTATATAATGCCGCGTCAAAATGGGTCAGAACAAGTTTTTTGACTTTTGCTTTACAAGCAAGTTTTGCGGCGAGCCGGGGATTCATGTGAGGCCAGGATTTCGATGTTTGTCCACCGGGCAGAGCGCATTCAGAGATAAGAAGGTCGGCATTTCCGGAAAGTTCTTCGGAATTTCTGCAATAACCGGTGTCAGTGCAATAACTTATAATTTTGTCGTCGATTTCAAACCGATAACCTAAACACCTTGAAGCATGCACAAGCGGTAGCGCCCTGAACTTCAACGGGTTTTGATGCCAGCCGTCTTTGATGTCGATCGCATTGCAGGGAAAAGGCAGTTTATCGACTGGAATGGAATATTTAGGGGCGAGAAATTCTTTGATGGTCGCCTTCGTTCCAGATTGACCTATTATCTGAAGCGACTTAAAATTAAACTTTGCCAGAGTGTGAAGACCTTCAATATGATCAATGTGGAAATGACTGAGGAATAAATAAACAGGCACATCTTTTTTGATGTATTTATTTGCTTTATAAATACCGTTTCCGGCATCGAGAATAATATACGCCGTTTTTGTCTCTACCAGCGTACAAATCGTATTGCCGCAAACAGTGTCAAACCAGCCGTTAGTTCCCAGGAACGTAATCTTCATTTTGACCTCTCACATTCTTTTATCTGATTAAATGATACTTTTCAAATCATAATTATTTTTCCGAAATCCATTTGAAAAAATTTCTTTGGTCATGTATGAATGTCCACCAACACAAATTAAGAGGTCCTTCAACAAATATGAAAGTCATTCCCGCCGATGCCTCGACAGTAATGCTTATACGCGCTTGTCCGGATGCCTCCACGATGGATATTGAAGTTCTGATGGTTCGAAGAAACCAAAAGAGCAGCTTTGTTCCAGGCTATTATGTCTTTCCGGGCGGTGTTGTGGAAAATGAAGATTTTGAAGCAGGGATGGAACGTTTTGTCCTGGGAATCGATCGCGCGGGCGCCTCTCATATTCTTTCGGACATGCGCCATCTCGATCATGCTCTGGGGGCGTGGGTGGCGGTGATCCGTGAAACGTTTGAAGAGGTGGGTGTTTTGCTGGCACAGAAAAAAGACGGCGCGCCTGTTACAATCAGGACAGAAGAGGAGTGCCGGCGCTTTTGCGTTTATCGTAAAGCGCTCATTGAGGGTAAAATGCATTTTTCTGAAGTGCTTGCGGCTGAGGAGCTCTTCCTGCCTCTTGACCGTCTTACTTATTTTTCACACTGGATTACACCTGAACCTTTTGATATGCGCTACGACGTTCGTTTCTTTGTGACGCAGTTACCGTCTGATCAAGCAGTTATTCATGACGGTGTTGAACTTACAGGCCATGTCTGGATTCGACCGGCGGAGGCAATAAGGCAATACGAGCTGGGAAGATTGGATATGGTTTTGCCCCAGATCATAACCCTTGAGAATATAAAGCATTTCAAGACTATCGCGGAAGTTATTGATACTGCCCGAAAACGCCACGTTCCTGCCACGCTGACCAAAATCAAACGGGTCGACGGCAAAGATGTCGAAGTGATGCCTGACGGATCAGGCTTTGATAGTCGCCCTCCCGTATATTCCTGGCCCAAGAAGGATGATTAATTGATCGTCCTCCTGCTAAATTCCTTCTTTCTATTTTTTTGGCCAAGCACAATACTGAGGTAACAACGCGATACAATTAGCGCCTGATCAGCGCAGTACTTTCTTTATTTCGCTTACGTAATCGGAAACGATTTGTACTAAATCGGGATTATTTTTGTTTTCGTCAATAAGACGCACTACCGCGCTGCCGATGACTACTCCGTTGGCAAAGCGTGAGATTTCTTTTGCCTGCCCCGGTTTTGATATGCCAAATCCCACGGCCACGGGCAGGCTGGTTGCCCTGCGGATTTTCCCCACGTCATTTTTTATATTTTCAATTTTCGGCGCGGTAGTGCCTGTAATGCCGGTTATGGAAATATAATAGATAAACCCGGATGCCTCAGCCGTAATTTTATTTAATCTTGCATTGCCTGTTGTAGGAGCGATGAGAGATATGAAATCAATGCCTTGGGCATCTGTGTAAACTCTAAGCTCCTTAGCTTCTTCACAGGGAAGATCAACTACTAAAACGCCATCCACTCCCGCCCGACTTGCAGCATAAGCAAACTTTTTTGCGCCATAAGAAAAAATGGGATTGAAGTAACCGAAGAGCACAACAGGAATTTGGGAAACCTTGCGAACTTGCGCGACCATGTTCAGTATGCCCGCAAGAGTTGCTCCGGCTTTTAGGGCTCGCTGTGAAGCTGCCTGAATCACCGGCCCATCGGCAGTGGGATCGGAAAAAGGAACGCCAATTTCCAGAATATCCACACCGGCCTTCTCTAAACCCAAAATTAATTTTTTTGTAATCGCAAGGGAAGGATCACCAGCCGTCAGATAAACAATAAGCGCCTTTTCATTTTTAGCGCGTAATAATTCAAACTTTCTTTCAATGCGTCCCATTAGATTATAACTCCCTTCTCTATGATCGTCTGCGCGTCTTTATCGCCTCGTCCCGACAAGCAAACGACGACAATTTTATTTTTAGCCATTTTAGGGGCTATCTTCATGGCGTAAGCGACGGCGTGCGCGCTCTCCAGCGCGGGGATAATGCCCTCTTTTCGGGATAAACAGGAAAAAGCCGCAACCGCTTCTCTATCGGTTATGGTTACGTACTTTACTTTTTTTGTTGTGTAAAAGTAGGCGTGCTCGGGACCCACTCCCGGATAATCAAGACCCGCGGCAATCGAATACGCGTCGCGAACCTGACCGTTGTCATCCTGTAAAAGATAAGTTTTGTTTCCATGCAGAACCCCAACTTTTCCTCCGCTGATGCTGGCCGAATGATCGGATGTACCCATCCCCAGGCCCGCCGCTTCCACGCCGTACATGGCAACATGTTTTTCGTTGCGGAAAGGATAGAAAGTTCCCATGGCGTTGCTGCCTCCGCCCACGCAGGCAATCATAACATCGGGATTTCTGCCCTCTATTTTCATGATTTGTTTTTTTGTTTCGACTCCGATAACCGATTGAAAATCGCGCACCATCTGCGGATAGGGATGCGGTCCGGCGGTTGTGCCGATAATATAAAAGGTATCACGAACGCTCCCCACCCAGTATCGCATGGCCTCGTTCATCGCGTCCTTGAGCGTTGCGGTGCCGCTTTTCACTGGCACAACTTCCGCTCCGAGTATTTGCATGCGGAAAACATTGGGCGCCTGACGCCGGATATCCTCTTCACCCATAAAAATTTTACATTCCATTCCAAAGAGGGCCGCGACTGTGGCCGTGGCGACGCCGTGCTGGCCAGCCCCGGTCTCCGCGATGACTTTTTTCCTGCCCATCCTGCGCGCCAGAAGCGCCTGCCCCAGCGTATTGTTTATTTTATGGGAGCCGGTATGATTCAAATCTTCCCGCTTGAGATATATTTTTGCACCGCCTAAAGATTTGGACATCCGCCGCGCGAAATAAAGGGGAGTAGCGCGCCCGGCATAATCCCGTTGATAATCTTGAAACTCCTTTTGGAAGTTTTTATCCTTTCGAGCGGATTTATAAGCACTCTCCAGTTCGATTAAAGCGGGCATCAGCGTTTCTGCGGCATATCGTCCGCCGAAAATGCCGAAATGTCCATTTTTGTCAGGTAGTGTTTTATTCATGTTTTCCTCTTCGAAAAAATTAATAGTGACTTTTTCTGCGCCGTATCTGCCGCTCGAATCAGTTCAAATATTCGGGCGAGCTTTGAGTGATCTTTTTTGCCGGGAGATATTTCCACGCCGCTGTTTAAATCCAGCGCTGCCGGGGCCACAGTTCGCATAGCTTCGGCAATGTTTCCCTCATTGAGTCCGCCGGAAAGAATGAGCGGTTTTTTGTTCCCGACAGCCGCGGCCAAATCCCAATTTGCTCTTTTACCGGTGCCTCCGTAAAGTCCTCGATGGCGGCTATCTACCAGTATGGCCACGTTACCGTAGCAAAAAGCGTTGTACAAATCATCATCGTTTGTCAGCTTGATAGCCTTAATAATGATGGATGACGGAAACTGACGGCAAAACTCGGGCGATTCGTCACCGTGAAACTGGATCATATCGAGCGCGCAATATTCCATGATTTGTTTTATCGTGTCCTCTTTTTCGTTGACAAATACACCGACCTTTACCACTTCATCCGGCAATTTACGGATTATTTTTCGGGCATCCTCAGGTGTTATGTAACGTGGCGAGGATGGATAAAAGATAAAGCCCAGCGCCGCCGCGCCGCACTGAGCGGCAAACTGTGCATTATCTTCGTTTGTTATTCCGCAGATTTTAACCTGTGTCACTTTAAATCTCTCCTCTGAGGACGCGCAGCTTGTTACCAATATCCGGAGCAGTTATAAGATGTTCACCAATTAAAAATGCATGAATACCCGTGAGCATCAATGATTCGATATCTGATCTTTGCGTGATGCCGCTTTCGGTTACAACGATTTTACTTTCAGGTATTAACACTTTTAGCCTGCGGCTGGTTTCCATATCGGTGATGAAAGTATCGAGATTGCGGTTATTGATTCCAACAATTTCAGCGCCGGCCGCAAGCGCCAATTCCAGTTCCTTTTCTGTGTGAACTTCCACCAGAGCACTCAGACCAAGCTCTCCGGATAATGCAATGAATTCCTCAAGCTTCTTTCCTAAAACGCGCACGATAAGCAAGACAACGTCGGCGCCGATTGCCCGTGTTTCGTAGAGCTGGATTAAGTCAATGATGAAATCCTTGCGCAATAGCGGCAGTTTTACACTTTTCCTTATTTGCGTCAGAAAATTTTTATGTCCGGAGAAATATTTTTCATCGGTGAGCACAGAAATCGCGACCGCTTTGTTTTCTTCAAAAACTTTGGCAATTTTGACCGGATCGAAATCCTTAATGAGTCTGCCGCGTGAAGGCGACGCGCACTTTACTTCCGCAATAATATTGCAGCCGTTACCTGTTAGCGCCTTTACGAAATCGCGGCACGGTTCAAGACGGGCAATTGTTTCCCCTAGTTGCTCCCGGGTCGTTTGCTTTTTCAACCGCTCCACTTCTTCTTTTTTAGTTTCAATAATTTTGTCGAGAATCATATATTTTTAACTGTTGCTCAGTTCAATAAGCGATTGCAATTTTTTGATTGCCGCGCCGCTATCAATGCTATCGGCCGCGACCTTTATCCCTTTTTCGATACTGTCCGCTTTTTCTCCGGCAACAATCGCCAGCGCCGCGTTAATTAAAACAACGTTGCGGCAGGCCCCTTTTTTTCCGGAGAGAACGTCTTTGGTAATTTGCGCATTCACCGCGGGATCGCCTCCCCGAATGGAATCAAGGGAATCCAGTGTTCCGAAATAATTTACGGGATTGATATTGTATGTCCTAACTATCCCCTCTTTGAGTTCAGCGACGCGTGTCTCGCCGGTTATGGTGACTTCGTCCAGGCCATCCAGTCCGTGAACAATAAAGGCTCTTTTTGTCCCCATGTTTTTTAATACATCGGCGAACATCTCCGTGAGTTTCTTGTCATAAACGCCCA
The DNA here is from genome assembly GCA_035524255.1 of Smithella sp. Taxonomy (GTDB): domain Bacteria; phylum Desulfobacterota; class Syntrophia; order Syntrophales; family Smithellaceae; genus Smithella. The sequence goes on along the minus strand of DATKPG010000002.1, from coordinate 46,489 downwards.
GAAGCTGCGCGGTGGCTCCCGCCGGATTGGTGAGCGGCCCCAGCATATTGAATATTGTGCGAATGCCTATTTCACGCCGCGGACCGATCGCGTATTTCATCGCGCCGTGTAGTTTTGGGGCGAAAAGAAAGCCGATGCCGATTTGTTGAACGCATTCTTCCACGATATCCAGATCGGCGCTGATGTTGACGCCAAGCGCTTCCAGAACGTCGGCGCTGCCGCAACCGCTGGAAACGGCGCGGTTGCCGTGTTTGGCAACCGTAAGTCCCGCTGCCGCCGCGACAAAAGCGGCTGTTGTTGATATGTTAAAAGTGTTTAGTTTATCGCCGCCCGTTCCGCAGGTGTCTACGATGGTTGAAGAGCATGCGTTGATACGGATGGCCTTCTGGCGCATGATGCGCGCCGCACCGGTAACTTCCCCCACCGTTTCGCCTTTCATGCGCAGAGCCGTGATGAGCGCGGCTATTTGCGCCGGTGTGGCAGTTCCTTCCATGATTTCGTCCATGGCCGTCATCATTTCCGCTTCCGGCAGATCCATCTTCTGAACGGCTTTTTCAATCGCTTCCTTAATCATGATGATCATTCCTTTATTTTGTATATTTCAAGAAGTTTTTAATAATGCGCTTTCCCTGAGGCGTCAGCACCGATTCCGGATGGAACTGAATTCCTTCCACGGGATAATTTCTGTGCCTGAGTCCCATAATTTCGCCTTCCGCCGTTTCCGCGCTGATTTCGAAACAGGCGGGCAGTCTATCTCTGGCGACGAGAAGCGAATGATAACGTCCCGCGGGGAAAGGATTGGGTAGTCCGGCAAATATTGTTTTGCCGTCATGCATAATCGGTGAAATTTTTCCATGCATAATGCGCGAGGCCCGGACAACTTCTCCTCCAAAGGCGCAACCAATGGATTGATGCCCCAGACAAATTCCCATAATCGGCAAATCTTTATAAAACTCTTGAATGACATCAACCGTTATTCCTGCTTCACGGGGTGTGCAGGGGCCCGGAGACAGAAAAATAGCCCGCGGTTTGAGACGTTTTATCTCTTCTATCTTTATCTTGTCGTTACGATATACTTTAACATTCTCGCCCATCTGTCCCAGATACTGTACAATGTTGAATGTAAAGGAATCGTAATTATCAATCATTAAAATCATTTTTTTCTCCTAAATTCCGTTTCTGATTTCAAAACCACTTGCCGCCAGACGCACGGCCTGCAGCATGCCGCGGGATTTATTTAAAGATTCCTGATGCTCCGATTCGGGAACGGAGTCATACACAATACCCGCTCCGGCCTGAACATAAACCTTGCCGTTTTTTATAATCATCGTACGGATGGTGATGCACAAATCCATATTGCCGCTGAAACTGAAATAACCAACCGCGCCGCCGTAAGGACCTCTTTTGACTTTTTCCAGACCGCTGATGATTTCCATGGCCCGAACTTTGGGCGCGCCGGTTAAGGTGCCTGCCGGAAAAGTCGCCGCCAGAACATCAAAAGCGTCCTTTCCCTTTGCCAGTTGAGCGCGCACATTGGACACCAGATGCATGACATGCGAATATTTTTCCACGACCATATATTGATTAACCTGAACGCTGCCGGTCTCGGCAACCCGTCCCAAATCGTTGCGTCCCAGATCAACAAGCATGACATGCTCAGCCCGTTCTTTTTCATCGGAGAGCAATTCGTCGGCAAGAGCGCGGTCTTCCTGTTCTGTTTTTCCTCTGGGTCTTGTGCCCGCGATAGGACGCAATTCCATGGTGTTTTCCTCTTTGCGCACCATGACTTCCGGCGAAGAGCCGATGAGTGTCAGATCGTCCAGTTTCAGAAAGAAAAGATAAGGCGAAGGATTAATAAAACGCAGCGCCCTGTAGAGATCTATGGGATTGGAGCGGCAGGCTGTTTCAAAGCGCTGCGAAAGCACGACTTGAATGATGTCTCCGGCAACGATATATTCCTTGGCCTTTTCAATGGCGGTTCTGTATTGTTCGGGCGTCATATTGGATTCAAAATTCACTCCATTTCCCGTGGCGTCCGCAGTTTTATGAGAAGCCGCGGCCGCAATCGTTTCGATCATTGCTTCAATCTTTTTGCAGGAGGAGGCATAACTTGCTTCCAGTGAATCTGTGTCTTCCGTATAGGCGCACGCGACCACTTTGATAGTATGGCGCACGTTATCAAAAATCATCAGGGAATCGCTGATCACAAAAACAGCCTCGTCCAGATTCAGATCATCTGGCGGATTGGGCGGTAGTTTTTCAAAATAGCGCACCATTTCATAACCTAAGAAACCGACAGCTCCGCCATAAAAACGGGGCAGGCCGGAGATCGCGACCGGCTTATAGCGATTGAGCAATTCGCGAAGCACGTTCAGGGGATTACCCTTATGCCCGCGGGAGATGATCCTTCCCTTCTCTTCAATAATGACCTGATCGCCGTGGACTTTAAAAACAACTCCGGCGTCTGTTCCTAAAAAAGAATAGCGTCCCCATTTTTCGCCGCCCTCGACGCTTTCCAGAAGATAGACATGATCCTTGTTCTGAAGCTTCATTAAGACAGAAACGGGTGTTTCCACATCGGCCAGTATTTCCCTGTACACCGGAATCAAATTCCCTTTTTGAGCTAACTTTTCAAATTCTGCAAAACCTGGTTGATACATAAATTTCTCCTAAAAATAAAAAAGGCCGTGAAATTTCACGGCCCCTTTAAGTTGAAAATAAAAAAGCCGTGGAGTCCTTAGAGGTTCTCCACGGCTTTGACTTTGATTATAAAAAGATCAGCGGCGGATAAGCCTCCTTTTGAGGTTCCACCACCACCAGTTGTTAAGCGTTAATATTTTAATGGTTGTTTTCATGTCATTCTTTCCAACGATGAATTGGCTACGCTTATAACAACAATGAAAATGCCTGTCAACATTTTTTTAATGCTGTAAAAACATCCTTTATTTTAGATAGAAATATCATGAGGAATAATCAAAAAGGCAGGGGCACTTGTATTAAGGAAGCATAACAACGGCGGCAACTCTTTTGCTGCCGGGAACGGGCACGGCAGGCATCCAGATCGATAAAATAACCATATTTTGCGCACCAGACATTTTCCCTGCATGGTTTGGCTTTTGCGGACAGATCGCCAACGGTATCAAGATGTTTATGCGATATTTTTTTCATGTACAGAAAGATATGAGCAAATCGTGATAAATGTCAATATGAGATTGTTAATCGAGCTTGACACTTGCCGAGTTCTTTCTATATAAGTTTTCAAAACTTATAATTTTTGGCGTATCAGGACGAAGTATATGGCATTATTTAACTCGGCTTTAGTTGTTATTAAGAGCATCAGAATTCAGGATATTCTGGATGTTACGATAATTGCTCTTATGATTTTCGCCTTTCTGACCTGGTTTAAAACAAGAGCTTCCCGCTATGTGCTCATTGGCATAACACTTCTCGGCGGAGTGTACCTGGCTGCCCGTTTCTTTCAACTTTATCTTACCACTATTGTTCTACAGGGTTTTTTTGCAATTTTGCTTTTTGTTTTAGTGGTCATCTTTCAGGAAGATCTGCGCGGGTTTTTTGAAAGACTGGCACTGTTAGGAAACATCGGAAAGAAATTTCCGGCTCTGTCCGGGCTGAAAGGAACCGCGGAAATAATCGCGCAAACGGCGGCAAACTTGGCGAAAAAACGAATCGGCGCTTTAATTGTTTTGCAGGGCAATGATCGTCTGGATAGACATATTAACGGAGGGACAAAGCTGGATGGGATTGTCAGCGGTTCTCTTTTAGAAAGTCTTTTCGATCCTCATTCCGTCGGTCATGACGGCGCCGTGATCATAAGCGGCAACAGGGTCACGAAATTTGGCTGTCACCTGCCTCTTTCAGCCAACACGTTAAAATATGCCAATATCGGATTGCGCCATACGGCGGCGCTCGGTCTTTCAGAGCGGTCTGATGCGATATGTATTGTTGTTTCCGAAGAAAAAGGAACAATATCTCTGGCCTATCAGGAAAATCTAACATTGGTTTCCAATGCCGCTTTCCTGCATGAGACACTGGATCAGTTTTATATTCGCAACACTCCGGATAAAAAATCGCATCCGGCCTTGAATTGGCTCAAAGAAAATACACGGGAAAAAATTATTGCCCTGTTAATGGCATGTATCTTATGGATTTCTTTTGGATATCAAAGAGAAATTATCCGCCGTGATTTCATTATTCCCATCGAATATAAGAATGTTCCGCAAAATTGGCAGATTGATGAACCGCAAGTAAACGAAACAAAGGTTATCCTTCAGGGACCCCAGCAGGCATTTCGTCTTCTTGACGAACGTTCATTAAAATTATCTCTCGATTTATCTTCTGTGATAGATAAAAAGCGTGAATTTACCCTGGCCGCTAATATGGTCAACACGCCGTCAAATTTGACAGTTGCCGATATTGTTCCCGCGAAAATTCACGTTTATTCCTCTAAATTTATCCCCTGGACTTTTCCCGTCAGTATCAACACACAAAACGCTCTGGCGGAAAATCTTTCTTTGCAAAAAATGAGTGTTACTCCGTCAAAAGTTCATGTTTTAATCGGTTCTCAGACGAAACCGGAACAAATTAAAATCGAAACGGAACCCATTGACCTGCAAAAGATATTTTTCACGACAACGATTGACACCAAAATTATGCTACCCGCCGGTGTCTCTTTCCCTGATGGGAAATCACCCATCGCCAGTGTATTTATAAAGGTCAAAAAGAAAGCATCTCCGTAAGCGGGTAAACATGTGTACCAAGTACAGAGACGATTTCAAAAAAAGGTCTTTCTCCCGGAAGAGTTCATAAGGGGTTGTTTGAGCATTTTAGGGATTATGCTGGTTATTATGCAGTTCATGTTAATTTATTTCAAAAAAAAGAAGTGGTCTTAAATGCGTTAATTCTATTGCATTAGATGCAAAAATATGTTCAATTTAATATCATAATATTGAAAAGCAGGAGGCTTTAATATGGGAGTTTTTGCAGCAAGTGATATCGTTGAAGTCGCTATTAGAATTGAAGAAAACGGTTTTGATTTTTATAAATATGCCGAACGGATTTCGAGGAAAAAAGAAGCAAAAAAACTATTTGCTCAGTTAGCTTTGGCGGAAGTCGCTCATAAAAAAATATTTGAAAAGATTTTTGCGAAAATGGAGAAAAACAGTCCGTTTGAGAATTATGAAGGAGAGTACAGCGATTACTTACGGTCTTATGTTGATAATAATTTAGTTTTTACCAAAGAGGCCATGAATAAAGAATTTGCCAAAGTTAAAAATACAATAGCCGCGCTTGATTTCGCTATCCAGCGGGAATTGGATTCCATTCTTTACTATCATGAAATCAAAAAACTTGTTCCCACATCGCAGCACAAGACTCTGGATCAGATCATAGAAGAAGAAAGAAAACACTTTTTAGCTCTTACGGAAATGAAAAAATCCATGGCGTAAAAAACATCAAACCAAACAACCTAAAAAAACCGCCCTCAAGGCGGTTTTTTTATTTGTTCAATTAATGCTCATTCCTTTCTCTTACCATACCACGACAAATTTAGGGCTGTTCAAACGCGTTCAGATACAAGGCGCGCAAGAATCGGGTCGCGAGGCGCATAACTCAAAAGAGACATATTATTTATACCGTTTTATTTCAAAGGATAACGAGGCGGCAAGGAGGAGGCTCCGCAGGCGTATATGGTGATCCACGCCATTATGGCGCGGATCATCGGCAAGGAAATAATCTATTTATATTGTGTCCCCTTCGGGGACACTCCCGTATTCATACGTCGAGGAAGCCGACGACGAAGCCAACAAAGTTAGCCGCAGAAAAGAATATTTGTAAGAACTATTTACCAAGCTCTAAAATTGTGGGGCTGTTCAAACGCGTTCAGATACAAGGCGCGCAAGAATTGGGTCGCGAGGCGTATTTAAATATACGTTGAGCGGAGCGATTCGCGGCGCAACGCAGTAGATGAATGGGTTTCAACAGCCCTCATGCTTTGAGGCCATATTTTTTTAACTTGTACCGCAGCATCCTTTCCGATATTCCCAGAATCTCCGCTGCTTTTGTCTGATTGTCCTGCGTCTTTTCCATGGATTCAATAATTAATTTTTTTTCCAATTCATCAACGGATTCACGCAAAGCGCCGGAAGATTTCTTGCCTGAATCAATCGGATAGGAAACCGGTTTGAATGGTAAATCGTCGGTGGTTATGTATTGGTCGCGTGCGATGACAACCGCGCGCTCCATGATATTTACCAGTTCGCGCACGTTGCCCGGATAATCGTATTTCAAAAGCATGTCGCGGGCCTCGGCAGTCAACCCTTTAATGTTCTTTCCGTTATCCGCCGCAAATTTTTCGATAAAATGATCGATCAAAAGGCTTAAATCTTCCTTTCTTTCCCTCAAGGGCGGCAGGGACATGGTCACGACTTTCAGGCGGTAAAAGAGGTCTTCGCGAAAAGATCCTTCCTTGACCTGTTTTTCCAGGTCGCGATTTGTCGCGCTGATAATCCTGACATCGACCTGAAGGTTGATGTTACTGCCCAGACGCTGGAATTCGCGTTCCTGTAAAAAGCGCAGCAGCTTGACCTGAGTGGAGGGGCTGAGTTCCCCTATCTCATCCAGAAACAGAGTGCCGCCATCGGCTTCTTCAAATCGGCCGATACGGCGGGAGGCCGCTCCGGTAAAAGAGCCCTTTTCATGGCCGAATAATTCACTCTCCATTAAATTTTCATGGAGCGCTCCGCAATTGACGACAACGATGGATTTGTTCGCCCGGGGGCTCAAATGATGAATCAGCCGCGCCAATAATTCTTTCCCCGTTCCGCTTTCCCCCTGAATTAAAATGGACGCTTTACTGGCGGCCACACGCCCCGCCAGATTAATCAATTCCGCCATGAGCGGACTCTTGTAAATAATTTTATCCGCGGAAACGCCGCGTTTGCTCATGTCCTCTTTTAAGAGGTTGTTTTCCTGAATGAGCTGTCTTCTTTCCGCTATTCTGTTGGCAATAATTATTAATTCATCCAGGTCCACCGGTTTGGTGATATAATCAATCGCTCCTACTTTTAAAGCTTCAACGGCCGTTTCTATGGTTCCATAAGCGGTAATAATAACCACGTCTATTTCCGGATTGATGCGTTTTACTTCTTTGAGTACTTCCAGACCATCCATGCCGGGCATTTTATAATCCAAAAGAATTAAATCAAAATGACCGTTTAAAACGGTTTTAATAGCTTTCTCGCCATTTTCCGCTTCTGTTACGGTATGGCCTTCAGAGCGCAAAAAATCACGCAGCATTTCTCTTTGGGATTGACCATCTTCGACAACCAGAATACTCAGCTTTTGCATGATTTTTTAATCCTTGTCTTTTTGTGATATTTCATTGAATCGCTCACGAGGTAGAATAACTTCAAATGTTGTCCCGCTGCCTTTCGTGCTGACTACCCTTATATCTCCTCCATGACCGCGGATGATTTCACACGCCAGCGGCACCCCCAATCCCAATCCTTTTTCTTTGGTCGTGTATTCCGGACTGAAAATACTTTCGATTTCCTTTGATGTCATGCCGCAGCCGGTATCGGAAATTTTTACGGCAATATGATTTTTCCCTTCCTTCTCCACTGTAATAATGATTCTCCCTTCCGCCGCTGTTATGGATTCCATGGCATTTTTAATCAGATTGATAAAAGCCTGCTGGAGTTTATTTACATCCATGGAAATTAAAGCCGGTGTGTCACGCCATTTTGTTTCAATAGTAATGCCTCGGGTGGATGCCTCTTCCCTGATAAGATTGACAATTTTTTGTAAAACTTCCGTGATGGAAAATCTACAAAAATCCAGTCTGCGGCTTTTGGAGAAAGTTAAAAATTCTTCAATGATTCCATCAAGGCGTTTGATTTCATCTCTGATAACCCCGGAAAGATTCTGAAAATCATCCGCTTTCTGGGGATCAGAAGGTATAAAATCCCTTTTCAGTCTTTGCGTAGCCATACTGATGGCATTTAATGGATTGCGAATTTCGTGTGCCACTCCGGCCGCCAGTTGTCCGAGAGAAGAAAGCCTTTCCGCTTTTTCCAACTGTCGTTCCATTTCAACAATACCGGCCAGGTGGCGGTTCTGGTCATGATAAAGGAGCCACATGGATAATAAGGCGATAACGACAATGAAAAACATGAAAACAAAGATGTGTTGCCGGTCTGCGATAAGACTTTTATCCATCGAGCGGCGATCGAGACCGATTCTCACGATGCCGACAATTTTTTTGTCCAGAAATAAAGGCGCCGCCAGATCCAAAATTTTATTTTCGCCGTAATTAACTTTTCTGCTGGCAATTTTTACATTACCGGCTAAAATATCTTTAAAATTAAAAGCGTTCTTGCTTATATCCGGAGCCGGCTGGCCGACGCTGCTCAGAAGTTTATTTTGATCGTTAAAAATCTGGATATAAATAATGCCATGGCCCTCGCCTATTTTATTCATTCCCTTCTCACCGGCAACTTTTAAAATCCAGTACACAGATCCTGTTTTATCCAGACTTATTATCACGGTGCCGCTGTTGTCTTTACGCCTCAGGGCGATGAATCCTATTCTCTGTTTCTCTCCGATTTTTGCTATTAGTTCCAGTGTGGTCAATTTCCGGCCATTTTTTACCAGATCATTTGCAGACAGCAGTTTTGTCTGTAAATGACCGCTTTGGTAAACCGCGTTTCCCTCGGCATTTAATAAACCCACATATGAAAAATTATTATCCACGGCAAATTTGTGCAGGTAATCGTTGTTTACCTTGCCTTTTTTCCATTGCGCGTCTAAATTTTTAGCCAATGCCGTTATGGCCTCAATGACCCATTTTTTGGAATAAGAAGCTTCTTCCTGGCTTTCATTTTTGGGATTAGGAGTTTTTTTCTTAGGCACGGCAATTATACTTTTTAAATTTTCTTCGGTTAATCGCTGCAACACGCCGATTGTGCTCAAGGCCTGATCTTCCATAAAAGCTAAGAGGTTATTTTCGCTTCTGCCGATTTCCAATAATCCCGTAATCAGGATTAAGGCTACAAAAATTGCGCTGACGATTGCTACCGCTAGAGGCTGAAGAAAAGGATCGTTGTAATTTTTAGCTTGCCGGCGAACGATTAACTCTTTTTTTCTAAAAAAACGCATTTTATCCTCATAATCTCATTTTGCCGGTCATTTTAAGCTATTTAAGAGAAAAGTCAATGGATAATCCAAAAAATCCGACATTTTTGTCGAGATTTGGACAAGTATTGTAGTTAAAAGATATATATTTGTATTTATTGTATTTTTAAAAATAAACGGATATTCTTTTCGACATTTATTGCCACCGGTATAAAATATTATTTGTGGGGACAACGAAAGATTTTACATTTATTTATTAATGATATTTAATACTTAAGATAATTATTTCATTTTTGGTACGATAAATGCTTTAAATAAAGTCGTTATCGACTAAGAATAACGGGTATGATTGGCCGACAACAAAACAACCAGAAGGTTTTTAAACCTTCCCTCTTCATGGGAGGCCCTGACCAAGCCTCCCATTTCCTTTTTCTGCAATACCATTTCGCTTGCGTAGGCTATTGTTGGCTGCGTCGTCGGCTTCCTCGACGTATTATATAATATACGCCTGCCCAAGCCTCCTGCCTGCCTCCTTGTTATCCTTTGCAATCGAACGGTATAAATCTATTATTTTTTAGCGTCATTTTTCTTTTTCCGCCAGTAATTCAATCTTTCTATGATGGTCTTTTCAAAACCCATGCCTTTAGGAGCATAAAAAATCAGATTTTTTATTTCATCAGGCAAATATTCCTGGGCAACGTAGGCATCGTCGTAATCGTGGGCGTATTTGTAATCCTTGCCGTAATCAAGCTCTTTCATTAATTTTGTCGGCGCGTTTCGAATATGCAGCGGTACGGGTAAATATCCTTTTGTATTAATGGTTTCTTTGACTTTACCGTAGCCAACATAAAGCGAATTGCTTTTGGGAGCTGTCGCAAGATAAACTGCCGCCTGCGCCAGAGCCAGTTCTCCTTCCGGCAGGCCGATAAAATGAAAAGCCTGCTGGGCGGCAACAGCAATAACCAGCGCCTGTGGATCTGCATTTCCTATATCTTCCGAAGCGAAGCGTATCATGCGCCGGGCAATATAGAGCGGATCTTCTCCCGCTGTAAGCATCCTTCCCAGCCAATACAGGGCGGCATCGGGGTCGCTGCCGCGTAAACTTTTATGCAAAGCGGAAATCAAGTTATAATGTTCTTCGCCGCCCTGATCGTATAAAAGCGCTTTTTTAAGCAGAGCTTCGCGGGCGAATTCCAGAGAAATGACCCTTTTATCCAGGGGAAGATTCTGCACCATAGATACTATGGCTTCCAGATTATTCAAGGCGCTGCGGGCATCGCCGTCGGCTAAAAGCACAATATAACGCAGAGCTTCCTCATCAATTTTTATAGAAAGCTGTCCGAATCCTTTTTGCTTATCTTTCAGGGCGCTCTTGACTATATTAAGCAGGTCATCTTCAGAAAACGGCTTTAATATCAAAACTCTTGTACGTGATAGAAGAGGAGCGATTACTTCAAAAGATGGATTTTCGGTCGTTGCGCCGATTAGTGTAATCAGTCCGCTCTCAACATGAGGTAAAAATGCGTCCTGCTGGGCTTTGTTGAAACGGTGAATCTCATCGACAAAGAGTATCATCTTTATCTTTTTTCTTTCCAGTAATTCCCTGGCTTCATCAATGACCGCGCGAATTTCTTTTACGCCGGAAAGAACGGCCGAGAAACTGACAAATTTTGATTTGGTTTCAACGGCTAGAATTCTGGCCAAAGTAGTTTTTCCAGAACCCGGCGGTCCCCAGAAAATCATGGAAAAAAGTTTATCTTCTTCAATGGCGGTTTTGAGCAAACCGCCCTCTTTCAAAAGATGATGCTGGCCGACATATTCGGAAATCTTTTGAGGTCTCATTCTTTCGGCAAGAGGCGCCGAATCTTTTGCCTCTCCCGTGCCTTCCTGACTGAATAAATCCAGATTCTTCATTTTTTTACCTTTGCCGCTTCTATTAATTCTATAAGACTTGTAACCTTGTCATTTTGCCGGGAGTTGTTGAAATTATTCCATTGTTCGGGTGTCAAAAATTCTTTTAAAAAAGCGGCGACATCAAAACAAGCAGACCAGCAGCGTACAATCCGCGAGCAGGGAAGATCAACGGATTCCCGCAGACAATATGAGAAAGTCATTTCATCGCCCAATTTCGGGCAACGGATTAATTTATTATCATGCTCGGTTTTCATTGCCTGACAGGTTGACGAAAAAAAGAAAAACCGTCAAGTTTTTTATTTCCTGACGGTTTTCCCGGTTAAATATATTTAAATTTTATTAAGGTTTAGGGAAATTTTTAATGGCGTTGAGAGCCCTTTCGACTTCCGCGTCAGGCAATTCATAAGCCTCTAATTTACCTGATAAATAAGCGTCATAAGCGGCAAGATCAACCAAACCGTGACCGCTCCAGTTAAAGAGGATAGTTTTTTCCTTGCCCTCTTCTTTGGCGCGCATAGCTTCATCAACAACTGCCGCCAAAACGTGATTGGTTTCCGGCGCGGGAATAAAACCTTCAGATCGCGCCCATTTGACGCCGGCATCGAATGTTTTTAACTGGTCGTAGGCTCTTGGTTCAACCAGATTTTCTCTCACCAGATGGCTGACGATCGGCGCCATGCCGTGATAACGCAATCCGCCCGCATGGATCGGCGCGGGGACGTAATCATGTCCCAGTGTGTACATGGGAAGCAGCGGTGTTGTTTTGGCAAGATCGCCAAAATCATAGGCAAAAGGCCCTTTGGTCATACTGGGGCAGGAGGATGGTTCGGCGCCGACGATCTTCACATCTTTTCCGTTGATTTTGTCACAGACAAAAGAAGATGCCAGGCCGGCAAAATTACTGCCGCCGCCGCAACATCCCATAACCACATCAGGATAGACGTCTATTTTCTGCATTTGTTTTTGCGCTTCCAGACCGATAATTGACTGGTAAAGTAATACGTGGTTCAAAACACTGCCCAGCGCGTATTTGGTATCCTTACTGGTGACAGCATCTTCGATGGCTTCGCTGATCGCGATACCCAATGAGCCGGGGGAATCCGGATGCTCCGCCAGAACATTGCGGCCGGCCTGAGTTAAGTTACTGGGGCTGGGAATGCATTCAGCGCCCCAGGTGTTCATCATCATGCGTCGGTAGGGTTTTTGTTCATAGCTGATTTTAACCATATACACACGGCATATCAAATCAAACATCTGGCACGCCATGGATAGAGCGCTGCCCCACTGGCCGGCGCCGGTTTCTGTGGTGATGCGCTTGGTTCCGGCCACTTTATTATAGTAGGCCATCGGGATGGCGGCGTTGGGTTTGTGTGAACCCGCCGGACTGACACCTTCATTTTTATAATAAATTTTTACCGGACAATTGAGCAGCTTCTCGAAATTATAAGCCCGGTACAGAGGAGATGGCCGCCACAGTAAATATTTTTGTAAGACTTCATCCGGAATTTTTATCCAGCGCTTGCCGGAAGCTTCATGTTCAATAATGTTCATCGGGAAAATTGCCGCTAAATCACCGGGGGATACCGGTTGACCGGTGCCTGGGTGCAGCGGCGGTTTCATCGGTGTGGGTAAATCCGCCATGATGTTATACCACTTTTTGGGTATTTCGCGGTCCTGCAGTGTTATTTTTACCTGTTCCATATTTTTTCTCCTTATTAAATATTTAAGAATAAGTCTAAAAAAAAGCCACGGGATATTATTTATTCCCATGGCATTAATATTAATCCGGAGTCATGGGAAGGAGCTTCCCTGCCCATGCTCATTTTTATCCGAGCTTATGGACAGACATTTAAAGTCTGCCACCACCAATTATTTCTGGAAAAAACTTTTAACATTGTTAAGCCCACTTATTCTTTTTAACGTTGCAGACTCGTAACACAGCCGATAAATAGATGTCAAGATGAAATTTTGTTTATATTCTTTCTGACGAAAAGAACAATATTCGTTGCCAATGCCATTGGTTTTGAAAACATTTGGGTTATGTTGCCTTAAAATCAAGACTAAATCAGAAGCGCATGCCCGTTTGGGTGGCGTATCCTAAACAGAGTTTTACATAGCATGGAATTCTAGCCATGGTGGCGAATACTTCCTTTAGAATTGATAATTTACTTTTGACATGATTTCGTAAACGCCAGTATCTGTTCAAAAAAAATTTCACGCAGAGTGGGATCATAAAGGCTTTTGTCATCTTCCACCGGCAGCAAAGGAAAATGTTCCATGAATATTCTAGCGAATATACCCACACCCTTTTGCGAATGCATATGCTTTTCATTAAAAATTTTAACCATTCTTCTTCCGCAACTGGGCGAATTGCTTTTAAAAATAAAACCGCAAATGTTTTCTTTCTCCAGTTGATTCACTCGTTTTTGCGTCCAATTCATCATGCATTTAGTCATATCTTCCCGGGTACTTATTATAATTAACCGGGGAGAATCAGGATTGCCCTCCAGTTGCATTAATTTTCTGGGAACGCCAAGACCGCATTCCACTTCAGGACATACAGGAATACAGTCTATGTGTTTCTCCCCAAGAGCATCTTTAATAACCGTGTTGAGTTTGTGTCCCCCGTCATAGCGGACTTTTTCACCCAGCAAACAAGAACTGATGCCGATCTTAAATTTCTTCATTTAAATTACCTTTGCTTATAAATCTCTTTATTCATTGATTATCATTTTTCAGAATATGAGCCATGGCATTGCTATTTTATCAATGAAAATTAATTAATATCAATCCTTTCCTCAAAAAGCAGAAGATATTTATTGATTTTTGCCTTGATAATCTGATTTAATGCCTCCACTTACGGAAATTAAAAAGAAAAATCAGTTAAATGCCTTCATTTTTTTTATAAGACTTGAAAAAAATTACTGAGGAAACCCGCGATGGAAACAATAATGGAAATTAAAAATATCACCGCTTCATCTTATGCTTGCCGCAACAATATAAAAGTGAAAAAGGCAATAAATGCCTTATCTTTTTGGAGCTAGGATTATAAAAATGAAAAAACTTGCATATTTTGACACATCTCACGAAATGCCTCTGGAAATTATAATGTCCGCAGGATTTATCCCATATAAAATTATGGGTGATGTCCACAAATCCAATGACCCTGCGGATAAATATTTATCCAACTTTTTCTGCCCTGCCGCAAAGAGTTGGCTTACTGAAGCTTTAGCTGAATCAAAAGAATGGGCCGGGATTATTTTCGCGCAGGGGTGCAATAATACTAACAGACATTACGACATATGGAAGCTTCATGTTGAAACACCTTTCCTGCACTGGTTCGGTTGTCCCTTGCTTGATAGCGCCACCGCTAAGAAATATTACAGGGTAGAACTGCAGAGGCTTATCACCAGCCTTGAGAATAAATTTGATATAAAAATCACATCAGAAAAAATCAGAGAGGCGATTGGCAAATCCAATGCAATAAAGAAAAAGCTGCAATACCTTTCCGCGCTCAGATCGCAGAAGGATATTCCCAACCGCGATTATCTGGCTGCGATAATAAAATGTCTTACTTCCCCCGCGGATGAAGTTTCAGTCTGGCTCGACTCGGAGATAGCGGCCGGGACTTCAAAGCCGGCTTTTCCAACCGGTAAAAAACGTTTTCTGCTGACCGGCAGTGACGTCACTTATGTGGAGTGGATGGACACGCTCGATGAGTGCGGTATCAGGGTCGTCCGTGATGACCTGTCCATTGGGGAAAGATTTTTCGCCACATTGATTCCCAACGGGAGCGACCCGATGGAATCTCTTATTGAATACTACATGGGTATACCAAAGCCCGCAACAAGGCCGACAATACAAAAGAGGCTGGATTATCTGTATAAAGCCCTCCATGAGACAACCGTTGATGGAGTTTTGTCGCAAAATCTGAAATTCTGCGAGCCTTATGCCTATGATTCCGTGCCTGTCAATAATGCCCTGAAATCTAAGGGCTACAAGGTTATCCACCTTGAACGGGACTTCTCACCGGCTGCCGACCAGCAACTAGCGACAAGACTCACGGCCTTTGTTGAAATGATGGATGGAGGAAATAATGGATAAAGTAAATAAATCCGGTGAGAATACCGGTAAGGTGGTTCTGAAAACCCTGCCTCACTCGAAAGACCTTAAGTGGCCGATGCTGTGGTGGATTGCCAAGGAAAAAATATACAGGACTCTGCCCTGGAAAAAGACGGCTTGGACATGCGCCGCTTTTCCGATTGAAGTCATGTGGGCCTATGATATCTTCCCTGATCATCCTGAAAATATGGCGACAGTGGCCGCAGCCCGCAAACAATCCCAGCGCCTTATTGAGCATGCCGAGGGCATGGGCTTTTCCCGGGACCTGTGTTCCTACTGCAAGACAAACATTGGCGCTTACGACACAAAAATTAAAAAGACACTCGGTGGAATCAGCAAGCCCGATATAGTGGTTTGCACAAATGCTATCTGCGACACTCACTGGAAGTGGTTTCAGATTATGGCTGATAAAATGAACGTTCCTTTTTTTATGTTTGATATTCCAAAGTGGGTAAGCGGCACTGATGAAAAAACCCTTGAGGGAAATATCGATTACGTGGTGGATCAGTTTCACGACCTGATGGCATTTATTGAAAAGCACACGGGTAAAAAGATGAATGAAAAAAGAATGAACAAAGTCCTGGACAGGTCGATGGAACTGACGAACCTGTGGCGCGAGATTTTTGAACACAGAAAGGCGGTGCCGTCGCCTTACAGCGGCGCCGAAACTTCCGCGTCGTTTTTCCCCCTTGTGGTTTTGCCGGGTGTTAAAATCGGAATAAATTTTTTTAAAAAAATTCTATCTGACATAAAAAGCATTACCGCAAAGGGCGAGGGAACGATGCCCAAAGGAACCGAAACATACCGGGTGATGTGGGAAGGCATCCCTTTCTGGTACAGAATGAAATTCATGTATGACCTTGCGCAGCAAGGCGCTGTCATCGTATTCGAACCTTACACATATTCGTTTGCTCCTCCGAAGAAAAAGTGTCTCACCATGGAAGAGACTTTGCGCGATGTTGCCAAACTAATGATGGGCACACCATACGCCTTCAATCTCGAAAGACGAATCGAGAATTTTGAAAAATGGATTGACGAATATAAAATTGACGGCGTTATTTTGCACGAGAATATGTCGTGCAGGCCTTCCAGCGCCGGGATGATCGATTTAGCGGAGGCCATCATGAGGGATAAGGGCATTCCGGTGCTGATACTCCAGTGTGACATGAACGATCCCAGGGCTTACTCTGAAGGGCAGATTAAAACCAGAATAGAAGGATTTGTTGAGCTTATGGAAGCCAATAAAAAGTAAAATTTCAGGACAGTTGTTCCCTCAAAGACGTATTCATGGAAATTGTCATAAAATAACGGGACAGGCACAGTGTATACTTGGGCGGTGAGGATAAAACTTTTGCTATATGATTCACAAAGTATCCGGCACAGCACTCTTGATGGCCTGTAGAAACTAAAATATTTACATACACTTCTTCAAAAAAAGGTCTTCAATAAAAAAATAGATTAAAAAAATATTGACTTGCCCCGGTAACTATTCTATAAGGGAGACCGGTCGGTCTTAACATGAAAGAAACAACAACATTAAAAGAACGTATCATTGAAGAGTCGCTTAAACTTTTCTCCCTGAAAGGATATATGAGCACCTCCATTACAGACATTATGGAGGCTGCAGGCACGTCCAAAGGAGGATTTTATAATCATTTTAAAAGCAAGGAAGATCTCTTTTATGAGATACTCAGCACGGCCAGAAAGATTTGGCGCGAAAGAAATCTTTATGGAATTGATGATACACCAAGACCGCTTTTAAAAATACAAAAGCTCCTGGAAAACTACAGGGACCGCTATCTGGCTGATTCAATGAACTTCCCCGGCGGCTGCATCTTTGTAAACCTGACGGTTGAACTGAGCGATCAATTGCCACAACTAGCAAAAGAGGTTAACGAGGGATTCATACGGTTGGAAAAAATGATCAGACGTTTTCTTGATGAGGAAAAAAGATCAGGGGGCATCAGCCGAAGTGTAAATACCAGGGACGCAAGCAACATGATATTCTCCGGACTCCTTGGCGCCTGCGTGTTGTATACATCGGATAAAGCGAAGAATCGGCTGGATTCAACCATTAAATCCTTAATTTTATATCTTCACAGCATGGATTTAAAAAAGTAACAGATTAATGAACAGGAGGGTTTAGCAGAGTTTTACATCGATTATGGGACACCGGTAGGTTCAATCATACGATTTAAAGGAGATGATCAATGAATGACAAAACTTATAATGCGCTTGTTGTCCGGGAAACAGAAGGTAAAAATTTTACATGTGCAGTAGAAAAATTATCAACCGGCAGCCTTCCCGCCGGAGATGTTCTTGTTCGTGTGCTTTATTCATCGCTTAACTTTAAAGATATGCTTTCAGCTTCGGGAAACAGAGGTGTTACAAAAAAATATCCCCACACACCGGGTATAGATGCCGCAGGAATTGTCGAAGCAAGCAGTTCGGAGGATTTTCGTCCGGGCGAAGAAGTGATTGTCACAAGTTACGATCTCGGCATGAATACCTCTGGCGGATTAGGGCAATATATACAGGTGCCGGCTTCATGGATTGTCAAAAAGCCTTTGAAACTTGGTCTTCGCGAAAGTATGATAATCGGTACGGCGGGACTCACTGCAGCCTTGTCTATTCTTAAAATTACCGATCACGGATTGAGAGACGGTGCCGAAGTTCTCGTCACAGGATCAAGTGGCGGTGTTGGGAGTGTTGCCGTATCCATACTCTCGCACGCCGGTTACAAAGTTACCGCAGTAAAGGGACTCTACGATGAGAGTCCTTACCTCAAGAATTTAGGAGCGGCTGAAATAATCGACATACCCAATCCGGCGGAATCGGCGGGGAAGCCTCTTCTGAAGGATAAATGGGACGCCGCTTTGGATACCACGGGAGGTGATCTTCTCACTTATGCCTTGAGATCAATCAGAAGCGACGGGGCGGTTACCTGCTGCGGCAACGCGGCGGGGGCAGATATATCGCTTACTGTATATCCTTTTATATTGCGCGGTATTACATTATACGGAATTGATTCACAGAACTGCTCCATGCAGCGCAGAACAAGAGCATGGGAAATGCTATCCGAAAAATGGAAAATCCCGTGGCTTGAATCCATCGCGACGGAGGTGAGACTTCAAAACGTCATTCCTGAAATTGAGAAGATGAAAGCCGGCAAACACAGGGGTAGAATAGTCGTCAATATGCAGGATTAGAGAACCGGAAAATAAAAAAAGCGGGATATAACATGATGAGACATGACAATATGATATTGGAAAGAAAAGGACAAGTATCGATCGTCACAATCAACAGGCCTGAAAAGAGGAACGCTTTTGATGAAGGCCTTTTTCTTAAACTTGAATCAATAACATCCGAGATTAAAACATCGCGTCCCCGCGCAGTTGTCATTACCGGCGCCGGCGATAAATCCTTCAGCGCGGGTTTTGATGTGCATCCTGATAATCCGATGGTTAAACGTATAATTGATGCGGCATCCGGGAATGATCCGGAACCGGCGAAAGAACTGATTAACGCGATAAGGGGATCTATTGATGCTTTTGTTTCAATTCCGGTCCCGTTGATTGTGGCGATTAACGGAGTGGCATATGGAGGCGGAGCCGAGCTTGCCGTGCGATGCGACATGCGCGTAATGGAACCGGACGCAGTCATATGCTTTTCGGAAACAAGATTGGGTCTCATGCCGGATTGGGGAGGCGGCACGGCTCTGACGGGACTTATCGGACGTTCACGCGCCGCTGATCTGATTCTAACCGGAAGGAAAGTAAACGCCGACGAGGCATACTCCATGGGGCTGGTGAATAGAATAAGTAAGAAAGGAAACGCGCTTAATGAAGCCGTTACGATAGCGGAAAGAATAGCGCACAACGGGCCTCGTGCGGTGAGATCTTCATTATCTCTTATTAGGCAAAATTCGAATACTACATCATCAGAGTCGTTGAAATTAGAGACTCTGCTTGCCGTCGAATTGATATCATCGGGTGAATATTTTCATGGGGTGGGAGCCTTTCTTGAAAAAAAAGATCCGGTCTTTCCTGATGAATAAGACAATAGACATTCAAGTTAAAAGATGGGCAAGATCTTACAAAATATGTTTTTTAGTTGAGTCAGGTGAAAATAGAAACTTTCATGGATATTATCAAATATAGAACAGTTTAAAAGCAAATAAGTTAATAGAGATTATTTTTTTTCCACAAAAAAATAATGTAATTATTATTTAATTCAGATTCTGGTTTTCAGGTCGGAATTCCAGTTACCGTTTTCGCAATACCAAGCTGCCAACGGAATATCCTGCGCCAAAGGAACAGATCACTCCTATATCACCCTTTTTCAAATCACTGTTATAAAGATGAAAAGCGACTATTGACCCTGCGGATGCTGTATTTCCATAACTGTCCAGAATTGTCGGTATCCTTTCTTCTTCGACATCTTCACCAAGGAGTTCTTTAATGACTCTATTGTTCATGTTGATATTTGCCTGATGAAGCCAGAACCGTTTAACGTCGTTCGGCTTTAAATCAAGGCTTGTCAGATGATCACTGATATGTTTGGCGGCCACCGGACTTACTTCCTTAAAAACAACACGTCCGGACTGATGAAAAAGTTTGTCGGTTCCGAAAGGATTCACATCTGTGGCATATGACACATGTCCGAAATTGGATCGGATATTATTTGAAAACCGGGTCAGCGCTTTTGTGCTCAGAATTTCATAACTGTTCGGGCTGGTGCAGGTTTCAGATCGCTCCATTATCATGGCGGTACTGACATCGCCAAAAATGAAATGACTGTCACGATCACAAAAATTTACTTGAGTAGTAATAAGTTCCGGATTAATGGCTAAAATACACTTTGTCGAACCGGACTTTAAGCTGTCATAGGCCCTGTGGAGGCCGAATGTTGCTGCCGAACAAGCCACCAGCATATCAAATCCAAAACCGTTGATCCCCAGTTCATTCTGTATTTCAATGGCAATGGCCGGATATGGCCGCTGAGTATAAGCGCAGGCGACAATTACGGCATCAATATCTTTGGCCGTCTTACCGGCGGCAATCATTGCCTTCCGCGCGGCAAAAACGCCTATCTCCGCCTGGTTGCTTAATTCTTCCTCTTTTCTTTCGGGAAACTTGGGACGCATGCGTGAGATGTCTAAAATACCTTCTCTTGTGTATACATACCGTGCTTTTATGCCGGAGGTTTTTTCAATGAACCTTGTGCTGGAAGGATATTTTTCCACAATTGTACCGTCAGCTATATCCGCTGCGTGATCAGAATTGAACTTTTCCGCATAGGTGTTATAACTTTCCACCAGCTCCTCATTTGTTATAATATTCGATGGTGTCCAAATCCCCGAACCACTAATTACGACTTTGGGGGATATATTTTTTGTCATATTCAATATTCCTTTTCTAAAATAACCCGGCTAACTTTTCTGGGCATGGCATACCTGCCATCCGGCGAAAAAGCAACAGATTTTACTCCTGAAAAATATTGTCGTCTCATGACGTTAATGATCGGCGGCCTCACCTGACATAATTTCCGCCTGCAAAGTGGCAATGACGAGCGAATAGAGATAAACATTTTTATCTTGACTTTGGCTCAATGTTTACTCATAAGATGCTCCAAACATTTAAGTTTTTGGAAGGTTAAGGAAAAGTTGAAAATGCTAACAGCAGGAATTGATATAGGGTCCATTACGGCGAAAGCGGCCGTTTTTTCCGGCGGTAAACTTCTTGCCACGAAAGTTATTTTTACCGGCTACAATTCGGAACTTGCAGGCCTTAAGGTTTATGAAGAAGTCCTGAAAGAAGCAGGCATCGATAAAAATGCCATAGAAAAAATTGTTTCCACCGGATACGGGCGCAACAGTGTGAACTTTGCCGACAGATCTTATACTGAAATCATGTGCCACGCCGCCGGCGCTCATTTTCTTAATCCGCATATTCATTCCATCATTGATATCGGCGGACAAGACAGCAAAGCTATTTTGCTCTTTGATAACGGCAAGGTAAAAAACTTTATCATGAATGATAAATGCGCTGCCGGAACAGGACGTTTCCTGGAAGTTATGGCCAGAGCGCTGGAAGTCAATCTTGATGACTTCGGAGCCATGTCGATCAAATCGAAACAGCCGTCCAAGATAAGCAGTCTCTGCACCGTATTCGCGGAATCGGAAGTTATTTCACTGATCGCGAAAGGAGAACAAAGGCAGGATATTATCGCCGGAATTCACGAATCTATCGCCGCCAGGATTTCATCCATGGTTGGCCGTGTCGGCCTTAAGGAACCGGTCATGGTAACAGGAGGCGTCGCCAGGAATGTCGGAGTGATCCATGCTCTTGAAAAAAAATTGGGGATGAAAATCGAAGTGTCGCCTTATGCTCAGGAAAACGGCGCCATAGGCGCCGCCATTCTTGCCGCGTCGTTATAGCCGTTACACGATTTAAAAAGAAATATTTCATCGGATAAAAATAAAAATGCCAGCAGATCATGATTTTATGAAAATAGCTTTAGAGGAAGCGCAAGAAGCTTACCTGCGAGGTGAAGTGCCCGTGGGAGCGGTATTGGTGCACGAAGGCAATATTCTGGCGCGAGCGCATAATTCGCCTATTACGAGAAATGACCCCTCTGCCCATGCGGAGATGCTGGCCCTAAGGCAGGCAGGAGAAAAATTTGGCAATTACCGGCTTACTGGCGCAGAACTTTACGTTACGCTGGAACCCTGTGTTATGTGCGCGGGCGCCATTGTTCATGCCAGGCTCTCTCGCGTGATTTTCGGGGCGCGCGATCCGAAATACGGCGCTGTGGTATCCTTATATAATATTTTGGCGGATAAAAGGCTGAATCATCAGGTGGAAATAACTGAAGGAATATTGCCCGAAGAATGCGGGGAAATTATCAGTAGATTTTTTCAACAAAAGAGAGTAACATCCCCTCCGCTTCGGCGACTTGATTGAATGCGGAGAGGTACCGAAGTGGTCGTAACGGGATCGACTCGAAATCGATTTGGGGGCCACAAGCTCCCACGGGGGTTCGAATCCCCCTCTCTCCGCCATTATATATTTCGGCTGTAATTTAATAGCTGTCGTACCAGCATGGATGACCCAGAATTCGAAGATGGGAATCCATGATTTTAGAATGTTACATTGTTTATTGATAACAGAATAAGTGTTTCACGGAGAGATGTCCGAGCGGCCGAAGGAGCACGACTGGAAATCGTGTGTATGCCCACAAAGGTGTACCGCGGGTTCAAATCCCGCTCTCTCCGCCATTTTTTTGATCCAAACGAATGACATGCGTTTGAATTAGAAAACGACTGTAAACATCATCGCTTGCTGTAGAGCAGGCGAAGGCCGACCCCAGGGAGTATCCTGGCATTGCGTGAATTCCATCTCGTTAGACTTCAAAACGAAATAAAATGGTTAAAACCATCTCTGCCATTTATTTTTCCATAGATGTCGCCATGGTTAGTAATCTTCTGTGAAAACAATAACATCGTTTGTCAAAACGCCATGTAAAAAAATTGAGTTGATTCCTGTTCATTTATCTATTAAAAGCCACAAAGAAGTTTATTTTAAATAATGTGGCCGGGTCCCGCGCAACGGAGGCTTGTGAACCCCGTCAGGTCCGGAAGGAAGCAGCGGCAGCAATGTCCGCCATGTGTTGCGGTAAACCCGGTCACCAGTATATTCATCCGCTTTTTTTGGCTAACTTTGTTGGCATCGTCGTCGGCTTCCTCAACGTATTGGTAATACGTCTGCCCAAGCCTCCTTCTTGCCGCCTCGTTATCCGTTGCAATCGAATGGATATAAAAAGTCTTATTCTGCAACTTTGTTACAAATTTAGGAGTTCAATTGGAATACCAGGTAATAGCCCGAAAATTCAGACCGCAATCTTTTGAAGACGTTGCCGGTCAGGAGCCTGTTGTTAAAACCTTACGCAATTCCATTGGTCAGGGTCGTGTAGCGCACGCTTTTCTTTTCAGTGGTCCGCGCGGTGTTGGCAAAACTTCTGTTGCCAGAATTCTGGCCAAAGCGCTCAATTGTGAAAAAGGACCAACAGCCACTCCCTGTAATGATTGCCCAAATTGTAAAGAAATAACCAACGGCTCCTCGCTGGATGTGCGGGAAATAGACGGCGCTTCCAATCGCGGCATTGATGAAATCCGGGATTTGCGGGAAAATGTCAAGTTTGCTCCGGCCTCGTCCAAATATAAAATTTATATTATTGACGAAGTGCACATGTTGACTGATCCGGCTTTCAACGCGCTTTTGAAAACTCTGGAAGAACCGCCGGCGCATGTGATTTTTATTTTTGCCACAACCGAAAGTCATAAAATTCCCGCTACCATTCTGTCGCGCTGCCAGTGCTATGATTTTCGCAGAATATCCCTCAAGGAAATCATCGCGAATCTGGGACTTGTTGCCGCCCAGGAAGGAATTAAAATCAGCCCTATCGCTCTTTCCTGGATTGCCGAAGCGGGCGACGGAAGCATGCGTGACGCGCAAAGTGTTTTTGATCAGGTCATTGCCTATGCCGGACTGGATATTAAAGATGATGACGTGGAAGAAAGTTTAGGACTGGCCGACCGCAAGTATCTATTCCTGCTCTCTGATGCGGTTCTTAAGCAGGATGCCGGCGCGTGCCTGATGCTTCTCGAAGAAGCGTATCTGGCCGGAATAGACATGAAGCACTTTTATCAAATATTACTGAAGCATTTTAGAAACCTGCTTCTGGTTAAAATTGCCGCCGACGGCAGTTCTTCATTTGACATCGCGCCTGAACAAATTGAAAATCTGAAAAAACAGGTCAAGGAAATATCTCGTGAAACTCTGCAACGCTATATGGAAATTCTGATAACGGAAGAGGGAAGTTTCCGCCGCAGTCAGGAACCGCGCATGAAACTGGAAACCATCATTGTAAAAATGGCTTACCTGGAACCGATAATTCCGTTGGGTGAAATTCTTTCGACTATTGAAGACATCGAACAAAAGCTTCTCAGAGGGTTGCCGGCCGACGCTCTGGATGCCGCGCCCCGGGTTTCAGAAAATAAATCCGCATACGAATCACCGCTAAAATCAAATGCGGAAACAAACGTTATCTCTGATTCCAATAAAGAAACGAATCACCCTGATGCGAATAACAATATACTGGATTTAAATACGCTGAGCGATAATTTTAAAAAATTTATCAAAAAAGAAAACGCTATTCTGGGGGCCAAAATCGATTCCGCGGGGATTTTAAGTTATGAAAATGATTGCCTGACAATGGGCTTTCCGAAAAGCAACATTTTTGTAGATGAAATTAAAACAAAGCAAAAAGAAACACTGGAACAAATTGCCGGAAAATTTTTCCAGAAAAATGTGGCGGTAAAAGTTGAAATATCCAGTACGGAAAATGGCAGCGCGAACGGTAATAGCGGGCGCAGTCCGGCCAGTATTATAAACGATATAAAACGTGACGCAATGAATCAGCCGCTTTTAAGAAAAGTAATGGATGAGCTTTCCGATGCCAAAGTAGTAGACATAATCGTGCAGACGGAAAAAAATTGAGACAATGTAAATAGCAGATCGATTCGTGAAAACTTGAGGAGGATATAAAGAGTGCAAAATTTTAATACTATCATGAAGCAGGCGAAAAAGATGCAGGAGCGCATGGGTCAACTGCAAAAGGAACTGGAGATGAAAACCGTCGAAGCAGATGCCGGCGGCGGCATGGTGCGCGTTGTGGTGAACGGAAAATATGAAATCGTATCATTGAAAATCGAAAAGGAGGTGGTTAATCCTGAAGATATAGAAATGCTGCAGGATTTAATTATTGCCGTGGTTAACGAGGGAATACGTAAATCGCAGGAAATGGCTTCTTCGGAAATGTCGAAAATTACCGGAGGATTGAATATTCCCGGTCTGTAAGCCGCTCTAAATCAAAGATAGCGCTTTGATTCACAACCGGCATAAGGTTTATTTATGAAAGCATACGCACAACCGATTAAAAAACTAATAGCTGAATTGGGCAAACTGCCCGGTATTGGTGAAAAAACAGCCGCGAGGCTGGCAAATTATATTTTGCGTTCCACCGAAGATGATGTAAAAAAACTGGCGGAAAGCATTATTGAAGTTAAAAGAAAAATCAAGCTTTGCCGGATTTGCTTAAATCTGACGGAAGACGATACCTGTTATATTTGCCACGATACGACAAGGGATAAAGAATTGATTTGTGTTGTGGAAGATCCTGACGCTCTGGCGGCGATTGAAGAAAGCGGAGGATTCCGGGGAACTTATCACGTTCTGCATGGCGCTCTGGCGCCCCTGGACGGGATTGGGCCGGATAATCTGCGGTTAGGAGAGCTTATTCAGCGGATTAACGGCGGCAGTGTCAAGGAAGTCATCATAGCCACAAATACAAATGTTCAGGGCGAGACCACAGCGCTTCTGATTACCCGGATGCTCAAAGAAAAAAATATCAAAGTGACGCGCATTGCCATGGGTATGCCGATGGGCGGAGATTTGAAATATATAGATAAGATGACGATATCCAAGTCCCTCGAGTTCAGACGTAGTACGTAGGATGACGCGGGAAAAAGTCCATATACTGCGTTGCGCCTAAGCCTTCGGCGTTGCGGCGTATGAGAAAAATACGCCTCACTTCTCAGGCCTTACGCGCCTTGTCTCTGGATCTTTTTGCCGCGTCATCTTAAAAGGATAAGGGGTTTTTAATTATCCTTTGAAAACGAAAAGGCATGGACTATCATGAGATAACTTTATGGAAGACGAAATAAAAACGACAACGAAAATACGGAGGATTAACGCGGGTAAAATCACCAAAGCTGTAAAAAAACTGTTTATCGAAGCCAATACCGTTTTGGGCGATGATGTTGTGGAGGCTTTGGGTCAGGCGCAATTCCGCGAGGAATCTCAGACCGGCAAACAGGTATTGCAGAAAATAATCGAAAACGCTGATATCGCCCGCCGCAAAAAAATGCCGATTTGCCAAGACACGGGACTCGCGGTTGTTTTTGTGGAACTGGGGCAGGATGTTCATATAACAGGCGGGCCGTTGCATGCCGCGATTGAGGAAGGCGTAAGACAGGCCTACGCGGAAGGCTATTTGCGTAAATCCGTCTGCGATCCTCTCACAAGAAAAAATACTACAGACAATCTGCCGGCCATCATTCATGTTGATATGGTTTCCGGCAACGGCTTGAAAATAATCGCCATGCCTAAAGGAGGCGGCAGCGAGAATTGCAGCGCCGCGAAAATGCTGACGCCCGCGGCAGGCATTGAAGGCATTAAAAAGTTTGTCTGCGATGCCGTAGAAGCCGCCGGAGCAAATCCATGTCCGCCTATCATTGTCGGTGTGGGCATCGGCGGTACGCTTGAGCAGGCCTGCGTTATGGCGAAGAAGGCTCTTTTGCGGCCGGTGGGTGAAGCCAACAGGGTGGATGAACGCGTGGAGCAGATAGAACAAGAATTATATAGGAGCATTAATAATTTGGGCATAGGTCCCGCAGGACTAGGCGGCAGGGTTACGGCGCTCGCGGTAAATGTGGAGATGATGCCGTGCCATATCGCTTCATTGCCTGTTGCGGTGAATATTCAATGTCACGTGGCGCGCCACAAAGAGACAACTTTGTGAAAACCCCCATATGCGATGTTGCGCCTAATCCTTGAGGCTCTGCAGCGTATGAAAAATACGACTCACTTCCAAGGCTTTGCGCGCCTTGCCTCTGGATCTTTTGACAAAGTTGTAAAAAGTATAATTTTTGTAAAAGCGGGAATGCAGGAGTTAAAATGGGCACCGTTCAAAAAATTAAAACACCACTAACACATGATATCATTGAATTACTTCATGCCGGTGATATGGTGTTGTTAAGCGGCGAAATTTATACCGCCCGGGATGTTGCGCACAGGCGTTTGTACGATGCTCTTCTCAAAGGCGAAAAAATTCCCATTGATTTGTCGCAAACGGTTTTGTTTTACGCGGCCCCGACACCCGCTCCACCCAAAAAAATTATAGGCTCCATTGGCCCGACAACCAGTTACCGCATGGATTTTTTCACGCCGAAATTACTTGAAGCAGGTCTTCGGGCCATGATCGGCAAGGGCAATCGATCGCCGGAAGTTGTCGAAGCTATTAAAAAGTACAAAGCTGTTTATTTCGGAGCGATCGGCGGCATTGCCGCTCTGATGTCCCGATGTGTAAAAAAAGTTGAACTTATTGCCTATGAAGATCTGGGGCCGGAAGCGATCAGAAAACTGACGGTCACGGATTTCCCGCTGGTGGTCATAAACGATTTTCAAGGCAACGATATGTACATCTCCGAACAACTCAAATGGCGTATCTCATCGATATAACAATCATTTTTTATGCTTATAAAATCTGTTGACTGAAAATGGCTTCTATATTATGAATGACAGTCATTTTTTTGTAACGTTAATAAGGAGATTTATATAAATGATAGAAGTAAGATGGCATGGACGTGGCGGTCAGGGAGCGGTGACATCGGTAGAATTGCTGGCTGTAGCAGCAATTACCGCCGGAAAATACGCTCAGGGTTTTCCCAGTTTCGGTCCGGAAAGAAGAGGGGCTCCTGTTGCCGCGTTTACCCGCATTGATGATAAAAAAATTAACGTCCGTTCGGGTATATATGAACCCGACGTAGTGCTGGTTCTTGATTCCAGTCTGATAGGCCTGGTCAATGTTACCGATGGTTTAAAACCGGGCGGTAAAATAATTGTCAACACACCGAAATCTCCGGATGAAATTCGTAAAGATCTTAATTTCAGCGGCATAGTGGCTACGGTGGACGGCACCGGCATCGCCCGCAAAGAAATGGGCGTACCCATTGCCAACACCACGATGATAGGCGCGTTGTTAAATGTAATCGGCGTCATGGAACTCGACGCCATGAAAGAAGCAGTGGAGCACAGGTTCGGCAGAATCGCTCAGAAGAATCTCAACGCGATGAAACGGGCTTATGACGAAATTAAAATAAGTAACTAAGGGGTATATCCAAATGGCATTGAAAACATGGAGGGAGCTTCCCACAGGCTGTGTAGTGTTTGAGCCGGGCAGCGCCAGTGAATATCATACGGGAAGTTGGCGGTCGCAAAGACCCGTTTGGAACAATCAGAAATGCATTAAATGCGGCATTTGTTATGTATATTGTCCTGAAGGCTGCGTTCAGCAGAGCGAGGACGGTTTTTTTCAGGCGGACATGGATTATTGCAAGGGCTGCGGCATTTGCGCGCATGAATGCTGGCCCCGCGCGATAACGATGATAGAGGAGGGATAACATGGCAAAGCGCATTGGAATGGAAGTAGCAGTTGCCGTGGCGGAAGCGGTAGGTCTGTGCGATATTGATATGGCGGCCGTTTATCCCATCACGCCCCAGTCGCATATTGCCGAACATCTCTCCGATCTTGTAGCGGACGGTAAAATTAACGCGGAATTTGTGACGGTGGAATCGGAACACTCGGCCATGAGCGCAGTGATCGGCGCCTCCGGAACAGGCGCCCGTTCTTATACCGCGACCAGTTCGCAGGGATTGATGCTGATGCATGAATTGCTGCCTATCGCTTCGGCGATGCGGTTGCCGATAACCATGGCAATAGCCAACCGGGCGGTTTCCGGTCCCTTGAATATTTTGAACGATCATTCCGATATTATGCCGCAGCGCGATTCCGGCTGGATTTCCATTTTTGTGGAAAACGCGCAGGAAGCCATTGACATGTCGATCATCGCTTTCAAAATCGCCGAGCATAAAGATGTGATGCTGCCGGTCAATATTAATATTGACGGTTTTCAATTAACGCACATGGTGGAACCATTTGAGATGCCCACGCAGGAAGAAGTCAATAAATTCCTGCCGCCGTTTGTGCCGCACGCGACGCTGCATCCGGCAAAACCCGTAACGATGGGCGCTTTTGCCATGTCCGACTATTTCGCGGAAATCATGAAAGCCAAAAATGAAGCCCTTAAGAATTCTAAAAAAGTCATTCTGGAAGTTTGGGATGAATGGGCAAAATTGTTCGGCCGCGGTTACAAACCTGTGGAAACTTACATGGCCGAAGATGCGGAAGTTCTGATGCTGACGATGGGCTCGATGGGCGAGACGGCGCAGATGGCGATTGATGCTCTTCGCGCCAAAGGGGTCAAGGCAGGGCTTATAAAATTGAGATTATGGCGTCCTTTCCCGTTTGAAGAAATCAAAGCCGCGATTAAAAACGCGAAAAAACTGATTGTGACCGATCGAGCCGTTTCATTCGGCGGTCCCGGCGGTCCTGTATTTTCAGAAATTAAATCGGCCCTTTATGCCGAAACACACCGTCCTGCGATTTACGATTATATTTACGGTTTGGGCGGACGCGACGTTCCGGTAAGTGATTTTATAGGCATGTTTGAAAGAGTTCTGGAGGATACCGGTAATAAATTGGTGGACACCTATGAATTCTGGGGAGTGAGAGAATAATGAGTATTGTAGAAAATTTTGATTTATATACCCCGCGTCTGATCAATAAACAGGAATTATTGTCTTCCGGCCATCGCGCCTGCTCGGGTTGCGCCGAAGTGTTGGCCGTAAGGATGATGTGCAAAGCGCTTGGCGAAAACACCGTGATTGCATCGGCGACCGGCTGCATGGAAATAGTTTCCAGTATGTTTCCCACAACGGCATGGAGAGTTCCCTGGATTCACGTCGCCTTTGAAAACGCGGCAGCCGTGGCCGCTGGCATTGAAGCCGGTCTTGCGGGTCTACGCAGAAAGGGCAAGATAGACGACCGTTATATTAAAGTGGTCGGCATGGCCGGCGACGGCGGTACCATGGACATCGGGTTTCAGGCCCTCTCCGGCGCGATGGAACGCGGCCACGACATGATTTATGTCTGCTTTGACAATGAAGCCTACATGAACACGGGTATCCAGCGCTCCAGCGGCACGCCGATGGGTGCATCCACCACCACCGCTCCGGCGGGGAAAGTCAGTTCCGGCCAAAAGACGTGGAAAAAGAACATGCCCGAAATTATGGTTGCCCATGAGATACCCTATGTAGCCACTGCCTGCCCCAGCTATCCGCTGGATTTCATCCGCAAGATCGAAAAGGCAAAAAGCATCAAGGGACCTTCTTATATTCACTGTTTTTCCGTGTGTCCGACCGGTTGGCGTTGTCCATCGCACATGGCAATTTCCATGGGGCGTTTGGCTGTGGAAACGGGAGTGTTTCCGCTATATGAAGTGGAAAGCGGGCATTACCGTCTTTCGCCGGATATGCCGAAAAAACTCAAACCCATTAAAGATTACTTCAAGGGACAGGGACGTTTCCGCCACCTGAGCGCCGACGAGATTGATGTGATTCAGGGGAAAGTAACCGCTGAATTTAATAAACTGACGGAAAAAGCAAAATTTCTCAAGACAGGAAATGAATAAACACCGTTAGCAAGTGTTCAAAGGAACATCGTTTCTAACAGGGCATAAGAGAAATTGGAAAGAATACCGAGGTGAAAAAAGTATGACGAAAGCGAGTAACATTGCATCAACAACCAAAAACATCGTTAAAAAACATGGCGGCGATAAAAGCGCGCTGATTGCCGTGTTGCAGGATATTCAAGAGACCTTCAACTATCTTCCCAAAGACGCGCTGAAGGCCGCTGGGAAATATATGGGCATTCCGTTCAGCCGCGTTTACGAAGTCGCCACTTTCTACAATGCCTTTAGTCTGAAACCCCGCGGCGAGCATATTGTTAAAATTTGCATGGGAACCGCCTGCCATGTGCGCGGCGCGGCGTCCATTCAGGACAAAATGGAACGAACATTGTGCATCAAACCGGGCGAAACGACGTCCGACAATAAATTTTCTCTGGAAACCGTCAATTGTGTGGGGGCTTGCGCTTTGGGTCCCGTGGTCGTTATTGATACGGAGTATCACGGCCAAATGACGATGAACAAAGTTGATAAAGTGATCGGAAAACTCAAGGCAGAGGGGGCGCAATCATGAAAAAAATTACGAACGCTTTAGAATTGCGCCAGGTTCAGGACGATCTTCAAAAAACCTATGATCCCAATAAGCAAATGGTCACGATTTGTGCCGGTACGGGATGTCGCGGTTATGGCTGCATCAAAGTCAAGGATGCCCTGGAGGCTGAAATTTCAAGGCAAAATATCAATGTGGAAGTCCGCGCGACAGGTTGCTTCGGCTTCTGTGAAAAAGGTCCTCTGGTTGTTGTTCATCCGCAAAAGATTTTTTATCAGCGCGTTGGTGAAAAAGATGTCGCCGATATCGTCACCAGGACCGTGATGCAGGGCGAAGTCGTTGAAAAACTATTCTACCGTGATCCGGCGACTTCCGAAACGGTCATGAAAGAAGAAGACGTACCCTTTTACAAAAAACAGCAACGTCTGGTTTTCGGTTCCAACGGAATAATCGATCCCACGCGGATCGAATCGTATATTGCCATCGGAGGCTACAGCGCTCTGGCCAAAGCCTTAAGCGAGATGAGCCCTGAAGGAATTATTAATGAAGTTAAAAAAGCCTCCTTGCGTGGACGCGGCGGCGGCGGATTCATGGCCGGCACGAAATGGGAAGGCTGCCGCAAGGCTCACGGTTCGCCCAAATACATCATTGCCAACGGCGACGAGGGAGATCCCGGAGCCTATATGGACCGCTCTCTTATGGAAGGCAATCCTCACAGTATCGTCGAGGGTATGATTATCGGCGCCTACGCGATAGGGGCTTCTCAGGGATATATCTACGTGCGCAACGAATATCCGCTGGCGGTTGTTCACCTGTCGATGGCTATTGAGAGCGCCAGAGAAGCCGGCCTATTGGGAAAAAATATTCTGGGCAGTGACTTCAGTTTTGATATTGCCATCAATAAGGGTGGCGGCGCTTTTGTCTGCGGTGAATCTTCCGCGCTTTTCGCCTCTATCGAAGGACGCGCCGGTGAACCCCGCGCCAAATATGTTCACGCCGTTGAAAAGGGTCTATGGGACAAACCCACCGTGCTCAATAATGTGGAAACATGGGCCAACGTTCCTTTAATCATCAATAAAGGCGCCGACTGGTATGCTTCCATCGGTACGGAAAAAAGCAAAGGCACCAAAATATTCTCGCTGGTGGGCAAGATCAACAACACAGGACTTGTGGAAGTTCCCATGGGCATGAAACTGCGCGAAATTATCTATGATATCGGCGGCGGCATACCCAACGGCAGGAAATTCAAGGCCGTGCAGACGGGCGGACCGTCGGGCGGCTGTATTCCGGAGAGTCTGTTGGACTTGCCGGTGGATTTTGACAAACTCTATGAAGTAGGCTCCATGATGGGGTCCGGCGGCATGATCGTCATGGACGACCGCTCCTGTATGGTCGACGTGGCAAAATATTTTCTGGCTTTTTTGCAGGAAGAATCCTGCGGCAAATGCGTCCCTTGCCGCGAAGGCGTTCGCCGCATGAGAGAAATTCTTGAAGACATTTGCGCGGGTAAAGGCACGGAAGGCGATATAGAGCTTCTGGAAAAAATTTCGCAGGGCATCGCCGACGGTTCCCTGTGCGCGCTGGGAGGCAGCGCTCCCAATCCCGTATTGAGTACGATTAAATATTTCCGTGATGAGTATGACGCGCATATCAAGGATCATCGCTGTCCCGCGGGCGTCTGCAAGGCGCTCATTACCTATAGCATTGATCCGGAAAAATGCACCGGCTGCGGCATGTGTATTAAAGTGTGTCCCACACAGGCAACCAGCGGCGAAAAGAAGAAGGCTCATACAATTGATGATAAAAAATGCACCCGTTGCGGCGCTTGTATCGAAAGCTGCAAATTTGACGCAATCAACGTGAAATAGAGGAAGAACAAATTATGGTAAATTTGACTGTTGACGGAAAAAATATATCGACGCCGGAAGGCACGGCTCTTCTGGAAGCAATACGCAACGCGGGTATTTCAATTCCCACCCTGTGCGCGCATGAGGCCGTCTCGCGTTCCGGCGCCTGCAGACTTTGCGTAGTGGAAATTAAAAAAGGAAATCGAACCAGGATTGTCACCTCCTGTCTTTATGCCGCCGAAGAAGGTCTGATTGTTGATACCAAAAGTGAAAGGGTGCTGAATGTCCGCCGCTTGGTCATGGAATTGCTGCTGGCGCGCTGTCCCCAATCCGATGTGCTGAAGAAGCTGGCAAAAGAAATAGGCGTCGAGCCACAGCCGCGGTTTGTCGCCGATTCTGATAAAGGAAAATGTATTTTGTGCCGTTCCTGCGTGCGTGTTTGCGAAGAAGTTGTCGGTGTGAGCGCCATAGGTCTTTTTGCCCGAGGTTCTCAAAAAATCGTCGGCACTCCCTATAAGGAAAAATCGGACGTCTGTATCGGCTGCGGCGCGTGCGTTTATGTTTGCCCGACGGGACACATTGAAATGACATCAACCGGTGATAAACGTAAAATCTGGGGGCGCACCTTCAAGATGCAGACCTGCGATAAATGCGGCAAGTTCTTCGCTCCGGTTGATCAGTTAAAATTTATCAGCAAAAAAACCGGAGTTCCAATGAGTGAACTGACGGTTTGTACGGAATGCCGATAAAATTTGTTTTCTTAGTGGCTTAAATTGATACAACAAAGCAATTCACACGCATTTTGGCTGACAATTACTCAAGCTGAAAATAACTAAAAGTGGTAAACGGTTTTTAGCTGAAAGAAATGTCCCTTGGTTGAATTTTCGGTGTGAATGTCGTAGAGATCAGTGAAGGTAACGCTGAGCCAGGAAAAACGGTAATAAACATCGGCATCCATGGAAAGTTTTTTCCGGCGCTGTTGGTAACCGTTACCACGTTTTGCTCTTCATCCCTCTTTATCATCCAGTTGATTAAAGGTCCTGATTTAAAGCGGCATCGATACTAAAATTGCCAAAAGATCGGCAGAATATCAATCTGTTTAAATGAAGGAAAGAAAAGGGGAAAAATCAATATTCCGTTTTAAATATTCAGGCGGCTTTATTTTCTTGACTCTTGGAGGTCATCTTCATATAATTAATACTACTTCGCCAGACATTATGATGTTTCTAACACCGTCGTTAAACTAT
The DNA here is from genome assembly GCA_035524255.1 of Smithella sp. Classification (GTDB taxonomy): domain Bacteria; phylum Desulfobacterota; class Syntrophia; order Syntrophales; family Smithellaceae; genus Smithella. Next base: position 12,232 of record DATKPG010000002.1, on the reverse strand, counting down.
AAAAATAAAATCATACAGACAATATAGGTAAAAAATTTATGTGGAAGTATAAAGTTGTTTCTTCGGAAGAAGTTCTTTCTAAAATCGAACCGGGCATGGCCATTTTTCTTGGTACGGGCATGGCGGAACCGCGGACTCTGGTTAAACATCTCATGGCTTCAGAGGAACCGAACCTGCAGGATTTGGAATTGATTCAACTTGTGAGCATCGGGGATGCGATACCCATTGATGAAAGGTATTCGCGGAAATTCCGTCTAAAAACTTTTTTTTCCGGTTGGATTGCTTCCGAGGCTGTCAGCGCGGGCAGAGTAGATCTTATTCCCAGCAGATTTTCACGTATTCCCGGTCTCTTTAAATCCGGAGCCATCCACATTGACGCGACCTTTATTCAGATATCACCGCCGGATGACAACGGTTACGCCTGTTTACTCGGAGTGGATGTGGAAAGGCAGGCCATGGAAGCGGCAAAACTTGTTGTCGGCGAAATTAATGTTCACGCTCCCCGGGTCATGGGCGATACCCTGGTTCATATGGATGAGTTCAACTATCTGGTTGAATCGACGGAAACACCGCTTTATCTGCCCCGGTGGCCGGTGGCGGACGTTTTTCTGAAAATAGCCGCGAACATCGCAAATGTTATTGAAGACGGAAGTTGTATATCACTCGGCATAGGGCCCCTCTATGAAGCTCTGGCCGTGCAGTTAGCCTCAAAAAAACATCTGGGAATTCATTCTCCTTTTTTTACCGACGCTTTGATGGACCTTGTAAAAAGCGGAGCTGTAAATAATCGGCTTAAAGGTGTTTTTCGCGGAAAGTGTTCCGCGTCTTATCTGCTGGGCACTGAAAAATTGATGCAGTGGCTGGATCACAATCCTCTTGTCGACTTTCAGCCGGAAGACGTAATTACCGATCCGAAGGTGATCGGCAGCAATGACAAGATGATAGCCATAATTCCGGCGAGAAAAATTGATTTGACGGGAAATGTTGCCCTGCACGCGGGCAAAGGAAATGTCACCGCCGGTCCGGGAAACGTGCAGGAACTTTTCATGGGCGCGGCGCTGTCGAAAAAAGGCCGGACAATTTTTGGCCTTCCCAGCCGTAACCTCAAGGGAATGCCGAATATTGTATTGTCTGTTGACAATCTGCCATTTCAATTCACCAATCGTGAATCCATGGATTTGGTCGTGACGGAATATGGGGTGGCCTATCTCATGGGGAAAACGATGAGGGAGCGCGCGCAAGCGTTGATTGACATCGCGCATCCCGAAGATCGGGCGGAACTGGTCAGACAGGCCAAGGAAGAAAAATTACTTTATGCCGATCAGATTTATTATCCCGAAGCGGGATCGCTTTACCCCTCCAAGATATGCTGTTTCCATGAATTTAAAGACGGTCTGAAGGTTTGTTTCCGGCCGATTAAGCCTTCAGATGAAGATATGATGCGCCTTTTGTTTTACCGGTTCTCGGATCAGGCGGTCTATTCCAGGTACTTCACATCCATCAAGACAATGCCCCATAAAAAAATGCAGGAATATGTTAATGTGAATTACAATCTGGTCATGTCTATTGTGGGCATCGTTGAGGTTGCGGGCACCGAAAAAATCGTCGCCGAGGCGCGTTACGCCAGGACGAAGCAGGATAGTTTTGCCGACACGGCATTTATTGTTGATGAAGAGTATCATAACCTAGGAATTGCTTCCTATCTTTTTGAATTGCTGATTCGCACGGCCCGTGAGGAGGGAGTAAGAGGATTTACCGCCGATGTGCTGGCAACGAATAAAGCTATGTTGAAAGTGTATGAAAAATCACCTTTTCCTGTTCAGACTGTTCTGTCCAGGGGGATCTATGAATTAACAATACCGTTCACCAATATAGCTGATTTGAAAGAAAAAGATTAAAATCTATACGGTAATTATTATCGCGACGGGACGTAGTTGTGTACTTTTACAGCGGGGATCCGCTACGTTTCATTTGCTTGAATATAAATGGAAATATCATGCGGTTTATGATCACAGCCATGCTTTTTGCAGGCTGTTTTTATTTTCGATTAACAGCCGCATATAGTCCATTTCCAAGCCGATCATTTCCGTATCCTTGCGGCGCAGCCATTCTGATAACCAGGCAAATCGAAGCGCCACTATAAATTCCACCAGATACTTCCAGCTTGTCTTGGAGATGATGCCGGCCGTCTTCATATCGGAAATAAAATTTTTAACAAGCTCACCTGTCAGGCTTTGGGGATCTTCCACTCCGACACAGCCGATTAAATTAGCCGCGTCATAAATTTCCCGTTTGACACCGGAAAATTCCCAGTCTATTACGCATTGAATATCATCAGCAGACCAGATAACATTCATGGGATGATAATCGCCGTGGCAAAATGCAACAGGAAGTTTTTCATAGGCGGACATAAAATCTTTTTCCAAAAAACAAGCGATATCGTTAATATGGTTTTTGATGTTTTTGTTATACAAATTAATTTCGCGGATTAATTTGTACATATAATTTTTAAGCGAGAAAACTTTGCGGGAATCAGAAAAAGGCAGGTTTTGTGATTTGCGGCGCAGTTCAATGAGAAAAGCGGCCAGCGCTCGGCCGCGCCATTTTTCATACATGTATTTTTGGCGGTCCGGCATAACGCCTTGAACAAAAGGAATCATTTGCCATAGATCTTCTTTATGTTTAATAATATACTTCTCTGTTTCATCAGCTAAATATGGCTGGATATGCGCGAGTTTTTTCTTCGATAAAAAATCAACCATTGCGGCGATTTGCTGTTTGATCTCCAACGATTTTGCGGGGATTTGCTCCAGCACAAAAAGCACTCCGTTTTTATCTTCCAGAACAACCCGAAAAATCGAGCGCTCGGGACTTCCTTGAACTGGAATATTATAATGTAATTTTTTAAGTTGCACCTTCCAGTGCCCGGCAACGGCTTTCAATATTTCTTTGCTGAATAGTGGAGTTTCCGCTCCGGCATGAACGCGCGTTTTTTTATCTTTGCGGATTACTCGGGCCGCGTAAATAATGCCGCTTTTGCATTTATTTCCGGTGATAAAAATATTTTCCGCGTCTTTCCACTCCAGCGTGAGATTGCATCCGTTGGGACATTCCCGGCAGACTGAAATTTCCATATTTATCATTCCCGGCCGGAAATGTTCGTCATCCTGGCGAAAACGTCCCGGCAATATAAATAGTTCGTCTTTTGGCCTATGAGTTGAGACATTATGTCCATAAGCAGTCCTTGCCTGCGATTTAGCCGTCTCAATATGATTTAATTTTTAGAATCAGTATTACGGAGGCAGTATAAATAATTGATAATTTTATTTCAATAGAATGGGTGAAATATAATAGCAACACATAGTCCGGCGCTCAAACCGATTTTAAAATCTTACGTAATCTGATAGGCCTTCTCCCGGAACAACTTTAAGCAAGCGTTTGCCACCCTGCGGTCGTAGAGAATTCCCGCGTTGTTTTCAATTTCAGAAAGCGCGATTTCAAGTCCCAGCGTTGGCCGGTAAGGACGATAGGACATCATGGCTTCCACCACGTCTGCCACGGCAAGAACGCGGGCCTCCATGAGAATATTCGCATCCTTTAGTCCCTGCGGATAACCGGAGCCGTCCACGCGCTCATGGTGCTGGTAAACGATATCGGCCAGCGGCCAGGGCGATTCAACATCTTTTATAATATCGTAACTCAACTGGGGATGATTTTTAACCAGGCAGAATTCAAGATCAGTCAGCATCGCCGGCTTGCAAAGAATCTCCGATGGAACGGATATCTTGCCGATATCATGAATAGCGGCGGCCATGCGGATGGCTTCGATTTTGTCGTGAGGAAGTTTCATCTCCGTGGCAATCGCGCGCGCCAGATCGGCAACCCGTCTCTGATGACCTGCCGTATAAGGGTCTCTTGCCTCCGATGCCGTGCCCAATACCTGAATAGTTGTTTTAATAGATTGCCGCAAGTTCTCCAGGGTCTCATTAAGTTTATTTTCGGCCTGACGCCGCAGCGTGATATCCTGGTAGACGACCTGAGACTGTTTCTGTCCGTTCCAGAAGATTTCCTTGCGTAAAACATAAAGATGGCGAATTTCACCGTTTTTCCTCACGATGCTTATTTCATATTCAGACGGACCATGTTCTCCACGCAATCTTTTTTCTTTTCTTGTCTGAAACTCGGCATAGCTCTCGGGAGTGTAGCGCTTCTGTAAAGGAGTATCTTTCAACTCCTCAGCATCATCATAACCGTATATATCCAAAATCGCGCGGTTGGCATAAATTGTTTCACCCGCCAATGTTGAGATGCGCACGCCCAGCGGTGAATCATCGAATGAACGGCGGAAATTCTCTTCACTTTTTCGCAGAGAATCCTCAATTTGTTTACGCTGGGTGATGTCTCTACCTTCGCCGAGGAGGGACAGGGGCTTTCCGTTTTCGTCTCTGATGAAACTAAAAGAGCTTTCAATCCATAAAGTCTTGCCGTTTTTGCAACGGCATTCGAATTCAAGTAAACGCTTTAACAAATAGGTTGGAGGAGCCGCCAGACCCTTCGGCATTTCAGAGGAGAAAAACGTCATAACTGTCTTAAAGGATGAAGGCGTGAGAAATTTATCCAGCGGGAGTTCAATGAGTTCCTTGAGCGTGTATCCCCATAATTTCTCAACGGACGGACTGATATATGTCCATTTTAAATTCAGATCCATGATCCACACTTGGTCTTTCATGTGGTCAGCCAGGAGGCGGTACTGGGCTTCACTTTGTTTCAGCGATTCTTCCGCCAGCTTATGTTTGGTGATATCACGGTGGTTAATAACTATTGTTTCAACAACATTATTTTTTATAAGATTGCTTCCCACCGTTTCGAATGTATGCCAGATTCCATTTTTATCCCGAACACGCATTTCACCTTGCACAACAGGAAAGTTTGTATCTGTGGCCAATATGTTGAATTTTTCAGCCGCAGTCTCCAAGTCATTCGGATGAATAAGGTCAAATCCATTGGAGTTGATCCTTTCTTCCGCCTTGAATCCCAGGGTTCTTTCAATCGCCGGATTAACGTAGGTTATAATCCCCTCTCGATTCATGAGGATAATGATATCCAAAGAGTGCTCCGCAAGAGCCCGGAACCGAAGTTCCTCGAACCGTAATTTATCCTCTATTCGTTTGCGTTCGGTATTATCTCTGAAAATAGCCGCCCTCAGCATGCGGTCTTTATATTTAAATGGTTTTCCAACGCAGGAACATATGAAGGTGGAACCGTCTTTTTTTACTCCAATACCTTCGTATGGTACATCGGATTCTCGAGATAGGTGTTCGCTGGCGATGCTCCGTGATTCAGGGTGGGTAATTTTTTCCGCATGCATGCCGATCATTTCGGATAATTCATATCCAAACATGCGGGAGAGGGCCTGATTAGCCTCTACGATAACGCCCTTATCGTGAATGGCTATCCCCTCTTCCGCCGCCTCGGTAAGCAGACGGAAACGTTCTTCACTTTCTCTTAGTTTTTCCTGCAGCGCCGCCTCGGCCACGTTGGGCAGGCCTGCGGGATTTTGAGATCCAGCATTATTTTTTTGAAATTTGTCACTAATCATTTTTGATTTTCTTGTTCTTATGGAAAGCTGCTCGCATAGTGACCGGTTCCAATTCATGTGAATGATAGTTGTATGACTAAAGTTAAATGAAGAATGATCATAAGTCAATTGAAATTTGATTACAAAGCATAAGAGCGATATTTTTTACGAGCATAAATTCCATTTTGCCATCGTATAAAAAAATGAACTCAATTTTTGTAAAAGTTTTTCTTAATTGATAATGATTTCCTGTAATCATTCAAACAGTAATCTTTAATATGTGTTTTGCCAGAAAATCTTAAGCGATTGATCAGGTATTATAAGGCTCTTTATAACATCATGATCGCATATTGTTAAAATCAGTCAATAGTGTCAATTATATTAACAGGTTTCATATCCTTCAATTTACCTTGACCCTGAATTCAATACCTGATAAATAATTTCTATCAGTCCTGAATTTAAGTTAAGTAACAATAAGTTTATTTTTTCACGCAATCTTAAGGAAACAGTCATGGGGAATGGCTACGCGGGGAAATTTTTGCAGGTTGACTTAACCAACGGTGTCTGTTCCGATTTCTCCATCGAGGAAGAACGTTTAAAAAAATTCATCGGCGGGTGTTCTCTCGCAGCATCACTTTATTTAGAAAGATTCAATCTTATTGTACGCTTAAGCGCGGAAGTGGGTTCCGTGCGGGATATGAAACGACTACGTGAAAAATATTACGCCATTCGCGGTCTAAATGCTGATGGAATTTCTTAGAAAAAATCAGGTCGAGGTTGGCCTTTAAGATTTGCAAAATAAACTCAATAAAAAATAATGGAGGATGGAACATGGCAGAAGCATTCAAAGCGTTTACTCAGGAATGGATGGATGAGTGGAAAAAAACAATCAACGCATCAAAAGAGTACAAAGAAATCGCAAAAGACTGGGAAGGAAGCGTCTCCATAACGGTCAACGCCGATCCCTCGAAAAACGTCCCCGAGCCCGTTTATATGTTTACGGATTACTGGCACGGCGACGCGCTTGATTTTTTAATCTGTGACAACGCCAAAGCGCAAACGGCTAAATTCATTATGAGCGGTGATTACTCCCGCTGGAAACAAGTCGCTAAAAAAGAACTGGACGCGACCAAAGCGCTGATGCAGGGGAAACTGAAATTAAAGGGTGATCTGACTTATGTTGTGCGCAATGTCAAAACGATCAACAAGGTAGTCGATCTTTTAACGGAAGTTAACACAATATTCCCCGACGAAGTTTAAAACCTTGTCTTTACGATTGAGAATTTATAGTTAATGAATTTGCCGCCGGCGACATCTATCCGGCAGGATAAGGAGAACGAGATGGTTTACGATGACAGTTTATCTTTTGTTTATTTGGGCCCGACAAAAATTATTTTCGGCAGCGGCTCATCCACGTCGGAACTGGAATCCGAAATGAGCGCTCTGGGTTGCTCTCGCGCCGTTGTAGTGACCGATCCGGGAATAATCAAAGCGGGTCTCTCGGAAAAAATAGTGAAAACCCTAGGTGATAAATGCGTTGGCGTATTCAGCGACGTGCCTCAGGATACAGGCATTGATGTTGTCAACCGGGGAGCTGCCTTTGCAAGGGAAAAGGGCGCGGATATCGTTATCAGTATCGGGGGCGGCAGTGTGATTGATACCGCCAAATGCATGTGCATACTGCTAACTGAAGGCGGATCGCTGGCTAATTATGAAGGCATCCAGCTTTTAACACGGTTGCAGACGCCGCATATCGTGATTCCGACAACGGCAGGAACGGGAAGCGAGGTTACCTGGGTAGCGGTAATCTACGATAAGGATAAAGGGCAGAAAATCTTAATTGTGGAAACCTATAACGCGCCGCGAGCGGCCATTCTCGATCCGCAATTAACATTGAAACTTCCTCCGTTACTTACCGCGTCCACGGGCATGGACGCCATGACCCACGCGATAGAAGCGATGACATCCGTGCAGCGCGAACCCATGGCCGATGCCATGGCCCTGCATGCCATACGGCTTTTGAGCACCTATCTCCCCCAATGTATCAAAGACGGCAGCAATTTACATGCCCGCGGACAGGTGCAACTGGCGGCAACCATGGCGGGATGGGCTTTCGGGAATGCGATGGTCGGGATTGTGCACGCGATGGCTCATTCCATCGGCGCTGTCGCACGTGTGCCGCACGGAGTTTCCTGCGGTATTCTGCTGCCCTACTGTATGGATTTTAACATCAGCGACGGCGATGAGGATGCGATTGCCATTTACGCCACAATCGCGCAGGCGTTAGGCGTAAGCACGCGCGATGATGAACCGAAAAAAGCGGCAATGGCGGCAGTAAATGAGATATTTGCTTTGCTTAAAAGAATCGAGCATCCGATTAAGCTTTCCGCGTTCGGTGTAAAGGAAGCGGATATCATCAAAGCGGCTGATTTAAGCATCGCCGATGGCGCTATTGTCAACAATATCCGCTGCGTTTCAGATAAGGAAGAAGTTCTGGCAGTTTACCGCAAAGCTTTGTAGCTTTTGATGGAGGATATATGGAATTGAATATAACCAATAATGCGGCAGACGTTCCTTTTTCTTTTATTGTGCAGGATCTTCTGACCGGCAATATCGAAAAATCAGAAGCAAAGTACGCTGTTTATAAAAAAATGCGCGGCATCGCGGCAATAAACCTGCTCGATATTGAAACGGCGATCAGCCTTCATTTCAACATGGGCAAACTCACCATAGAGCCGGGAGTCAGTCCGGGCGCGGCCGTCATCATCAATACGCAATCAGATAAAGTAATGGATTTAAACATGCTCCGTGTGCGCTGGGGCCTGCCGTATTATTTTGATGAAGCGGGGAGAAACGTTCTCGGCATGCTTATAAGCGGTAAAATAAAAATCAAGGGACTTTTAACTCATCCGGTGTTGCTAACGCGACTCACTATTATCATGTCGGTCATGTAGCCCCGGAATTTGGTTTTTATAACTAATTGAAACGAGATGTAAGGATCAAAGAGCCAGGCTTTTGCCTGGCTCAAATTCATAGGGCATTGACCATAATTACCCATACCCTTCAGCAGTAACCGCTTTCCAATTGAGGGGATATAGGGCAGTTGCGTTTGCATATCAAATTGTTTTCAAAAGTAACCATTACCCATTGAATTCGGCAGCGTGCGATACCTCGTGGCTTGCCGCGAAGATCTTCAAATATAGAATGAACGGGAAAAATTATAGAAACTTTCTTACAGAAAATTAGTTTTATTCCACAAAAACGGGAACAATAATCTCTGGCAGGTTTTGTATGTCACAAAACCTGCTCTAACTCGCTATAATATCAATATAAGATGGATAATTTAAACTGCTAATCTTTACTATACCTGCCATTTCTTTTTAACTAACAAATTCATATAATACATTAATAAGCTTGTGCAGTTTACCTTTCCGGGCTTAACCACTCAAACGTGGTTATATTTACACAAATTATCTGACTCGCTGTAAGCATTGGGCTTTATAACAATGAGTTTTTATAATTTACAGCCGGAATAAATGATTTTAAGATTCACCCCAAAAAGTTAATTCTTCATCAGATTGCGATTTAAAAAACTTTGGTAACTCAGGTTCTGTTGGACACGAATATCTGCCATCATAAAATACTTTTGCGCCTTTTGATGGAACATCAGTAAAAACAAGCTGCCCTATTGGAAGGCCTGGGTAAAGCGCTATTGGACTTTCACTCAAATTAACCAATTCTAATGTTAAAGATCCTTTAAATCCTGGCTGAACTGCAGCCGCAGTTGCAACAATCAAACCGAGACGTCCCCAAGATGAACGGCTCATTATCGTACAAAACAAATCAAAAGGCAGTGACATATATTCAAAAGTACCTCCAAGAATTAATTGATTTGGATGAAGCATAAATTTTGAATTAAATTTTATACTTTTTCGCTCATACAATCTTTTTTCAACTTGCTGTGCGGAGGACCGACTTGTAATATCTTGCTTTTCTACATAAGTTTTCTTAGGAATTATTATCGTAGAACCAAGTCTAATATCTATTGATGCCGGCCCTATCTGATTTTCAGACAATAGTGGGGTTATAATAAGTCTTTCTTTGTAATCTTGTCGCTGCATTCGTGATTTGATTTCTTCTCTATTTAGAATTCCCACCGCGTCTATTATTCTCCCATTCTATATATTTTTGTTGAATGTATGTAACCTCAAAAGACTTAGCCGTAAGTCTTTCTAGCTTACCCATGCAATGAGCTAAATCACTAACATTTTTCCCTTCTTTATTAACAAGAAGATTTATGCGGTATAAAGCTGATGCGTTCAACACTGCCTGAAAACTAGCCGGTATTCCAAGCAAAGATGTGTCAGGTATTATATTGGGTGGAATATCATGATTTAACCTGAGCAAAAGTTTAGCAATTCCTGCCGTGTCCAATTTTGAAATAATAACATTTGGATACCATGAAAACATTAGTTTGTCGGCTTCTTTAAGAAAAGCTATTAATGCTTTTTTGATATCTGTTAAGTGTTTGGTTAAAGTGCTCTCTATTGTCGGGCCATATTGATCATCACGCGGATAAACGGCTATTTTATCAGATGTATGATCTCTAGGAATAGTCATCAAACAACCAGCAAGCACATCAGACGACAGACATTTCTCGGTGGTAAAATCTTTTTTTGCATCATTACAAAAATTATCAATATCTCCAAAAGTAAATAAACAATCCAACCTGAAATGAAAACTAGGATACGCGCTTATCATATTATTATCTGGAGATAACATTATATTCCATACTGAATTATCTTGTCCCCAAGATAATTCATAAAAAGACAAGAAAAAGGCTGGACCCATTAATCGTATCCCAACCAAATCACAAAATAACTCCGTTGCTATTTTGTTTATAACATAAAGAATTCTAATCATTATTCGTACTGCATTCGCAGCATCTTTGCTTGATACATCAGAAGAGATATTGTGCATCAAATTTGTAAAATTTGAATCGAGAGATTGAATCAGCTCTTTTTCACGGTTATAAAAAATAGCATGACCAAATTCATGTCCAATATTAGCGTATAATTGAAGGTTGGCATCTTCGGTAGAAGCAAGTTGGAGGCAATAAATATTATTATCCGTAATATTTTTGATTTCTGAAAGTGGCATAAGACCGTTCATTGCTATTGCCAAACCGTCTGAATAAGGTGATATAAAATAATTATGTTGTGAGGTAATCGAATAAAATATCTTTGATTCACCGCCAGGAAAAAGTTTTTTCCATATATCATCACAGTATGATACTAGCGGCCAAGAAATACGATCAGAAGATGAATCTTCAACAATTTCTACGAATTTTTGCATAGCAAAAAGCCGATTATAGAGGACGACAGGATCGATTGATTCAAGATTAGAAGGGTTCTCAAGCCATTTTAATGCTTTTTGAAGCAGAGAAACGGCATCTTTGGTTGTTAAAGTTGGAAAATTAGATTCATCAATACGATTAAGTATTTTTATAGTACGAGCAATAAGAGAAAGACATTTAGATGAAATTGCTTTTGTTTCATCTTTAGAAAAATCCATTATGATCCACCAAAGATCAACAACGCATAGCAAATTCGGCGTCTGATAATAAGGAATGAATTATAGAACGAAGAACTACAAATTCTTCTTTTTCATCTTTTTTTTGAAAAAGCTCTGGTTCTTTAGCGTCTTTGAGATAGTTATCAATAAAATCAATTAACCGTTTTATCTTTTCATCATAGCCTTTCTTAGCTTTCTTTAAGAAATTGTTAAACTCAGGTATGTCATTAATACGAGAGCGCAAATCAATAGCTGAAGAATACTCTGGTTCTGCAGAAATTTTATAACTTAACAATGCCTCAAAAGGATTTTTAGAAGTTAAGTCAATTTCAATGCCACCTTTAAGAAATTTTTGTAATGCCATGAGCCTATCTTTATCTAATTCCGATAATTTTTGCGAACTATCAACTAAAACAATACGCTCAATAGTGTGGTCGATTGATTTAAGATGACTCCATAACCCTGCATAGGGACCTGTGCTAGTCATAGCATTAGGTATCATGGTAAGCCTCCCTTACTAATTTTTTTAATTATATCAAAATAAAAAAAAACTACAATGTCTTATTTCGTGCTGTCAAGCTAAAATAAATATAAGGCTTTCGTCTATATATATTAATTATTTTAACAAATCACGTTTATTTTTTGTATACAAATAACAAACAGTCCGTAGTAAATAATTGATTTTTCTTGGTGCCCCTGGCGTGAGTCGAACACGCGGCCCACGGATTAGGAATTTAAAGTATACCTTTCCGTACAAGGCAACCCATTGATTTTCCTTCTTTGTTATTAAGGGGATTTGTTCTTAACGAGGGCAAAAGAGTCTATTTTTTCTCTTTTCCCCTAATAAGAGTCCCTTATAAGGAGGAAGCCATGAATTACAAAGAAACGTTAAAAAGTATTGATACAGAAAAAGCCTTAGGCTTAATCGGTATCGAGTTTGAATCACAGGGAGCTTATGCGAAATTCGCTTGCCCCCGACCTGATTGCGACGGCAAAGCCGCCATCAAAGAGTATGGTGACAAGAAAAATCTTTATTATTGTCCGAAATGTAAGTCAAGCGGCCATATCATTTGCTTGACT
>DATKPG010000001.1:0-58936 GCA_035524255.1 Smithella sp. | reverse complement strand
CTGGGGAAGTCCCATCTCGGTGGCGATGGCGCGGGCAAGACGGGCAACCCTCTTCTGGTGTCCCGCCGTATACGGATCCCGTGCTTCCGATGCCGTGCCCAGGACCTGAATCGTTGTGCCGACCGCTTTTTTGAGTCTGTCTAGCGTCTGGTGAAGTTGTTCCTCCGCCTGCTTTCGCTCGGTAAAATCATTCGCCAGCCCGATGAAATACAGAAAGCCTCCCTTGAGATCGCGCACAACGTTACCTCTGGTAACGTGCCAGCGCCACTCTCCCGACGCGTGGCGTACACGGTATTCGGTGCCACGGCTTTCATAACCCTCCGTGATGCTGCGCCGTACAATGTCCTGAACATGAGGAATGTCATCCGGGTGAATCAGGGACGATATCTCACGGCCAATGAGTCCTGCCGGAGCGTAGCCGAGGATTTCCTTGATGGACGGGGAAATATAAATGAATTTTCCCGCGGCGTTTAACATAAAAATAATATCGCGGCTGTTTTCCACGATTAACCGGTATCTCTCCTCGGATTCTCTTAATTTCTCCGCTACTTGTTTGCGTTCGGTAACGTCACGCACCATTCCTCTGAATCCAATTGGTTTACCCGATGAATCTTTCCGTAATGATACAGATGCTTCAATGTACTTCCTGGTTCCATCCTTCTTTATGACCTGCCAGTCGAATCCTTCGGTGGGTTCCCCTGTGGTGTAAACCTTATTAAATGCCTGAAAAAGTATTTTTGAGTTTTCTTTGTCTGTATATTGTCGGTTATTCGTGCCCATCAATTCCTCTTTGGTGTAGCCGAGAAATTGCTGTAATGAATCATTGAAAAAGGTAAAATTACCGGCAAGGTCTACCTCGAAATAACCCTCCTGGATGTTTTCCAGAATACTCCTGTATTTTTCTTCGCTCTGACGTATTAACTCATCTATCTGCTTGCGTTCAGTAATGTCCGTATTGAATCCATGCCACATTACGCTGCCGTCAGGCAGTTTTTCTGGGGTTGATGTGCCATAAATCCATTTAATCGGCATTCCTGAAGGCTGTATTCTATATTCGCATTGCCACTGAGTCATGTTTTTTGCGGATTCTTCAATGGAATTCACAAATCTTTCGAAGTCTTCATGATATATGACTTTGGACAAGAGAGAAAAATCTTGAACTAAATCTTCCGCAGAGAATCCATAAATATCCTTCACCGCGTATGTGGCAAAGGGAACGCAATAACGTCCGTCAGGGCTTCTCTTGAATTGGAATATTATTCCGGGAACATTGGCGGATAATTTCTTAAAAACAAGGTCACGTTCTTTTAAAATTTCCTCTGTCTTTTTTCGCTCGGTGATATCCTGAACTGATCCAACCAAATGTGTACAATTGCCTTTATCGTCAAAGACAGGCGCAATGCTGACGATGCCAATCAATCGTCCCGTAGGGTAATCAGATATCTCTTCCCAGCACACTATAGTATTTTCTGTTATGGCCTGTTGGTACTTTCCCAGGGCCATCGTCAGGGACGGCTCCGGGATGATCTCGTTCACTGTCCTACCGACCACGTTTTCCGCGCTCAATCCGGTAATCTTCAAAAAAGCCGGGTTGACAGAAACGAAGCGGAACTGTCCTGCGGGTTCAACAGCCAGATGGAAAATAACGTCTCCAACGGTGTTGAAGATGGTAGCAAGACTCTGTTCGCTCTTCCGCAAAGCATCCTCTGCCTGTTTGCATTCGGTTATATCACGCAGGTTAACAATGATGGCTTCAACAATATTATCATGCACCATATGCCTTGCAATAGCTTCAAAGTTACGCCAGCTTCCATCACGATGACGCAGACGCACTTCAAATTGTTGAGCAGGGGCGCTTTTATCTCCGAATAAAGTATTCAATGAATTAGTTACATGCTTGATGTCATCCGGATGAACATTTTCAGCTTTATCGGCGCCAATTCTTTCCTCAAGTTTGAAGCCTAAAATTCTCTCTACCGCTGGATTTTCATAGGTGATGATTCCCTCCCTATTCACGATAACAATGATATCTGAAGAATTTTCTGCAAAAGCCCGGAACCGTTTTTGCTCATAGTGTAATTTTTCTTCCGTGTGCTTTTTGTTGATTCTAACTTTTGAATCTTCCAGTTCTCTGGCTATAGCCGGACAAAGCCGCGAAAGGTTACCCTTCATAATATAGTCCTGAGCGCCCAGATGCATACATTCTACGGCCGTTTCTTCGCCAATAGCTCCGGATACGATAATGACAGGAGGGGTATCGATATTTAATTCTTTTAAAAGGGCAATGGCTGAGGGAGCGCTAAAATTGGGCATCTTATAATCGCAAAGAATGATGTTCCATTGCTTAGCTTTGAGGACTTCTTTCATGGCGGAAGCAGTTTCCACCCGTTCATATACCGGATAATATCCACCTCTTTTAAGCTCACGGATTATAATCAGAGCATCGTCTTCCGAATCCTCTATCATCAATACCCGGAGTGATTGATCCTTCATGACGTTGCCCCTATGCTAAAATGATCCAATGGGTTAGATGTTAATCTATTACTTTAGTGACGAATTGATAGTTATTAATATTAGTTATATTAATTCGTCAATCTTTTTAAGAACTTCGTCTTTCATAGAAAAAAATACACATAATTGTACTGGATGTCAAAAGGAATAAGAAATAATGACAATAAAATTTAAGACATCGTGTCTATATTAGCTTGTGTAATATGTGTTTAACACTGGTTTGATATGGATTGAAGTCTGGCATCTTTATGGGGATGGTTGTTTGATCGGTTTTAGGAAGATAAACTCTTGAGCCAGGAAATTGCGTCATCAGGGTCTGTACACCATTTTACGTTTATCCCGGTTTGTCTTGCCACAGATTGAAGAAATGACTGTAATTTTGCATTTTCCGGGATGTCCACAAAAACAATGTTAATATTATAAAAAACAGAGGATAAATTTGTAATATAAAGATACGTATCTGTATATCCCAGACGTCCCTTTACTGCACGTATATCACATAACAATTTTTTGGTATTATTTAACTTGACGATCTCAGATACCTCATTCGTCAATTCATAGATATCATCCTTTGTTACTTCTCCGGTAATGACAATTTTAACAAAGTCTTCATTGACAAATGTCTCGAGGTTATACGTCGGCTTCTTTTGCATTTTACTCTTTCTATCTGGCAAAAAGACGGAAATCACTTGCAAAAACTAAGTGTAATGAAAAATACCACTTAAATGAATATTTATCAATCAGAAGGGTGTTTTTGCGGAAGTTTTTTTTAATGATTATCGTTTATTACTTGGCACAAAATTTATTTTTAAAAAATGAGATTACGGGACCAGTCCTATCTCTATTAAGGGGGTTAAATATTTTTTTATCTTTTCGAACTACAAAAGAGGGTCGGAGCCAAACGCTTACTCACAATCTCTTAGCATGAATTTAGTTATGTCCTCGTACCGATATCTACGTAAATCGATTTCCGATGCTTAATGCCAAGAATCCATACTTCGGATTCGGTCACTTTGAACACGACCCGATAATCACCTACACGTAGTTTCCAGTAACCTTTCAGCGACTTTCGTAAAGGTCTCCCATATTCCTGAGGAGCGGTCTGCAACCGTTCTTCTATGGCTTTCCGGATTCTGTCTTTTGATTTTCGATCTATTAGCGGTAGATCCTCGATACTAACAGCAGGATGATAGTGTAAGGTGAAAGGCATGCATCATTTCCATACATCTTTATGTGAGAGTACAACTTTTCTGTTAAAGGTCTTCATTCGCTTGTCGGCAAACGCTGCTAAAGCAACATCTTCCCGTAACTCTATTGCCTCCTTGATAAGATCCCGAGCAAGTGTGGATAAGGAAACTCCTCCGCTTGTTGCAAGATCATGCATAACACTATACAGTGGTGGCTCAATAACAACGTTTACTCTCGGATTTTTGGTTGGCATTTTTTTCTCCTTTGGAAATAAGTGTAACACTTGTGGTACTCCATGTCAAGACGAAAATTCTAAAAGGCGGTCAAAGGCTGAGATGGTAAACAATGCGCTTTAAAAGTGTGACACCTTAAACAGACCTTTTTTAGAAAGGATTATATAGACACCGAAACCATCTCTTGGTTTCTGATGTAACCGGTCTAAAACTAGGCGTGTCAGATAATTTGTGTAGATGAACTTTCTGCTTAATCAGCAAAGCATCCGATCCTTATAGAAAATTGCAAACTGGTTAAGCGCCTTGCCCAATCTCTGGCGGGCATTGTCCACTTTTTCTCATTGTTTTTCCATGCCCAATACAGTAAATTGACAGCTGTCTCGTCGTTTAAAAATGAAGCCCGGCGTTTTTTAAATTCTTATTCAGGGATTCAATTGCATTTATCGCATAAAGTGTTTTGAATCAGAGAAAAGGCAAGTAAGCGTTAAATTTTTATGCACACTATGTAAAATTTATAAGTTAAGTAGTGTCCCGCATCAGAAAACGCTGTCAAATCAGGAATGGAAAGGAGAATATAAAAATGAGGAAAAAAGAAACAGGTCATTTATTGTATGTAATGTTCACATTGATGACTATTATATGCTGTGGGGTATTTGCATTAGAAGCTGTTGCTAATAATGAAAATACTAAAACGATTAACGCTGCACTCGAATCCGGCGATATTAAACTCATTCTTGAAGGGATAGAGAATGGTGAAAAATTGATAATTAAAGTGGAGAAAAAAAAGTCATCTTCATTGATTTTGGTTATTCCCAAAGGTAATGCGGAACTGAAAATAGGTGGGGGTAAAACAATTACAATAAATGCATCGCAAGAAATTCAAATTGATCTCTCAAAAGCGACCACCGGCGAGGCGCAAGTTCCACAAACTGGGCGGATTAGATTATTAAAAGGGTCCATTGAGATGGAAAATTCTTCACATGTCATGAGCTACAGCTATCATAATGCGGAATTCAGTGTAAATAATAAACAAAGAAATTGAACAATACTTTGCTGATTATGCAGAAAGTTCATCTACACAAATTATCTGCCACACTTATTTCTGGAAATAATCAGTAAACTTCTGCAGTCGGAAACTGATCTGAACTTTTTATTAAAATAGCCGGAAAGTGATTTGGAAACGCTGGTGGTATGCATAAGGGAACGGTTTGATCAACAGGATAAATAATTATCAGAAATCATTATATATAAGGGGTTTGTCATGAATAAATCTGATTTAATAGCAGCGATTGCAGACGAGAAAAATCTGACGGAAAAAAAGGCGGCGGGTATCGTGGATCTTATTTTTGATGAGTTCAAAAAAACTCTTGGCAAAGGCGGCAGGATTGAGATCAGGGGATTTGGGGTCTTTACTGTTCGAGAATATAAAGCTTACAATGGAAGAAATCCTAAAACTGGAGATGCCATAAATGTGAAACCGAAGAGGTCACCGTTTTTCAAGGTGGGAAAGGAATTAAAGAAGATGGTTGACGATAAATAAAAAAAGTCGCAAGCGGTGCAAATATTGTAGCGGATTTTCATGCAGTGTTAATCAAATCCAATGGAGGTGCTGACGATGAAGGAATTTATGAAGTATATCGTTCAATCTTTAGTTGATCATCCGGACAAAGTGGAAGTAAATGAACTTATCGGCGAAAAAGCATATGTGATTGAGGTGCGTGTGGCAAAAGAAGACTTAGGACAAGTTATTGGGAAGCAAGGCAAAACAGCCCAATCCATCAGGACCCTTTTGAGCGCCGTGTCATCCAAAATGCATAAACGGGCATTACTTGAAATTATAGAATAAAAAATGGGGGAGTTGCTATTCCGGGGAATGAGAAAAAATAAGATTAAACAGTTGCGTGAAGCCATTCCATTAAGTATCTCAAAGCTGGCCATGCTGGCAGGTTTGGCTCCACAAACCATCACAAAAATGGAAAAAGGCTTGCCAACGAGAAGAAACTCGGAATTAAAGGTCGCAAAAGCACTTCAGAAGAAATATGAAGAAGTATTTATTTCAGATGAAGATGTGTGATTTCAAATAAATTCTATTTGACATTTTAATCATCAGCAGTATATTAATTTCAAACATTGCTTGTGACTTCATCTGATCGATAGACATAACCAGGCCCTAGGTAGCTGAAAAAGTTGGTCTCCTGAGTATAGTACTCATGGAGGCCTTTTTTATTTTTAAAACTGAAAGAGAAAAGACCTTTATTTAATTTTCTTTAAATTTGTAGTCTCGAAACTTGTAATATAAAGATAGCAGGATAAAATTTGCAAAATAAAAATAACGGATTTCTAACTTAACTTGTGGTATAAAATCTGGGGGCAGGTCATAAATTATGATGATATAAGTATATAAAGATTAGATTTTTTACAATGCACTAAAGCGATATTTTTGAATAAACTAATTAACAGATAATTAATAACTTATTACAACTTTCAACCTGCAATCCTCAAAATTAACGACCCTCAAAAACTGTTGATCGAGATGTAAACCTCAATTTTGAAGGACTTTTAAAAATTCACCTTTGCAAGTGAAAGAAATAGACAAACAAAAATTAATTATTAATGCTTTATGAGTAAATATTTTAAAGATCTAAATAAGGTATATGTCTTTTATGAAATTATTAAACTATATATAATATGCTAATATAAGAATCGCCATTTATAAGAATATTTTGAACATTACTTCCTAATCCTCAATTTAGAAAACCACAAAAAATGTGGACTTGGCAAGTACATCATACTTCATGAACGTTTCAAATTTCTATTTTTTTAATTTTGTGCTAGAAAACGTCCTGTAAAAAAATCATATTTTTAGTCTTAATAATATAATGGCTTTGAAAGGAACTTATCTTATGAACGTAAAAGGCATTTTTTATGTTGTAACAAAAACGAATATGGTTGCAGTTTTCGGAGAAGAACGCTGGAAAGATTTTATGGACAAACTGGCGAAGAAGGATAAATATTTCGGCGTGTCTGTACTTATGGCCGTGACCCCTATCCCCGTGGATAAATTAATCTTTCTTTTTGATGAGATGTGCAGGGAATTCTTTAATAATGACAAAACACAATATGAAACGTTTGGAAAAGTAGGAGCAAAATATGCCTTATCGCAGGGAGGTTCTTACAGTTCTTATATGCTGACGAAAGATACAAAGCAGTTCGTTGAGACGTCGTTACCCAAAATTTATTTGGCTTACTTTGATGGTGGCAGGATAACGACACGCTTGGAAAATAATGTTGTTCATTTCATCGTTATCGGAATTGAGGTAAAAAATGCGTATTTTGAACTTTTGTTAAAGGGGTATTTTCAAAAAGCTATTAGAATTTTCGGGAAGAAATCCATCGTGAGGCAGATCAGAAGTATTGCAAGCGGTGACGAAGATATTTATTTCACATTTGAGCTAATAGACTCTTGATCCTGGAAATTGTTAAATATTTCTTCTAAATTGAAAAATCTTTATGAATGACAATGTTCTATGTAAAATTCTAAGTTTATCTTATATTGTGTTTGGTATTGTTGTTTTAATTCTCCCTGAACTAGGATCAAATATTTTGGAATCAATTCCTTGGCGGCAAAACGGTATCTTTAATTCCAAGCTTGTTTCAAAAAAACAAAAAGTAACTAGCCCGTTCATTGTTCGTTTGCTAGGAGTTGCTTGCATTCTACTTGGTTTGTGGCTTGTATTATATTATTATTAAACGTGCTCAACCTTACCCAGAAATACACATTAAATTTGAGGATTGCAGGTTGAAAGTTGCAATGTAAAAGTAACAGATCTCTAACTTAACTTGTGGCACAAGATCCAGGGGCAGGTCTTAATAAATTATTTATAGAACACCCTTTCGGGTGGATTGACAAACTTTTTTATTTTGATTAATTTAATTATTTTTATTTCTAAAGCTTTTTGGAGAGTGATGTTATGCAGTTTAAAGTTCCCGATGACGTGCTCAAAATGACAACAAAATGCCCTCACAAGTTTTCCTGTCTTACTTCAGATAAATGCGGCTACCACAAGACGTGTGCAGTTGAACGTATCTTTGATACAAACCTTATGTTTCTGAAAGATACCCGACAATCATCTTGTCCATATCAATTAGCGTTTGGCAATGGTCAAATATGCATCTGCCCCGTGCATTACGCCATTAAGAGCAATACTGCTCAGAAAGGGCTGCTTTAGCTTATTTTATGGTGGATTCTCAATATGGTTAAAATTCTTCATCACTAAGATATCAAAGTAGGAAGGCCATAATATTGCTAATTTTTACTCAGCCGTTTAAGAAAAGACCTTTATTAAAATTTCTTTGAATTTGTAGTCTCGAAACTTGTAATATAAAGATTGCAGGATAAAATTTGCAAAATAAAAATAACGGATTTCTAACTTAACTTGTGGTACAAGATCCAGGGGTAGGTCACTATTTATAGCAAATATCAGGTGCTATCCCTTCTTTCCGACAAATATTAACTGTACTGTCTTCTCCTCACTCTTACAAACACACTTTTTAGATTATCATGTCTTTTTTTCTGGAAGATTTACCGGAGGTTCATCAGTTTAGGTAAAAGTTCACAACGACAGCTAATACCCATATTACTAAAGATGTTTTTCATATGTTCTTTTACTGTATTTTCACTGATATATAGTTTTTTGGCAATTTCCTTGTTTGAATAACCGGTAACAATTAAGAGAGCGACTTCCTGTTGTCTGGGAGTAAAGCGTTGCTGCTTCATTTTCTTCTCAATTAGTTTAGTCTCTGGAAATTGTTCCATGAGAATTATTTTCAGCGGCGAATCATGATAGGTTGAAATTTTTCTGATATGGTAATCCCCTGCCCCGGTGCTTATAAATGTTGATTCATTTCCGTCAAGGTCATTAAGTAAACCCTGAATCGACTTTGCTTTCAAAACATTTTTTGCTACTTCATTCATGTAAAATATATATGATTGCTTATTCTTATTATTGCCAATTAAGACGACACCGGCGTCGTTAATGGAATCAAACGATTTAATCAAAGCATCATACTGCTGAGAATCTTTGGACAGTTTAAGTCTGGAAATATCGGTCCCAATAGTCACCAAAAGAACCTGCTTGTCTAACTTCACCGGTACGATATTGAGCATTATGCACTGCATTTCATTATTTTTAGTTCCAAATGTTAATATGTTTTGAGCATGTCCTTTTTCTTTTATGTCATGAATTATCTTTAATCTTCTTTTTTTTGTAATTCCCCCGTATTCAATGGATGTTTTTCCGATTACGTCCCGCCGCCGCACTTTAAATATTTTTGCAAAGGCTTCATTTACATCTATATAGACACCTTCCTTGACCGTGGAAATAGTCATAGGATTAGGTGCCTTCAAAAATATTTGTTCGTGATAATTATTATTCAGCGGTTTTTTTAAACGATTCTTCATGTCAATGCCTTTTAATGATTACCAACTAAAGAATATGCCGTTTCAGTATATCATGAAATAAATTAATGTCATTAGTTTATTTCAGTTTAACAATATTAATAAAACCACCCATATGGGGGATTGATTTTTCTTCCTTCAATACGTATCTTGCATTAAATATTTATCAAACATGAGCAAGGCAAGTCATAGCATTATCTGCTGGGTAGAATAGTTTTTGTGATAAAGAATATCTCGCGGGAATCTCTAACAGGGAAGAGAATGAAGGGGTCCTCTGTCCTCCTGCTTTATTCAATAAATATGAATAAAATTTATTCCCGCGGGACACTAAGCAGAAGAAAAATCATAACAGACGGCAACAGGAAATTTGGGTATGGGTACAGCTCTGACCTATCATAGGCATCCAGAATTAATCCCTACTCATATTCTATGTTGCTTTATGAAATCCAAACCTTTGCTGTCATTAGAATAGATCAAAATTAGATGTTGATTTGCTTTGAAAATGGAGCAAAATTGGTTGACCATTATTACTGCAGGTATAAAGGTACATGATAAGAAAGAAGTCGTATGGAAACATACCATGCAGCAGAACGTATCAATAATTTGTCCTGATGGTTCAGGAGAAGCACATATCAACCATGAGTTGTGCACTAGCATTCGTGGTTTAATGAAAGATATATCAAATAAAGTTGAGGTTATTTCCCGATAATTTAATTTATAAACATATGTAGAAGCAAGAGACGGTGGTTTGCCGGATATCAATTATGATGACTCGATTAAACAGTGCAACTGCAATTTTTTCCTCAATGCTGTGCTAAACCGGTTGTCCAACCCGTTCCTGAATTCGCTCCGGTTCCAGCACTAGCTCCTCCTCCGGCGTCGGTTTCTCCTCCTCCGGCGCCGGTTCCTCCTCCCGAACCCATGAAAGAGAAGATAACCATAAATCTTAACGTGGAATTCAATACAGCCAATGCAGTTGTCAAGGATAAATATTATCATGAAATCAAGGGAGTGGCTTATTTCATGAAACAGTATCCTGATTCAAAAGGTGAAATTGCAGGTTATACTGATAATATAGCCGGTGATGCATATAATCAGAAACTGTCCGAAAAACGAGCTAAGAGCGTTCGTCAATATCTTATTGATAAATTCGAGATGGTTCCCGTCTTACCGCGACTGGTTACGGCAAGACCAAACCTATTGCCAGCAACGATACCGATTAAGGAAGGCAGAAAAACCGAAGAGTTAAAACTGTTCTAGAAGCTATTATAATAGTTCAATAAATAGCTAATGTAAAAACAAACATAACAACAATAATTGCGAAAGCAATCTTCTTCATGAAATTATCTTTTTTTTAACGATTGAAGACTATAAACTACCATAAAATGGATGAATGAAAACTGTGGATTGCAGATTAAAAGTTAGTATAAAATCAAGTCTCTGAATATCGAAGATTACCCGTGAAATCTGCTCTATAGCGAATAATTATTCTTTCCATGAATAATCGTGACTGCAGAAATTATAATTCCATCTCCATTTCACGAAAGTGTGGTTTCTCCTGCCCCATAGATTGCTCTTGCTGTTTGTCATGTTTTATCTCGTTATTAGATTCTTTATCGTCGTTTTTTATTTCGCCTTCTAATTTTTGTTCTGTTTTGTTATCTCTCGTGTAGTCCAGAGTTGATGATTTCTGCTGTTCTGTTTTTACGTTTTCAAAGAACCTTTCCTTGTCGTCAACAAATATTTCAAAATCATACCTTGAGCGACTGGCAGCAACATAAAACTGCTTCTGGTCAACATTGTTTGCTTTTGCACAATATATATCGTTGTAGTAAGATGCTCCCTGGGATTTATGTGTCGTTATTGCATAGGCATGATCGATATAGTTATAATTCTTGATATTGAATGATATTCCCTTTCCGTTGATGTCCAGGGATAGATTGCCATTTTCATCAATGTTTTTTATTGTTCCGGTTAATCCATTTTGAACCTGCAAATATTTATCGTTTTTCAGAAAGACGATGTAATCGCCTGCGGCAAATTCTCTTTGCGCTTCATTGAAAATTCTGATCTTGTCGCCATTTTGGAAAACATCAATAAAAAAATCCTTGCCGTCGACTGTCTGACAATTTAAAAAGTTGTTCGTTTGATCAATACTGACAATTCTGGCCTCCATGCCGGGATTCATGCCATTGAAGGATTTCTGGGCATATAAGATTTGATTCTCTTCATAATTGTAAGCATATCTCTTTTCGATTTCTTTCTTGCTGATTATTTCCCGAATGGTGAAAGCTTGTTCTGAAGTAAGTTTTCCCTCTTCTTTGATCTCAGTCCTGATCATTTCATTTAAAGCCTTTCTGTCGGCATTGGTTGGCGTAATTATATGAGTACCATTATCCACACCACCTTTTTCCAAATACGCTTCTTTTACAGCGTTTAAACGTTCATCCCGATCAGCTAGTTCTGTTATTCTGTTATTTGATTCCAAAATCTGGTGTGCACGGTCAATATCCTTATCTTTTATGGCCTCAACCAGTTGCCTGATATATTCCGTCTTTTGCCGGATACTTTCCGCCAGCGTAACAACATGTAGTTGACCTAGTTCCTGGGCATCCTGAAAAGCACGGCCGGCATCAATTGCCGGTAATTGTTTAACATCGCCCAGCAAAACCATTCGGCAGTTATCACGTTTAGCTGATTCGATCATTTCCAGTGTTTGTTTGCTTCCCAGCATTGACGCTTCGTCAATTACCCGGATGGCATTTGTCGTAACAGCTATATTTTTATTCTGTAGAAAAGAGTCAACTGTCTGTCCTTTGGCCCCGGTCTTTTCCATGAATTCCTGAACTGCTTTGCCCGTTTTGGAATAACCTTCCAAAATTATTCCCGCACTTTCTGCGGCTTCGGCTATGGCTTGGAATACGGTTGTTTTACCGGAACCGGCATCCCCCTGACAGATAATAAATTGATCTTTCGAAGTCATTACAACTCGAAAAAGTTCTTTCTGCCCGTCGGTCAGATTGGTTTTGTTTTGTTTCTGATAATTATCGAGAAAATTATTGGATTCAGGAATGGTCATAAGCGAACTCATTTTCTCTTGACCTTGCTTCAGATCATCAAGAATCTTCTGTTCGATCTCCATCATTTCCGGTGTGGAAAATATACCGGGATTTATTTCCCGAATAGTGTTATTTATTTTAGCCTTTTCCATTTCAGAAATAAAATCTGATTTATCATATTTCCCCATGGATAAAGTTAGGACATTTCGCAGAAGCTCGGCTTGAGAAAATGTGGATTCATTGGTAATAAGATCCCGTACGACGTTATTTATATAGTCTTGGGGCGTCAGGTTATTTATTTTTAATTCCTGGGCTGTATGTCTGACGTTGCCGGATATTATTTCCGGGGAATAGCCCAAATCCTGTATTTGTTTATTCCAATCAGATTTCAGGGCTTCAACGGATAAATAATGCTTATTAGGCCGGCTTTCCAGAGTTGCTACCCTATTTATCTGAGCGTCATTGGCAAAGGTTAAAACATCTTTTAATTGTTCTTCAGTCTTTTCAATGTTTTCATGCCGCTTGGAAAATTGATTGATTAAATCTTTCTCCATACCGTTGATTTCATAAAGGCCATTCGCTCTATTCTCAATGGCATAGCCCAATGCGGCAAGAGATTTGGACATTGTCGCATTATAAACCGCGGTAATTTCTTTTTGGTGCTTGAAGATTTCTTTATTCCACAATCCGCGGAATTCTCCATTGGGACGTTCCACCATATTGCTGATGATGACATGAGTATGCGATTGAGGATCGTTTTCCCGGCTGGTCGAATGAGCAAATGTGGCAAAGATTCCGCCTCCCGGAGCAATAACAATTTCAGTTTTATGATCATGTGTTTCCCGGTAAGCGATATAGTTTTCATCGATATGTTTTACTACAGTTTTAATTGCAACCAAGCGGGCTTCTTTTATTCCGGCATCACCGACAATATGTTCTAAAATGGAAACTGATTTGGGATCGGAAAAGACAAAATCAACACCGGCGCTATGCTCTGTCCTGCCTTTACTTTCATAAGACAGTTGAACCTTTTGATGACCGTATAAATTTTTTCCTTCGACTATGTTTACAAAATCATTCCCACAGATTTTTTCACCTGCACTCAATCCCAAAGCTTCCAGGCCGCCGCCATACCAACGCGTATTATCCTGCTGGCCATCGACATTATAGATAATATCTTTCTCATAGTAATATTCTTTTACGCCTGTTGCTGTTATTTTAACCGGACCCATAAGCATGACCTCTTAATTTGATTTTTAATAATTTAAGAAAAATTACTATTCTTTTTGATGCCAGCCACACCGGACGACGAGGCATTTTAGTATCCGGTGAAGTAAAAAATAATATGCCGGAATTACGGCTAGAACTAACAATGCTTTATTTGTCCAATCCCAATCTTTTGTATTTAAGAAGATAATTACGCCCAAAGAAATCAGAAGCAGTAAAAGAAGAATATTCCCGGAATGAATCCAGGAAGAACTCATAAAATGATCTGCGATATAAACAAGAGTATCACCCCAGTCGTATGAATTTTTATATTTGATTTTTGGATACAAATCCTTAAAAAGTTGATTCTGATTTTCTATGGATGATCCCAGCACGGAGATCTTATCTTTGATTCTGCTTTCTAAAATATTAAGCCAGTCACTCAATTGATTTTCTAAATCTATCTGCGGATTTTGTTTCTTCAAAGCGTTAACGGCTTGTTTAAAATTTGTGTCGAGGGAATCAATCTTGGCCAAGATTTTTTCAGCGTTGTTATCGTATTTTTGTGAAGATGCCGGCACATAACTTTGGGAAATCCGCTGGCACACCAATTCGGAAAAAGAAAGATTTTTTTGTTTAGCCTCGCGGGTAATTTTTTCTAAAAGTTCATCGGAAATTGACAAGCTTTTCACTGCCATAATGCCTTTCCCTCTTTCTTCTTTTTAATATAGAATTATTAACCTGTTTAAATACGTAAACCATCAATTTAATGCATGTTATTGTCTTGTAATTTTACACCGCTCATAAAATTCTATTAATGCATTAATATGTTAATAATGAATTATTACGCTAATGATTACTATTGCTTATCATCAATTTCATTCTGAACTCACAACGGGTAACCGTTGTATATGGTGTCCCTTAAAAACCGCGTACACTAACGTCAACTGCCAAATACAGCCATGGTTCCGTAATTATGTAATTGAGAATGTCGAATATTAACAAAATCATGATTCAAAAACCCATGAGCGAAAAATAATTCAATGTTTCTCTTACATATCTTTTATATCTAAAATATCTTTTAAATACTTCATGTCATGCATGTGTTTTATATTGTTATGAAATAATCTAAAAACATCCCCAAAAGTCAAAACTATCATCCCCAATTGTCTATTAAAGCCACTTCAATTGTCTAAGGTGACATCTCCAATTGTCAAAGAGATCATCTTCAATTGTCTAAACTTTCACTCCCTCACCTTTTTTGGTGATGACGTGATCTTTTTCATTTATTATCCCGGCCGCAAGGAAATGATTCATTTTTAATTCATTTAAAGCTTTGTTTATTTTTTCGCGGAGTCTGAATTTTTTTTGTGATTGATCGAGGTTGATGGCGTTACATAATTTCTGAAGATGTATTTCATAATTGGCTGGCTGACTTCGATAGAACCGGTATAATGCTTTTGAAATATCGCCCTTAAGATTGGACCTGAAATCGATATCGATGTCAGTAATTAGCCCTTTTAAAAACATTTCGCCAAAAAATCTATTTATGCTTATTGTGATGTTGTATTTATCGTCGCATATTCCGCCAGCCAAAATATGAGTGAAGGATTCTTTTTTTTCATCTTTGACGTAAAGGCTTATAGTTGTTGCTCCAAGTCTTTTTACCGAGGACCAAACAGAATGATAGGTATTTCGGCCGGGGGAAGTACCGAGAATTTTCAGAATTTGATGAATAGTCGTAGAAAAATTTGATGATTTTTTTAATAATGAAAGTCTTAAAATTGCGAGCAAAATACCCTCATCAAATATTGATAAACGCTCCCCTTGGATTTCCATTTTCCCCCATGAATTTTCACATACTCTCTTTTCCAAAGGTCGATGCCCCATCTCAAATTTTGACATGACAAAAAAAGGACTTATTCGCGTGAGTTCATTTGGCAGAAAAGAAAAAGTTGATTGTTTCTGAAGGGGATTTTTGCGGGAGGTATTATTTTTAAGAAGATTCTCTTTTTCCGATATTTCTTTTGCCTTCGTTTGTCGGATAATATCGTTTAACGATAGTGTCTTGGCACGTTCGATTATTGCATACAATTCTTCGTTATTTTCTCTTGACAATAAGGTCATTTATATAATTATTTTTAAGCAGATTATAGAGATTATTTTGTCGATTTGATGACATCATTAACTACGCTATCAAGTTCGTTGTTTACGACTTGAAATTTTTTTATATATTCATCAGCCTGATCGAGTGAAATTAGGATAGCTCCTGATGGCAACCGAGAATAAGGCAATCCCTGCCTGAGAAGTTTGCGAACTGACCTTGGACTCATGCCAATGTGTATTGCCGTTTTATTTACTTTGGCCCAACCTTGCGAAAATGGTTTTTCATTCTTTATCGTCATCCGCTAAATTCCTAACTATCGTTATCGCATGCGCAAGAAATATTTCGTGCTGCTTTAATACCTCATGAATAATTTATATTGTGTTTTCTTCATGATTTTGGTATCATTCTAAAGTGTCATTATTTAGTATCATTATATATAAATTGCTACCTTTTGCAACCATTTTTTTGCTTACACGTTAATTTTATGAAACTACATGAATTTATTGCATTAATTAGAGAATCCAGTGGATATACTCAGGAAAATTTTGCTGGTTTATTTAATTTATCACGCTCGGCAATTGATAAATTTGAGAAAAAAGGATTTGGAATATCAAAAGAAAATATTGAATCGATTATCAAAAGACTGAATATTAATACGCGAATTATTAATGATAATTCTGCATATCCGTTTAATAAAGATAATTTTTATAAACTTTTCATGCTTACCCGTGGCCTCGTACCGGGTTTCCCAGGTTATGAACCATTGTACAGCATTATAAAATACGCCAAAAATGTTAAACTTATTTTATTGAAGCCTGAACTGTCTGGATTTAAAAAATATCTGGATCGATCATTGTTTGAAACACCAACATATGCAATTATTGTAAAAGACGATAAAAATAATATATTCGTGCTTCGACGGAAGAAAGACACGGATATGATTATGTTAGGCGGAGGTCTTGAAAATCCTCTCGTTAAAATTTCTGAAATTGCAAAGTCTGAATCAATTGAAATTAGCTTATCTATTTCTGTTCAATCAATAAGCGAAGAACAATACGAAATGTTGAAAAAGTGGGAACCAGTTCAAAGAGAGAACGTTGAACCATTTTTCAAGAACACAAAGTTTTCTAAAATATATGAACCTAGTGACGAAGAAATATTATTGCTAAAAAAAATAAAGGACTCTGATTTTAAAATTTCAGATTTAATAAAGTATATCGATAAGAAGATAAAATAGTCTATGTCCGTACAAGTCAGAGAAAAAATAAAAGGTTCAGGCGATTGGTGGATATTCATTGAGCACCATGGTCAGCGCAGATCAAAAAAAATTGGTCGTGACAAGAGGTTTGCGCTTGAGGCTGCAAAGAAGATTGAAGCCAAGTTAATTCTTGGTGATCTTAAATTAGAAAAAAACGAAGATGTTACTTTTGGTCATTATGCAAAAACATGGATTGAAAATACCGTACCAGCCACCTGTAAAAGAATATCCATATCAGATTATACGGGGATTCTTAAAAATCATGTATTGCCGGATCTTGAAAAAACTCCGGTGACTGACATAAGCAAGGCTGTGGTGAAGAAGTTATTACAACAGAAACTTAAGGAAGGATACGCAGCCAGTACCGCGACACACATCAAAAACGCAATAAGTGGAGTTTTAGAGCTTGCTGTTGATGATAATAAGATCTCTTCAAATCCGGCGCAAATCATTAGAAAACTAATAAGATCAAAAGTAAAAAAATACCACATTGATCCACTCACCAGGGAAGAGACAAAATTGCTCTTGGAGACTTGCCTGCAGCATTACCCGAAGCATTACCCGATGCTTTTAACTTTATGTCGCACTGGTATGAGACTTGGTGAAGTTATTGCCTTGCAGTGGGGCGACATTGATTTTAATAACAGATTTATTATCGTCAGGCGCAGCAGGTCAAAAAGTCATACAAGTACACCTAAAAATGATAAATACAGAAACATTGATATGTCTCGGCAACTAACGGAATGTCTTACAAAATTGAAAATTAAACGGAAAGAAGAATATCTTGCTAAAGGAGAGGGTATGCCCGAATGGATTTTCATTTCCGATATAGGCACGCCTTTAATTGAAGGTCATTGGAGGGAGCGTGTATTCAAGAAGTTACTTGAGAAAGCCAAAATACGACAAATCCGCATCCATGATATCCGCCATACCTATGCTTCTCAACTTATCCAAGATAATCGTTCCCTTGCTTACATTAAGGACCAACTAGGGCATCATAGCATTCAAGTCACTGTCGATATATATGGGCACCTCGTACCTGGAGCGAACAAAGAAGTGGTTGATAGCCTGGATGATCCTGATTACACCTATATTACACCCAATTTAATCGAAGCATAATATTTTTGTTGTAAGTTATTGAATTACTTGGTAGTCCCACAGGGAGTTGAACCCTGGTTTCCGGCGTGAGAGGCCAGCGTCCTAACCACTAGACGATGGGACCATAAAATGGCTGGGGCTAAGATTCGAACCCGGGTTATATGGTTCAGAGTCCTGAGTCCTATCGCTGGACGTTCCCCGGTTTTGTGAAAAATTGAGCGAAACTATCTATGCAATTCACTAAAAAAAGTCAAGATGAAATTGCCGCGGTTTAAGATGATGCAATTATTGCTGAACCCGCGCAATCTACGCATCAGGGCCAGATGCAATATAGGCAATGGCATCGTTAATCCTTTTAATCACCCGATCCTTGCCCAGTGTAACCATAACTTCATCGATACCGGGACTTACTGTTTTACCGGTGAGAGCCACCCGTAGCGGTTGAGCGATCGCCTTAAACTTAATATTTAGCTCCACAGTGAATGCCTTGAGGAACTCTTCAATGCCATCTTTGCTGAAATTTTGCACCGCCGGTATTGCCGCAGCAATTGCTTTTAAATTGGCGAGAACATCAGGGACCAGAAATTTTTGTGCCGATTGTTCTTCATACTGAACTGTATCCGCGAAATAGAAGTCTGCGGCGGCAGCCAGTTCCACCAGAGTTTTTGTTCGCGGTTGCAGGTCGATAATAACTTTTTTAGTAAAAGCGGAATCGCCTGTATTTATAGTTGCCGGCCACAGAGGCTTCATTTCTTTAAGCAGTCGTTCGGAATCGGCATTCTTTATATAATGAGCGTTAAGCCAAAGAAGTTTTTCGGGGTTGAAAACAGCGGGTGATTTACCAACCGCGTCCAGACTGAAATGCTCAACCAGTTGTGCAAGCGAAAAAATTTCCTGATCGCCGTGCGACCAGCCGAGGCGTACAAGATAATTGACGAGCGCTTCCGGCAGGAAGCCCATTTCCTTGTAAGCCATGACCGATGTTGCGCCATGCCGTTTGCTCAGACGTGTTTTATCGCTTCCCAGAATCATCGGGACATGGGCGAATTTGGGGACCTCAAAACCCAGCGCCTGATACAATAAAATCTGGCGCGGCGTGTTGTTGACGTGGTCATCGCCGCGGATGACATGGGTGATGTTCATCAGAGCGTCATCAATGACCACGGCAAAATTATATGTGGGGTAACCGTCGCCGCGCTCGATGATCAAATCGTCAAGCTCTTCATTGTTAAAAATAATATTGCCTTTTATCAGATCTTCTACAATGGTAACACCGTCCTGCCTGCCGCGAAAGCGCACAACGCTGTTTGCCGATTTGCTTAATTTTTTATCGCGGCAGGTGCCGTCGTACTTGGGTTTTTTCCCTTCGGCCAGGGCTTGTTTTCTTTTTGCTTCGAGGACTTCCGCTGTGCATGTGCAATAGTAGGCTTTATCTTCCTTAATTAACTTCAGCACCATTTCCCTGTGTAAATCAACACGTTGTGCCTGAAAATAAGGGCCTTCATCCGAGTTTAACCCCAGCCAGGCCATCGCGTCCAGTATCGCTTTTGTCGATTCATCTGTAGAGCGTGTCTGATCTGTATCCTCAATCCGTAAAACAAATGCTCCATCGTTGTGGCGTGCATAAAGCCAGTTAAAAAGAGCGGTTCGCGCTCCGCCGATGTGTAAAAAGCCTGTTGGAGAAGGCGCGAAACGGGTTCTGATTTTTTCCATGTTTCTATTTTCCTATGTTTTTTGTAACCTTATAGGATTGACATCATCCTTTTGTCAAGCACCTTGATCTTTCGCCAATTTAAAATCACCTTTTTAATCCTTCATTAAGACAAATAAATTATGCTTGACAACAAAAAGAATTTATAATTAACTCTTTCGATTATTGATAAGGTAAAATTTTTAAAAGTAAGCAGGCTTTTAATGGCTAATTCTTTGAAAATAAACGTGTTTCTCATCCCGGAGGAAGGGCAGAGATTCGTCTTCTCCGAAGATGATGCCTGGTTTAGGGCATGCTTTAAAGATAGCGAAAGTGCTGATTTTACACTGGATAGAGTTGATGTAGACTGTCTGGTCACAAAGACTTCAGGCACTGTTTTTATTAAGGGATCGCTTACCGCGCTGGTTGATATTTGCTGCAGCCGTTGTTTAGAGAACACAAAACTGTCCATTGGCGCTGATTTCGCTTATACATTAATTCCCGCGAAAGCTGAAACAAGGGAAGATTTGGAGCTTACGCCGGAAGAATTGGAAATAAGTTACTATAAAGGCGACTTTATTGATCTTGGGCCTATTATCTGCGAGCAGATAATTTTGCAGATACCTATTAAAACGCTTTGCAGGGACGAATGCAAGGGCTTGTGCCCGCAATGCGGCGCTAATTGGAACACTTCTTCCTGCAGTTGCCGCTTAGATGTTGTTGATAATCGAATGGCTGTATTAAAAAATTTTACGATAAAAAATTAACTATAAAGAAGGATAATTTATGCCAAATCCGGTAAAGAGACATTCAAAAACAAGACGTAATCAGAGAAGAGCGAACGATTTTTTGAAATCGCCTTCAATTTCTTTGTGTCCGCAGTGTAATGAGCCGAAACAGCCTCATCGCGTATGTCCGACATGTGAGACTTATAAGGGCAGAGAATACGGAAAAGCGGAAAAGAACGCCTAGTATCATAACTTAAAAAAAGAATATAGAAATGCCATAGGCGCCGCTTAAATTTTTAAGCGCATGATGGCAACAGATCCGAAAATAACGCCTCTGAAATTTAAAGAGTAACAATAATCTTTTTATAAGAATGGACTATACCGGTTGTATGTGTAAAGATATATGAAGTTATTTTCTTGCATAAAAAAGGATTGTTTTTTAAAAAGAGGTAAATGCAGTATAAAACGATCTGATTATTAAGGTAATAATAGACTGGAGGAGGATTTTGCATGACGTTAGAAGAAAAAGTCATTAAAATTGTAATGGAACAACTGGATGTAACTCAAGAAGAGTGCGTTTTAGAAGCGTCTTTTATTGATGATTTGGGAGCGGATTCTTTAGATATCGTTGAGCTCCTCATGGAAATGGAAGAAGCTTTTGGTATAGAGATAGCTGATGAGGAACTGGAAAAAATTAGTACCATTAAAGATGTCGTTGATTTTCTAAAGCAAAAAGGCGTTCAATAGTTCGCCGTTCAGGATTTTAGCCAATGAAAAGGCGTGTTGTTGTAACAGGTCTTGGGGCGTTGACTCCCTTGGGCAATTCGGTTAGTCAATCATGGGAGGGCGCGATTACCGGTCAATCCGGTATTGGCCTGATTACCAAGTTTGATTGTAGTTCTTGTAAATCCAGAATTGCGGGCGAAATAAAAAATTTCGATCCTCTGCAATTTGTAAATAAACAGGAAGTCCGTCGTTATGACGACTTCATTCTTTATGCTCTTGCTGCTTCGGAAATGGCCATGGCTGACGCGAAATTGACGATCAGCCCTGAATTTTCCGAGCGCGCAGGCGTTATAATCGGTTCGGCTATCGGCGGTATCGCCACTCTGGAAGAAGAATTAAAAAACCTGTTTAGCGCCGATCCCCGCAAAATTTCTCCCTTTACAGTTCCGGCCGTTTTGGCCAATCTTGCATCCGGTCATGTTTCCATAAAATTTGGAGCCAAAGGTCCCATCAATTGTGCCGTTACCGCCTGCGCGGCGGGGACATCGGCTATTGGCGATGCATACAAGACCATTGCCTGGGGAGACGCTGATGTAATGATTACCGGCGGAGTCGAAGCGGCGGTAACCCAATTGGCTGTTGGCGGCTTTGGGGCCATGCGGGCGCTGTCGGTGAGAAATGATGAGCCGCAGAGGGCCAGCCGGCCGTTTGATAAAGACCGAGACGGTTTTGTCATCGGAGAAGGTTGCGGTATAATTATTCTCGAAGAATTATCGTTTGCTTTAGAAAGAGGGGCGCGTATTTACGCGGAACTTGCCGGTTACGGGTGCACCTCTGACGCTTTTCATATGGCCGCTCCGCCGCCCGGGCATGAAGGCGCCGCCCGCAGTATGCGGGTTGCGATCAAGGACGCGGGCTTAAGTCCCGAAAATGTTGATTACATCAACGCCCACGGCACGTCAACGCCGCTCAACGATTTATATGAAACCCAGGCCGTCAAATCTCTTTTTGGAGAACATGCCAAAAAGCTGATGGTCAGCTCAACAAAGTCTATGACCGGCCACATGCTGGGAGGAACGGGAGGGGTGGAAGCCATATTTGCCATTAAAGCTTTGCAGGAAGGTATTATCCCGCCAACGATCAATCTGGATAATCCCGGCGAAGGATGCGATTTAGATTACGTGCCGAATGTCGCCCGGCATAAAGAAATAAATACCGCCATGTCCAACACATTTGGTTTCGGCGGCGTCAACGCCGTCTTGTTATTTAGAAAATATACGGACTGAGGTAACAATATTTTATCCTTTTAAAGGATTAAGAGCAAAGGAGAAAAAGTTCACATGTCTTTTTTAGAAAAAGTTGATTTAGAAATTAGCCGGGCCATTGATCTGGAAACGCGCAGGCAGGCCGGTAAAATAGAGCTTATCGCTTCGGAGAATTTTGTCAGTGAAGCGGTGCTGGAAGCGCAGGGCTCAGTGATGACGAATAAGTACGCGGAAGGATATCCGGGGAAACGTTATTACGGTGGCTGTGAATTTGTGGACATAGCGGAGTCTCTGGCGATAGACCGTTGCAAACAGCTTTTTGGAGCCGATCATGTTAATGTTCAGCCGCATTCCGGCACACAGGCGAATATGGCTGTATACTTTTCGGCAGTTCAGCCCGGTGATACGATTCTGGGAATGAATCTGTCTCATGGCGGACATCTGTCTCATGGAAGTCCGGCCAATTTTTCCGGCAAATTTTATAAGATTGTTCCCTACGGCGTCAGCAAAGACACAGAGACCATTGATTATGACGAAGTCGAAAAACTGGCCAGGGAACATAAACCCAAAATGATCGTTGTCGGCGCGAGCGCCTATCCCCGTACAATCGATTTTG
Organism: Smithella sp.; assembly: GCA_035524255.1. GTDB lineage: Bacteria > Desulfobacterota > Syntrophia > Syntrophales > Smithellaceae > Smithella. Next base: position 35,793 of record DATKPG010000001.1, on the reverse strand, counting down.
ATAAGTTCCGGAAAATTGCCGATGAAGTCGGCGCTGTCATTATGGCGGATATAGCACACATAGCGGGACTTGTTTGCACGGGACTGCATCCCTCGCCCGTTCCGGTTTGCGAATATGTAACGACCACAACACATAAAACATTACGCGGTCCGCGCGGCGGCGTGGTGATGTGCAAGGAAGCTTACGCGAAAACGCTCAACAGCAGGGTTTTCCCCGGTATGCAGGGCGGTCCGTTGATGCATGTGATCGCCGCTAAAGCTGTTGCTTTCAAAGAAGCGCTCATGCCGGAATTCAAGGAATATCAAAAACAAATTATTAAAAACGCTCAGGCCATGGCGGATGAATTGAAAAATCAGGGGTTCAGACTGGTTTCCGGAGGAACGGATAATCATCTGATGCTGGTTGATTTGACCAACAAGGACGTAAGCGGCAAGGACGTGCAGGAAGCGCTTGACCGCGCCTCCATAACCGTCAACAAAAACGGTATCCCCTTTGACAGCAAAGGTCCTCAGGTAACAAGCGGAATAAGAATCGGCACTCCCGCCGTGACGACCCGAGGCATGAAGGAAGATGAAATGCGATTGATTGCCTCCTATATTTCTGATGTGGTTAAAGATATCAATAATGAACAGAAGATTCAGGCCGTCGCCGAAAAGGTAAAAGCTCTCTGCGACCGGTTCCCACTTTATCAGGGGAGAATTAAAAATCTGTAATTAGACTTGATCTGCTGTATCTTTGCTTTGTGAAAGCGTGTACACATGGCCCAAAAAAAATTATCTTCAACAAGTTTACCTCAGAAGAATATAAAAAGGCCTGATTGGGATAATTATTTCCTGGATATCGCGGAGCTTGTATCCAAACGGAGCACCTGTTGCCGGCGGTCTGTGGGAGCAGGGCTGGTGCGCGATTGCCGGATTCTGGCCACCGGCTATAACGGCGCTCCCTCCAAGCTTCAGCATTGCCTGGATATTGGCTGCCTGCGTGAACAGCTTAATGTTCCTTCGGGTGAACGTCATGAATTATGCCGCGGACTGCACGCGGAACAAAACGCCATTATTCAGGCGGCGCTGCATGGCGTCAATACCAAAGGAGCAACATTGTATTGCACGAATCATCCCTGTGTTATTTGCGCCAAAATGATCATCAACGCGGGTGTTGTCAATATTGTAATCCGTGACGGTTACCAGGATAAATTGGCCGCCCAGATGCTTAAGGAAGCGGGAATAAGCGTAAAACAACTCTAAGGTTTACTGTAAAGGTGACGAGATCATGAAATGCCCGTTTTGCGGTCATGCGGAAAATAAAGTTATTGACTCGCGCATAAGCAAGGATGGGAAAGCCGTCCGCCGCCGCCGGGAATGTTTGAATTGCTCAAAGCGATTTACCACCTATGAGTATGTTGAAGATGTGCTGCCGATGGTCATTAAAAAAGACGGCCGTCGCGAACAGTTCGACCGGCAGAAAATATTAAATGGCGTAAAAAAAGCCTGCGAAAAGCGTCCGATCAGCATGGAGTCCATAGATAAGCTTGTTGAAAATGTGGAGCAGGCCTGTCAGGAAATGCAGGTGGAAGAAATTTCTTCTACTATTATCGGAGAAAAGATCATGAATGAGCTGAAGGCTTTCGATGGCGTCGCCTATGTCCGGTTTGCCTCGGTCTACCGTCAATTTCGCGATGTCGGCGAATTTATGTCCGAATTAAAAGATTTACTGAGCAAGGGTAAAAAGTAATTTATGTTTACCGGAATCATAGAGGGATCGGGAAAAGTAAAACGTTTGACGATGAAGGGCGCCGATGCCGTTCTGGAAATTGAATCCGCCATAGATTTAACGGATGTTTCCATTGGCGACAGTATCGCTGTGAATGGCGTTTGTCTTACCGTCACTTCTAAAAATAAGCAGGATTTTCAGGCCGATGTTTCCGCCGAAACAATTGGCAGATCAACACTCAAATATTTACAGACGGGAAATAAAGTTAATCTGGAAAAATCATTGCGTGTCGGCGGTTTCGTGGGCGGTCATTTTGTTCTGGGCCACGTTGACGCTACTGGCAGAATTCTTTCACAGACGCAAAAATCCGGCTCGCTTATTTTGGCTGTGGAAATGAATGATAATCTGTCCCGTTATATCGTGGAAAAAGGTTCGGTGTCCATAGACGGCATCAGTCTCACCGTGAACAAACTTGAAAAAAGCAGGTTTTATGTTAATATAATCCCCCATACGGCTTCTAACACCACATTGGTCGCGAAAAAAGAAGGCGATTGGGTAAATATTGAAACGGATATCCTGGGCAAGTATGTGGAAGCATTATTGAAAACTCCGCAGGGAATCAATAAGGATTTCCTGGCGCAATACGGTTTTTTAAATAAGTAAGGATGAAAAAATGGCAATCAGCACTATTTCAGAAGCAATTGAAGATATTAAAAACGGGAAAATGGTTATCCTGGTTGATGACGAAGATCGTGAAAATGAAGGCGATCTTTTCATGGCGGCTCAATTCGCCACGGCAAAAACAATTAATTTCATGGCCCGTTATGGCCGCGGTTTGATTTGTTTAACCCTTAATGAAGAAACGGCGGATAAACTCAACTTAAAACAGATGGTCCAGGATAATCAGGCTCGTTTCGGAACGGCATTTACAATTTCCATTGAAGCTAGGCACGGCGTTACCACCGGCATTTCAGCCGCTGACAGGGCGACAACCATTCAGGCCGCCGTTAATCCGCTGGCTAAGCCTGACGATCTGGTCAGCCCCGGTCATGTGTTTCCCATTCGGGCAAAGCGGGGCGGAGTCCTGGTTCGCACGGGGCAGACGGAGGGGTCGGTGGATTTATGCCGTATCGCGGGTTTGACGCCGGCGGGTGTCATTTGCGAAGTTATGAAAGATGACGGCACAATGGCCAGGATGCCTGATCTCGAAGTCTTTGCCCGGGAACATAAATTAAAAATTGTTACCATTGCCGATCTGATTGATTACCGTATGCAGAACGAATCCCTCATCAAGCGAATGGCGGAAGCGACAATTCCGACCAGTTTCGGCGGTGATTTTAAGATGATTGTTTACGAAAACGAAGTTGATGACTGGCAACATATCGCTTTGGTCAAAGGAGAAATTGGAGAAAATGACAAAGTCCTGGTGCGGGTCCATTCAGAGTGCCTCACAGGCGATCTCTTCGGTTCCAGGAGATGCGACTGCGGTGATCAGCTGCATCGTGCGATGAGCATGGTGGAAAAAGAAGGGAAGGGTGTAATAGTTTACATGCGTCAGGAAGGCCGGGGCATAGGGCTCGTTAACAAAATCAAAGCTTACGCCCTGCAGGAAGAAGGCAAAGATACTGTCGAAGCCAATATCGCCCTCGGATTTAAGGAGGATTTAAGGGATTACGGAATTGGAGCGCAAATCCTTGTTGATCTGGGTGTGCGCAAAATGCGGCTATTGACCAATAATCCCAAGAAAATAGTCGGTTTGGAAGGTTACGGGATCGAAATTATTGAGCGGGTTCCCATCGAAATAAATCCGAACGAGAACAATATAAAGTATATGAAAACAAAACAAAAGAAAATGGGGCATCTTCTGAAAATATAGAATTTGCCCGCGTTGTCATTTTTGCGCAGGCCGGATTGCTGTCATTCAAACGTGTGTGAATGGGTAAAAAAATTTAGAGGATCAGCAAAAATTAAATATTAAGGATGGTAATGAATAATGCCGAAAATAATTGAAGGAAAAATTGTCGCCAAAGGAATGAAGTTTGGCATCGTGGCCAGCCGTTTCAACGATTTCATTTGCGGCAGGCTGATTGAGGGAAGCGTTGATGCTCTGATGAGAGCGGGCGCGGAAGAAAAAGATATCGCCATCTATAAGGTTCCCGGTTCTTTTGAATTGCCGCTCACGGCGAAAAAGCTTGCAAAGAGCGCCAGGTTTGACGCCATAATTTGTTTGGGCGCTATTATTCGCGGCGCGACTCCGCATTTCGAGTATATAAGCGCCGAGGTATCCAAGGGTATTGCGATGGTTGGTCTCGAAACGGAAGTTCCGGTGGTTTTCGGTGTGTTGACGACCGATACGATTGAACAGGCGATTGAGCGCGCGGGAACGAAGTCGGGAAATAAAGGCGCCGATGCGGCTATGACGGCGATAGAAATGGTTGATCTATTCAAAAAGATTTAATGAAACTGCCATCATCTTATGGCAGAAGTACCAAAAGATAATGTGGCAATGTGATAAGAGTTCTTTGAGGTTTAATAATTAAATGCGCGAACGGAGAAAGGCAAGAGAAATTGCCTTGCAGGTTCTTTACAGCCTTAATTTTGTGAATATTGATACGCAGGATGCTTTGGATCTTTTCTGGGGTAATTTTGTCGCACCCAAAGCGGCTAAAGAATTTGCCGCGTTTCTAGTGCAGGGCACATGTGAGCACAAAGAAGAACTTGATGAACTTATTGCCGGTTGTTCGGATAACTGGTCGCTGGGACGAATGTCCCGGGTGGATATCAATATTTTGCGTCTGGCCGTATTTGAGTTTCTATATTGTGATGATATTCCCTCGAAAGTTACTTTAAACGAAGCTGTTGATCTTGGAAAGACTTTTGGTTCGGAAAATTCCGGCTCTTTCATCAACGGCATATTGGACACCCTTAATCTTAAATTAAATAAAAAAAATGCAACTAACCCTGTCAACAGAGTCTCCCGACGTTCCAAAACATAAATGTTTGGCTTTGGGTGTTTTCGCGGATGAAAAGCCGCCGCGTGGGCTTTGCGGTTTCATAGACTGGCGCCTCAATGGTATGATTTCCAGAGAAATGAAGCAGGGAAGAATCTGTGGAGAATTTGAAGAAAAAATTATTATTCCATTCCCCCGGCGCGTTGGCGCAGAAATTTTGTTTCTGTTCGGCCTCGGGAATATTTCCGATATAAACTACGATAAGATTTATAATGCCGCTTATCTTATCGCCCAGGCCGCAGACGGGATGGCTCTTAACAACTTTGCCTTCGATCTTTATGGAGAAGGCCGCGCAAGTCTCGTCACCGCGAATATTATGGAAGCAATGGTTACCGGAATTTTCGATTTTCTTTCGACGGATATTGAAAAAATCTCCAAAATGAACGTTTGTGCCGTTACGTCTCCCGCCCATCTTCAGGACGTATCCCTGGGAATCAAACAATTCAAGACCAATGTTAACGATAAAGGTTCTGTGGATTTAAGCGCGTTTGAAAGCAGTTTCGCCTGATCCCAAGTGCGCTTGCACGTTGCCACTTTGCGCAGTAATGACCGGTAAGGTAAAATCTTTTTTTACCACGACCTGTAAGGATACCGGCGCCGTTTTGTATGAAGATGATATGTTTCAGGAAAGAAATAAAAATTTACGTTAAAGATTGGTCAGATTCTCTTGTTAATGCATTTTTTTGAAGAGTTGTTGTGATGAGTACGCAACAGATCGGCAAATTGATCGGGTGCGATAGGCTTACTGAAATAAAAACCCTGCATTTCGTCGCAGACCTGTTCACGCAGAAAATTCTCCTGTTCCTTGGTTTCCACGCCTTCGGCGACAACGGTAAGACTTAAGTTTTTGCCCATGATAATGATCGCTTCAGTGATCGCTTTATTATCGCAATCTTCAGGAATATTGCGAATGAATGACCTGTCCACTTTTAGCGTGTTAATGGGGAAGTTTTTTAACTGAGCCAGAGAAGAATAACCTGTGCCGAAATCGTCAATGGCAAGCCGCACGCCCATTTCTCTGATTTTAGTCAACACCGCTATCAGGCGCTGAGGGTTATGCATTACCATGCTCTCGGTGATTTCCAGTTCCAGAAGATTTGGCTTCATACCGGATTCCTGCAGGGCCGCTTTAATATCATTTAATAAATTGTCATCGGCGAGTTGACGAAGCGATAAGTTTACCGCCATGCAGATAGCGGGCAGGCCCTGGCGTTGCCAGGCGACATTCTGATTGCAGGCTGTTTTCAGTACCCATCTGCCGATGGGTATGATGAGCCCTGTTTCTTCGGCTACAGGAATTAATTGAGAGGGAGTTATCGAACCCAACTGCGGGTTATTCCAGCGCAGCAGCGCTTCAACGCCCGTGATTGCTCCGGTTTTGAAATCCAGCTTGGCCTGATAATTTAAAAATAATTCATGGCGCTCCAGCGCGCGCCGCAGATTAGTTTCAATGGACAGGCGTTCATTAGCTATGGATTGAATGTTTTTTGAGTAGAACTGGTAGTTGTTCTTGCCTTCTTCCTTGGCAAAATACATGGCGATGTCAGCGTTTTTCATCAGGGATTGTTCATCCTGCCCGTCGCTCGGGTAAATGCTGATGCCTATACTGGCTGTCACGCGACATTCATCACCCATAAGAACCATGGGCTGAATGGTGGTTGTAAGTATTTTGTGGGCCAGATTTGCTACTTGCTTTAATTCGTTCACTTCTTCGATCAATATAATGAATTCGTCGCCACCCAGGCGGCCAACAATGTCAGCTGCCCGCAGCAAGTGTTTAAATCGCTGAGCTATTTCCTGCAGCAGTTTGTCCCCTGCTTCATGTCCCAGAGAGTCGTTGATAATTTTGAATCGGTCAAGATCGACAAATAAAACCGCTAACTTTTTTTTATTGCGTTGAGCGGTCTGAATCGCGTGGTTTAGTAACTGGCTGAATAATAAACGGTTGGGCAACCCGGTCAGAACGTCGTGGGTTGCCATATGGTTAAGCTCTTGCTCTATCAATTTTCGTTCGGTGATGTCACGTATAACTCCTTTAAAGCCATTCGGTTTATCTTGTGAGCTTTTTTGTAACGATGCAGACGCTTCAATATATCTTTTGCAGCCATCCTTTCTTATCATCAGCCAATCGAAACCTTCAGTGGGCTCTCCAGTCTGGTAAACCCTGTTAAACGCCTGAAAAACTTTTCCCGAATTTTCTTCATCTGAGAACCGTCTGTAATTTGTACCGGTCAATTCCTCCTTGGAACAGCCGGTTATTCGGCACATGGAATCGTTGAAAAAAGTAAAGTCGCCGGCAAGATCAACTTCAAAATAGCCCTCCTGAATGTTTTCAAGAATACTTCTATACTTCCCTTCGCTCTGACGCAGCGCTTCTTCAGCATTTTTGCGGTCGGTAATATTCATGAAACTTCCCAGCGTAGCCCGCCTGCCCCTGTACATGATGGAAGCAACCGTTTCCAAAACCCACATCAGATCATTATTTTTTTTGATAAATCTGTATTCGTAAGCTTCAAAGCTTTCCTTTTTTAAACATTTAATCGCCTTGTTTCTGACTTTTTCTCTATCTTCGGAATAAATATTATTGAGGGATTCTGTGCCTAGAAGCTCTGTGTCCGTATAGCCGGTAATTTTCTGATACAACTCACTTACATAGACAAATTTACTTTTCTGTACGATATATATTCCGACTCCGGCATTTGCTATAATGTCTCTTGCAAGTAAAGAAAGATCATCGTCGGATGGAGAGAGCTTCTTTTTTTGTTTGTTTTTTGGTTTAAGTTTATTGGTCATATTACTTCACATTCCGTTAAGCTTTTGCTGAACGATCTCTAATTAGATTTAGCCGATCCCTGTAAAATATTTCTGAATTTACTTAAAAAAAAGACTTTTCCGATATTATATCTAAAGCAATTTATATACCTGATTCAATGAAGTTAGTATTTATATTTTCGGCAATTAAAATTACAATAAAATCAAAGATCAATATTTATATAACATCTTTTCGGCAATAAAAATGGATAAAAGATCATCTTTTGCCATATGGTGATTTCCACCATAACCATGTTATTTTGATCAAAATATAGTAGTAATTAATGATACTTATTACAATGCAAATTTAAGTTTATCACATAAAAACATGGACTGTGATAGGATGATAATCTAATGACAACAATGATATGTATTGCTAAAAATCAAGAGACTGAGAAATTAGTAAAAAATATCTATATTACGGATCAAAAAAACGCTAAAAAAAGTATCAACAGAATTTTGAAAACATGAGATTCGATTATTCCGTATTAAGCCGAAATCCTTATCTGGTCATTGTATATTTTTGTTCGTCTTTGGGAACATACCATTTAATAATATTATACTCAAGACCAATGGGCGCTGGCTCAATTCCCCGGAAACGTTTATGGATGATGACCAGGGCGTCGGGAACGTAGAGGAACGTATAAGGTTGGTCTTCAGCGAGAATTTCCTGAAAACGGTCATAGTATTTTTTTCTCTCCTTCTGATCGAAGGTGCTACGCCCTTTTTCAAGCATTTCGTCGGCTTCCGGATTTTTGTAGGAAATAAAATTAAGTTCCTCGGGCGCTGTTTTGCTCGAATGCCAGACATCGTAGGCATCAGGATCAAGCGGAATAGTCCAGCCCAGAATCACAGAATCAAAATGCCTTTTGTTGATAAAATCTGTCACAAATGCCGACCATTCCAGAACACGAATTTTTACTGTAATACCAATTTCTTTAAGCTGCCGCTGAATAATTTCCGCGCATTTCTGTCTGGTCTCATTGCCCTGATTGGTTACTATTTCAAAAGTAAACGGTTTGCCGTCTTTTTCCAGAATGCCCTCGCGATTAAGAATCCACCCTGCTTCACGCAATAGTTCGCGGGCTTTTTGCGGATTATAATTATAAATTTTAACCTTATCATTGTAAGCCCATGTTCCCGGTTTGTAAGGACCGTTTGCCGGTTTTCCCAAATTCAACAGAACGCCGTTGATAATTTCATTTTTATTAATGGCGTATGATATGGCCTGCCTTACTCTCTTATCTGTAAAAAGCGGATTTTTCAGATTGTATCCAAGATAGGTGTAGGAAAAACTTAAATACCTGTATTTGTTATAATTATTTTTAAATAAACTGCTTTCTGTTTGCCTAGTGTATTGCAGAGGAGTCAGACCCATCATAGCGATGTTTTGTGCGCGCAATTCCAGAAACATGGTGGCGCTATCGGGAATAATTCGCGTAATGTGGCCATCAATGTAGGGCTGTCCCTCAAAATAATCAGGATTGGAAATAAGGGTGATTTTCTGTCCGGCCACCCATTCTTTGAACATATATGGACCGGTGCCGATGGGATGCCGCGCCAGTGGGCTTTTCGTTATGTCTTTGCCTGAAAGTAAATGCCGGGGTAAAATGGCGTTGGACCAGCTGATTAAAGCGGGCGCGAATGGTTTTTGGTAGGTTGCACGAAAGGTGTAGTCATCAAGAGCCTCAGCTCTCTTAACTTTTAAAAAATCGCCGGCATAAGCCGTAGGTGTTTTCGGATCGACGGTGACCTGATAGGTATAGAGAACATCGGCAGAAGTAAAAGGGTAGCCGTCGTGCCATTTAACGCCTTTTCGCAAATGAAATGTTATAACAAGGCCGTTTTGCGATACCTCCCACGATTCGGCCAGATCGCCGACAATATTCATGTCTTTGTCGTACTTAACCAAACCGTTGTATACCATGCCCGCGATATTGTGGGAAGCCGAATCGGAGGCCAGAAGCGGAATCAGATTGCTGGCGTCACCTATATCGCCCTGCACCAGAATGTCGCCATAAGCAGGTTTTTTTTCTGATAAAGGTTGAGTAACATCCGCAGTGGGCTTTTTGCCGCATGCGACTAATGATATTATTAGAGATAAAATAATGAAAAGACGAAGTGTTCGCATGGGAGGTAAACTAGCGCAGTCACAAAAGTATTGCAATGAAATTTTACAATTTGTTCCGTTTATTTTTATCGATGGCGGGAGATACGCGTGCCCGAATCTTTTTTACGCGGTTTCTTGATGTTGGTTTGTCTTTTTGCGCGATTTTAAATCTTGTTCTGTCTAAATCTGGCAACAAATTCCTTTGAGGCAAAATATTTGTCCGCGAAGGAAACGATAAAGGATTCCTTGTATTTCGTAGGAACCAGTGTGAGCGGTCACATGTGCTTTATGATGATATCCTTATAAGGACTTTTCGCTAGATAGCTATATATTTAATGCGTCATGCTAATAACAGAATTTGTATTAAACAAAGAACGGGGCGTGATTGGACGTGAAAAATGCCGGTGTGCGTCTAAGTATTGGCGCGACAGCCGGATGTTTTTTGAATGTTTTCTCCAGGAAATTGCGCACGGCGGGCCTCTGCCAGCCCAGGGGATGCTGAAAGTTTTTGTACAGAGATAAATCGCCTTCATAAAAATCCCGAGTGGCCAGGCTCTTCGCTTCAACGCTTCGGGACGGCAAATTAAAAATGGCCAGGTTTAAAAAATCAATGCAGTCGTGATGTTGACAAAAAAATTCCAGCGTCTTTGCGGCGCTTCTTCCAGTTTCAGGCGGTGTGCCGAAAAGAAAATAACAGTACGTGGAGATATTTGCTCTTTTCAGCGTTTTTAAAACCGATGAGGCCGTCGGCAAATCAATTCCTTTATCGAGTTGATCAAGAACATGCTGGTCACCGGATTCAATTCCCAGTTTGAGCATTTTGCAACCGCTGCGTTTTAAAGATAAACAGAAATCAATATCGGCTAAATGCGGAGTGATTCGGGTGAATCCATACCACGGCGCGCCCGGCGGGTTATGCGCGAGGGCTTTCAGCAGCGATGGCGAAATAGAACTATCCAGCATATGGATTAATGACGGATTCAAAAGCGTTGTCAAGGTTTGCAATTCTTGCGTTACACGGGAAACTTCCAGCGGAAGATAGGAAGCGCCTTCCGCTTTTTCCGGACAAAAAGCGCATTTGTGCCAATAACAGCCGCGCGCGCTGCTGTAAGGCAGAATCCGGCCGGGTGATAAATATTGACCCATCGGAAAACCATTATAACTGGAAGGCGATTCATGCCGGCCATCTTTAACTCCCATAATTTCCAACAATTTTGTTTCTCCCGCGCCTTCAACGATATCATCGACGAGGCCGCAAAAAACATTTTTTTTGGCGCCAAGCTTCATCCATGAAGTGATAAGCGACCCGCCTATAATAATTTTTTGCCGGGGATTAAGTTGTTTGATAAAGCCCATCATGGCAAAAGCGCACAGAGCCTGACTTAGATAGCTTAAAGAGAAGCCGATAAAATCAGGATGGCCCTCCAGAGCGTTTGTCAGACGATATTGAAAGTAAGGATAGAAAGGATTAGCTTGCGGTTTTTCGGACGCGGATATCAGATCGGCGCTCTTCACCGGAGAGTGACGTTGATCCTGATAATCGGCAAGTGTCAGATCAACGCCCCATAATTTACCCGCCACATTTAAAAGACGGTTAGTATCCATAACCGCCCGCTGATAGCGGCCAGGGTATTGGTATGTGGTGTTATCTTTCAGCGCGGCGAGATTTATTCCCATTTTTTTACAGGCGCGCGTTGTCCAGCGGTCTTTGGTCGTATTTTTATGTGAAGCATGACGCAGTAAAAAAAGGATGCCTTCCAGATTTGCGTCAATAACTTCGTGGTGAACGCCATTTTCATTCAGACAGGCAGATAACTTGCCGATGCCCGCAGGCGGTTCCGAGCATTTAGTAATCGGCGGATGGATTAGAATTATTTTTGGCGGCATAAGGTAAATACATTCTTAACAAGAAATTTTTTTATTTTCTTAATATTTAATTACTGCATAAGCAAGATTGATTTTTCCTTCTTTCTTTGTGCTTGACAGCAAAGACACTTTACGCAATAGTGACGACACCTTGGCTAATTTAAAATTCATTAAACTACTGGAAAAAGGAGGGTAAGATGAAAAAGTATAGTATCTCAATTTTAATTTCATTTTTGGCTGTGGTTTTTGCAGGAGGTACTTTGTTTTCAGCTTATGGACAGCAGGCAAAGCAGGCTGAACCGGTGAAAAATAATCCCGAGTTTAGTATTGCCCGTTTTGTTGTGGCAGCCGATATTAAGGATAAAGAACCTGCCATTATTACCGATAAATTTACAGTCAAGACGGAAAAAGTATACTGTTTTCTGGAAACTAAAAATATTGCAAAGGATAACGAAATTTCTTTTGTCTGGATTTACAACCAGAAAGAAATGTTGAAAACAACTCTGACATTGAAAACCGGCTCGAGATGGAGAACCTATGCCGATAAAACGTTGAGAGGGTTGAAAGGCGATTGGAAGGTGGAACTTCGCGACGCATCCGGCAAAACTCTAAAAGAAGTTAATTTTAAGGTAGAATAAATTTCAGAACCTGATTTCTTTTGTCAATGTTAAGCCGGGTCTTTTCCGGCTTGCCTGGCATTTTAATCAGTTTTGAGAAATTAATCGGATAAAAAACTCGGATCCACGGGGTTAAGTTAGTGCAACAGGTTTTAAATTTTAAAATATATTAATTGGCAATTTGTGAAAAAAAAATATTTTTACAATAAAATTAAAATAATATCGGTTCTTGCTGTTGCGCTGTTTATGATGCTCGTTGCCGGTACAACTTTTGCGGCGGACAAATATCCGGCGCCGAGGGGAGCCGTCAATGACTTTGCCAATATTATTGATCCGGAAAGCGCTGCTAAAATGGAGGCCCTTGCCAGCGAGGTACTGCAAAAAACCGGTACGGCGGTTGTTGTTGTAACTGTGCCGACTATCGGGGATAATGAAGATTATAATTTTTACGTCAATGGCCTTTATAAAGCCTGGGGCATTGGTAAAAAGGGAGAGGACAAAGGCGTTTTAATATTTTTAACGCTTAAGGAAAGAAAAATCCGGATTGAAACCGGTTACGGCGTCGAAGGTATTTTGCCGGATGGTTTGGTCGGTGAAATCAGAGATAAGTATTTAAAGCCTCAACTTCAGGCAGGCAATTATGGCAAAGCCTTTTACGATACAATGTATGTGCTTAGCTCTTACATTGCAAAGGATGCCCATGTTCAACTGAGTGATTCACCACAGCCCATGCCATACATGCATAACGCTCGACAGGTGAAAAGAGGCGGCAATGTAGTCGGTTTGATTTTCTTTTTTATTGTTGCGGCGTTACTTTTGGGCACCAGAACAGGCCGCTCAATGCTACCATGGATACTGCTGATGTTTTTAGGCGGCGGTGGACGCGGCGGGGGCGGCGATGGCGGTTTTAGCGGCGGATTTGGCGGTTTCGGCGGCGGCATGAGCGGCGGCGGCGGGGCCGGTGGAGATTTTTAATAAATTAATAGGGTGTGTGCAATGGCAAAAATACCGGATAAACCTCAAGACATTTTTGTTCCGTTAACTCAAGATTATTTAAAAGTATTTAACAAGGAACTGGTTTCCCTGATTTTGTACGGCAGCGCAGCCAGCGGTCATTATGTAAAGGGGAAGTCGGATATTAATTTGCTGGTTGTGCTTATGTCCACCGGCATGGACAAATTGGCTGATGTTTTGGATACTGTTCAGACATGGAAGAAAAGTGGCGTTTCAGTGCCGCTGGTCATGACAAAGGCGTTTATTGAAAAATCTCTGGATTGTTACCCCATAGAATTCCTGAATATGCGCAACCGCCACATTTTAATTTATGGCGAGAACGTTCTGGAGGAATTAAAATTCAAGCCGGAAGATTTATGTCTTCAAATTGAAAGGGAGTTGAAGGGGAAATTAATACTGCTGCGTAATGGTTACCTTGATGCAGGAGGAAGCGCGCGGCAGTTGAAACAACTGATCAGTAGGTCATTCACTGCGTTCACTTCCATATTCAATGCCCTGCTTTATTTAAAACAGGAATCAGCGCCGCATCATAGGCGCGATACGATAAAAGAAACAGCAAAGATTTTTGCTATTGATGCAGGAGTGTTCTTGAGTTGCGCCGATATTAAAGAAGGCGTGGATAAACTCTCCAGTGGCGAGGTTGAGGAAATCTTCAAAAAATATCTGCGGGAAATCGAAAAGATTTGTAACATCGTTGATGCTTTATAATTTTGTAATTTAAAATATGCAGGAGGAAAGAAATGGATTCAAAAAAGAAAACTTTAATCATTATTTTGGCAGTAATCGTTGTTTTGGCTATTGCCGCTTACTCTTTTTTTGCGGGTAATTACAATAAATTTGTTCAGTTGGACACAGCAGTGAAAAGTTCGTGGGCACAGGTGGAAAATCAGTTGCAGCGGCGTTATGATCTGATTCCCAATCTGGTGGAGGCTGTAAAGGGGTACGCCAAACAGGAAAAGGATGTTATGGTGGAAGTAACCAATGCCCGCGCTAAAGTTGGCGGCGCCGGAACCGTTCCTGATAAAATTGCGGCTAATAACCAATTGAGCGGAGCTTTGAGCCGATTGATGGTGGTTGTGGAAAAATATCCCGATCTGAAATCCAATCAAAATTTCATGAGTCTGCAGGATGAACTGGCGGGAACGGAAAACAGAATCGCCATAGAAAGAATGAGATACAACCAGGCCGTACAAATTTATAATCAGGCGATAAAATCATTTCCGGCTAATATGCTTGCCGGTATGTATGGTTTTAAAGATGCCGCATTCTTTGAAGCGCCAAAGGAAGCCAAGGAAGCACCCAAGGTTAAATTTTAGACAAAAAATTGATTTAAATTTTTCAAACAAGCCCTGAACATTCAATGCAATAATGTTCAGGGCTATTTTGTCATGGTTTCAGATATTTGCTGTTGATTGCCACGGAGAGCTTTAGATTTAAATTTCTTGACACTTACGCGGCATCTTCCATATAATCATTTATAACATAAAATCATCTTCACCACAGGAAATTTCAGTTACAGGGTTCATTTTTTATTAAATCGTCGAAACAAAACTATGTTTGATTCTCCGGATGATAGAAGATGAAAGATAAATATTGCCGGCAAAAAGAAAAGAAGAATCCAAAATACAGCGAAAATATATGGGCGCGGGAAGTTTTTAGCAACGGCAGGCAATCCCTGCATAGCATCATTGGAAGTTCTCCCATTCCCGCGTTTATCATCGGCAATGACCATCTGATTATTTACTGGAATAAGGCTTTGGAGGAACTTAGCGGCATCAAGGCCGAAGAGGTAATCGGCACCGGACAGCAGTGGCGCGCGTTTTATAAAACGGCAAGGCCCTGCATGGCCGACCTGCTTGTCGATAAATTTCAGAAAAAGATCCCTCAATGGTATGCCGGCAAATACATCAAATCAAAATTGATTGACGGCGCTTATGAGGCCACTGATTTTTTTCCTGAACTTGGAAAAAAAGGACGGTGGCTGCGTTTTACGGCTGCTGTTATTAGAAATTCCAAAAACGCCATTGTCGGAGTTGTGGAAACACTCGAAGATATAACCCCGGCCAAAAAAGCGGAAGAAGCGTTATTGAAAGCTCATGAAGAGTTGGAAATAAAAGTTAAGGAACGCACGCATAAACTGACCAAAGCCAACAAGGCTCTGAAAGAAACAACAGATCATTTATCTCTTATTCTGGAGTTCCTTCCCATTGTTTCCTATACTTGTAATGCCGATGAAAATCTGACAATGACTTTTGTCAGCAAAAGCGTCAAGGAAATTACCGGATATACACCTGCTCAATTTATAAGTAATCCTTCTTTCTGGCTGGATCATATCCATCCGGAAGACCAGCCCAATATTCTCAAAAAATTGAAATCAGCGAAGAACACAGGAACTCACCAGTTCGAGTACCGTTTCCAAACGGCCGATGGTTCTTACCGTTGGTTTTCCGATCATCGCCGTCTGATAAAATTGAGCAAGCGCTCGCGAAGTTACATGGTCGGAGCGTGGCAGGATATAACTGAGGACAAAAAAATCCGTCAGGAAGGAGAACTCCGTCTGCAACAGATGATTCAATCCCATAAATTAAAGGCGCTTGGTGAAGTTGTGACGGGAGTCGCTCACGAAATAAACAATCCGGTTAGTTTTATTGCCAACAATATTCCCTTGCTGGAGGAAATGTGGACTGCCGTTGAACCGATTCTCGCCACGGATGGCGCGTCAAATCCCGATTGGGGTGATAAGGGAATAGGGTATGTGGAAGTTTGCACTAATATGAAAGAAATTATTGAGGAGTTCAAAATAGCTTCTCAGCGAATCAAGCGTGTTATCGCGGGTCTCAAAGAATTCGCCCGCACGGATGAAATAGAACAAAAGAGACCGGTTAAAATCGAGGAAGTGATTCATGGCGTCTTGATTATTGTGGGCGCTCAGGTCCGCAAGACGGTCTCACGCATGGACCTGTACATTGACAGCAATCTGCCGCCTATTCAGGGACATTTTCAAAAGATAGAGCAGGTAATAGCCAATTTGTTAATTAACGCGCATCAGTCCATTCCGTTGGACAGAAAAGGAAGAATAATTATTACCGCCAGAAGTTTTGAAAGATTGAACGCGATTCTGATCGAGATTGAAGATAACGGAATCGGCATGGAAAAAGAAGTGCTGGACCATGTCTTTGAACCATTCTTTACGACTCGCAGGGATCAGGAAGGGACAGGTTTGGGACTTTCCATATCTTATGGACTCATTAAAGAGCATCGGGGAATAATAGGAGCTCTTTCCCGGCCCCGCGTAGGAAGCCGGTTTTCCATTTACCTTCCCCTTGACGGAAAAACACAAATAAATATTCATCCGGCCATACTATGCTGTGACAGCGATGCCTCTTATCTTGATGAAATCAAAATGAGTTTTGCTGATGCTATTGATTGGCATTGCGGCTTTGAAGATACTTGCGAGGATATCATCGCTTATCTTGAAGCATATCCTGAGGTAGACATTTTCATTTCCGAAATAAAGCTGCCGGCCATAAACGGATGGGAATTATTAAAAAAAATCAAAGAACGCTTCCCGCTTCTGCCTGTAATTCTCTACTCCGATGACCCCCTGGCCGTCAAACCGCAAGGAGTAATGAACGTGAAACCGGATTATGTCCTTAAAAAACATTTTAGTATGTTACAATTACAAAATATAATTCGTGAAGTAGGAAGGCAGAGATTATGAGAATCCTGATTGTCGATGATGAAGAAGTCGCCCTGAATTCGGTGAAACGTCTGCTAAAATGGCGAGGCATCAGGAATGTGGATATATGTAATAACGGCAATGATGCCATAACCAGAATCAGAGAAACGGATTTTGATATTGTGCTTTTGGATCTGCTCATGCCGGAAGTTGACGGATTGCAGGTTCTGGAATCGACGAAACCCTACCGTCCCCACACGGAATTTATCATTCTCACGGCTATTGATGATATTCCCACTACGGTTAAAGCGGTTCGTCTTGGCGCTTATGATTATCTGGTCAAGCCGGTCGATAATGATCTGCTTTTTCTGGCCATTAAGCGAGCCTATGAACACAGAGGATTGCTCATCGGTTTATCGGCAACAGCCGGATATAGCAAAAGCAACGTTCCAAATGCCTTTGCTGAGATAATTACCCAATGTCCGCAGATGTGTTCCCTGCTATCCTATGCTCAGGTTATGGCCGGAGGCGGCAATCCAATCATGATCACCGGAGAATCGGGAACGGGCAAGGAACTGATTGCCAAAGGCATTCATCAGGCGGGGCCGATGCCCAAGGGCCCCTTCGTTGCTGTTAATGTCAGCGCGATTCCTGCCAGTATGTTTGAAAGCCAGTTCTTTGGTCACGCTAAAGGAGCGTTTACCGGCGCTGAGATGCCGCATCGGGGCTATTTCGAACAGGCGGACGGCGGGACGCTTTTTCTGGACGAAATCGGAGAATTGCCGGTTGACCTGCAGACAAAACTGCTCCGCGTGCTGGAAGAAAAATCTTTCTATCCTCTGGGTTCATCAAAACCGATATGGGTGGACGTAAGGGTAATATCAGCTTCCAACAGAAACATTGAACAAGCCTGCCAGGAGGGCAACTTCAGATTGGATCTACTCTACCGGCTGAAATCGGTCCATATACACCTGCCTCCTTTGAAAGAAAGATCAGGTGATATTCCGTTGCTTTCGTCCCATTTTCTTCGCAAGGCATGTCATCATTATAAAAAAGATATTCTCGGTTTCAGCCCTGAAGCCATGGCGTTGTTAAACAGCAGACAATATCCGGGAAACATCCGTGAATTGGCTCAAATTATTGAGAACGCTGTTCTTCTGGCTGACTCCAATCTTATTTTGCCTCGTCATCTGGGTATGGTATCAACCAATCCATCTCCTTTCGCGCGCCAATTAAGCACATTGAAGGAGAATGATGAAGCGCATTTGATTTATGTTTTAACCAACGCCAATGGTGACCGCGGCAAAACCGCGCAAATTCTTGGAATAACCGTCAGACAACTTCAACGTAAAATCGCCGCCATGAAAAAAAATCCTCAGTGGGAATCAATCCTGCGCGACATTTAAGTCGTAAGAGGTGACATAAATGTCACCGTTCATAATCTCTTATATTTAAAGAATATTTTCATTATCCAATATATGTGAACACCCTAAGAGTTGATTTTCCGGCGAATATTATTTCGTATTTTTACTAAATATTTTTTTAATAATTGATGAATATCATACAGACAATTGTGAAATGTTTTATGGGTCAGAGAAATCACGCCCTGTAATCAAGCATCCGTAACCATTTAACAACAATGCATTTTCGTCCCTGCGGGAATAATAGATAAAAACTATCCCGGCTTTTATTCACAGACCATCCCGGCAAAAAATACAAAGTTATAATTCATGGCACGGCTGTTGCTATTGTTATGATTGAAAGGAAAAAGTGACGATGAAAGCATTTACCGCAAAGCTCGTAGATTTAACTCAGAAAAATGCGGAAACTATTGCCCGGCAATGGGCAAAGGATGTAAAAACTAACGAAAAGACTTATACCTACCATGATGAAACTGAAGCAAGGATTCTTCTTCAGGCAAAATATTTTTACAGCAATTTTCAATTAATGTTTTTCAATGAGTCGCCCTATGAACAGGCGAAAGAAGTATTCGATAAGTACGCGGAGGAAAGATACAAAGAAGGAATCCCTCTTCATGAAGCCCTGTACGCTCTGATTCTTATGAGACGGCATATGTGGCTATACGCCGAATTTCAGTCGCTGTTCAATGTCGAGATAGATCACCGTCAGGCCGTGGAAAGTCTCAGCCGGACAATTCTCATGTTCGATTATATTATGTATGTTGTTGCCAGGAAGTTCTGGAAGTTAATGATGATGGAATGTAAGGCAAAAGAAGTGACAGAGTGATTGGGCATGATGAATTATAACCGGCATAAGGAATATCATTTCCGGAAGATATTATTCGCGCGTTAATGTTTGTTGCCGGCGGCGGTGTGACAGGTTGGCTTAAGGAAAACGTTCAAAAATTGAAAAAGTTGTTTGGATAACTTTTTAGTATAAATCTTTAATGAGAGGAGATGAACGTGGAAAGCGAGCAAGTTAATAAAGGAAAAGTTTTATCCGTTCGCAGCAGCGTCGTCGATGTCCACTTTCCCAAGGCGCCTTCGATTCGTAATGTCCTTAAAGCTGGTGAAAATGAACAGGTTATCATAGAAGTTTTTACCCAGCTTGACAACAATACTGTCAGGGGAGTTGCCCTGACGCCCACTCAGGGTCTGGCCAGGGGCTCAACGGTCATTGACACTGGCAAGCCGTTTGAGGTTCCCGTGGGCAGAGAACTTATGGGAAGGGTTTTTAATGTTTTCGGACAAACGATTGATAAGAAAGCGCAGGTTGAAGTGTCGGAAATGCGTACTATTCATCGGGAACCGATTCCTCTGCGTGACCAATCTACGGTATCGGAGATTTTTGAAACGGGAATCAAGGCCATTGATGTTCTGGCGCCGCTGGAGCGGGGAGGGAAAGCAGGTCTGTTCGGCGGCGCGGGCGTCGGCAAAACAGTCTTGATTACGGAAATGATTCACAACACGGTCAGCGCGCATGAAGGCATGAGTATCTTTTGCGGTATTGGCGAGCGGTGCCGCGAAGGTGAGGAACTTTACCGTGAAATGGAAGAAAGCGGAGTTCTTGGCAATACCGTAATGGTTTTCGGTCAGATGAATGAACCGCCGGGAGCGCGTTTCCGTGTCGGACACTCGGCGCTTACCATGGCGGAATATTTTCGCGACGACGCCAAGCAGGATGTGCTTCTGATGATTGATAACATCTTCCGCTTTATTCAGGCCGGAATGGAAGTTTCCGGACTTCTGGGACAACTGCCTTCGCGTCTTGGTTATCAGCCGACACTGGCCACGGAATTGGCCGAGCTTGAAGAGCGTATCTGCAATACCAAGACCGGCGCGATCACATCCATCCAGGCGGTGTATGTTCCGGCGGATGATTTTACCGATCCTTCAGCTGTGCACACCTTCGGACATCTTTCCGCGACCATCGCTTTGTCGCGAAAGCGTGCCAGCGAAGGTTTGTATCCGGCCATTGATTTGCTCCAGTCCGGCTCTAAAATGCTGATGCCGAACATTGCCGGTGAACGTCATTACAAAATCGCGCAGGAAATACGCAAGACACTGGCAGTTTATGAAGATCTCAAAGACATTATCGCTATGCTGGGCATTTCCGAGCTTTCCCGCGAGGATCAGCGCACGGTATTTCGCGCACGGCGTCTGGAGCGATTTTTTACTCAGCCCTTCTTTGTAACCGAGCAGTTTACGGGAACAGCAGGGAAGATGGTGTCACGTGAAGAAACGCTGAATGGGTGCGAACGCATACTCAACGATGAATTTGCCGAGTATCCGGAACGCGCGCTTTATATGATTGGCTCAATTGATGAGGCGAAGATTTCCCATGATGCTTAAAATTTTATTGCCCGCGGAAATATTGATGACGCAGGAAGTAAACAAGATAGTCGCCGAGGCGGAAAACGGTTCTTTCTGCCTGATGCCGAACCATATTGATTTTGTCGCCACGCTTGCGCCGGGTATATTTACCTATGTGACGGCCGATGGCTGTCAGGAATTACTGGCGATGGATGTCGGCACGCTGGTGAAAAAAGGATCGGATGTCCTGGTTTCCACACGTAACGCCGTGCGTGCGTCCGATCTGGGGAAATTAAAACAGGTGGTTGTGCAGCAATACGATATTTTGGATGAACGGGAAAAACTGGTTCGGTCTGCCTCGGCCAGACTGGAGGCTTCACTGATCAGACGTTTTGTAGAACTAAAGTAGCCTGGCTTTAAAGGAGATCATAAAACATGGTTGAAATAAGACGAACATCCAGCTCGCGGCGCCGGAAGATAGCTGATCATTTTACTGAACAGGTTGCCAGAAAAGAAGCGCTGCGGCTGAAGGGACTTCGGCACAAAGATGAAACCGTATGGTTCGGTCTGGGGATGTTCGGTATTATCGGCTGGGCGGTGGCCATTCCCACGCTGGTTGGAATCGCTTTTGGCCTGTGGATTGACCGCACATGGCCGTCGCAGTATTCCTGGGCGCTGATGTTTCTCGTTGCCGGTGTCATCGTGGGCTGTATCAATGCGGCCTATTGGGTCAGAAAAATACGCAGCAGGATTATTGAAGAGGACTGAAATGAATCTTAACACCGTATTTATCCTCATCCTCATGTTTGGGGCGGGACTGGCACTGGGGGCGTTCTACTTCATCGGTTTGTGGCAGACCCTGCGCAGAGTGGCGCAGACTGAAAACCGCATGCGTCTTTTGGCCATAAGCTTTGTAGTGCGGCTGGCGGTCATTCTAACGGCTTTTTTCTTTCTGATGGATAGCCATTGGGAGAGGCTGGCGGCGGCTATGGCCGGATTTGTGGTGATGCGCAAGATTCTCGTGTACTATCTCGGGCCGCAAAAGACAGCACAAGTCGGAACATTGACGGAAAATGCGGCAGGCAGGTATTGATAAACAGTTAAAGGAGTCCATATGGAAGTCGTATCTCTGAATCAAATCAGCCCTGATCAGGTGATCATCTGGAGTTGGGGATTTATCAGCCTCAATGCGACTATTCTTTACACCTGGCTGGTCATGGCCATTCTGGTCATCGGTTCCTGGCTGATTACACGCAATCTTTCCTCGGAAATAAACGTATCTCGCTGGCAGCATTTTATGGAAGTGATTGTTTCTATTATCCGGGGTGAAATAAGTGAGATGACGAAAAAAGGCGCGGATCATTATGTTCCTCTGGTCGGCACGCTTTTTTTGTTTATTTGCACATCCAACGTGCTGGTGATTATACCGGGATTTGTGGCGCCGACATCTTCGATTACAACCACGGCGGCGCTGGCAACTTGCGTTTTTATCGCCGTCCCGTTTTACGGGATATCACGAATTGGTATTGGGCATTATGTTAAGGAATATTTTCAACCCACGTTTATATTTTTTCCATTTCATGTCATGGGCGAATTGTCCCGGACGCTTGCCCTGACCGTTCGTCTTTTCGGCAACATAATGAGTCATGAAAAAGTTATCGGAATATTGCTTGCGGTCACGCCCTTTTTATTCCCGGTAGTCATGCAGGTGCTGGGCCTTTTGATCGGCGTGATTCAGGCTTACATATTCGCGATACTTTCCATGGTTTATATAGCCTCCGCGCTCAGCGCCGAGGATGATGTTCACCCGGAATTAAAGAAAGAAGAAGGCTCTACAGCCTGACAAAATTGAATTAAAGGAGGAGTTTTTATGGATAAGGTAAGTCTCGTCGCGATGGCCTCGATTATCGGTGCGGGTTTGGCTATGGGGATCGGTTCAATTGGTCCCGGACTGGGCATGGGACAGGCCATCGCCCAGGCGCTGGCCGCGATCGCCCAGCAGCCGGATGAGAGGAATTCTCTAACAAGAACGCTTTTTGTCGGATTGGCCATGATTGAATCCATAGCCATCTATTGCTTTGTTATTTCCATGATTCTCATTTTTGCCAATCCTTTCTGGGTGTACGTTATAAAGTGAGGGGGGATGATCCATGCATATAGACTGGTTTGTTTTTTCAGCGCAAATCTTTAATTTTCTCCTGCTCATCTACCTGTTGAAGCGCTTTCTTTACGGACGGATCATCCAGGCGATGGATGACCGCGACGCGAAAATCGCCGCTCGCTTTGCCGAAGCTGAAGAATTGAAAGCTAAAGCCAACGAGCAGGCGGAGCTTTACGAAAAGCGCAACCAGATGCTCAATGAGGCCAAAGATCAGATGCTCAACGAGGCGACCATGGCGGCGGATGCCAAGCGCAAGGAACTGATGGAAAAAGTCCGTACGGAAGTCGATCAGGTCAAGACGCGCTGGCAGGATATGCTGGTTCGCGAGCAGGATGCGTTTTTCTACGATCTGAGGCAACGGGCGGCCAAACAATTATATGCAACGGCGCGCAAGGCCTTAAGTGATCTCGCGGATGTGGAACTGGAAGATCGGATTGTCGATGAATTTCTCCGGCGAATTAAAGCGCTCGATGAAGAAAAAAGCGTTCAACTCCGTAAAGCCATCAGCGGCGGCGGAAACCGGGTGACCATTCAAAGCGCTTTTAACATTCCCGCTGTGCGTCAGACGCAAATTGAGGAAGCTTTGAAAAAGCAGATCACGAATGGTTTTACGATCCGCTATCTGCAGCAACCGGACATCGTGTCGGGGATTGAATTACGGGTGAATGGGAATAAAATCGCCTGGAGTCTCAATGAATATTTGGAGACCCTGGTGGAGAGTCTGACCGAAACCCTCCAGAAAGAGGCGCACGCGTCATGAGGATAATAATGTCAGGAGGCGAAGAATGAATCAAGAGACCAGCCAATTGGAAAATCAGGAATTGAAAACCTTCCTGGACGATACGTTTGACACCATGGAAAAAGTCCTGGATGAGCAGAATCCTGAACTGAAACAATATGAAATCGGCACCGTCCAGTTTGTCGGACGCGATATTGCCAGAGTCAGCGGCCTGCCGCACATACGCGCGGAGGAACTGGTTCGCTTTACGGGAAATTATATGGGGCTCGTTTTCAATATAGATTCCGCGGAAATCGGTGTGATTCTTCTAGATCCCAGTGAAAATTTGCAGGTGGGATCGGAAGTTCAACGCACCAAACGCGTGCTGGATGTTCCTGTGGGGGACGGGCTTTTAGGGCGGGTCGTCGATCCCCTCGGACGTCCGCTGGATGGTTTGGGCGAAGTGAACACCGTCATGCGTCTGCCGGTGGAGAGACCCGCGCCGGCGGTTATGGACCGGGCCCCGGTTACAGTGCCCCTGCAGACAGGAATAAAGGTGATTGACGCGCTCATTCCCGTCGGACGCGGCCAGCGCGAATTAATTTTGGGTGACAGAATGACCGGCAAAACGGCCATAGCCATCGATACGATTATCAACCAGAAAGAAACGGGCATTATTTCTATTTATTGCGCCACCGGCAAGAAAAGCGCCGATGTGGCCAAGGTGATTGCCGAATTGCGCGATCACGGCGTGATGGGGTCGTGTATCGTCGTGGTGGCCACGGGTGAAGATACTCCCGGCCTGCAGTTTATCGCGCCTTACGCAGCGACGAGCATGGGAGAATATTTCGTTGAGCAGGGACGTGATGTGCTGATCGTCTATGATGATCTGACATCGCATGCCCGCGCTTACCGCGAAGTGTCGCTGCTTTTGCGACGGCCTCCGGGGCGCGAAGCTTTCCCGGGCGATATTTTCTATATCCATTCCCGGCTGCTTGAGCGTTCCACGCATATGAGGCCGGAATTGGGTGGAGGGTCTTTGACGTCACTTCCGATTACCGAAACGGAAGCGCAGGACATGTCGTCTTACATTCCGACCAATCTGATTTCCATCACGGACGGACAGATTTATCTTTCGCCGGTGCTTTTCAGCAAAGGTATTTTGCCGGCGGTGGATGTCGGCAAATCCGTTTCCCGCGTGGGCGGTAAAACTCAATTGCCCGCGTATCGTTCCGTGGCTGGCGATCTCAGATTGTCCTACTCGCAATTTGAAGAGCTGGAATCCTTCTCGCGTTTCGGCACGAGGCTGGATGAAAGCACGAAGCGGATACTGGAGAGAGGCTGGCGCGTGCGCGAAATTCTCAAGCAGGGCCAGTATAAACCGCTGCGCGCTTCGGAGCAGATTGCCAGTCTGCTTTCCGTAACCGGCGGCGCCCTGGATAATGTTCCGATCGATAAGATACGCGAAGCGGAGGGACGTCTTCTGGAAACCGTTAATGAGGAACTGCCGGAATTAAGCGGTCGGATTGAAGAGGGCAAGAAACTGGACATGTCCGATCGCGACAGCATCATGAATAAAATAAAACCAACCATTGCGCCGTTTGAAGAAATTGAGGAAGCAAATGCAAACAACTGAATCCCTGAAAAGAAGAATTAAAAGCGCCGGTGATTTGTTATCGGTGGTCAAGACGATGAAGGCTCTGGCCGCCGTTAGCATCCGCCAATATCAAAAGGCCGTGGAATCCCTTGAGGATTACAACCGGACCGTAGAAATGGGACTGCAAATTGTGCTTAAGGAACGCATGGGCGCGATGATGAAAAGTAAAAACATGGCAATCAAACGAATGGGCGCGATAATTTTCGGCTCCGATCAGGGCTTGTGTGGACAATTAAACGAACAGATTTCAGTTTTCGCGCTGGATTATATCAAAGAAGCCGGCGTGAAAAAAGAAAACCGTAAAGTGCTTGCCGTTGGCGCGCGCGTGGCGGATTATGTGGAAGACGCGGGACAGCCTATAGATGAATTGATGGCCACGCCCAGTTCCACGGCGGGTATAACGCCGCTGGTTCAGGAAATCATCATGGTGATTGAAGAGTGGCATTTCCGTCAAAATATTGATCATTTTATGCTGTTCTACAACGATTATATCAGCGGCGCGAACTATCATCCCTGTTATGTTCAGCTGTTACCTGTGAATCGTGACTGGCTTAAGGAAATCTCACGCAAGAAATGGGATTCCAAGTCACTGCCAATTTACCGCATGGACGGCGACAGGATTTTTTCCTCGCTCATCAGAGAATATCTTTTCGTGTCGCTTTACCGTGCGTTTGCCGAATCGCTGGCCAGTGAAAATGCCAGCCGTCTGGCCTCCATGCAGAACGCGGAAAAAAATATTGAAGAACAAATGCAGGATCTAAACGTGCAGTTCCACCGCACGCGTCAGATGACGATTACAGAGGAGCTGCTGGATATTGTGGCAGGTTTTGAGGCGTTGAGTTAAACTCAACATCTATTGTCGACAAGAAAGAAGGTGAACATCATGGCAGTAGAAATGCACATTTGCGGTATATGCGCCTGGCGCAGGGAATGTCAGAAAAAGTTTAAATTGTCGCAGGATTCCCCGATCGGAAGTCATTGTCCGGATTACACAAGGGATTTATCCATCAAAACAAAAGTTGCTGAGGATGAGACAGATGAAAAAGTAGTCATGGACAGGATGGTCCAGCAACAAATTGCTAAATGGCGTAAATTGCTGGATCAGGCTTTTAGACAGGGATTTAAGATAGAAAATTTCAAGGGGGGGCCGATCATCACGCTTTCGAGAGAACCAGGCGCCGGAGGGAGTGAAATTGCCAGAAAGCTCTCCAAAGCATTAGGAATGGATCTGATTGGCGGCCAGATTATTCAACATGTTGCCGACAGCGCCAAGATGAGCAGGAAAGTCATAGAATCTCTGGATGAAAAAGAAGTGAAGTTTCGGGATACCCTTCTTATGTCCATGTTTGGGGAAAATCGTCCATGGCCGGGAGAATTTTTGCAGCATCTTATCAAAGTGATAGGGTCGATAGGGATTTTTGGCAATGTAATTCTCGTAGGCAGGGGAGCTAATTTTGTTTTGCCGAGAGAAAAGACATTCAAGGTTAGAATAATCGCTCCCATGGAACAAAGAATTAAATATTTTATGCATGACAGAGGATATACGAAGACTGAAGCTGAGCAATATGTGATCAAAACAGAAAATAACCGCAAAGCGTTTATACGGAAATACTTTGGCGCCGATGTCACGGATCCTAAACACTATGACATCGTAATCAACACAGAAAAAATATCAATGGCCGGAGCAATTGAATCAATTATTGCGGCCTGTCACCAAAGACGCGATCGAAAGCTAAAAGACGGAGAAGAGGTGAGTTAATAAAACCGCGGCGAGAGATAGAGGTGAAGGTTGCCGGTTTAATATTGAATAAGAAGATTAGTGCCGGATGGTTTAAGATGTATTTTACCGGATGAGAAAAGGCCTGCAATGTTGAATATTGCAGGCCTTTAATATTTTTGGCGTCTAAGTCAATCGCACCGGCACTTTAAAAAAGGAAGAATGTTTTTCAATCAAAAATTCTTATAATCCTGTCTTACTGATAGCAAAAGGTCATTCATTTTTATCGATTACATTTGACATTATTTTTTTACTTAAAGCACGCCTTCGTTTTCCTGCGGCGTAAACTCAGGCACTATTTCCTTAAGTTTTCTTTTAATGCCTTTTGCGTCGTGACGCTTTGCTAGCTTCGCCAGTTCATCAATCTCATGATAAAGAGATTGACAGGCTTCCTGCGGACTTTTTGCGCTGTTGAAGTGGTTGTTGGAGCGCAGGACCATGACTTTTCTATGCGGGGTGGGCAGAATATCTTCTCCGATTGTAATCAGTTCTTCATATAATTTTTCACCATCGCGCAAACCGGTAAAAACAATTTTGACGTCTGCATCCGGTTCTTTTCCCGAAAGACGAATCAGGTCGCGAGCCATATCGGCTATTTTTACGGGAGTTCCCATCTTTAAAATAAAAATTTCACCGCCATTTCCCATGGTGCCGGCCTGCAGGATCATCTGTGAGGCTTCAGGTATGGTCATAAAAAAACGGTTTATTTCAGGATGAGTGACGGTTACCGGTCCGCCATGTTCAATCTGCCGGCGAAAAAGAGGAATGACGGAACCGGACGAACCTACAACATTGCCGAATCTCACAGCCATTAACTTTGTCCCTTTTTCCTGCTCGCACTGCATGATCAATTCCGCGACGCGCTTGCTGGCGCCCATAACGCTGGTCGGGCGAACAGCCTTATCCGTGGAGACAAAAACAAATCTATCTGCGTGATGCCTGATGGCTGTTTCCATCGCCACACGACTGCCGATGATATTATTGGTAACGGCCTGCCATGGATTTTTTTCCAGCATGGGTACATGTTTATAGGCCGCCGCGTGAAACACAACCTCAGGTTTGTATTTTTCAAAAATATCATTCATGAGCGTTTCATCCTGCACTTGCCCCAAAACAGCTTCGCAGTTGCGGCAGTAATTCTCGTTTTGCATTTCCATCTGAATGTTGAACAGATTGGATTCACTGGCGTCCAGCAGAATAAGCTTGCGGGGTTGATATTTAATGACCTGCCTGCATAGTTCCGATCCGATCGATCCTCCGCAGCCGGTAATTAATACAGTTTTTCCATCAAGGTAATCATAGATGTTTTTAACATCCAGTTGTACCGGCGATCTGCCTAGTAAATCTTCGTAACTGATATCTCTGAGCGCTTTAACGCTTACACGTCCGTCAATAATTTCGCCTATACCGGGTAATGTTTTGTATGGAATATTAGCGCTTCGGCATATTTCGACAACACGTCTTATTTGCTCGCCACTGGCTGAAGGGTTGGCAATTAATATTTCCTGCACATCTACTTTTTTTAAAATATCAGGCAGCTTTTCGATATTGCCAAGAACCGGTGTGCGGTGAATTAAGCTTTTTTGCTTTTCCGGATCGTCATCAATAAAACCGATAACCCTGTAGTTGAGTTGTTGGTTATCGAAAATTTCCCGTAATATTTTTTCTCCGGCGGAACCGGCTCCGATAATTAATACTTTTTTAGCAGGCAACCTGGGGAACAAATTGGCAAGGCCCTCCGCGCCGGTGTAAAAGGCAAAAAATGTACGAATCAGAATAAGTTTGCCGCAGATCAGCAAAAAAGAGAAAAAACCATCGATTATAAAAACGGCGCGGGAATATCCCGCAAATCTTTTAGCAAAAAGGATAACGCCGATAACAAGCAATAGTGATAACGCGCAGGCCTGGGCTATTAACCAGAAATCTTTAATGCTGGTAAAACGCCACATGCCGCGGTAAATGCCGAAAGCAAGAAAAACGACAATTTTTAAAGGGGCCATCCATAAAATCAGCAATAAAATTTGCCGTATATTATTGGAATCAAGAACGAATTCAAAGCGAAATAAGTACGCCAAAATTATTGCCGCGACAAAGATGATCGCGTCGCTCAAAATCATTATATAAAAATTACGATTTCTTAGTTGCTGGAGGATAATCATAACACCTGAAAAAAAGTTGCCTGATAATTGATGCTACCCTGCTTAAGTGAATTACATAATAAATTTAAAAATAAAGCTATTTTTTTTAAACAAATCGGCCTAACCTATTATGAAATATAAATATTTTTGTCAACTCTAATTGATTGTTAAACAAAATAACTCGCTTTTATTTGAACATGCCTCGTGAGGATTGATCATAAACGTAAAAAGAGAAGGGATTGTTTCCCGAACAGTCCAAAAGACTGGATTGCCGGATTAAAAGACGGCGTTGTGGTCGTCTGCCTGAAAACAAGAAGAGATTTGTAACATTAAACGTCACAAATCTCTTCAATGTTGTCGTGCCGCAGATGGTAAAACATTCTGGACAAACCATCTGACTATGTTGGTTCTATCCTAAGATATTATTTGCCGCTGCCGTAGATACGAATTCTTTCTTTTTCTCCCTCTTGAGCAATATCCTTTCTGCTTTTGTTGAATTCTCCCCACGATATTTTCCCTTCAGCAAATTCAAGGCTGGCTTTTCTTTTGTTTACGATACTATACTTTTCGAGGAACTTACCGAATTCTTTATCTTTTGCGTCTCCATAGGTTTGCGCGATATCGCTGAATTTTTTATCGATAGATGATATTTCTTCACGATATTTCAAGAAATCATTTTTTTCAGACTCTTGAATCATACTTTTATCAGATAGCTGTTCGGCGGTGATGTCGTTAGCATAACATGGTGATTTTATGAAGAATTTCTTATATTCTTCTTTGTTGCAAAAATCATTGCTCTCCTTACTTAACGATGCCAGCATCTCCTTTTCCTTGGCCGCATTTTTTTCGGGGGTTGAAGTGCTGCATCCTGACACGATGAATAAAATAACTTGAAGCGCAACTAACCAAAGCAAGAAATTCAATCTTTTCATTTTTTATACTTCCTTAATTTATTTTTTGATGAGAAATTGTTTCTATACTATGAAATATATGGAAGTATTGTTTACATGTCAAATATTTTTATTTAACAAGTATTTTTTTAATCATGAAGGTAAAAAGACTTACCGCGATCTCCCATAAGCCTTGGTAAATTTTTGATGGTATTGCCAGGATATGAGCAGAATTTTTCTCAGAAAAATGCGCAGGAGTCTGCGGCCTTATCTTGAGTTCAATTTATTACATTTCAATACCCGCAAAGAAGCTGCTACTTGTTTTTTTCATCAATATTTGATTGACACGGACATGGCTTCTTTCTATATTGTCGTCCATTATGTGTTTTTCAATATCATGAATGGATGGATTTGATATGCTAAATCGGCTGGTGAGCGCTATTTTTCTCGTCTTTATCGCTTTGACGTCAAGCCTTCTGTTTGTAATTGCTTTGCTTCTTCGCGTCATTTCTTATCCCTTTGACCGGCGTCTGCGGCTTTTGCATCTGTTCACCTGCTTTTGGGGTTCGATATATACGTGGGTGATGCCGGCCTGGAGGATTCGCATCGAGGGCCGCGAAAATGTCAGAAAAAATAAAGCTTATATGATTGTTTCCAACCATCAGTCGCAGATGGATATCCTGGTCGCTTTCCGGCTTTTTTTTCACTATAAATGGGTATCGAAATCTGAAATGTTCCGGGTGCCGTTTGTCGGCTGGAATATGTCGCTTAACCGTTATGTTAAACTGAAACGCGGCGACAAGGAAAGCGTTGAAAAGATGCTGCGGGAATGCGCAATCCATCTGCGGGAGGGAAGTTCTATCTTCATGTTCCCGGAAGGCACCCGCTCTCCCGACGGAGAGGTGAAAAATTTTAAGCTCGGCGCATTTGAAATGGCGCTGAAGGAGAAAGTGCCTATTCTCCCCATAGTCGTCAGCGGCACAAACAAGGCCCTGCCCAAATACAGCATGAATTTTCACGGCGTGCAGAAAATGTATATAAAGATTTTTGAAGAAATTCCGTATTCCGCTTTTAAAAATTTATCGGCGACGGAAACGGCGGAAATGGTGCGCCAATTCATTATCAAAAAGCTGAAAATCATGAATGAATATAGTATGGCTAATTAGATAAGCTCCTTGAAGTACACTCGATTATGTGAAAATCACTCGAGTGAAACAAAACATTACTCATTTTTGTGTTGATTAAAAACTATCGAGCCCGTGAACGGTAATAAATGCTATAGTTTTCTGGAATTTCCGGTCATTCCATGTAAACTTTCTTAGTGATTAAGTTCTTTAAAAGCGCTTTTATTATTTTTGTACAATGCCTGGTATTGTTTATAAAGCTTTTCATATACCGTCTTATTGCCCGTATCAGGCAAAAACAGGTTTCCTTTTTTCAACATTCTATCGATCTCGTTAAAACTTTTATAAATTCCAAGGGACACCATCGCAATGGCCGCTGCGCCTTGAGCGGAGGCCATCTGGGGATTTATCATCTGCACAACCGGTTTCTGCAAAACGTCGGCAAAAATCTGGCACCATTGGCCGCTCTTGGTAGCGCCGCCGATTAACCGGACTTCATCTGTAACCGGTTTGACTTTCTTTAATGACAATTTTTCTACAAATTCCATGCCCCAACGGATGTTAAAAGCGACCCCTTCCATGGCGGCCCGTAAAAGATCGGCCCTAGTTGTATTAACGCCGGCATTAAATATCTGTCCGCGAAGGAACGGATTATTGACAGGTGAGCGCTCTCCGAAAAGCCATGGCGTCAAAATGACGAGGTTTGCGCCGGGCGGCGAGTTGGATATTTCTTTATTGATCATCCGGTATATTTCATCTGTTGACATGCCCTGCGTAAGCTCAGGGGGGTATAGCATTCCCTTGATCCAATCCAGAGCGGCGCCAAGAGTTTCCTGCTTGCTGATCAAAAGAAACTTTCCCGGTATCCCCGATGCGATGGTTCCTATGTAGTGATTCATATCTATCGCCGTCGTCGGGTGATGGGTGGCAACCCAGCCGGCAGTGCCTATATTAACGTGAATATGTCCCGACTCAATAGCTCCGGAGCCAAGCGCCGAGGTGAGTAGATCGCCCGCACCGTTGATCACGGGGAGACCTTCGGGGATGCCCGTGTTTTTAGAAAATTGCGCCGTAACGTAGCCCGCGATTGCCGTTGAGGATTTAATCTCCGGCATTTTTCGCATATCAAGTCCGAATGTATTATGGAGATCTTCCGACCACGTCCACTCCTCCTGGTCCTTTTTCCGTGTATCCATGAGCCAGGTAACAAATGCCATATCATGTGATGTCACATAATTGCCGGTAGCAAGAAAAACAGCATAATCCTTTGCGTCCAGAAATTTATAAACGGCATCATACAAATCCGGTTTATATTTTTTCATCCAGGCGAGCTTGCATACGGTATCCTTTCCTGTCTTCCCCGGCGCGCCGCCTGTTATTCTCAAGAACTTTATAAGCTTTAACGGGGGATAGCCTTCAACTTTAATAAATCCCTTAAACATCTCATCCTGGCTGAATTGGGCCGCGCGCTCATCCATCCAGGAAAGCATGTTCATCAGGGGCCGTCCGTCCGCTCCAACGAGTATCGTATTTTGCATCTGGCTCGTAAATACAATTCCGGCGAGTCTGCCAATCAAATCGGGATGCGCCGCGATGACATTTTTGCTTGCGCGATATATTGCATCCGATAGTTCCTTCGGGGATTGCTCAACGCACGACCTTTCCGGATACAACAGACTGCAGGTTAACTGGGCGGAATCTATATAGCCATCGGGGCTTACCAGTACTGCTTTTGTTCCCGTGGTACCGACATCAACAGCCAAAACGAGATTCTTTTCTTCCATAATCGACTCTCCTGACCTTGGATGTGTGGCGTATAGGACATCGTTTTATTGACAGTCTGAATATAAGACAAATTGATGAGAAATGAAATCGATATTAATGGTTTAAAATAAAACAACAGATAAGCGCAAATGATCCCCAAAGCATTATTATCTGAATAAATTGTTCTTATTTGTGGGATACTCGGTTTTCATTGTTTGTACCAGCTTTTGTGGTAGTGTATTGTAGTCAATGACTAGTAAACCGGTTTTATCGTCATACGGGATTAGCTTGCCATCCTTGACAGCCTTCAAAAGTTCAAAATCCCTTACACCAGCATTGCATATTTCTTGTCCTGTATACCATCTTTGTTGTGTCCCCTCTATCATTGCTTTCCCTCTCGCAAGCTCCCATATGATTAATCGGGAAAACAGAAAAGGGGTTCTTTCTGCTTATCGGGTGCGCTCCCTATTCCCGGCTTATTCTCTGCTTATCCTTTCGCTTTTTTGAATGGTAATACCTTAGCGCCTATTTTAAGGCCGTCAAGATAATCCGCCCATTGCTGCATCATCTTCTTTCGTTCGGCAAGATGTGAAGTACGATTATATGCGCGTCCGTTTGGGTCTCTTACTGCGTGGGCAAGTTGATGTTCAATAAAATCCACTCTCACTTGCAAGACTTCATCAAGAAGGGTTCGCGCCATTGCCCGGAATCCATGACCTGACATTTCTTCTCTCGCGTATCCCATATTTCGTAAAGCTGCCAAAATAGCATTATCACTCATAGGACGTTTAGAAGTACGTCCGGGAAATACATAGTGGCCTGAGCCGGTAAGTTTATTAAGGTCTCTTAATATTTCGATGGTTTGTTTTGATAAGGGTACAAGGTGCGGTTCTCTCATTTTCATCTTACCGGCAGGAATATTCCATTCAGCATTTTCAAAATCTATTTCTGACCATTCAGCATGGCGAAGTTCTCCGGGGCGGACAAAAACCAAAGGAGCAAGTTTTAACGCACATTGAACAACAAAGCTGCCTTTATAGCCGTCAATAGCTCTCAATAACGCTCCTATTTTCTTCGGTTCTGTTATAGCTGCAAGATGCTTTCCTTTTACAGGCGTCAAGGTTCCTATCAAGTCTTGTGCCGGATTGCGTTCAGTGCGTCCGGTGGATACTGCGTAACGAAAAAACATACTGCATATTTCTCTAATACGATGAGCACTGTCCAATACACCCCTTGATTCGACACGCCTCAGCACTGTTAAAAGTTCAGGTGCTTTTACTTCTTTGATTGGCCGTGTGCCAATCCAAGGGAAAACGTCAAGCTCTATGTGCCGCATGAGCTTATTTGCGTATCCTTCCGTCCATTTTGATTTAAATTTATCGTGCCATTCTCTGGCTATGACTTCAACGGTTTCTGTTTCTTCAACCTTGGCCTGTTTCTGCGCTTTACGAACCGCTCCGGGATCAACATTATTGGCCAGCAGTTTTCGCGCATCATCACGCTTACGCCGCGCATCAAGAAGACTTGTTTCAGGATAGGCACCGAAAGCAATTTTCTTTTCCTTCTGATCGTAACGATATTTAAACCGCCACAATTTACCGCCCGAAGGTGTCACAAGAAGATATAAACCACCACCGTCAAAAAACGAAATAGGCTTGTCCTTCGGTTTTACTTTTTTAACCTTAATTTCCATCAATGGAATAATACGCTTCGGCATATTTGAACCTCCATTTTTGGGTACCCGCAAAATTATTTGGGTACCTTTTTACTTAATTCGGGTACCAAAAATGACAAGATTTAGTAAATTATATAACACGTCTTTGGACTAAAAGCAACAAAAAACCCGCTATTTCTAACGGGTTGTTGTACTTATTTGCACTTCCGTGCACTATGTCTTGGTGGAGCTGAGGAGGATCGAACTCCTGACCTCTTGAATGCCATTCAAGCGCTCTCCCAGCTGAGCTACAACCCCAATAAAATTCCGGATTAATTGAGCAGCCCCTTTAACATAGCCAACAATTGTTTGTCAACAGATTTTAGCTTGACTTTTTGCACTCCGTCTATATAATCGCTGCCCGTGCCGGAGTGGTGAAACTGGTAGACGCAGGGGACTCAAAATCCCCCTTTCCTTGCGAAAGTGTCGGTTCGATTCCGACCTCCGGCACCAGTATAAACATAAAACAACCTTTCAACTGTTGAAATCATAAGGGTTTTCTTTTACCCCTCAATCCACAAAACTACCACATTTAGCCACTATCTTCAGGGTAATCCCGAAACTGTTACACAAAGGGGATAAAAAGAGTGGCACATACAACCGGTTTATGTAGGGTAAACCTGACATACTATTTTCGCTGTAGGATACCCACTGATATCAAACATTATTTTAAGGGCAAAGAAGACATCAAACGCTCATTAAGGACAAAGAGCTTGCTTAATGCTCGACAACTCGTTAAAGCATGGGCAGAAAAAACAGCAGAGACTTTTATGCTGATAAGGAGTGGAATATTGACACCTGAAGAAATAAAGAAATTAGCTGAAGCTTGGAAACATAAGGCACTAGGTATTTCCAGCAACAGTAGGTTATTGTGGCATGACTTTCCTGAGAGTCGTGCAGAGTTACAATCTAGGATAGAAATTGAAGAGATATCTGAGCGTCAAGCTAGAGACGCTCAGATATTCAATAAGCTAAATGGAATCCAGAGCAGTATTGTTGATAACCTCATCGAAGAGAATAAACTTTGCCGGGGCAAAGCTCATCAAAGGGCGTGTAGAAAATTCTGTGTAAATGGTTAGAGATAGGATAAACCATTTAAGACAGGAGGACTACACAGCTGGCGATAAGAGAAGAGATTTTAGAGGAGCTTTTAAAGGAATACAAGAAACCGGAAGATTTAATAGGGAAAGACGGCCTTCTCAAGGAGCTGACGAAGCGTCTGGTTGAGAAGGCAATGGACAGTGAACTAACCCATCATT